>SVRP01000026.1 GCA_015064735.1 Oscillospiraceae bacterium
TCGCCCATGTCGGCAACAGAAGCGGGGATAGTTACAGCGGCAATAGAATCGCATTCCATGAATGCGCCTGCACCTACCGAGGTGATACCCTCGTGGAGATTGATGCTCTCAAGAGATGTGCAGTTCATAAACGCGTAATCGGCAATTTCGGTCATCGCGGGGGAGAGCTTGACTTGCTTGAGATTGTCGCACTTGTGGAAGGCGCCTTCACCCAAAGATGTAAGAGTATCGGGAAGCTCTATGGAAGTGAGACCGTCGCAATCGAAGAATGCAAGGTCGCCTATGTACTCGATATGAGCGGGAGCTTCAAAGGTTATAGACTTAAGAGTCATCATAGCCTTGAATGCTTCGGGAGCAATACCCGTAACCTCACGGCCGTCTATCTGGGAGGGGATTACGATTTCTACATCGCCGTTTCCGCCGTATTTATAGCCGGTTATCTCGTATGTACCGCTTTCGTTTACCCGATAGGTAAGCTGACCGTACATAAGGACACCGTCGCCATCACCGTCTCCGAGGGACTGCGTTTCATCCTTGCCGCAGGAAGATACAGCGAATATTACAAGCGCCGCAAGGAGTATAGCAAAAAGTTTCTTAAATTTCATGTGGAAACCTCCATTTGTTCGTTATTCCATTTTATTATACCTCAGAAAGATTCTATTGTCAATATAAAAATTCATCTTGTACAGGATTTTTTGTTAAATATCGGTGAATTTTTGATTTTAGGCTATCTTGACAGGCAGGACGCAGCGATGTATAATATTGGTGATGAATATATTGGAGAGGAGGACGGATATGAGTACCGATATAGGAAGGCTTTACGGCATCGGAAACGCTAAAAAGGCGGCATATGCTAAGCTTGGAATATACACCGTAGAGGACATTATTGCCCATTACCCTCGCGGATATGAGGACAGAGGCAACGTGAAGCTTCTTTGCGATGCCGACGGGCAGGGTAAAAGCTCACACATTCTCGTGGTTGCCACCGAGCCGAGAGTAAGCACTGTAAAGGGAAGAATGTCCTTGCTCAAATTCAGAGCTTATGATGAAAGCGGAGTTTGCGAGATAACCTTTTTCAATCAGAATTATCTTAAGAGCGTCTTTTCACTTGGAAGTGAATTCAGATTTTACGGTAAGGTGGAAAAAAAGGGAAACCGATATTATATGAGCTCTCCCGCGTACGAGCCGATACTCGACGGCATTGAGCTTCCGCCCTTGGTATCTCTTTATCATCTAACCGAGGGAATAACGCAGAAGCAGATAACAAAAGATATAAGAGCGGCAATGACTCTTACCGCAGCTGCCGAATCCAAGGAGCTCCTGCCGGAAGAAATAAGAAAAAAGTATAAGCTATGCTACGGCTCTTTTGCTCTGAGAAATATACATTCTCCCGATAGCTTTGCGTCGCTTGCGGCGGCGAAGCGCAGACTTATATTCGAAGAGCTCTTTACCTTTGCTCTCGGAATTTCTATGGCACGCAGTAAAAATGAGGCGGTAAGAGCGATCCCTTGCGGAGAGCAGGATATTTCTTCGCTTATTTCCAGTCTGCCTTATGAGCTTACGGGAGCGCAAAAGCGCGTAATCGAGGACATAAAAAAGGACATGGCAAGAAATATTGCTATGAACAGAATAATCGTAGGAGACGTAGGCTCGGGTAAGACGGTCTGCGCCGCTGCAGCTATGCTCATAGCTGTACTTTCGGGCAGACAGGCGGCTCTCATGGCACCTACCGAGATACTTGCAAGACAGCATTATAAGGATATAAGCGAGCTTCTTGCCCCTTTGGGAATAAGATGCGAGCTTTTGGTTGGAGCTATGACTACCGCCGAAAAAAGACGGGTACACAAGGGGCTTGCCGAGGCAGACGAAAGCAAAAGAATATCGGTGGTCATAGGTACTCAGGCATTGCTTTCGGATGGAGTTGAGTTTGCCTGCCCGGGGCTTGTGGTTACCGACGAGCAGCACCGCTTCGGAGTAGGGCAGAGGGCTACCCTTGCCAAAAAGAACGAGCTGTCGCATATGCTCGTTATGAGTGCTACACCCATACCGAGAACCCTTGCGCTGACCGTTTACGGAGACCTTGACGTATCCGTAATTGACGAAATGCCCAAGGGCAGACAGCGGGTGGACACCTTTGTGGTTGACGAGAGCTATCGGGAGAGGCTTGACGGCTTTATAAAAAAACAGGTAAGAGAGGGCGGTCAGGTGTACATCGTATGCCCTGCGGTAGAGGATAGCGAGGAAGACGATGACCTTTCTATTGAAGATATAGACCTTGAAGGAAATATAAGACCGAGCTCGCCCTTGCGTTCTGCCGTGGGCTTTTCTGCCGAGCTTGCCGAGAAATTCCCCAATCTTAGGGTGGAATTTCTTCATGGAAAAATGAAAAGTCAGCAAAAGGATGCCGTTATGAAGGAGTTTTCGGAGGGTAACGTAGACGTTCTCGTCTCTACTACTGTGATTGAAGTTGGAGTAAACGTGCCCAACGCATGTCTTATGATAGTTGAAAATGCCGACAGATTTGGCTTGTCCCAGCTTCATCAGCTCAGAGGACGCGTGGGCAGAGGAAAGAGAAAATCCTATTGCGTTCTTGTTTCGGACGCGGCAACCGAGGAGAGCGCGGCAAAGGACAGACTTAACGTAATGAGGACCTGCTACGACGGATATACCATAGCTGAGCGCGACCTTGAGATGCGGGGTCCCGGAGATTTTCTGCGCGGAGGCTCCGAAGCTTCGCTCAGACAAAGCGGAGGGGTGAGGTTCAGACTTGCATCTCTGTGCGACGATATGGGACTTATGAAATGCGCTTTTGATGAAGCAAGAGCGCTTGTTGCTTCAGACCCTAGTCTTGATTCTTATCCCGAGCTTCGAGAGACCGTGGATAGGATGTTCACTTTAGATACGGGGACGATAAATTAGGTAATTTTTTACGCTCTCTCAAAATAAACTGTAGTAAGTTTCTTTTGGGAGAGCGTTATGTATAGCTATTTTTATGAAAACGGAAAAGAAGATGCAGAGGGGATTGAGATTCTGAAATATAAAATCTGCCTTCCCGAATTTGAGAAAAAGGAAAGAATGACAAAATTTTACCGCGAGATTTCATCGGGAGTGAAAGCCTTTTGCGATGGAGAGCTGAAAAAATATGCTCTGTTGCAATATGAAGAAAAAGGCGACCAAAGGGGGAAGCTGGGGTATCCTCAGATAATCTATACTCTTAACGGACGGGTTACATATTGCGACGGAGAGCATCTGTTCGTGCTTATAGAGGCGATGCTCAAGAGACGTGGGGAGAGGGCGCAGATATGCAGACGCTACGACTCTCACGGCTGGACCTTGTCCGACGAGCTGCTTATGCGCCCAAAGGATATAGCGGCACTTGCTTTCGGCGGTGAAAACATCCCAAAGGATGTAAGGAAAGCGAAAAATCTCTTTATTTCCGAGAACAGACTCTTTTCCTGCGACGGGGAAATAATATCTGAAATTGATATGATGACGGCGCAAAAAAACGGCTGTCTCAAATAAAAATTTGAGACAGCCGTTTTTTACTGTTCCTCTCTCCAAAGCTTATAGTAAGCCGCAACGAGGGGGACGATGCTTTCGATTTCTCTGCCTGTGGTGTTTACGCAAAGATGATAGCCTCTCTTATCTCCCCACGGAATTTCGGAAAGGAGACCGTGATATTTCTTTCTGCCCGTGTCTATTCTCTTTATTTTGCGCATTATCTCCTTGTCGGTAAGATGCTCGTGCTCGCCGCCGATCTTTTTACAGCGCTCGACCTTGGACTCCATATCCGCGTAAACGAAGATACGGAAGGGATTATAATCTCGGAGAATAACGTCTGCCGCGCGTCCGACGATGACGCAGTTACCCTTGGTCGCAAGCTCCTTGAGAAGCTTATTCTGCTCGGCGAGAAGCTTTGTTTCGTTAGCCATAAGGGTAGGGGAGTAGGAAAAGGTGCGTCCGTAGTGGATCGGGAAATTACGGAACATTCCGCCGTCAAGGGCAAAAGCCACGTAATTTTCGTCCAGCTCGCTTCTTTTTGCGATAGCGTCTACTATCTCCTTGTCGTAATATTCATATCCAAGTTCTTCGGCAAGGCGGTGTCCAAGCTCACGTCCGCCGCTTCCGAATTCACGTCCTATTGTAATAATTCCCATGGCAAAATGTCCTTTCTTGGTGGTTCTGTATATATTTGCATATACATTATATCATTTTTTTGCCATTTTGTCAATACCCTTAGGGCTATACATTTTTCAATTTTCTGCTTTTCGGCTTCTCCCGCTTACCTCGGTGATCAGCTTTATATTTGATGCAATATCGTCGTTTGTGTCAGAGATTGACATTCTCCAGCTCCAGTTGCCCGACGCAGATGCGGGCAGATTCATGCGCCCCTCGGCGCCTATGCCAAGATAGTCCTGCATTGGAATGATACAAAGTCTTGATACGCTTTCCATTGCGAGGGAAATGACCTTATAACGCAGAGAAGTAAGCGGTGTGATATAATCGCACAGATAGCACCGAAGCTTTCGCTCGCTGCTCTCGGAAAGAGAGGACAGCCATTGGACAAGCGTTGGATTATCGTGTGTTCCGGTGTATACTATGCTGTTCTTTCCGTAGTAATGCGGAAGATATTCCGAGGTAAAATCCCAATCGTCTCCATCAAAGCCGAACTGTATTATTTTCATTCCCGCAAATCCGCATTCACGAAGCAGCTGCCGTACTCCGCTCGTTACGTATCCAAGGTCCTCGGCAACTATATCCTGACTTCCGAACGAGCTTTCAAAGGCACGAAAAATCTCACTCCCGACTCCTCTTTCCCAATGACCGCCAACGGCATCGCTGTCGCCTGCGGGAACAGAATAATAGGATTCAAATCCGCGAAAATGGTCTATTCGTACAATATCGTACATGGAAAAGGCATGAGAAAGACGGGAGAGCCACCATGCGTAACCCTCTTTCTTGTGAGACCTCCAGTCGTAAAGAGGATTACCCCAAAGCTGACCTGACGGTGAAAACGCGTCCGGAGGACAGCCCGCAACCGAAAGGGGAGATAGCTCACTGTCGAGCAGAAATAAATGGGGAGAGACCCAAAGGTCGGAGCTGTCGGCAGAGACGTATATAGGAATATCTCCCATTATTTTTATGCCCTTTTTATTTGCATAAGCCTTAAGCTCGTGCCATTGGATAAAGAATTGAAACTGTGTAAAAATATGAAAATCAATATCCTCTGATAGCTCATTTCTCAGCGCAGAGAGTCTTGCTCCCTCTCGGTGCTTGGCTGCGCTCTCCCAATTTTGCAGAGAAATATTTCCGAAATGCGCCTTAATAGCGCAAAAAAGAGCATAATCAAATAACCAAAAGCTGTTTTCGGTGAGAAATTGAGAGTATTCCTCGCTTCGAGGACGGCTGCGAAAACGCTCAAAGGCTTTTCTCAAAAGCGGATATCTTTTTTCGTAGAGAAGTCCGTAATCGATCCGTCCGTTTCCCTTGTCGGCGCTGTAATTCTCGCATTCCTCATCCGTGAGCAGACCGTCGCCTACAAGTCTTTCGGGACATATAAAATAGGGATTCCCCGCAAAGGAGCATATAGACTGGTAAGGGGAGTCCATATATCCCGTAGGGCACAGAGGGAGTATTTGCCAGACCGACTGTCCGCTTCTTTCAAGAAAATCAACAAAATCGTACGCTTCCTTTGAAAAACAGCCAATGCCGTATTTTGAGGGTAACGCGCTTATGGGCAACAAAATGCCCGCTTCTCTGTTCATAAAGCATTCTCCTTTGTTTTTGAAATTTTTGCGTATATTCCAAAGTGGTCGGATACTGTCGGAAGACACTCCCCGGTTAAAACGGTTCTGAATTCTATTCGGTGGTTTGGAAAGGGGCGGTTGGAGAACATGAAATCTATTCGCATACCGTCGTACCTTTTTCCGTCTCTCCAGCCGTCGATCTCGCCCTTGACAGTTGCGTATCCTATTCTGGACCTTGCAAGGCGGTAAAGATCAAAATAGCCGTCGTCAAGGATTTTCTCGTAGCCCCCCCGCTTTTGGTCGGCGGGACAGTTAAAATCTCCCGCGATGATATGTCTGTCTCCGTGGCAGAAGCTTTTAATTTGCTCCCACTGGTAGATAAACGGCTCGTCATCGTCGTCAAAGCGCGAGGTGTGAGTGTTACATACCGTAATCCCCAGTGCATCTATTCCGGCGATAAGGCACATTCTTCTTCGGAAGTTTTCGTAACGGTTCGTTTTGCTTATAAGATGTCCCCGTATATTGCTCAGAGGATAAAAGGAAAGCAGAGCAAGTCCCTCGTCGTACCTTCCGTAGCCTATTTTTATCGGGAGCCAGCAAGTATTATAGTTTATACCCTTTGAAGAAAGCATATCTGAAAGCAGAAGCAAAAAATTACCCTCTCTGTACGGAACAAAAAAGACGTCGTCTGCCTTGGCAGGAAGGGGGGATCTGCGTGTCGTGTCAGCCAAGGGGGCTTCCCTTGGCTGATTGACCTCTTGCAGGCATATAACGTCGGGTCGCTCGGCTTCTATGAACGAGGCGAGTGTGCTGATGCTTTGCTCTGCGTTTGAATCCACGAGACTGTGGGTGTTCAGTGAGAAAATTTTCATCTGCCGAGAATATCGTTAATATCGGATTTCAGTATATCGGCTTTGGGTCCGTAAACTGCCTGAACGCCCTCGCCCTTTTTCATAAGGCTCAGCGCGCCTTCCTGTTTCCATTTGGCTTCATCGGCGACCTTGTCCGGGTCTTTTACTGTTATACGGAGTCTTGTCATACAGGAATCGGCAAGGATTATATTATCGGCTCCGCCCAAAAGCTCGATAATTCTTGATGCTTGGCTGTTTCCATGGGACGGATGGTCGTTATCCTTGACGGTCGAGGTGTTGAAGTCCTGAGCGTTTTCGTCCATATAATTTCCAAGGCGGCCGGGAGTTGCATATTTGAATTTTCCTATCATGAAATAGGCAACGAAATAGCCTACGGCAAAGAAAACGATACAGGAAAGGAAGAAATTCAAAATATCCATGCCGAGTCCCGCGCTTACCGACATAGGGATTCTCGTGGCGAGCTCCACCGTACCGAAGGAGTGGAGTCTCAGATTGATAACTCCCGCAAGGGCAAAGGCAAGACCCTGGAGTATAGCGTAGACCACGTAAAGGGGAATTGCACAGAACATAAACATAAATTCGAGGGGCTCGGTAACACCCGTAAGAAATACGGCAAGTGCGGCGGAGAAGAAAATGGAACGGTATCTTCTGCGCTTATCTTTGTCGGTCCTTCGGTACATGGCAAGTCCGATACCGAGAAGCAGACCGCCTGAGCCTATCATCTGTCCTACCTTGAATCTTGCGGGAACGACCGTTGCAAGAAGGTTCCGGTAGGATTCGGTATCTCCCGCGTTTTTGAAGTTGACGAGGTCGGTAACCCATGCAAGCCAAAGGGGGTCCTGACCGAACACGGCAGAGCCTGCCGATGCGCCTGTTTGTATAATATAGGTTCCTCCGAAAGAGGTGTAGTTCATAGGGATAGTCAGCATATGGTGCAGACCGAAGGGTAGGAGCAGTCGCTCAAGTGTGCCGTAAACAAAGGGGGCAAGAATGGGAGACGTGTCTGCGGAGTTTGCTATCCATATTCCGAAGTTGTTGATACCCGTCTGCACCAAGGGCCACACGATAGAAAGCACGAGAGAAACGATAACCGACCATACTATGACAACCAAGGGAACGAATCTCTTTCCGTTAAAGAAAGAGAGAGCGTTGGGGAGCCTTCTGAAATTGTAGTATTTGTTGTAGAGTATACCTCCGAGAAATCCCGCAATAATTCCTACGAACACTCCCATATTCAAGGCGGGAGAGCCGAGGACAGAGGTAAAATATCCGTCAACGGGTATTTGCTGACCGAATATTGTAGTGGTTACAGCCTCAGCGTCGGCAAGCATTTCGTTGGTAACCCCAAACACTGCGCCCGTAATATTGTTAATGAGAATAAATGCTATGGCGGCGGCAAATGCGCCTCCGGCTCTTTCCTTTGCCCAGGAGCCGCCTATGGCAATAGCGAACAAAAGGCTTAGGTTTCCGATTATAGCCCAGCCGATGCTTTCAAGGATAGAAGCAGCTTTCGAAAGAAATACCGCCTCCTCTCCCGCCATACCGATGAGCTTACCAAGGCTTATCATAAGACCCGCCGCAGGCATTACGGCAATTACCACCATTAAAACCTTGCCAAGACGTTGCAAAAAGTCAAAGCTCTTTCCGCTTTTCTCTTTTTTTCTTTTTTGTTTATTTGCGGCTCCGCCTTTGGAGTTTGCCTTCTTTGTCATATAAAACAAGCTGTCGTCCACTGCCTTAACCTCTTTTGAGACGGGAAAAAATGCTGTACCGTCCGGGGCATTGCAGATTACAACGGGGGTAAGAAGGGAATATCCCTTTGCCTTGAGCAGCTCAATATCAACGTTTGCAATGAGCTGACCTTTTTTTACCTTATCGCCTGCTTTTACAAAACATTCGAAGCCTTCTCCCTTAAGCTCTACCGTTTCAATTCCGAAATGTATGAGTATTTCGGTTCCGTCCTCAGCTGAAATGCCATAGGCATGCTTAGTCTCGGCTACAGACGATATTTCGCCGTCTGTGGGACTGAAAATTTTTCCGTCGGTGGGTAGAATAGCAAGACCGTCGCCGAGAAGTCTTTCGGAAAAGACCTTGTCGGGCACGTCATCAAGACTTACGGTTTTTCCGCTTATAGGTGCCGAAATATATTTTTTGACCTGTTCTTCCACGGATTCTCTCCTTTTTATATTTTGTTTTTGATAGTATTTACAGAAAATAGTCAAATAATCACAAAATTTAAGAAGAGAAAAACATTGACAAAAATAAAGTTGGTATGGTACAATGAAAAAAAGGAGGGCGAGAATATGACCAAAAGATTACTTTCATTACTGTTTGCGATTTTACTTATTATATCTGTCGTAGCATGTAAATCTGCTGAAGTAACGGATAGCGGAGAGAGCGACAACGGTACAACAATAACCGACGGAGGCTCGGACAGCCTGCAAAGCGACAGCGATTCACAGGGCGGAAGCGGCTCAAATACCGACAACGGTTTGTCGGATAATAAGGAGCCGGAGGTTTATGATGCCGTGTATATCGACGGAGTCAATATAGAGAACTATACTCTCGTGATTCCTTCAATGGACGATATTTACGCATATTATACCGCGTTGAGCATTAATGACTATTTCAATAACGTATACGGATATTATCTTCTGATGCTTACCGCCGACATGGGCGAGAGCGATTGCGAGATACTTATCGGCGACACCGGCAGAGAGGAAAGCAATACCGGGCTCGACTTCAAAAAAGGAGAGTATACCCTTTACAAAAAGGGAGATAAGGTAGTTCTTGACGGCTACGGGGTATACGTAGGAGCCGGAATGGGAGAGCTTATTTCCAAGTATCTTACAAAGGACGGCGCGCCTTGCTTTGCCGATATAAAGGATATTCCCAATACCGCGAAAAAGAGTGTTTATGCCCCCACAGCGCCTGCAAAGAACGTGATCCTAATGATAGGCGACGGAATGGGCTATAACCACGTAGAGGCGGCACTTAAGAACGGACTTATTTCCGAGTTTGCCGCAAAGGATTTCATGAGCGTGGGAAGTTCTGTTACGAGATCCCAGTCGGTTCTGAACGGAGATGCGACCTATACCGACAGCGCGGCAGCGGCAACGGCTCTTGCTACAGGATATAAGACCATAAACGGTTATATCGGAAAGGATGCCAACAAAAATGACATAAAGAACGTAAGAGAGCTTGCTCACGAGTTTGGTGCTCTCACGGCTGTTATTACTACCGACGTAATAACAGGAGCAACTCCGGGCGGCTTCCTTGCTCATAATATTTCAAGAAATAATACTGCGGAGCTTCAGGCAGAGATAGATAAGCTTATTGCCGACGGAAAGGTAGATTACTGTGAAGGTGAGGTTGACGACAAGATAACCGAGCACACGAGAAAGGCTTTAACGAAAACCGCGTATAGCGGAAAGCCCTTCTTTATGATGATTGAGGAAGCGAGAATAGATAAGCGTTCCCACGACGGTAATCTCAGCTCTGCTATGGATAAGGTCATGTGGTATAACGATGCTATCGTATGCGCGGCAACCTATGCAATGATAGATTGGAGCACGGTTGTCATTGTTACCGCCGATCACGAAACGGGCGGACTTATTGAAGATGCAAATGCGCAGTACGGCTTCAAATACACAACAGGCAATCATACCAACGCAGACGTTCCCGTATACGCTCTCGGTTACGGTACGGAGATATTTAACGGTAAGGCAACCGAGAATACCGATATAGCTAAATTTATAGCAACCCACTTCGGAGCGGAAAGCTTCGGACAGTAATAAAGAAAAAAGGGCGGTTCAAATGAACCGCCCTTTTTTTATATTGTTAAACGAAAACCACCAGCAGTGCTGGTGGTTCCAAAAAGCTTTAGCTATGCGTAGAAAAAATACCTCCTTTGATGTATAATAAAGTTGGTCTGCCAACCAAAACAATAAAAACA
>SVRP01000027.1 GCA_015064735.1 Oscillospiraceae bacterium
GCCCCTTTAGGGGCATGCCTGTGAAAGTCGTGCGGTTGGCAGACTTTTCGACGAGCCTATAGGCTCAGCCTGTGACATGCCCCAAGGGGGCTATTGCAAGCCACCAGCACGGCTGGTGGTCATGACTATTCGGGCTTTTTGTCAAAGTCAAGGGTCAGGTCGTAATCACCGAGCTTATTAACCTTGAAGCCGTTCTTCTTATACTCCTCATAATCGAATGCCTCAAGCTCATCAATCGCAAGCTTGTGGAACTCGTAAAAGTTATGCCACCATTCCCATCCGGAGCCAAGCTCGTTGGAAAGATAAGCATCGGCTATATCACAAGCGGTCTGAGGAGCTACGTAGAAAGCTCCGAGCGCGAGGACGTTTACGCCGTTTCCCGTGATGGCTCTCATTGCCGCGGGAAGACTTTCAACAACGCCTGCGTGAACGTGGGGGCACTTGCTTGCCGCAATGTGAATACCCATTCCCGTACCGCAGAATATCATGGCTCTTTCGTAGTTGCCCTCGGAAATTTCAGCTCCTACGCGAAGTCCTACTCTGTGGAACATAAGGTCAGTGTCGTTGGGATCACTGTCCTTCTTAACTCCGAGGTCGAGAATCTTCCATCCCTTCTTTTCAAGGTGTTCAACTACGACCTCCTTAAGTGGAAATCCCGCAAAGTCCGCTCCTACTACAAGATATTTGTCCTTAACCGTTTTCATTTTAGTTTCCTCCAAAATATTTATTAAAATTTTTATAATTTATCCTTGAACAGTCGCTGTGTATTTCTTATAAGAATGTTAAGCTTATCCTCATCGCTTATTGGCGCGTACTCCACTCTTCCGCGGATATACCCCGCCGCATAGGTGTCTGTGCCGAAAAGGATTCTCTCTGAGCCAATCTTCTCTACGGCGTTTTCGATAGCGTTATTTGACGCGCTTCCGATGGTAGCTATATCGGTGTACACGTTACCGTGCTTTGCTCTTGCCACGGCATCTATCTGATCGTCGTCTTTACCGTTAAGGTGCGCCATGATTATATTCACGTTCGAATATTTGTCTGCAATAGGAAGAATATATCCCGATTTTCCCTCGGGGTGTATAAGCACTCTCGTTTCAAATTCCGCCGCAAGAGGAAATATCTTATCCCCGTACTCAAGAACGGAATACTTATGAAAAACAGGATGAAGCTTTATTCCGACGCACTTGTCGGTTTTAAGTATCTCTCTTGCCTGCGCTATGCTCTCGTCTATTCTCGGATCTACAACGACCCATTGATACAGATAATCCTTCTCAAGGCAGAGTCTGCGTAAATACTCGTTTTCACTTACGATATAGCTCGGATCGATTACCGAAGCGTAAGTAGACATGAACGTCTTTTCTATATTCGCCGCTATTCTCATTCGGTCAAGAAACTCCTCGGTATCCTTATGACTTTCGGACCTCTGCGGGTCTACGGGCTTGCCCGTACTGAAATGAGAATGGGTATCTATAATCGGTATTTCACTGAAATTCATAAGATCTCCCCTTTCGCGTTTGATTCAGTATACCATATTTTTTCGGTTACTGCAATATAATATGAATATTTTTATTTTTTCTTCAAATCTCCCACGAGCTTTTCAATAGGCTCGTCGTCTCTGCAAAATTCGTGCTTACCGTCAAAGACGATAAAATTCACCCAGTCGGTTCCTGTTTCGGCGCATATCTCCTTTATACGCTCGAAGGATTGCTCCCCGTATATATAATTGAATGCGGGATCGTTTTTGCCTATTTCAATGCAAAGACTGCGAGGATAAACAAGGCATGCAATTTCGGCATCATCAAACGTTTCAGCGGATTTGAACCACGTCCAATCGCTCCACGGAATCTCGTCTCGCTTATTGAAGAAGGCGCAGGATATTGCCGAACTGATCCTTGTATCTATTGCCGCAGTAAAAAGTGTATAAAATCCGCCGTATGACAGACCGACCATCCCAAAATCCGATATATGCTCCTTTGTTTCGAAATAGTCCAGAATACGCATAAGACCGTATATTTCCACCGCGGTAACCGAGCTTCCCACACGCTTGAGTCTTGCGTCGACTTCCCGTCTTGCAAAGGGAACGCCATAAGTATCCTCCCACAAAAGGAGCTGAGGAGCAAACACGTCGGTTCCGTATTTTAAGACTCGTTCAAGCATGTCGTTGTAATTATGAGTGTTTTCATAAATCCCCGCTATCAGCTCGGGAGTCCCCGACCCACCGTGCTGAACGATAACAAGCGGTCTCTTTTGCTCTCCGCTTATTCTGAAGTACAGCCCCGTCAGCCAAAGTCCATCAAGAACTTCAAAATGCATACGGTAGACAGAGTAATCCTCAAGCTTTGCAAGCATCTCGCTTTTTACGTCAGGTAAACCGTCTGCCTTGAAATCCACCAATGGCCACCCCAGCATACGCTTGAAATCCTCTCTGTACGCGTCGGTATTCGAAAGAATATTTTTACAGTATTCTTTTCTCTTTTCCGCGGCTTCCTTCTGCTTTGTGAGTATGAGATTTTCTATTCCTCGAGCATAGCTTTCCTTATATTTCTTTGAGGCATCGCGTTCTTCTCTGTATTTCATTTCAGTCCTCCGTACAACCTTCCTTCATGTTTGTATTATAACACGAATTTTTTTTAATTGCAATAAAAAACACAGAGAAACAGAGTTCTCTGTGCTTTTTTATTAAAGCTCGATTATCTTAGCCGACAGAGCGGAAACCGTGATTTCTTTTCCGTCCACCTCGCAGCAAATATCCCTATCCTCGGGATTAGCTATTATCAAAGCTCGGCTTCGGTCCTCTGCTTCCCAAGCGGTCCACGCAAGAGCAGATATTTCTACACTATACTCAGAAAGTCTCTTGGCAAAACTTATCTTCTCGCACTTGACCTCGGGGGAAGCTATCATTCTGCCTGCATACAAATATTTTTTCGCTCCGTCTTTGTACGCACGGGTAAGATTTTTTATAAAGACAAGCGCCTTTTCCTTGTTGGGGAAGCACGAAAAATCCTTTTGTCCCCAATAAGATGCAAGCTCTCCGTTTTCGGTAAGCACCAAGGTCATACTGTCTCCCGCGCAGAAGGAATACGCAAGTCTGTGTCGAAGAGTATCCGCTTCTATAACGAAAGGACAGCTTACCTGATTTCCCATAAAATTGCGAACGTATTCGTGATAGATATACGAATACAGCGGCACGGGAATACCCAATCTGTAATTCAACTCGAATCGGTTGTCGCTGTAAAGAAGATTGCCTATATACGGCTCAGCGGCGGCAGACTCACATCCAAGCAGAGTCTTATCAGCTACAAGATTCCACTCCGACAAAAGCTCTTGCATATTCTCGGTCATCCATGCTCCGGGTGCGGGGGGATGGCCGTGTTCTTTGCTATAACAGAAATACTGGCCTCCGCCGTGATTCTGATCGAGTATCTGCGCATAATCAATATCGGTTTCAAGCAAAGGTGTGTACGCTTCCTTAAGGATTTCACGTCCGACCTCCGATGCGGGACAGATATCATATCCCGATCGCTGACCTGTGCATATCTTACTTATTTTCACCTTACCGTCGGTATCGGCACACATTCCTCTTTCGAGGTTATTTTCTTCGTATTCCTTTTCCTTATTATAGCTATCCACAAGATTGCTCTGCGCCGTGTATCCAAATCCCGAGCAATATACACCGAGCATATCATTATTTTTGTGGAGCGTTTGCTTAAACAGATCAAAATTCTCAACGTCTCCAAATGGGGGCAACACGTAAGGCGGCGCCCAAGGCGCTGTTCCCTCCCAGTGCATAAGAAGCACCAAAAGCCTGCTGTCTACCGCTCTTTTTATTCCGTCAAGAACCGGCAAAGCGTTGGTATAAGGATAAAGCTTGTTAGGCTTCATTTCGTCTTTATCATGAGTTCCTCTTATAGGATAGGATACCACAAGCGGAGAATCCGCGTACCACTCGGGCAGATTTTTATTCTCGGTTATTTTTACTGCCCCCGCCGGAAGAGCGCTCTCAAACCATTTTCTGTACCGTTCCGCGGCTGATTCCCATCTTCCGTCGGTTACAGAAAAGATTATAGGATAATCCGTCTCGAATTTTTCTCCGAAATTCGTGCCGCAGAACAATCTGAATCTGAGAGTAACGCCATTTTCGGACTTAAAAAAGTTTATATCCTTAACTCCGCGTTTTTCGTCGTGTGCACCAATATAAAGTCCCACATCATTCCATATATAGGCAAGCATCTGGGAACATACCATATTGGGGAACATGGCGTAACTACCCATAGACGGGTATTCGGGCTCGGTATAACGTAGCCCCGTCTCCTCACGGATATCCATATTTGATACCAAGGCGCCCTCGTTATAGGGAAAGAGTATTTTTCCTCCCGTTCCCTCTGCGTTGTTTTCTTCAAGGCAAGGCAAGGTAATAGACGGAAAATCCACCCACTCTACAAAATGTCCGTCATTTGCAGAGGTAACAGATATGCGCCATGCCGCCTCTCCGTCCTCATTTTTCAGACTTACACGTACCTTAACGTCGGCAGAAAAGCCGCTGTATATTGCTCCGTCTTCCGTTTTTTCCCAAGAGCTCGCATCTGTCGATGACAACAAAATTGCTTCTCCCTCTTTGTTCCGCAGTCTTATACGGAACAATGCCGACGGAGACACTACCCTATTCTTTTCTCCTATTATAAGAGACGATATCACTCCGTGCTCAAAATCCACGGAAAGCGAAAAATCTTTAAATAAAGCTATCATGAAAATACCTCGCAAATTATCGTTGAATATTTGTTTTTTTCGTGTTATAATAATTATAACATATTTTTCAGCATAATTCTATTGAAGAAAGAAGCAAATATCATGTCAAAACACGCATACACTATCCTCTTTTCGCCTCTGCCAACATCGCCCGATGAACCCCTTTATTTTGACTTATCACCCATAAGGTTGCCCTGCTCCGAAGATTTCCCATTGTTACATTATCACGACAGATATGAGATAGGTCTGTGCATAGACGGTGAAGGAATGTTTCTGTCGCAAGGAATATACTCCTACGTATCCAAAGGAGACGTCATATTTATTCCACCGAACATCAATCATTATTCCCGTTCGTTAAACGGAGACAAGCCCTGCATATGCAGATTCGCTTATTTCGAGGCTAAAGCCGTAGAACATCTCGTGAGCTTTATATGCAAGTCCCCCGAAAAAGCATCTAATATATTGAATACGGATATTCCTCCTATCATAAGATCCTCCGACGATCCTAAGTCCGTCGCCTTACTTACGGAGCTTGTCGAAGCCTGCTGTTGGGGCGAGCAAAATATTACGGAAACGACAAACCTGAGACTTGCTCTGTTTCTTATTGAGGCGAGAAACCGTTTCAATGAAAATCCCACGGCACTCCAAATAAATCCCACCGCAGACAGCGCAGTTACGACGGTTTGCGAATATCTCTCCCTTAATTATATCAAGCGCGATACTACAGCTGAGCTTGCAATGCTGTGCCACCTAAGTGAAAGTCAGCTGAGAAGACGGTTTATTAAGGCATACGGTATCCCGCCTATCGCCTATAAAAATCTTCTGCGCTGTAAAATAGCCGCCGTGCTACTCAGACGTACTCAGCTTTCGGTTTCGGAAATATCCGCGCGCGTAGGCTATCAGGACACCTCAGATTTTTACAGGGCGTTCAGAAAGAGTTACGGCTGTTCTCCGTCAGCATACAGAACACAGACCTGAAACGGTCAAAAAACAGTTGTGTTCCTCCGAATTTTCCAATTATTATAGATATTATAGACTTATAAAAACCAAAGCAAT
The DNA here is from genome assembly GCA_015064735.1 of Oscillospiraceae bacterium. Taxonomy (GTDB): domain Bacteria; phylum Bacillota; class Clostridia; order Oscillospirales; family CAG-272; genus HGM12713. Next base: position 5,806 of record SVRP01000027.1, read on the forward strand.
AAAAAAGCTTTGCATCGCAAGGATGCAAAGCTTTTTTATTTTCACCACTCAACGAGAATTACTGCGTTGTTATCTATCTCCTTAGCATGGGGAATCCATGAAAGCAGACGCTCTTGGTCAATAATATAATATTTTGCGTTTTCTGTATCAACACCCTCAAGGTTAAGCTCCTGCTTAGCACCTGTGAGATTGACTATCATTGCGGCATTTTTCTTGCCGTTTGATGCCGCAAGCGTATAAAGTCTCTCCCCGCCGTCGCTCTCTACATCCACCTGATTGCCGAGCTTATAAAGGCTGTTGAAGGCAACCAGGGAATAGTACGCATGTATCGGCTTGTGTGTTCTGATATCGAACAGTGGGCAATAAGGAGCGGTATTGGTCCTCATATCGTAAATGCAGGCAATATCCGTATATCCCTTTTGCAACGCGATAATCATTGCGGCAACCTCTGCGCTGTGATGGGCTGTGCCGAATTCCCTCGCAAATGGATCCCACTCGTTAAGGTGAGTCTCAAGTCCGCCGTATCCCAGCTTTTCAAGCTCCTCATGAAGCCACTTGTCCATAACGCTTACGCGGGTTACGTCCGCGTAAGAATGCCACGAGAAGAAATCGATCGGGCTCTTATGCTCCTTGATGTAATCAAAAAACTCATAGAAAAACCTCATAAGCTTTTCCTCGTGCTCACTGGGGGGAATAGTGCCGGGAAGATTTGTTTCGGGATCTATTTTCACCTTAGGGGCAATTGCGTAAAAGCCACAGCTTGCGTAACCGCCTATCTTAAGATGGGGGAAGCATGCCTTTAAGTGCTTTGATGCCACGTCGTACAGCTCAAAGTATTCCTCAAAGGTGCCGCACCACATCATTTCCTTCTGAACCTCAGGCTCATTCCAGATTTCCCAATAGCGTATATTGTAATAAAATCCGTCTGCCCATCCCTCAGTATAGTGGCGGATAATATGCTCACATATGCGCGCCCACTTTTCGTAATTCTTAGGCGGGAAGGTATGATAAGGCTTTATGTACGCCTGATTTTCAATGGTAATACCCAAACGGTAATAAGGCTCGATATTATTATCTACAAGAGCCTTTAGCAGGTGGTCGGTGAAGGTAAAATCATAATTTGCGGGGTCATTTTCGTCAGCGTCAAAGTTTCTGAAAACGTTCGGCACGTCAACGAATCTGTTTCCGCCAAACGCTCCGCCCACGTCATGCAAACGGGAAAAAGGAATTCCCGCCTCGCTTACGTAGTGAAAAAATTCGGTCATATTCTTACCGCCTATGGGAGGCTGACCGCCGCCGTGCATGGGCTTCATCTTTTTAATTACATTGCCGGTATTAATCTTAATGCTTGCCATAACGTACTCCTTTTTTATATTTTTTACATTATAGCACAGGTAAAATTGAAAGTCAATAACATTCGGATTTTTCAATCATTCAAGCATGAAGATCACATCTTATCATTTTTTCTAATCTTCCAATAATTGCATTAGCAATCAAAACGTGCCCCGATTCATTTGGATGGCAACCGTCAGTAGTATGCTCCTGCCATACGAAATTGAAGTCCTCATGCAAATTCAGGCACGGAATACCGTTTTCTTTACAAACGCTTTCTATAACGCTGACATATTCTATCAAACAGTGTCCATGATAATTTTTTTCGCTTGTATTATGACGGTTTGAGTCCTTCCAATGGACTCCGCCAAAATAATTTCCAATTCCGTTATGGGGATAAGGGGTTACAAATAAAGTAATTTTTCCCTTTCTCTTCTCTTTTACACGGTCAACAAGTGATTTCACGGCAGCTTCAAAATTTTCGTTGCCATTTCCGTATATTGGTTTATCACTCCAAAAATAATCGTTTGTCCCGCCGAATATTACCGCTACGTCTGCTCCGTCAATCAAATAGGCACGACTGAGGAAGTCATTCCCATCAGATTGATTAAGTCCTGCTTTTGCAACAAGCGTGCCTGTAATGCCGTAATTCTGCTCTGTCATTCCAAGGAATTGACTGACAAGTGTAGAATATCTGCCTTCTTTATTATCGAGTCCGTATCCAAACGTAATGCTGTCTCCCAAAAAAGCAATGGTCATTCTTGTTTTCCTTCTTTCAAATTGTTTGGCATATTATACCATATACTTTTCAAGGTGTCAAGCTTCAAATTATTAATAAAAATGGGCGAATATCAACAGTAAAAGCCAAAACGAAAGCCACCCTATAGGGTGGCTTTCGTTTTGTATTTAGAGATCATCTGTCTACTCAAGATTTTGTAATATGTGCCATCGTTAGCTTTACGCAATCGGTAATTTTCACTGTGCCTATACCAAAAATAGAGGTATGAAGGGTATCGTTGATCGGTTTTTTCCAATACTCCGAAATGCTTTCGATTCCGTTTGCCATTCCAAGCACCGAACCAACTGTTGCGCCATTGCAATCCGTATCAAATCCCGCTTCCACCGCCATACATATTGATTTCCCAAAATCTCCCCGACCGTATAGCAAAGATGCAGCTACTATCATTGCATTGGATATTGTATGACACCAATCGTGTGCGCTATGCTCATCCCATTTGTTGTGAATCATAGCAAAGCATTCCTTTTGCGATACTCCGTTTTTATAGGCGCTATATATTGACATAACGTCCTCGTACAACCTTGAGGTACACGGAATTTCGGATAGACCGTCAAGGAGAATCTTTTCAAGATCATTGGTAGTTGCCGCGACAGCCAACATCGCTGCCACAAACATCTCTCCGTAAATACCGTTTTTAACGTGAGAAATTGAGGCATCTCGCCAAGCCATTTCTGCCGCCAACTCGGGATTTCCCGGATTGATATATCCAAAATAGTCGCCTCTGATCTGTGCGCCGATCCACTCACGGTACGGGTTTTTGTAAACTGCTGACTCGGGCGGAGTATAGCCTTTTACGAAATTACAAAAAGCGACTCTCTCAGCAGTGCAATATGCATCCTTGCTTTGATATCTCAACCAAGCCTTTGAAACGTCATACGGTGTAAAATCTCTTCCGTATTTATCTATTATTTTTTGAGCTAATACAACGTAGTTTGTATCGTCATCCACAGGCATGCCATCAATTTTGTCGGCATAACATCTTCCGGAAAAGCCGAATTTATATTTACCGATAATTTCATCCGTCAGATCACTTCGATAAATATATCTGTGCATAGGATAGTTATTGGTCTCCTTCAGAAAAGGAACGAGCTCATTTGTTCGAATTCCCTCCACCGTTTTGCCGAGCATACACCCGCAAACACGACCCATCCACGCGCCGTGAATCTTATTCTCCAGAGCATCAAAAGAATACTCCGACAAACAATTATTTTTCTTTCGCAAGCCCTTTATTTTCTCAAGCTCCGACGGTTCCACGTACGGATATTCCTTACGTTGCTCAGCAGATGCGACGACTTCAAATAATACATCACCGATTTTTTTCTTGATCTCCCCCTTTGGAAGTCGTGAGACTGAAGAAAAAACATCCTTATATTTTTCAAGGTCCAAGCCCTCTTCCAAAGATTGCTGATATTCGGTCAACAGGTTGGAAGAATAGAATTCCCAATCGTGTATGTTCTGATACTGAGGCTTAACAATTTTGGTTTGTTTCATTTCTTCAACAACACGATTGTCGTTTCCAAGTATAAGTGCATCAAGAGAAATATCAAAATATTTTGATATTAAGATGATTTTATCAAGATCAGGCGTTACCTGTCCGCTTTCCCATTTTTGAACAGATTGCTGAGATACCCCGCATATTTCGGAGAACTGTGTTTGTGTTAAACCTGCTTCTGTTCTGATTCTGTAAATTCTTTCTCCTAATAACATCATAGAACCTCCTTTTTTTTACATTATACCACACACGCATATATTAATCAAGAACCCCTTACTTGTTTTTTACACAACCGTCGATTGTATTCGTTCATGGCTTACAATGCGCTTTATCTAATCTTCAAGTTCGATGTCGCACAAAGAGCTGTCATAAAATATTTTCTCAAAATTCGCCTAAAAACGAAGTGAAGCGCACCCCCGCATCCTTATGTGCTGAAGGCACGCTTCATAGGGCGAAGCCCTGTTTCATTTTTCATGCACTGCAGGTACGCTTCATTGAAAAAAGCACTTGCGACCGCAAGTGCTTTTTTCTGGGCTCGTAGTACAAAAATGCAACTTAATAAAATGAAGATTTGCAAAGCAAATCAACCATACTTTTTCACTATTCACTATTACCTCTTACTTAAAATTCCGTACACGCCAATTTAGTGAAAAGTGAAGAGTGAAAAGGTAAAAAGTAAAAATTCCGCACACTTGCGTGTACGGAATTTTTTGGCTCCCCCTGCTGGGCTTGAACCAGCGACATCATGATTAACAGTCATGCGCTCTACCGACTGAGCTAAGGAGGAATATTAAATTAGGGATACACGCTGAGGTATATCCCTATTCGTATGTCGGCTATGACCTATTTTCCCGGGCCGTCGCCAGCCAAGTATTTTCGGCACTGCAAAGCTTAACTTCCGTGTTCGGAATGGGAACGGGTGGACCCTTTGCGTTAAAATAACCGACTTAGTGT
>SVRP01000013.1 GCA_015064735.1 Oscillospiraceae bacterium
TATTACGGGAGATAAGATAGAAGGACTCCTTTCCGGAGTTACGTACAAAATAGTTACGGTATTCAATCACAGTAACCGTGAAAATAGTGTTGTAACCGAATTTACAACCCAGGCAAAAACCGCGCCTACGTACAAGATAACCGATTCCTCGGCTACTAAAACGTCGGTAAGCTTCGGTATAACCGAGACCGATGCGGACAGCATAGGTGAGATCACGGAAATCAAGCTCACCCACGCAAACGGCACGAGCGTTACAAAGGCGCTTGCCGATACGGTGTCGTTTGATGGCTTGTTGTCGAACAACAACTATACTATAACCGTAACCTATACCTATGACCTGAACGACGGTAAGGGGATGCAGACAAAGACTGTAACAAAGACAGTCAAGACCCTTGCAAAGACTGCTCCGACCTACGAAATAATAAATACTAACACAACTCAAACAGAGGTATCGTTTGGAATCAACGAGACTGACGTTGATAATATAGGCAGTATCACCGAAATTAAATTAAGCCACGCAAACGGAACAACTCTTACAAAGGCTCTTGCCGATACGGTAGTATTTGACGGCTTGCTGTCAAATAATGATTACACGATAACCGTAACCTACACCTATGACCTCAACGACGGCAAGGGTGTACATACCAAGACTGTTACAAAAACGGTAAAAACCCTTACAAAGACTGCTCCGACCTACGAAATAATAAATACCAACACAACTAAAACAGAGGTATCGTTTGGAATCAACGAGACTGACGTTGATAATATAGGCAGTATCACCGAAATTAAATTAAGCCACGCAAACGGAACGAGCTTTACAAAAACTCTTGCCGAAACGCTGGTATTCGACGGCTTGCTGTCAAATAACGACTATACGATAACCGTAACCTATGCCTATGACCTCAACGATGGCAAGGGTGTACATACAAAGACGGTTACAAAAACGGTCAAGACCAAGGCAAAGACTGCTCCGACCTACGAAATAATAAATACTAACACAACTCAAACAGAGGTATCGTTTGGAATCAACGAGACTGACGTTGATAACGTGGGAAGTGTCAGCAAGGTAGAGCTTCTTCACGGCTCCGATACTCCGATCGTAGGTACTCTTGCCGATAAGGTGGTCTTTGAGAATCTTAACTCCAACAGTCAGTACACGGTTCGTATAACCTACACCTATGACCTGAACGACGGTACAGGCGTTCATACGAAGACGTATGAGAAAGCCGTCGTAACCTACGCCAAGGAAATAACCGTAACGAATATAGACGCTATCGAAAAGGATACGTTCCTTTCGGGAGAGGAGATAATATTCAGAATATACGTAAACAATCCCGACGGAGTGGAAATAAAGAGCTTTAACATCAACGGAACGATTTGCGCGGCATCTCCTTACAGAGAGAACACCTATATCGTGCGGTATACTCCAACCGAATATAATAAAAACATGGCTGTCAACTGTAAGGGCTTGACGTATAGCTCTTTTAAGGTACTTGATCAGACTGTTGATTATACCGACACAGATACGGTTACAATTGTCGGTGAGCTTAGTATTTCGGACGTCAGATTTGGCAGCGGCAAGAACAGATTTTTCGTTGGAGACAGCGATACCTTGATTATAACCTTTAAAAACGCGGAGGGACTTGATATAACTAATATCAAGTTTGGCGGTGCGGATTATACCCCTATTAAGGTGAATGAAAATACTTATTCAATAAGCATTATACATAATACGTTCAATAGATACCCTAATAACAGCTTTATCAAATACGCGACAAATATTTACGTTGAGGTTACCGCCGGCATAGGCTCGCATGAGGTAAATCAAAATCTTGAGAGCGAATATTTTAACTATATCGTTCGTAATAATTCGTCCTCGGATATAATAGAGGTAAGCACTGCGCAACAGCTCCAGAATATGACTCTTTCGGGTAAGTGCTACCGTCTTGTAAACGATATAGACCTCACGGGCTTTGATTGGACTCCTTACTATCTTAAGAGTACCTTTGACGGAAACGGATTTACCGTAAGAAATCTTTCGCTTACGGAAAAGGACGGCGGCGGTATGTTCCTTGGAGGCGAGAGATCGGCAAGCGCGATCGTATGCGATCTAACCCTGGAGAACATCAATATAGATATATACGTACTTGACTCCGACACAGATTATTGCGTGGGACTTTTGTCCGAGGGCGAGATACAAGCGTATGGTTGCACTGTTAAGGGTAGTATATACTGTAATACGAAAGGCGGAATTAAAGTTGGCGGAATTATTGGAGATGACACTATAGGTGAGGCAATGATTATTGACTGTACCTTTGTAGGAACTATAGAGGTGATTGCCGATCCCAAAAAATGTGAAGTCGGTCCTATTGTGGGCTGCGATCTCGCTCCGGAATCTTACAGAAGGCTTACCGCTGTATATGCGGATATAACCGTAAACGGAATTAAGCTTACTCCCACAAACGGCGAATATTATACGTGGAAAGCATACGACCAATACGTTGACAACTAAAAAAGTGGCTGTCTCAAATTTACATTTGAGACAGCCACTTTATTTTATTTAGTACTCAAAGTTATAGAACGGTTCGTACTTGTTGACGTAATCCATATATCCCTTTACGTAAACAGCCTTTGCGTCGGTAATTCCTGCGAAGGTCTGCTTTCCGTCGGTGTCGGTAATAAGTGTATTTCCGGTGGCGGTGATGGTTACCTTGCCTTCGGAATCCTTGTAAAGCTTATTTCCGCTTGCGTCGGTATAGTAGTAATATCCCTCATCGTAGCCTGTAATACCCTGCATTGTATGCTCGACTTCTCCATCTTTGAACAGAAGTCCGTGTGTGATTCTGTTTGCGTGGAAGATGTTTTCTTCGGGTGTACCCGTAGCCTTGAGCTGGTCAATAACCATTTTAAAGCATCCGCCCCTATAGAGGTTATATTTTACGTCTGCCTGAGGAATAAATGCGTAATCGGGATCGATCGCGTTGTATATATTTTTCATCCAGTCGTTTATAGCATGGTGTGAAACCTGAACCGCGTCGCTCTTAAGGAAGGGATAGTTACCGTCCTTATCGCGGTACATGGAGAGGAAGTGTTCCTCGTTTTCATAATAACGACGGTTTACTGCGAGCTCGTCTATGGAGCTCCAGTCTCCACCCCAGTCTCCAAGGGAAATGAAGGTTCTTCCGTCGCTGAAGGTGAACTTGAGGATGGTGCTCTGGTCGTTCTGCTCCATTATAAGAGAGCCCGAGGTCTCGGGATTGGTGAGGTCCTCGTGTGTGAGAAGAACGTCAATGGTAACGTCTCCGAGCTGAATACTCTGACCCGTATGGCACTTAATGAACTGTCTTGTGGGGAAGTTCTTGATAATGTTCTGTCCCATGGTTGTGAGTCTGCCGTATCCGCCGCCGTTGGGGATATTGTGAATAACTCTTTCAAGCTCGATTATATCCGAATGATTTGAGAAAAGCTTGTTTGCAAACTCGTAGTGGTCGCCGTGAAAGTGGGTAATATGCCATGCTGCAACGATTATCTTTTCACCTGCTTCCTTGTTCTTACCGGTTATCTCATAGAGGAAATCGATAAGAGCTTCGGTTGCCTTGTCGGTTGCCTGTGCAGGACCGCCGCCATCAATAAGAATAACCTTGTTATCCGAAAGCTTGATTATAATGAAGTTTCCGTTATTGGGGTATTTTCCGTCGGAGGTGTTTCCGCTTCCGCCAGCGCAAGGATCGTACATCATAGCGAATTGGTAAATAGCTGCGTACTCACCTTCCTTGGGGGTGTAGGTGTACTCGGTGAGATTTTCGGGAACGCTGGAGTTGTCGCTGATGACTCTTACCTCACCCTTTGCCGCGTGAATATATGTATATAACGTCTGGTTGTTGGTGGGATAGGTGAACTGAACGTACTTGTTTCCGTTTATCTCGTTGGTTGTAACTTCCTTAAAGCCTGCATCCTTGAGCTTACCGATATATGCGTTAAATTCGTCTATATTGGTCTTGGATATAATGTGCATTGTACCGGTATTTCCGCTTACCGCAAGGCTGGGACCTATTGCGTAGGAGCCTGACGCAAGAACACCGCCGTCGTACTCGGGAACCTTGGAAAGCTTCCACTTAACATTTACCGTTTCGGAAATATCTACGTAAAGCTCAAATCCCTTTTCAAGAGCAAGCCTGTCGGGGTCGCCGTTATTTACGTAGGTGTTTACAAAATCATTTACTGCCTGAGAAAGGCTGGTTGCGTTAGACGCGACTATTGCGAGCTTTCCGTTATCGCAGAGCTTTATTGCATACTCGAAGCCCTTACCCTTGAGAAGCTTAGCTGCTTCTGTCGATTCGGGTCTTGCCGTATTGCCTATGATGATTTCATATTCCTGAACTATGTCAAAGTCTTCGGAAATAGGCATTTCCTTTAAGAAAATGTCGAATTTATCCGCGATTTTTGATGCAAGATTTGTAATTGACGTTTTTGTTGTGCTGTTGATAGTGGGATCGTAAATTATCTGATATACAGGCTCGACGCCTTTTTCATAGAAAACAACGTACTCCTTATCATCACCGACACTGTCGGTATTGTCGGATGAGGGATAGCCGGAGTCTTCTGTTGCATTTTTTTCCTTGCAGGCTACAAGCACCGAAAGAAGCATAATAGCCGCAAGAAGTATTGCTAATAGTTTCTTCATATCCATATCCTCATATTCATCAACAGGAGTGAGAACACCCACTCCTGTTGAAAATTCTGCTTATTTTTTAATATCTGCTATGCCGTCAAGCCATGTCTTTCCGCCGTCTACCTCTTCGCAAAGCTCAAGATAGGATACGGGAACCGCAATTATATCGGTAAATTCGTTCTTGGACGTAACGTCGCCCTTGAGGTCGGTGAACAGGCTGTTGTTACCCTTAGTTGTTGTTGCCTTTCCACTTGGGGTGAGGTAGAGCTTCTCGCCGTCCTTTGTGGTGTAATAGTAGTATGCGGCTTCATCTGTGCCCTCGATTGCTTTGGAGTCTTGGGTTATATTTCCGTCGGTGTCTATTACAATCCAGTTGGTCTTCTTACCTGCGAAGTACATATTTTCGTAGGGAGTACCTACTGTGTGGAGACAATCAATGATCGTTTTGTAGCAGGGGTGGAAGAGCAAGCTGTAAGGAACGTCAGCCTGAGTAAAGAATGCGTGCTGAGGAGCAATAGCGGTGTATACGTTGACCATCCAGCTGTTGATCGCGTGGTGAGCCGTCTGAACTACGTCTGCCTTGAGCATGGGGTAGGTGTTCTTTTTTGTACCGTTGTCGTCTATAACCACATTGTATATACCCATAAGTCGGCTTTCCATAAATACGTATTCGTCCTGCTTTGCCTTAGTGCTCTGGTCGTTTCCTCCCCAGTCTCCAAAATACATGATGGACTTGCCGTTTGCGTTTATTTTAATTACGGGGCATACGTTGTTATTGTCAACTATTATAGACTTACCGGTTATGGGGTCTACCGCATCCTCATGTGTCATAAGAACGTCGATGCTTACGTTACCGAGAGTGATGTTCTGACCTGTATGGAGCTTTATGTATTTTACGTTGGGGTTGTACTGGGAGATCTTGGATGCCATAGACACAAGATCCGAGCCGGTAGGCATTACCGAGGAGTGAGCTATATTATGCATAACTCTCTCGAAGGTGAAGAGCTGTGCGTATTCCGCGTTGTTCATAATGCTTCTTATGAACTGATAGTGGTCGCCGTGAGCATGAGTGAAATACCATGCCGCAACAGTTATCTTTTCGCCTGCCTCTCTGTCAAGACCTGTTATTTCGTAGAGGAAGTCTATGAGAGCTGCCGTAGATTCGGGAGTTACCTGAGGCTCACCGCCGCCGTCAATAAGAATGAGCTTGTTGTCGGCGAGCTTGATGATATCAAACGCTCCGTTGTTACCGTACTTACCGAAGCTACAGTTTCCGTTGCCTGCTCCGCGAGGATCATGCATCATGCCGTACTGGTAGTAGGTTACGGGACCTGCTTCGCAGGTGTATTCGAAATCGGGCTCGGGTCTGCTTGCGCGGTCATCAATAACGCGAGCCTCGGAGAATGCTTTGTGGAAGTATACGTAAATAGTTCTGTTGGATTTGGGCTTTTGGAACTGAACGTAGATGTTTCCGTTGTTTTCGGTTCTTACTATCTCGGTAAATCCCTCTGTCTTGAGAAGCTCAAGATATTCGTTAAAGTCCTCCGCAGTGGTCTGAGATATTATCTGCATATTTCCTGCCGACTGGGAGCTGTCGAGAGACATGTTGGTTCCGGTTCTGTATACGTTCTTTGCAAGAACTCCCTTTTCATAGGCGGGGATATCCTCAAGAGACCACGGGGTCTTCTGGGTGGGAGCAAGCTCCTCGTAATATACAAAATCCTTTTCAAGCCTCAGCTCATCTGTGGTGGCATTCTGTATGAACGTAGCTGAGAAATAATCAATTGCCTTTATGAGAGAATCCTCATTGGACGCTACGATCACTATTTTACCGTTTTCAAAAAGCTTGATTGCAAACTCATTTTCGGCTTTTCCGAGAAGCTCATTCATTGCTGAGGTGGTTTCCTCGCGCTTTGCGTCTCCGATGATTATTTCATAGTCCGAAACATCTGTGTTTTCGTTGCCGTCGAAGAGCCATGCAAGCTCAATGTCGGTCTTGAATTTCTGTTCTGCCTGATACTGAAGTCCCTTGCACTTGGATTTTGTCAGCTCGGAAAGGTTGTTATGGTATACCACTCTGTACTCAGTATCCTCACCGTATTTGAAGACCAGCACGGTGTTGCTGAGATCCTCGGTGGAGGATGAGTCGTCAGCCGAGCTTTCTCCGTTGTTGCCGTCAGGCGTCGTATTTTTGTTCTTGCATGCTACAAGCATCGAAAGAAGCATAAGAGCTGCAAGAAGTATTGCTAAAAGTTTTTTCATGGTATCTCCTCTGATTATTCAATTAAACGTTATCATTTAAACGGAACAACTCCGCTTTGGGGTTCGTGGAACGGCTCATATTTGTCTAAAACCAAGGTTTTATATGCGTCATCATATCCTGCGATACCTCTGTATGAAAGAGTCATAGTTCCGTCAAGAGCCACCGTTATACCGTAGGTGTATCTGCCTGAGAAGAAGATGTTTTCGTTGGTTACTCCGATACTGTTAAGGGCTTTCACATTATTCTTAAAGCAGTCGTGAGCGAGCTGATCAAATGAAGCGTCCTGCTGAGGAATGAAAGCTATATCGGGATCAACTGCCTTGATGAAGTTGTCTATCCAGTCGTTGATCGCGTGGTGAGGAATCTGAAGAACGTCGCACTTCAGATAGCTTGTGCCATCAGAGAGTTTCATGGCATTGAGGAGAGATGCCTCCATTCCCTTGTATTCATATTTGTCCCTATCCTCGTGTCCGCCGCTCCAGTCTCCGGTGAGAAGGAAGGTCCTTCCGTTCATGGTCATTTTTAACATTGTGGAGGAGTTGTTTTGGTCAAAGGTGTTGATGCTCTTTAAGGGGAGATCGGTACGGGTGTAAAGGTCCTCGTGAGTGAAGAGAACCTCAAAGGTTGCGTCCGCGAGCTGGATTTTCTGACCTGTATGAAGCTGAATAAATTTCAGTGTCGGGAATTTTTCCATGAGGCTCTTGCCGAATCTGGCGAAAGCTCCGTTTGATGAGCCGGCGAGAAGATTGTGCATAAGACGCTCAACCTCTATCTCTTCCGAGTGCTGCTCAACAAGCTTCTGAGTAAACGCCAGATGATCCTCGTGGAAATGGGTGAGATAAATAGCGGCAACTCTTACTTTCTCTCCTTCGGGAGTTCCAGTAATTTCACGGAGGAATTTCAAGCATTCCTCAACTGCCTTGTCGGTAGCCATAGGCTCCCAACCGCCGTCAAGGAGAATTACGCTGTTATCGGCAAGCTTGATAATGTCAAAGAGAGAAGCATTTTCCCAAAGACGAGTTGTACTGTCTTGTCCGCCTTGTCCGCCGGGATTGTACATCATTGCGTACTGATAGAAAGCGGATGTGTCGCCCTCTTTTGCGGTATAGGTGTAATTAAACTCCTTTAGGGGAATACTTGCCGAGTCCAGAATTATGCGAGCCTCGCTCTCGGTTGCGGTAAAATATGCGTAGACAAGATTTTTGCCGTTGTAATACTGAGCGTATACGTTATTTGCGATAGCATGGGAGGCGATTTTCTCATAGCCTGCGGCATCAAGCTCTGCCAGATACTGATTGAATTCGGTAATATTAGTTTCGCTTACTACCTGAACTCTTCCTCCCGAGGATATCATGGTTCGGTTGGTTCCCTTGTTGTAAACTCTTGTATTGAGCGTTCCGCCCTTGTATTCGGGAATTCCCGAAAGCGACCAGGAATACTTTGATACAGAGCCGAGATCCACGTAGTAAACGAAATCCTTTTCAAGTCTGAGCTCATCTGTGGTGTTGTTGCTTATGAATGACGAAAGGAAATAATCTATTGCTTTTTCAAGAGAGCTATCGTTAGATGCTACTACGGCGATTTTGCCGTTTTCGAAAAGCTTTATTGCATATTCGTTTTTGGCTTTTCCAAGAAGCTCTTCTTTAGCGGAGATTGATTCCTCACGCTTGGTGTCGCCGAAAAGAATTTCGAATTCGGAAACGTCGGAATTCTCAAAATTCGGAAAAAGGATTGAAGTTTCAATATCGAGTTTGAATTTTTGCTCTGCCGTGTAGTCAACGCCCTGAACCTTGGATTTCAACAAGGAGGGAAGAGACTCGTGATATATTATTCTGTACTTGGAAGGCTCGCCCTTTTTGAATATAAGAACCGAGCTGTCTGTAGTAGAAGAAGATGAATCATCTGCTGAAGTTTCACCGCTGTTGCCATCGGTTGTGTTTTTATCCTTGCAGGCTACGAGTCCCGAAATGAGCATCATAGCCGCAAGAAGTATTGCTAAAAGTTTTTTCATAGTATCTCCTCTGATTATTCAATTAAACGTTATCATTTAAACGGAACAACTCCGCTTGAGGGTGCGTGGAAGGGGGCAAACTTATCTAATACCATAGTCTTGTATTCGTCGTCGTAGCCCGCAATATCTCTGTAGGAGAGGGTCATGGTGCCGTCAAGTGCTACGGTGATTCCATACGTATATCTTCCTGCGAAGAATATGTTCTTATTATCGATGCCGAACTTGTTCAGGGAGTTGACTATGTTTGTGTAGCAAGGGTGAGCGAAATTCTTCTTTTCAACATCCTGCTGAGGAATGAACGCAACGTTTGCGTCAACAGCCTTGATGAAATTGTCTATCCAGTCATTGATTGCGTGGTGAGGGATCTGAAGAACGTCGCACTTAAGATAGCTTGTGCTGTTATCAAGCTCCATGGCCTTGAGAAGTGATGCTTCCATGCCCTTGTACTCGTATCTATCTCTGTTAACGTGTCCACCGCTCCAGTCTCCGGAGAGAAGGAAGGTTCTGCCGTTCATGGTCATCTTGAGCATGGTAGAGGAGTTGTTGTCATCGTAGACACCGTCTTTTGACGGAAGATCTGTACGGGAGTAGAGGTCCTCCTGTGTGAAAATAACCTCAAAGGTTACGTCTGCAAGCTGTATCTTCTGACCGGTATGGAGCTGAATAAACTTCGCTTTGGGGAAGTTTTTCGCAAGTGTCTTGCCGAAGTTATCGAACGCGCCGTTTGTTGCGCTGGGGAGAAGGTTATGCATCAAGCGCTCAACCTCTATCTCATCCTTGTGCTGGTCAACGAGCTTTGCGGCAAATGCCATGTGGTCATCGTGGCGGTGGGTAAGATAAATAGCGGCAATTCTTACCTTCTTTCCTTCGGGAGTTCCGGTGATCTCACGGAGGAACTTCATGCATTCGTCAACAGCCTTGTCGGTAGCCTGAGGCTCCCAACCGCCGTCAAGAAGAACCACGCTGTTGTCTGCGAGCTTTATAATATCAAACAGACCGCAGTTTTCCCAAAGAAGAGTTGTGTCGTTATGACCGCCCTGTCCCTTGGGGTTATGCATGAGAGCATACTGATAGAAGGTGGAGGTATCTCCCGCCTTGGGAGTGTACGAATATGAGAACTGATTTACGGGAGTGGTTCCTATTGTTTCGTGGACCACCTTTGCCTCGTTTTCTGTGGGAACGAAATATGCATAGATAAGCTTAGCGTTTCTCACGTACTGAACGTATACGTTATTGGCTATAGTATGGCGGAAGATCTCGGTATATCCTGCGGCCTTAAGGTCGTCAAGATAGTCGTTGAATTCGTCCAAATTGGTCTCGCGGATTGCCTGAAGCTTTCCGCCGGATGCCATCATGGAAGCATCTGTTCCGCCTGAATAGGCATTTTCGGCAAGTACACCGCCCTGGTAAGAGGGGATGCTGGTAAGATGCCAACCGAGTCTTGCAATATTGTGATTTACGTCGGTGTAATAGAGACCTTCCTCTAACATAAGCTTATTGGTCTCATATGCGGGCATAACGTAGGTAAAGCTGAAATAGTTTATAGCTTCAACGGTAAGACCTTCTTCCGCGCCTGCAATAACGAGCTTTCCGCTGTCTGCAAGCTTTACCGCGAACTCTTTTTCCTTAAGGGAAGAAATCACCTCTACGGATTCGGTTCTGCCGGTGTCTCCGATAAGTATCTCGTTTTTCTCCCAAAAGCTATCGCCCCAGTCTTTGTTTGCATTAGTTGCAAAGAAGGTCATTTCGGGGAAAATATTTTCCATTGTTGTTTTCAAAGCCTCTGCTTTGCTTCTCAATTCATCCGTGCATTCGTCGGGATAAACGATATAAAATACGGTTTCTTCCCCAAAGAATGATATCATGGGAACATCCGTATCGGTGTCATGCTGAGAATCGGAGGGATCCTGACCGCCGTTGGATCCGCTTGGATCGGTCTGTCTGTCGTCGCCGCTGCCTGAACCGCTGTCCTTTGCGCAGGATACAAACACCGAGATGCCCAGTATAAGGGCAAGAAGGAGAGATAAAAGTTTTTTCATAGCATTATTCCTTTCTTACGATAAATTTGTCGGTTTGATATTTCCACTTAAATAATGATAAACAATGGATATTATGACAGGGTTATTATAACAAAGAGGAAGGATTTTGTCAACTGCTTTTTATTAATTTGACGGGTTATTCATACTTTTTTTACTATATATTGTAAATATTGTACAAAAGAAATGATACTGTTATGAGCATAATGACCATGCAAAAAAGCGACAGAAAACAGACTGAAAAATAAGTAAAAAAAACAAACGGGGCTGCCTCAAATTTTCATTTGAGGCAGCCCCTTCTATGATACTGTCAATTATAATGTTAAAGGTTAATAGAGCAATGTTGTAAAAAACATCACATAATTGAAGGCTGATATTTTTCGCAGAACTCCTTGATGATGTCTACCTCCGAAAATTCCTCGCGGACTCCGTTTATCATCTGATATGACTCGTGTCCCTTGCCTGCTAAGAGAATTATGTCTCCCGCCTCGGAATTTTCAAGAGCATATTCGATTGCCTTGCGTCTGTCGGGAATGGCAACGTAGGGACATGTACCGTTTGTAAAATACGTCGCAATCTCGCTTATGATTACAGCCGGGGATTCGCGGTCGGGGTTGTCGGAGGTGAGTATACAGAAGTCTGCATCTCTCGAAGCTACGAGACCGAGCTCTGCGCGGCGGATTTTGGTCCTTCCTCCCACCGAGCCGAAAAGGCATATGAGACGCTTGGGCTCGTAAGCGCGAAGCGCAACCAGCGCTGCCTTAAGGCTTACGCCGTTGTGCGCGTAATCTATTACTGTTGTTGCACCGTTGGGAAGCTCGTAGGTCTCAAAGCGTCCCTTTACGCGGATGTCCTTAAGAGACGAGGCTACATCGGATGCCAAAATGCCAAGGCCGTCGCAAACGGCTACGGCAGTAAGAGCGTTATATACGCTGAAATCTCCGGGGAAAGGAACCGAAACGGGAATAACAGTCTCGCCTTCGATACAGTTGAAGTTTACTCCCACACAGCCCGAGGAGCGGAAATATTTTATGTCCTCTGCCTTGAAGGAAGCGGCTTTGAAGAGTGAAATGCTTGCTTTTTTGCAGTTGTTGCCTGCAATCATCTCCTCTGCGTATTCATCGTCGGCGTTATAGACTATATAATCTGCGCCGTAGTCGGTGAACAGTGAGTGCTTACATTCCTTATAGTCGTCAAAGTCGGGGTGTTCATGCTCTCCGATATGGTCGGGAGAGAGATTGGTATATACGCAGATGTCGAATTTAATACCGTGAACTCTCGCCATTTTAAGCGCCTGAGAGGAAACCTCCATTACGAGGATTCTGACTCCCTCGTTAAGCATTTCTCTCATGTAATAATGAAGCTCGAGACTTTCGGGAGTGGTATTTATGGTGGGATAAATATTGTCGGTAAAATAAATTCCGTTAGAGCCGATATATCCGGTAGGAATACCTCTTGCGTTGAGGACGTTGTATATCATAAGAGAGGACGTGGTCTTACCCTTGGTTCCCGTAACGCCAATAACGGTCAGATCCTTTGAGGGATGATCGTAAAATGCGGATGAGAGCTGGGCAAGGGCAACACGCGTGTCCTTTGCCACGATGACAAATGCGTCATCCGGGAGAGTTATGGGATGCTCTATTACAAAAACTCTGCACATACGGCCGTACGCGCCCCAAGCGTAGTCGTGTCCGTCGTTCATAGAGCCCGAAATGCAAACGAACATGGAGTTCTCCGAGACCTTTCTGGAATCGCAGCATATAGCTTTGATATCAGCGGTTCTCGGATCAATTCCGGAGCGGTTGATTATTTCGGTATAATCGACTACCTTTAAAAGTTCACTGATTAACATGTTTAACGTTCCTTTCGGGGAAGAAATTCATAAGGGCGCTGTCAAATCCGCAGAGCTCTTTTCCGCACGCGCGGATAGCCGATGCGGCAAGGACCTCCAAGGAATCAATAAAGACTTCGCCAAGAGCAAAGCTCCTCTTTAGGAGGGACAGCTCGGTACATCCGAGAATCAAGGCTTCACATCCGCGATCCAGAAGTGATCTTGCGGCTATGTCAAAATCCTCTCGGTCGGGAGAGAGATTTTTCTTTATTTTATCGTATATTATGCTGTTCACCACAGATTGCTCTTTTGGGGCGCAGGTGATATATTCTATGCCTGCTGATTTGAAAGCGTTTTCATATGCGCCCGAAGCAACCGTACCTTCGGTTGCAAGAACTCCAACGCGCCCAAAGCCCTGCCCGACGCAAAAGCTTACCGTCTGGTCTATTATATTAATGATAGGAACCGACACACGGGCAGAAATTCTGTCGTAGAAATAATGCGCCGTGTTGCAGGGGATCGCTATTACACCGGCTCCCGCATCTACGAGTCTTTGCGCTTCCTCTATCATTACGGGAGTGGGGTCTTTCTGTGATTTTTTTAAAATAAAGCTTGTCCGATCGGGTGTATCCGACCTTGAGGAAAGAAGAAAATTCAAATGCTCCTGATCGCAGTCCGCTTTTGTATGCGAAACAAGCATCTCACAGAAGTAAACTCCCGACATAGGTCCGAGCCCACCCAGAATACCGAGTGTAACGTTATTCATTTTCTAAATACCTTTCATTAAAAAGAGGGTGGGAAAATACAGAGTCCTTTCGGTCCAAAATAATATAACGGCTTTCAAGCTCCGATTTTGTGTCAGAAACCAGTTCTTTTGCCTTATTCGACATTGGAACGATAACGAGGGTCAGCTCATCTCTTTCAAGGGCAAAATCAAGTAGCCGTTCTCCAAAAAGGCGAGGATTTTCCTTCTCTGCCCACGGCATGGCTCCGCATTTGGGATTAAATAACGATACAAAAAGACATCCCTTGCCGTAAAATACCGAGCAAACTCCGTATTTTGCATAAAGCTTTAGAGAAAAAAGTAATGCAGAAAAGGGATTTCCACCAAGTATTACGGGTAAAACTCCCGAGCCCAAAAGGATTTTTCGTTCTCTGCTCGACATACCTGTCCTCCGATGCTTTAAGCATACTTAATCAAAATACATTATATCACATATATGAAAAATTGTCAAATGCTTTTGCACTCTTTTCAAAAATTACCCCAATTTCGAAAAAGCTCTTGAAAAAGCCGAGATTTTTTATTATAATTACACTATATACAAACGGATCGGTGGTAAAATGAAAAAAGAAAGTATCTGCAGTATTTTTATGAATATGCCTGACCTTGCAACGGAAAGGCTTATACTCCGTCCCATGCGTGAATCGGATGCAGACGATATGTATTCTTATGCCTCAAGAAATGACGTAACCGAGTATCTTTTATGGTCTCCCCATCCGTCGAGGGGGTATACGCGGGATTATCTCAGGTATATATCCTCAAGATATAAGCTGGGCGATTTCTACGATTGGGCAGTAATAGAAAAGACAAGCGGGAAAATGATAGGGACCTGCGGATTTACACGCTTTGATCCTCCGCACAACGGAGCCGAGATAGGGTATGTGCTGGGACCCGATTATCACGGGAGAGGCTATGCCACCGAGGCGGCAGAACGTGTTGTCGAGTACGGCTTTTCGGAGCTTGGACTTCATAGGATCGAAGCAAGATTTATGATGGGAAACGAAGCGTCTTTAAAGGTAATGGAGAAGCTCGGAATGACCTTTGAGGGATATAAAAGAGACGGAATGCTTGTAAAGGGTAAGTACCGCACAATAGGAGTTTGCTCCATAATTGAGAATGAATGGAAGGAAAGAAAAATGATTGAAACGTGTATGAAAAAATACCCCTTAAAGCTGGATTGCGTGTCCAAATCCGCAATCTGGGGAGGCAACAGATTAAGAAATAATTGGAACAAGCACGGAGAGGGCGAGAATATTGCCGAAACCTGGGAGCTGACCGTAAGGGAAAAGGAGAATTCGAAAATAACCAACGGCTGCTATGCAGGGGCTACTCTTTCCGATTATATAGAGAAGTGCGTAGGAGCTGTATCTTCCGATTATAAGGCGGGCGAGAGATTTCCTCTGCTTGTGAAATTCATAGACGCTGCCGAAAGTCTTTCGGTACAGGTACACCCTGATGACGAATACGCAAAGACGGTAGAAAACGACAGCGGAAAGACCGAAATGTGGTACATAGTGGATGCAACCAAGGATGCGGAGATAATATTCGGACTTGCTGACGGGGTAGACAAGGCCGAATTTTCGAAAGCCGTAGACAATGGAGGACTTGACCGAGTTATGAAGCGCGTCAAGGTCAAAAAGGGAGACAGCTTTTTCATTCCCGCGGGAATGCTTCACGCAATAGGAAGGGGAATTCTCATTGCCGAGATACAGCAGAATTCCGACCTTACGTACCGAGTCTACGATTACGATAGGGTAGGAGCCGACGGCAAAAAGCGAGAGCTTCATACAGACAAGGCGAAAGACGTTGTACGTCCGTTTACCGACTGTGAATCTGAGTCTATCAGATATTCAAGAGGTAAAACCGAGAATTGCCTTGCGGCAAGCAAATATTTTAAGGTTGACAAGCTTGACCTTTCCGCGGGTAAGTCCACGGAATTGACGGTTGACAAATGTTTTGTATCTCTCCTTTGTGTTGACGGAGAGGGAGCTATCGAATATAACGGCGAGGAATATCCGATAAAAGTGGGAGACAGCTATTTTCTCCCCGCGGGCATGGGTAAATGCGAGATTTGCGGAAACGTAACTATACTTTGCTCGACGATTTGAGAATAAAAAACCAAAGCGTGTGCTCGGGAAAGGAGCATGCGCTTTTTGTTGTATCCCGAACCCCTTCCATACTTGAACAGCCCCAAATTGTGCGGACAGCACAATTTGGGGCTGTTCATTCACGGGTGGGATATTTATTAGGATACGGTGCGTAATGTCAACATACGGTACGGCAACAAATAAAAATCTTTCTCTCGCCTTGATAAGACAAATTCCGCAATGGGTAGGTGATATAATTATTTCATATTAAACCTTACGGGAGGAAAAATGGAAACTACCGTATATGCCGATCTTTTTTTCATGATAAACTTCAGCATGGATTTTCTTTGTCTGTTTCTGACCGCCAAAATACTGAATCTGCGTTTTTCTCCCGTGAGAGGAATTTTTGCCTCGGCTTTTGGGGGGGGTTATGCGATTTTCGCTCTGTTTTTCTCCTTTGGAAGCCTATTCGCTCTTTTGCTTGACCTTGCTTCGGGTATTTTACTCTGCCTCATTGCCTTTTACAGAAAAGGAGAACTCAAACGCGCACCTGTCTACTCTCTTGTGTACGGAGCCATATCCATGGCGCTTGGGGGAGTTATGACCGCACTCTTTACTCTTTTTAATAAAACGGGCATTTTCGAGGGAATAAAAAAGACCGACGGAGACGGGCTTTCTGTCTGGCTTTTTGCCCTTCTTGCAGCCATAAGCGGAATAATGACCCTTGCGGGAGGAAGATTTTTTTCGGGACGAATGTCAAGACGTCGTATTGAGATGGAAATTACGTACAATGGAAAAAAAATAAGTATTTCGGCGATGACCGACAGCGGAAATCTCCTTCGCGAGCCCGTAAGAGGAAAGCCCTGTATAGTTTCGGATATAGAGGCGGTGAGAGCGATAATTCCTAAGGAAGTCTTAAAAATTGCCGCATCGGGAGATATACTCGGTATTGACAGATTACCGTCCGACTGCGCGAGACGTATTTCGGTAATTCCTTCAACCGGTGTATCGGGAGACAAGATGCTTCTTGGCTTTCGCGCAGATAAAATAGCGCTTGCAGACGGCAAAAGAAATTACGAGGTCGATGCGGTTCTGGCATTGGCAAGGCTAGGTAAGGAAGCCGACGGCTGTATGGCATTGGTGCCGTCAACCTTGCTTATGGGATAAGAAAACAAAATCGGTACATAATACATATATACGGAGGGACGCATGGATAGAGATAAAAATTTGTTTATAAGGATAGTTTATAAGGTAAGAGATAAAGTAAGGGATATTTTCTTAAGGCTTACGGGGCAAAAAAGGCGCAAGGGTGTATACTACGTAGGTGCGTCGGGTGTTTTACCGCCGCCGCTGACCCGTGAGGAAGAAGCCGAAATTATAGCAAGACTCCCCTACGACGAGGCGGCAAGACAGCTTCTTATCGAGCATAACCTGAGACTTGTGGTATATATCGCCAAAAGATTCGAAAATACGGGTGCGGGAATAGAAGATCTCGTGTCTATCGGCTCTATCGGACTGATAAAAGCGATAAATACCTTCCGAACCGATAAAAACATCAAGCTTGCGACCTATGCGTCAAGATGTATAGAAAACGAAATACTTATGTATTTGCGAAAGCATTCCGGAGTCCGTACGGAGGTATCTATCGACGAACCTCTTAACACCGACTGGGACGGTAACGAGCTTCTGCTTTCGGATATTCTCGGAAACGACGAGGACAGCGTAGCCTTTGAGCTTGAACAGCTGGAGGAGCGGGAACGGATACGCAGAGCCGTAGCATCTCTTGACCCGCGCGAGCGAGAAATCATAGAGCTTCGGTATGGAATGGGTGGCAGAAAGGAGCTGACGCAAAAGGAGGTTGCCGACAAGCTCGGCATATCTCAATCCTACATATCGAGGCTTGAAAAAAAGATAATTGCGAGGCTGAAAGAGGACATCAAAGCAGAGCTTTGAGAAAATGCAAAATGATAAATGCTAAATGCTAAGTGCTAAATGCTAAATTAAGACGCATCATACCTAACTGTGCGTCAACACAAAAAAGAAGTTTTTGCGGAGCTTTTTTGCACGAACTTGTTCGTGCCACGGAGCGTAGCGGAGTATAAAGGCAGACACGCATCCCCGCGCTCTGCAGAGCGCGGAACCCCAATCGTTTAAAGCGCCCGAAGGGGTGAATGTCTTTTGCCTTGCAAAAGACAGAGGGGAAACCACAAGTGGGGTTTCCCTTGTGTTGTACCTTTAACTAAAATTAAATTCTTTAATCTCGCACATATAACCGTTACCGAGTGATATCCGGCAGTTACAGCTTAATTAAGCTACGAGTTTAAAGTTTTTTGCCAAGCTTTTTTCAAAATTCAAAAAATTCAAATCAGCACATATAACCGTTACCGAGTGATATCCGGCAGTTACCGCTTAATTAAGCTACGAGTTTAAAGTTTCTTGCCAAGCTTTTTTCAAAATTCAAAAAATTCAAATCAGCACATATAACCGTTACCGAGTGATATCCGGCAGTTACCGCTTAATTAAGCTACGAGTTTAAAGTTTTTTGCCAAGCTTTTTTTCAAAAAAGCGGGAAAAAATAAAAAATTTTTAAAAAAACTATTGCAATTGGCAAATTAATGTGCTATAATCTACTTTGTTTGCAAACGATGTCAAAGAACATCGGAATATTAGAAACGAGGTATAAAACTATGAAATCCGGAATTCATCCTAATTACGAAGAGTGCGTAATCCGTTGCGCATGCGGCGAGACTGTAACCACCAAGTCCACTAAGGGCTCTGAGATCAGAGTTGAAATTTGTTCTAAGTGCCACCCCTTCTTCACCGGCAAGCAGAAGTTCGTTGACGTTGGCGGCCGTGTTGACAAGTTCAAGAAGAGACTTGAGAGCTCCAATCGCTAATTTAAAGCAGTCAGATTTGCAAGGGCAGGCCTTTTAAAAGCTTGCCCTTCTTGTTTTATTAATGAGAAAATGAGGTGCCGATATGGAAAATAAAAATATACTTCCCGACAGAAGCATACTCGTAGGTATCGTTTGGGGTAAAGAAACTCAGGAAAGCGTTGAGCGAAGCCTTGACGAGCTTGAGGGGCTTCTTAAGACAGCGGGGGGAGAGGCTGTTGCCAGACTTACGCAAAACAAAGAGGCTCCCGATATCCGTACTGTCATCGGAAGCGGAAAGGCGGCAGAGCTTGCATATCTTTGCGCCATAAACGACGTAAGTCTCGTGGTCTTTGACTGTGAGCTTTCACCGTCGCAAATACGCAATCTTGAGGATATTCTCGGAGATGCGGTAAGAGTAATCGACCGCTCTATGCTGATACTCGATATATTCGCTCTCCATGCAGTAACGGGTGAGGGAAAGCTTCAGGTCGAGCTTGCGCAGCTCAAATATACGGCGCCGAGACTTTCGGGGCACGGAACCGAGATGTCAAGGCTTGGAGGCGGAATCGGAACGCGAGGCCCCGGAGAATCCAAGCTTGAGACCGATCGCAGACACATGAACAGGCGCATCCACGCTCTTGAGGAGCAGATCGCCGAAATGGATAAAAACCGAAGGACCATGAGAGCGGCGCGGCAGAGAAGCGGGATCCCCGAAATAGCCATAGTAGGATATACCAACGCGGGAAAATCTACACTGCTTAATCGCCTGACCGATGCGGGAATACTTGCCGAGGACAAGCTTTTCGCGACCCTCGATCCAACGACAAGAAAATATATACTTCCGTCGGGAGAGCCCGTGCTCTTTACCGATACGGTAGGATTTATAAACAAGCTCCCCCACCACTTGATAAAAGCCTTTCGCTCCACCCTTGACGCGGCGTGTGAGGCTGACATTCTGCTTATACTCACCGATGCGTCGGACGGGGATTTCAGAGAAAAGCTTGAGGTTACCGAAAATCTTCTTTGCGAGCTGGGAGCATCGGGCAAGCCCACCCTTTACGTATTTAACAAATGCGACCGGGGAATATCTGAAATAGGCAGAGTAGGCAGCCAAGCTCCTACCGAAAATATAGTTTATATATCAGCGCTTACAGGTCAGGGGACAGAGCTTCTTATCGACCGCATAGAGGCGCTTGTATCGGCGGGAAAAAGAAGAATTACCTACTTTATTCCCAATTCCGATGGAGGAGCGCTTAATACTCTTTATAAGCTTGCGACCGTTGAATCGGTAGATTACGGAGCTGAGGGAATGACCGTCGTCGCCCTTGCCGACGCAAGAGCAAGAGGAATGATGAAAAAATACGCTCTTGACGAAATAGTGGAGTCCGAGGAAGAATGATATTGACAAAAACGGGTATTTTTGTTATAATCAAGATACCCGTTAATTTTATTGAGAGGAGGCATGTCCATGAGTGAAAAAAACGAGCTTTTTACCACCGTAAGCCAAGAGGCTCACGTGGATTTTGAGGAGAAAAAGTCAATATTTATAGGCCATGCCGTCCGAACAGACAGTGAGGAAGAAGCGCTTGCCTTTGTAAAGCAGCTTAAAAAGCAGTATCAGGACGCAACTCACAACGTATACGCATATATGATGAGAGGCGACCTTATAGCGAGATATTCCGACGACGGAGAGCCACAGGGAACGGCGGGAATGCCCGTTCTTGACGTCATAAGAAAGAGCGGAGTGCGAAACGTCTGCGTTGTTGTAACGAGATATTTCGGAGGAACGCTTCTCGGAGCGGGGGGACTTGTAAGAGCTTATTCCCATGCGGCATCACTTGCTCTGGATGCGGCAAAAATAATAACCTACGAGCC
This sequence comes from Oscillospiraceae bacterium, assembly GCA_015064735.1. Lineage (GTDB taxonomy): Bacteria > Bacillota > Clostridia > Oscillospirales > CAG-272 > HGM12713. The sequence goes on from SVRP01000013.1 coordinate 20,433, forward strand.
CTATACAGAATATGAGCTGAAATGCGGGTATTCGGAGTATCAGAAATATAACGTTATCCTTATGAATTCGGGAGCTCTTGTGGACGACACCGATTTTTCTGATGCGGTTACCATTCGTTTTGCCGTAAGAAAGGCTAAGAGAGAGTCGCTTATTTCCAAGATAATCGAGACGGGGTACGGTAGGGACATTCCAAATGAGAGGGGCGAGAGATTTGACTACAGATAAGCTGCCAATTAAGAAAATATTAATAAAAATTACAAGTATTCTATTGCCTGTAATTTTTATTTTTGTCTCTTGTGGGTCGAAAAATGACGAAAATCTGCCCTTTGTGCCTATCAAAGGAGACCCGGAGATAACCGAAATTCGAGTAATCGTGGATAGGGATGCGTCTCTTGAGCTTATAGGAGCTGCCGAGAGACTTTGCAAGACTCTTTCCGACACGCTTCACAAGAGCGCTTACGTTTCGTATGAAGGAGACGTAACCTCCGGAGGCGGAGCTAAAGAAATATGGCTGGGCTACGGCTCAACAGTGGCGGCGCGGGGAATAATGAGAGATCTCAGAGCAGATGATTTTCTGTGCAGGGAGATTGGCAACGTCATAGTTATGGGTGGTAAAAGCCATAAGGCAACCCTTAATGCAATAGAGAGGTATTGCAATGAAATATTGCCCTCGGCTACAAAATACAAGCTTATTCCCGAAAACGGGGGCTTTGAATACGTAGGTGATTATCCCATCGAAAGTGCAGTTATAAACGGAGTCTCGGTTAACGGATTCGAAATCGTAATAAAGGATAAGGATAATTCCGAGCTTTTGTGGTCCGCTTTGCAGTTGCAAGGTAAGATAGCCGAGAAAGTAGGATACTGGTTAGATATCGTTGAAGAAAACGAGCGTATTTTTGAATCAAAGGGAATTTTTCTGAATTCCAAGAAGCAGGAAGCCGAGGGTATTGCCCGTATTATTCCTACGCATACGGGATTTGAATTGACGGCAGAGGGATACGTGGGTCTTATCAAATGCGTAGATAAATTTATCGGACTTTTTGACAGCGAATCAGGTACTTCCTCGCTGAATATTGAAGTGAATAATGAACTCAGAATCGAGTATTCCCCCGTTAATTTCAGAGTTGCATCTATGAGGCTTGACGCATATGCGCCTCTTGATACTCCGTCGGCATTTGAAGCGGTTATGGCAGAGGCAATGAAAAGCTGCCCCGAGCTACTGCTTACGGGAAAGACTTCTGCCAAGGACGGGGAGCTGATACTTAAAAATCTCAGTGGGTACTCGGCAGTAAGAGATAAAAGCGGAGAAATATACGGATACTCTAAAAATATTTTCTGCAGACTTGATGAGGTAACCGAGACCGACGGAGTCAGAATAGAATATTATACGGTGGAAAAGGAAGGAATAGACTTCACGTTTGTAAAAATAAGCGGAAGCCCCGCGGATTGTTCGGGACACTTAGACATTTCCGACAGAGTGCCTGATAGCGGATTGCCCGTAACCGTTCTCGCGCAAACCGTCGGCATGTCCGTATCCGAAATTCTTCCAAGCTACTTTGTAAATAGGTGTTCCGACAGCTATTATTTGAGGGACGAAGAAAACTTCTTCGATTGCTTTACGGTCGGAAACAGATTTTCTGCAGAGCTTTCTTCCAAGAAGGACAGCGAAACCACCTACCGAGAGATCACTGTGAGCATAAATAAATAAATATCCCCCGTGGAACGGGGGTCAGACTACTGACAAACCTCACTCTGGGAAACCAAGGTAGCAATTTGCACAACTCAAAGGCTCCATTGTGTAAAGGAGCTGACGCCGAAGGCGGCTGAGGGATTGTTTTGAGGTATAATTTTAATTTTTATAATCCCTCCGCCTCGTTCCTCGGTATCTCCCTTGGCACTATGGCGGGGGTATTTCAGTTTCGGGCATAGCCCTGATACACTGCCGTATTTCGCAACTCTAACTTTAGCCTTCCCCAGCGGGGAAGGTGGCGCGAGCTTGCGAGCGACGGATGAGGAGAGCCCTGCGAGAAACTATGTTCGCATTTACTTGGTTCGGGAAGTTAGCTATGCCACCATCGACATCGGTACATACTGCGCCCACAACTCTCCTCATCCGTCTGCCTACTCCGCTACGCTACGTGGCATCCACCTTCCCCGCTGGGGAAGGCTAAGATTAGTTTGCGTTGCGGAATGTACAATCAAAGAAATAACGCATTTTCTTTAAAATCCCCACAAACCCGTAGGGACAGACGTCCTCGGCTGTCCGTTCGATGTGTAACTAACAAAAAGCCTTCCCCAGCGGGGAAGGGGGACCACGAAGTGGGGGATGAGGAGAGCCCTGCGAGAAAATATGTTCGCATTTACTTGGTTCGGGAAGTTAGCTGTGCCACCATCGACATAGATACATACTGCGCCCACAACTCTCCTCATCCGTCTGCCTACTCCGCTACGCTACGTGGCATCCACCTTCCCGGCCGGGGAAGGCTGAGGTTAGTTTGCGTTGCAAACATCGAGGAGCTGTCGCAAAAACATTTTGAGCTTACCTTTCATTTGTTTTCTGCGTATCGGCAAAGACTTTATTGAACCCCGCCACGGCGGGGTTTTCATTATACAAAAAGGACAGAGAGCATGCAACTCTCTGTCTTTTTGTTAGCTGACCGTCGAGGGGAATGCCACGCAGGGCGTTCTCTACGGCAGTAGGTGAATTCATTCGTTTATTGGCGCCCTTTTGCTAAGGCAAAAGTCATATGCTGCATACCAATCGCTCTATGGGAAGATAGGGCTCGCGAGTTACACCCTTAAGCTCCAGATCGGCAGCCGAGCAAAGTTCGGCAATTCTGTATAGCCGCTTGAGGGTCATAGCTGACGAGGCATAATATTTTTTTACCACAAAATCGGGGATCTTGGCGATCCTCAGAACCGAGATAATCTCAGCCATAGACGCCCCCTTTTCCTTCATGGATTTTACAAGTATCATGTCGTGGAGTGTTCTTGATATTTCCCCCATAACGAGCAGAGGATCCATGCGCATAAATTTCATAGCCGCAAGTGCCTTCAGCGCATCCTCTCCGCGTCCCTCTGCGATAGCATTGGAAAACTCGTAAGCACCTAATGAAACGTCGGCAATGGCAATATTTTTTACATCCTCTGCGGTAACCGAATTTCTTCCGTTCCAAAGAACGTAAAAGGCAAGCTTTTCTATTTCACGTGAGAGAACGTACATGGATCTGCCGCAGTGCTCGATAAGCGCTGAGCAAACGGCGGGAGAGGCAGAGACTCCCTCGTGCTCAAAGTGCTTGCCAACCCACGAAACAAGGCGAGCTCCCGAAATTGGGTCGAACACCACAGGGGTGAGGTACTTTGAAAGAAGGGCAAATTCGTCGGAAGGTCTTCCTCTGTCGGGATTTCCCGGATCCATCTGATCTGCGGGAATAGATATTATGAGAACGTTATACTCATACTGTGAAAGCTCCGAAAGAGCTTCTTCAAGAGCGGGAAGCTCCCGTTGCCTGCGCAGAATATCCATAGACAGACCGTTGATTGTAACTATTTTTTGCTCGGTCATCATAGGCGGAGGAATGAGGGCATCAAGCAGAGCCGACGCGGAATAATCCATAAAGTCAATTCGGAGGTCGTTGAATACGGCAAACGTAGGGTCGGGGCAAATAGCCTCTCTTGCGGCTTTGAGGGTGAAATTTTTCATATAGTCCTCATCTCCGTAGAAGAAAAAGCCGCCGGAAATACCTTTTTTAAGCAATTTTCTGAACTCGTCGTCCTTAATTACCGTTATTGGTGTTGCCATATATAATCCCCCTTTCGTACGAAATCCGTTTACATGAAAAATTATATCACATAAGAAAGAAAAAATCAACGAATAATTACAATTTGAAAAAATCTATTGCAAATATGGGAAAAATATGCTAAAATCGGAGTGTAAGAAAACAAGGTCATGTTGTGGAGGAAAGCGCGTGAAAAACATGAGTGTAAACGTTATGGAAGCCGAGCGCGCGTTGGTTGAAAAGCCGATGCTTGCGACAACGGTTGAAAGCATTATGATACTTAACGAAATAAAATCTTGCTACCGTGAGCTCCCTAAGACATTGCGATTTTCAAAATTCATGACGGAGCTGCTTTCAAGAGTCTCGTTGCCTCTTGAGGAATACGATATAATAGCGGGACGGACGGTGGACAGGATTCTTACCGAGGACGAGGAGAAGATATTCAAGGAATTTGTGAGCCACCCCGATTACCCTTACGGAAAGGTTCTGTTTCCCTCGGGACATTGCACTTATTCCTGGGATAAGGTTGTTGAGTACGGCATATGCGGTCTGCGTAAAATTGCGAAAGAGACTCTTTCAAATACAGCGGATACGGAAAAAAGAGATTTCCTTACCGCGGTTATAGAAATCTACGGTGCAATTTCGGATTATATGCTCCGCTATGCTGACGTAGCTGAAAGCAAGGGTAAGAACGAGCTTGCCGAAAATCTTCGCAAGGGAGCGCTGGGTGTCCCCGACAGCTTTGCCAGCGCGCTTCAGCTTTTGTGGATAATAACCCTTATAAACTGCGCTTACGTAAGCCAGAATCCCACTCTTACCGTGGGCAGGCTCGACCAAATACTCTATCCATTGTATCTTTCCGACCTTAAAAAGGGAAGCATAACACCCAAAAGAGCTAAAGAATATATTACCGATTATTATTGCAAGCACAACCTCATAATGGGCAGAGGCGAGCATCAGGTGGGAGACGAAACCAACAGCACTACATTTTTGCGTATATGTAATTTTGATGCCCCCCAATATCTGCTTCTCGGCGGTACGGATGAAAACGGAGAGCTTGCGGTTAATGAGCTTACACAGCTTTTTGCCGAATGTATAGTTCCGTCCTTCAAAAATCCCGTAATAGTCGTTCGGTACGTTGAGGGAATGGACAGAAGCTGTCCGTCTCTTTGGAAAACCCTTACGGGTAAGGCGCTGAAAAGCTCGTCTATGATGTTCTATAACGATAAAAACGTTACGGATACCTTTTTACGAATCGGGTTGCCCGTAGAGGACGCAAGAAAATACGCTCACTTCGGATGTAACTGGTGTTCCCCCGGCGATAACGGCGCATGGATGCACAGCGCGCCGAAGGCTAAGCATTTGGATGCTTTTCTGTCCGAGGAAGAGAAGAGGGAAGTAAGTATACCTTATATGCGGGACAACGCAGACCACGGTTGGCCGGAGGACCTTATGATAGTCATGAGGGAGCTATACGCGGAAAAGGGCGAGGATATTGATATAGACCAAATATACGACAGATTTTTTGAAAGAATGTCGGATTTTATAGACAGAAAGCTAAATAACATTTCCCGTGAGGTTACCGCAAGAAAGAGACGTCCGTCGGCGGCAATGTCATTTACCGATTGCTTTACGGTGGACTCCATAAAGCACGGAGAAACCTTTACTGCGGGAGCGAAATATCATTTTCAGATACAGTCGTTTCAGATGTTCGCCACAGTGGCTGACAGTATTACGGCTATCGATTCGGTGGTTATCAAGGATAAAAAGGCTACTTTCGGAGAGCTCATTTCGGCGGTTGAAGCCGATTTTGAGGGTTATGACCATATTTTCACTCTTTGCAGAAAGGCTGAGAAATACGGAATGGATACCCCCTTGTCAAATTATCACGTAAAGAGGCTGTCGCATAGGGCGAGTGCCCTTGTGATCGAAAAGAGCAGACCTTATCTTGAGAGAGAAGGAATCTTCCTTATTCCCTGTATGCAGAGTGATACGTGGCATCTGAAGATAGGGGAGCTTTACGGAGCTACTCCCGACGGCAGACCTAAAAATACACCATTTTCCCAGAATACACGACCGTCAAACGGCTCTTGCGTCAACGGTCTTACGGCAATGCTCAATTCAATGCTCAATCTTCCTGCTGACGGTCTTGTGTCGGGTGCGCTTAACCTTGACGTTGAGAAAAAGCAGTTTGAGGGAGAAGAGGGTGAGGCAAGATTCGGAGCGTTGCTTGCCACTTATTTCAACAGAGGCGGACTTCACGCGCAGGTGTCGGCAGTGTCGGCTAAGGAGCTTGAGGAAGCGAAAAAATCTCCTCTCGCTCACAAGGATATCCGCGTGCGGGTTACGGGATATAGCGGAGTTTTCGTGGATATTTGCGAAAAGCTTCAGGATGACATAATAGAACGTTTCAGACAATAACAAAGAAAGGTAACTCTATGAAGAAGATATTGCTTGCCAACGGCTTGGAGGTGTCCGAGGTCGCGCTTGGCGCTATGAATTTCGGAACTACTACCTCAAAGGAGGAGTCATACCGTGTTCTCGATGCGTATATGGACAGAGGGGGTAATTTTATAGATACCTCCAATAATTACGCTCACTGGGCCGGCACGGGAGACGAAAGTGAAACTCTGCTTGGAGAATGGCTCCGCGCGCGTGGCTGTCGCGACAGCGTAATCCTTGCTACAAAGGTAGGATTTGACCGCCACGGAGAGGGGGCGGGTCTTAAGGCTTCACAGATAGAATATTGGATAGACGAAAGCCTCCGTAAGCTTGGAACAGACTACGTTGACCTTTACTACGCTCATACCGACGATATAAACACTCCTCTTGAGGAGACTATGGAAGCATTTGACCGTCTCGTGAAGAAAGGAAAGGTACGTGCTCTTGGTTCAAGCAATTTCGATACGTGGAGACTGTCCGAGGCTAATATGATAGCTGAAATAAAGGGTATGACTCCATATACCGTAATGCAACAGAGACTGAGTTATCTTAATCCCAAATTCGGAGCTGCTCCCAAGTACGTATTTAACGAGGTCGCGAACAGAGAAAGACTTCGATTTCTCTGCGCAAAGAATATTCCTCTCGTTTCCTACGCATGTCTTTGTAAGGGCGCATACGAGGACCCCTCACGTATGCCCGATGAATACGAGGGCGGCGAGAGATTGAGGCTTGTCCGTGAAATGGCGGCACAAAAGGGAGTAAACCCCAGCGCGGTAGTTGTTGCGTGGCTTACAAATCTCTATCGATGCGAGGGATTCCCAAGAGTGATTCCCCTTTTTTCGGCAAACGCAGAGCACCTTGCGGATAACCTGCGAGGTCTTGACGTTGTACTTTCCGACGGGGAACTGTCGGCTATGAATGCGGTTCTTTGACAGTAAAAGTACGTATTGCAATATGCAAAAATATATACCAATATATTAAATCAAAATAAAGAAAAAACGAAGGAGAAAAACAATGAAAAAATACATTAACGAAAAATTCCCTCACTTTTTACACGGTGGAGATTATAATCCCGAGCAGTGGATAAATACCAAGGAGATATGGGACGAGGATATGCGTCTTATGAACCTTGCAAACTGTAACGAAATGACCGTAGGTATCTTCTCATGGGCAACTATTGAGCCTGAGGAGGGCGTTTTTGATTTTTCCTTCCTTGATGAAATAATCGATAAGGTATATGCGGCAGGCGGCAGAGTAATTCTCGCTACACCCTCAGGTGCGCGTCCCCGTTGGCTTGCCGAGAAATATCCCGAGGTACTTCGCGTTACCGAAATGGGTGAAAAGAAAAAATACGGGGGCAGACACAATCACTGCTATACCTCTCCCGTCTACCGTGAAAAGGTCAGAATAATAAACACCAAGCTTGCGGAGCGCTACGGAAAGCACCCCGCCGTGATTGCGTGGCATCTTTCCAATGAGTACGGCGGAGTTTGCTACTGTCCTCTTTGTGAGGCTGCCTTTAAGAAATTTGTGGCAAAACGCTACCATAACGATATAAACGAGCTTAATACCCAGTGGTGGAGCACCTTCTGGAGCCATAATTACAGAAGCTTTGACGACGTGGAATTTCCCTCCCCCTTGGGAGAGAAGAGTATTCACGGACTGACCTTGGATTTCAAGCGTTTTACATCCTATCAGACCACGGATTTCATGAAGAGCGAAATAGCGGCAATCAAAGCGGTATGCCCCGATCTTCCCGTAACCACAAATATGATGGGCTTTTACGATACGATAAACTACTGGGAGATGGGCGAGGAGCTTGATATAGCGTCATGGGACAGCTATCCTCAGTGGCATTCGCCGAACCATGAGACACAGATAATCAGCACCGCGCTCTGCCACGATTTTTACCGTTCTCTTAAGGGACGCTCCTATCTTCTGATGGAAAGCGCGCCCGGACTTGTTAATTGGCACGAATACAACAAGCTCAAGCGTCCGGGAGTTGACCGAGTCAACGGGCTCATGGCTATTGCTCACGGAAGCGACAGCGTTCAGTACTTCCAGTGGAGAAAGAGCAGAGGAAGCTCTGAAAAATTCCACGGTGCGGTCGTAGACCACGAGGGAACGGAGAATACGAGAGTATTCAACGAGGTAAAGAAAACCGGAGCGACTCTTAAGGCTATTGACGAAATATGCGGAACGGGAGTTGTTTCAAGGGTGGCTATCGTTTACGATTGGGAAAACCGTTGGGCGTTGCAGGACGCGCAGGGCTTCCAGCGCCGTGAGAAAAAATACACAGATACCCTCAGAACGTATTACAAGAAGCTTTGGAGCAGAGGCATCTCGGTCGATATTACCAATCTTCACAGAGACCTGTCAAAGTATGACCTCGTTATTGCCCCCATGCAGTATATGGTCGATGAGGAAAGCATAAGCAATATTGAAGCTTACGTACGGAACGGAGGCATCTTCTATACCACGTATATGCTCGGTATGGTAAACGAAAACGACCTTTGCTATCTTGGCGGATTCCCCGCAAAGAATCTTAAGGACGTGTTCGGGATCTGGAATGAAGAAATAGACACGCTCTATCCCGGAGAGACTGTAAAGATTGTCGGTGCGGACGGAAAGGAATATTCAGCGGTAGACAATTGCGAGCTTATTCACGCAAGAGGCGCTAAGGTCCTTGCGGAGTATGCGTCGGAGTTCTATGCCGGCAGACCCGCGCTTACCGTCAACGAGTACGGAAAGGGTAAGGCATATTATCAGGCATTCAGAGACGACGGCAGCGTTTGGGCTGATATTCTTGATACACTTGTTTCCACCCTCGGTCTTGAGGAGGCTATTCCTACGCCTCTGCCCAATATGGTAACGGCTCATATCCGTGAGGACGGTGAGAACAGGTATCTCTTCGTTGAGAACTATTCCGGAACCGAAATATCGGGTCTTTCTCTCGGAAAAGAGTGGAAGGATATGGAGTCGGGAGAGATATCCAATAAGGTGGACCTTAAGGATTTTGACATAAAAATATTTAAAAATCTCCTGTAAATGAAGAAAAAATAAAAAAATATCTTGACAAACCGAAAAAAGTATGGTTTAATATAAGATGTCATTGTATGAAAAGCGTATTTTTTGGCTGAAAAGCGACACGCTTCCGAAACCGTTCCGAACGTTTCGGTTCGGAATGAACAACAAATTAAGGAGGTGCAAGTAAATGCTCAGAACCTATCAACCCAAAAAGCGTCAGAGAAAAAAGGAACACGGCTTCAGAAAGAGAATGGCTACTGCTGACGGAAGAAACGTACTGAAGAGAAGACGCGCAAAAGGCAGAAAAAGACTTACCTATTGATTAAGTCTCCTGGCTTAGCTTGATGCTAACATAAAAACCGCCGGTGAACATAAAGACAGCATGCTGTTTTTCGTGAGCATCGGGGTTTTTAATATGTATGAGATTGCCGAAAAAAACGATCGGTGGAAGAAAATGAAGAATATTGCAATTAAAGAGAATCATCTTTATACGAAGGCTTACAGAAACGGAGAGCGCTTTGTAGGTAAATACGTGGCGGTCTACGTTTTGCGGGATTATTCTGCGAAGAGGCTCTGTCGGGAAAATCCCCGAAAGGAGAAGGTCAACCGTCTCGGCATCGCCGTATCAAAGAAGATAGGCGGAGCCGTAGAGAGAAACCGCGCAAAGAGAATAATCCGTGCGGGATATAACGCCCTTGAGAGCAATCTCAAAAAAGGGTATCTCGTGGTCATAAGCGCAAGAGAAGCAATAAACGGAATGAAGAGCACCGATATGGCAATGGAACTCGAAAGAGCCTTTGCCGTAACACATTTGCTTTTGGGAGAACAATCCTCCCAAAGAGCAGAGGAAGCTGAAAAAATATGAAGCATGTATGCATTTGGCTCGTACGCTTATATCAGAAATATCTGTCTCCGAGAAAAAGGACCCCTTGCTGTAGGTTTTATCCTACATGCTCTGCCTACGCCATTGAGGCGTTTACAAAACGTGGCTTTTTTGTGGGATTTGCACTGACGGTGTGGAGGATACTTCGCTGTAATCCCTTCTGCAAGGGAGGAAACGATCCCGTACCGCCTAAGAGGATTCCAAAATATAAAAGGGAAAAGGAAACGGAAAAGCACGCAGATGATGTGTGTAACAATGACGAAAATGCCCGAAAATAAACGGGTAAATGAATAAGAGAGGAATTCTGCATTCGCAGAAGTAACTGTTCTAATGTTTGATTTTATTCTAAAGCCCATAGGCTTGCTTTTGAGATTCTTCAATAAGATAGTCGGAAATCAGTATATAGTATCTCTTCTTATCTTTGCGATAATCATAGAAGTACTCATGTTGCCCTTTGCGATAAAGCAACAGAAGAATTCCATAAGGCAGGCAAAGCTCCGTCCCAAGGAAATGGCAATACGTAAGAAGTATGCGGGACGCGACGACCAACCAACCAAGCAAAAAATGCAGACAGAGATACAGGAGCTTTATCAGAAGGAAGGCTTTAACCCAATGGGAGGATGTCTCCCCCTTCTTATACAGTTCCCTATACTCATAATGCTTTACAACATTGTAATCAATCCTCTTAAGTATGTATGCGGACTTTCCGCAGGCGCTATCTCTCAGATCGAGGGTATAGTTTCTGCAATTGAGGGTGCTCCCGTAGCTCCTTCCGGAAGCAACACCATAGGTCTTATGGCTAAGGTGAAGAATATCATGCAGACTAACCCCGATGCGTTTGACGGCGTTTCGGGATTCTCGGATAGGATATCTTCCGTAAAGGACCTTCCTAACCTTTCTTACGGCGGAGTTAACCTTGGACTCAATCCCGGATTTTCTCCCGAGGAAAAGATCCAGTACCTTCTTTTACTTATCCCCGTATTGACCTTTGTTGTATACTTCTTCAGCGCAAAGATTACCCGTAAGCTTTCTTATCAGCCCGTAGGTGCAGACTCTCAGATGGGTTGCTCCAACAAGGTAATGGATATCATGATGCCCGCATTCAGCGTGTATATTACATTCATTACTCCCGCAGCAGTTGGTATCTACTGGATATTCAAGAGTATTCTCGGTGTAATCAAGCAGTACATTATGAAGAAGGCAATGCCTATCCCCGAGTTTACCGAAGAGGACTATAAGGCTGCCGAAAAGGAAATGGGCACCAAGTCCGAAAAGCCTAAGCACGCAGCAAAATCGGGAAAGGTTGTACGTTCTCTCCACCATATAGACGACGAGGACTACGATGATACCCGCGAGGAAGCTCTCAGACGTAAGGCTATACTTGAAGAGCAGGCAGAAAAGGAAAAGGCTGATGCGCAGGAGGCTGCATCCAAGTCCACAATTCTCGGCGGCGCGACGGTCAAGGATGACGACAGACCCCAAAGAAGCAAGAAAAAGAAGGGCGATGCAGCTGAGGAAAAGGTCGACATCGTGCTTGATGAAAAGTCCGACGAGACCAAAGACAAAAAAGACGACGAATAATGGAGAAAAACAGTGAGAAAAGAAGTAGTTACAACTGCTAAAACCATTGAAGAGGCAGTTGCAAAGGCAGTAGAGGAGCTTGGCGCACCCTCTGCCGATAAGATAGAATATACCGTTATTGAGGAGCCCAAGAAGGGATTTCTCGGACTCGGCGCCACCGATGCGAAGATCTCCGCATCCTACGTAAGCGGTGGAGAGGCTCGCGCGGTTGCGTTCGTAAAGCAGCTTCTTGCTGATATGAGCATTGAGGCAGAGCTTGAGGTTACCGACGGTGAAAACGGTGAAAAGAAAATATCCATCAACGGAGAGGGAGCGGCTATCCTTATAGGACACCACGGCGAGACCCTTGATTCTCTCCAGTATCTTGCAAGCCTTGCGGCAAACAAGAGAGTAAACGGAAAGAAAGAGGAGTACACCAGAATTTCCGTAGACGTTGAGGGATACAGAGCAAAGAGAGAGGAAACTCTCCGCACACTTGCAAGAAAAATGGCTGCAAGAGTCGTAAAGTATAAGAAGAGTGTAATGCTCGAGCCTATGAATCCTTACGAGAGAAGAATTATCCACTCTGAAATTCAGAATATAGAGGGTGTATCCACCAACTCTATCGGTTCTGAAAACAACAGAAAGATAGTAATATTCCTGGATTCGGAAAACTAAAAGAAAAAGGAGTACGCAATACGGCGTACTCCTTTTTGTGTGAAAAAGCATAAACAAACCGGCAACACATGCAAAAGTTTTCGCACTGTACGAAGCGGCAACACCGGCAAAAAGTTTTGCGGAGCTTTTTCAAAAGCGACACGCGTCCCCGCTCTCCGCAGAGAGCGGAATCCCAATCGTCAAAAGCGCCCGAAAGGGTGAATTGATTTTTTGAAGAAAAATCAAGAGGGAAAACCACAAGTGGGGGTTTCCCTTTTTAACTGCAACTAACGTTATTGATCTTATTTGATCTTGATTAATTATAATTGGTTTTAGTTAATGTTAGTTAATGTTAATTAAGGGGAAACCCCACTTGTGGTTTCCCCTCTGTCTTTTGCAAGGCAAAAGACATTCACCCTTTCGGGCGCTTCGAAACGATTTTTTATTGTTCTTTTTTGAAAAAAAGAACCAAAAAACTTTTTTGCCGGTGTAGCCGCTTTGTTTGGTATGAGGTTTAATCTCTTTTCTTCCTTCTTATTATAAGGCTTAGCAGAGCTTTGCCGTGAAAGGGAATGAGGGGGTAAAGATAGTTGCGCTTTCCGTTTGCCGTAGCATTGGTTGCAACAAGAATAATGGCAAGCAAAAATCCGCCTACAAATCCCCAAAATCTGAAAATAGCTGTGAGGACGAGGATCATTATCCGCAAAAATTTTATTGCGTATCCCAATTCATAGCTTCTCTGCGTGAAATTGGCGATAGCCACGAACGCCATATACAGAATTACCTCGGGAATGAGCCAGCCTATATCGACGGCAAAATCTCCGAGAATAAGCCCGCCTACGATCGAAAGGGAATTGTTCAGCATGTTCGGGGTGTTCAGGGATGCAAGTCGAAGAGCGTCGATTATAAATTCCACCAAAAGGAGCTGCGCTATTATGGGGAGCTGCCCTGCGTCTTTTGGAAAAGCAAAGGTCAGCCACTGTGGGACAAGGTCGGGATATAGAAGCATCAGATACCAGACGGGGGTGATGATGAGGGTCATGAAAAATACAACGTATCTTACTATTCTTATATAAGTTCCCGTGAGAGGCGGAAAATAGAAGTCGTTGGACTCCTGCATAAAATCAAAGATAGATGATGGCAGAACCATTACCTGCGGAGAATTGTCTATAATTATAAGAACGCTCCCCTCAAGAAGCTGAGCGGCGGCAGAGTCGGGACGCTCGGTTGTCCGTATTTTCGGAAAGGGGTTATACCATCTCGTTTTGATAAGACATTCCGCAAGGGACTGATGCCCCACAGTCAATGCGCTTGTCTTTACCGAGGAGAGCTTTTTCTTCAGCTCCGCAACGTATTTGGCATCGGCTCGGTCTGCCATGTAGCAAACCACCACGTCGGTTTTGGAATCTCCGCCGATAGACATATAGGACATGGTAAGCTGAGGGTTACGCACTCTGCGGCGGATAAGGGCGGTATTGAAAATGAGGGTTTCCACGAATCCGTCTCTTGCTCCGAGCATTACACGGTCGCCCTCGGGCTCGGAGGTCTCACGGGCAGGATAGGTCCTTGAGTCGATTATGACAGCCTCTGCGCCAAAGGTCGAGCCTATCATGAGCGTAGCGCCCGACAGGACTGCTTGAAGCATCAGATCAACGTCCGAGCAAACGTCGGTCTCCACATATGGGACGCTCTGCTCCATGAAGGCTCTTGCGCTTTTTGGCATTTTTTTAATAGAGAGGAAGTGCATCATGAGCTTTTGCATGACGGTATCCTTTACAAAGCCGTCTATATAATATAATGTAAGCTCTCCGCTGTCGAGCTTAAGGGTTTTGCAAAGAACGTCGAAGCTTTCCGTTACCCGCAAGGTACGGCCGAGAAATTCCACGTTTCTTTCGTAGTTGTCTGTAAGTGTACGCATTTAAATCCACCTCTTGTAAAATATGTATTTATTATGTACAAGGTATCAGGGATTTATTATCAAATAGGCGCATAAACTTTTATGCGCGGAGTTGCGTAAATAAGTCATATAAGGAGATGCTTATGCTTACGGAGATTTTTTCGGCTATATCGAATCTGTTTCACGTTATTCTCGGAATTTCCACGGCACAGAATTTTCCGCCGCCTCTTTCGGCGGAGACAGAAAGAAAATATTTTATAAGAATGGAAAAGGGAGACACGTCTGTACGCAAGGAGCTTATCGTTCACAATTTGCGTCTCGTGTCTCATATTGTCAGAAAATACTATTCGGGAGCTAAAAATCAGGAGGACCTTGTGTCTATCGGAACTATCGGACTTATAAAGGCTGTTGATACCTTTAAAATATCGGGAGGAGCAAAGTTTGCCACCTACGCGGCAAGATGTATTCAGAATGAGATACTTATGTACTTTCGCTCTCAGAAAAAGCTGGCATCCGAAATATCACTTAACGAGACCATAGACGTGGACAGAGACGGAAATCCTCTTACTTACATAGACGTAATAAGCTGCGACGATACCTTGACCTCACAGGTGGAGAGAAAGATAACCTCGGATAAAGCGATAAGACTTGTAAATACCATTCTTACAGAAAGGGAAAGAAAGATAATCGTCATGAGATACGGGATAGGCAGAAGGGAGCCCATGACCCAAAGAGAAATTGCCGAGAAGCTGAAAATCTCCCGTTCTTATGTGAGCCGAATAGAGAAGAATGCCTTATCAAAGCTTTCGGCAGCGTTAAAACAGTGAAATAAAGAAGCTTTTTGTAAAAATAATGAGAAAAAATCAAAAAAGAATGAAAAGCTTTACACAAAAATTGCCAAAAGCCGCCCAAAAGGGCGGTTTTTTGGATATGTTGCACATAATATGGCTGGTATAATTTGATAAATTCTCCGTTATGACTATGAAAAATGTCTTGATTTCTTGTCCCGAATGTAGTATAATTATTGAGCTTGATATGCGTTGAAGCGAGAGGTTGCTGTTAGGAGTGACGTCCAAACAGGTAATTTTCGTGGAGTATGTCCGTTTTAACCGGGCGAGAACATTGTCTTAACCGTATGCCGTACTGCGGCTTGCGTGCGAAATGCTTTGAATCCCCGGATGTGTTCGTGCAAATGCTGGTGCACCTTCAAATCCGGCTTTTTAATTGGACGAAAAGTAAACGCACGGTACAGTGTTGAGAAAATGTGCCCCTGAAATGCGGTTCGCATCAGGTGCGACCCAAACGCTGATGCAACAGGCAAATCTAATAATAAGGAGGAAAAGCAGGTGGCAGTCAAGGAAAAGATCAGAGTAAGACTTAAGAGCTACGACCACACCCTTATCGATGCAGCGGCAGAGAAGATCGTTGAAGTTGCAAAGAGAAACGGCGCGGCTGTATCCGGTCCTATTCCGCTTCCCACAGAGAAAGAGGTCGTAACGATCCTTCGCGCAGTTCACAAGTACAAGGACAGCCGTGAGCAGTTCGAAATGCGCACTCACAAGCGTCTTATAGATATTGTGAAGCCTTCGCAGAAGGTTGTTGACGCACTCATGAGCGTAGAGCTCCCCGCCGGTGTTGAGATTGAGGTAAAAATCTAAATCAAGCACCCCAAAAATCCCCGGCAAAACAAAGATAACAGCCGATGCAAGTTATCCTTACAGTTCGGCAACTTTGTAAGTCATGTTGGCAGAAAAGTCAACCAATAATTTACAGGAGGAAAAACAAAATGAAAAAAGGCATTATCGGAAAGAAAATCGGTATGACGCAGATTTTCGACGAAATCGGAAACGTGATTCCGGTTACGGTAATCCAGGCAGGTCCGTGCGCAGTCGCACAGAAGAAGACCGTTGAGACCGACGGTTACAACGCTATCCAGCTCGGCTTCACCGATGCAAAGGAAAAGCACATCACAAAGGCTCAGAAGGGTCATTTCGAGAAGGCAGGCGTTTCTTTCAAGAGACACCTTAAGGAGTTCCGCCTTGACGATATTTCCGCAATCAACGTTGGCGACGTTATTACCGCCGATACCTTCGCCGCAGGCGACAAGGTCGACGTAACAGGTATAACCAAGGGACGTGGATACACCGGATGCGTTAAGAGATGGAATCATCACATTCTCCGTATGACACACGGTACGGGCCCCATTCACCGTCAGCCCGGTTCTATGGGTGTTATTGACCCCGCAAGAATCTTCAAGAACAAGAAGATGCCCGGTCAGTACGGTAACGAGCAGGTAACTGTTCTTAATCTCAAAGTTGTTAAGATCGACGCAGAAAAGAATCTTATGGCAGTTAAGGGCGCTATTCCCGGCGCTAAGGACGGCATAGTATTCATCCGCGACTCGGTTAAGGCATAAGCGGAAGGAGGAAACAAACAATGGCAGATATTAAAGTATTCGATATGGCCGGTAAGGAAGTTGGTTCTATGACCCTTTCGGACGCTATATTCGCAGTAGAAGTAAATGAAGCAGTCCTCCACGCAGCAGTCAGAGCATATCTGATGAATCAGAGACAGGGCACACAGTCCACACTTACCCGTACCGAGGTATCGGGCGGCGGTAAGAAGCCTTGGAGACAGAAGGGAACCGGCAGAGCCCGTCAGGGATCTACCAGAGCTCCTCAGTGGACACACGGTGGCGTAGCTCTTGGCCCGAAGCCCAGAGATTACCGTACCGGAATGAACAAGAAGCAGAAGAGACTTGCACTCTTCAGCGCACTCTCCGCTAAGGTAGCGGCAGGCGAGCTCATCATCGTTGACGAGATCAAGATGGAAGCTTACAAGACCGCAGAGATGGTTAAGATGTTCAAGGCTCTCGGCTGTGAAAAGACCGTAACCAAGAATTACAAGACCATTTCCGTAGTAGACGGTGAGGTCGTTAAGGAAAGAAAGACCAGAGAGGCAGTCGTTGCGCAGAGCGCTCTCGTAGTTCTTCCCGCAGTTGACAATTTCGTAATCGGAAGCTGCAGAAACATTCCCGGTGTGGCTACCACACTTTACAGCACCATCAACGTATATGAGGTGCTTAAGGCTGAAAAGGTTGTAATGACCCGCGCAGCTGTTGAAAAGCTTGAGGAGGTGTACGCATAATGAAAATGGTACAGGATATCATCATTAAGCCTATCATCACAGAGGCAAGCATGGACGCTCTCTCCGCAAAGAAGTATACCTTTAAGGTTGCTGCAGACGCAACAAAGCCCGAGATTGCAAAGGCAGTTGAGACTATGTTCGGCGTAAAGGTAGAGACCGTTAACACTATTACAATGAAGAAGAAGCCCAAGAGACTCGGCGTACACTTCGGATACACCTCCGAGTGGAAGAAGGCTGTTGTAACCCTTACAGCAGACTCCAAGACCATCGAGTTCTTCGACGGCCTTAACTGATGGTAGGAGGTAAAGAAGAATGCCTACAAAGAAGTTTAAGCCTACTACACCGTCCAGAAGACACATGACGGTTCCCACCTTTGACGAAGTAACAAAGTTTACTCCCGAAAAGAGCTTGACCGTTATAAAGAAGAAATTCGCAGGACGTAACAGCTACGGTAGAATCACCGTTCGCCACAGAGGCGGCGGAAACAAGCTTAAGTACAGAATTATCGATTTCAAGCGTCAGAGCCTCGCTCCCGCAACCGTAATCGGTATCGAGTACGACCCCAACAGAAGCGCATACATCGCGCTCCTTCAGAATGACGCAGGCGAGAAGAGCTACATCATCGCTCCCGTCGGCCTCAAGGACGGAGATAAGGTTTACACCGGCGCAGATGCAGACATCAAGCCCGGTAACACTCTCCCCATTGAGAACATTCCTGTTGGTACTTTCATTCACAACATTGAGCTTTACCCCGGTAAGGGCGCACAGCTCGTTCGTTCGGCAGGTGTTGCTGCACAGCTTATCTCTAAGGAGAACGGCGTAGCGCAGGTAAGACTCCCCTCCGGCGAAGTAAGAATCGTACGTCTCGACTGCAAGGCTACTATCGGTCAGGTCGGTAACATCGAGCATGATACCGTTAAGATCGGTAAGGCAGGTAAGAAGAGACACATGGGCATCCGTCCCACAGTCCGCGGTTCCGTAATGAACCCCTGCGATCACCCTCACGGTGGTGGTGAAGGTAAGTCTCCTATCGGACGTCCTTCTCCCGTAACTCCTTGGGGTAAGCCTGCTCTCGGTTATAAGACCAGAAGCAAGAAGGCAAGAACGGATAAGTTCATCGTAAAACGCAGAAACGCTAAATAAGGAGGGAATATAAGATGAGCAGAAGCCTTAAGAAAGCACCTTACGTTGAAGCAAAGCTTTACGCACGTATTTGTGCTATGAATGAGAAGAATGAGAAAAAGGTTCTCAAGACCTGGTCTCGTGCATCCACAATATTCCCTGAGTTCGTAGGTCATACCATCGCGGTTCACGACGGAAGAAAGCACATTCCGGTATACGTAACCGAGGATATGGTAGGACACAAGCTCGGCGAGTTTGCGCTTACGAGAACATTTAAGGGCCACGCAGGCTCCAAGACTTCCAACAACGGTAAATAATTGAGGAGGAAATAAGCAATGGAAGCAAAAGCAACACTTAAATATGCAAGAATTTCCCCTCGCAAGGTAAAGATCGTTCTTGACCTCATCAGAGGTAAGGATGCGGGAACCGCTATGGCTATTCTCAAGAATACCAACAAGAGCGCTTCCGAGTACCTTGTAAAGCTGTTGGGAAGTGCAATTGCAAACGCAGTAAACAATTTCGAGATGGACGAGACAAAGCTCTATGTATCCGAGTGCTTCGTATGCCCCGGCCCCACGCTCAAGAGAATCATGCCCAGAGCAAAGGGAAGCGCAGACAGAATCCTCAAGAGAACGTCTCACATGACCATCGTAGTTAAGGAAAGAAACTGAGAGAAGGAGGTTAAAGCTAATGGGTCAGAAGGTAAATCCCCACGGACTCCGTGTGGGCGTAATTAAGAACTGGGATTCAAGATGGTTCGTAGCTGACGAAAAGTTCGGCGATACCCTTGTATCCGACTACAACATCAGAAAGTACCTTAAGAAAGAGCTCCAGGCAGCAGGCGTTCCCAAGATCGAGATCGAGCGCGACAGCCAGAGAGTACGCGTATTCATTCACTGCGCAAAGCCCGGTATGGTTATCGGACGCGGCGGCGTAGAGATCGAGAAGTACAAGAACGAGCTCCAGAAGATGGTTGGAATGCCCGTAGCCCTCAACGTTGTTGAGGTAAGACAGCCCGACCTCGATGCTCAGCTCGTAGCAGAGAACATCTCCGCACAGCTTGAGAGAAGAGTTGCTTTCCGCCGTGCAATGAAGATGGCGATCAGAAACACCATGAGACTTGGCGCAAAGGGAATCAAGATTTCCTGCAGCGGAAGACTTGCAGGTGCTGAAATCGCAAGAACAGAGCACTATCACGAGGGAACAATCCCGCTTCAGACACTCAGAGCCGACATTGATTACGGTTTCTGGGAAGCTAATACAACCTACGGTAAGATCGGCGTTAAGGTATGGATATACAAGGGCGAGGTTCTTAACGAGGTAAACAGAACTACCGCAAATGCTCCTAAGGACAACAGACGCGGTGACCGCCGTGATAACAGAAACGGCGAGAGACGTGGCCGTCGCCCCGAGGGTAACAGAGGCGAGAGAGCTCCCAGAGAAGGAGGTCGTAAAAATGTTAATGCCTAAAAGAGTTAAGTACCGTCGCGTTCACCGTGGCAGACTTAAAGGAAAAGCAATGAGCGGCAACAAGGTTACAAACGGTTCTTACGGACTTGTAGCGCTTGAGCCCGCATGGATCACAAGCAACCAAATCGAGGCAGCCCGTATCGCGATGACAAGATACATCAAGCGTGGCGGTAAGGTTTGGATAAAGATTTTCCCCGACAAGCCCATCACCGAGAAGCCTGCTGAGACCCGAATGGGTTCCGGTAAGGGATCTCCCGAGTACTGGGTAGCCGTAGTAAAGCCGGGCAGAGTAATGTTCGAGATGGACGGCGTTGCTGAGGATGTAGCAAAGGAAGCTATGAGACTTGCATCTCACAAGCTCCCCATCAAGTGTAAGTTTGTAGTGAAGGAGGAAGCATAATGAAGGCAACAAAATTCAACGAAGAATTGAAGAATATGAGTGCTGACGAGCTTAACGCTAAGCTCAAGGAACTCAAGGAAGAGCTTTTCACGCTTCGCTTCCAGCACGCAATCAACCAGCTTGACAATCCCCAGAAGATCGCAGAAGTCAAGAAGAACATTGCGCGTGTAATGACCGTTCTTTCAGAGAAAAACGCGTAAGGAGGAAAAGTCATGACTGAAGAAAGAAATCTTAGAAAAACCCGTGTGGGTTACGTTGTAAGCGACAAGATGGATAAGACCGTTGTAATTGCAATCGAGGACAACGTAAAGCACCCCGTATACGGAAAGATCATCAAGCGTACCTTGAAGGTACACGCACACGACGAAGCTAACGAGTGCGGTGTAGGCGACAAGGTAGAAATCATGGAAACAAGACCTCTCTCCAAGACGAAGAGATGGCGCGTTGTTACCGTAATCGAGAAAGCTAAATAATTTAGCTCCAAAAAACCATATACAGTAAATACGGCAAAAATCGTATTGAAATCAGGAGGATAAAAAAGTGATACAGCAACAAACACTCATGAAGGTTGCCGATAACACCGGAGCTAAAGAGCTGATGTGTATTCGCGTTCTGGGCGGAACAGGCCGCAGATACGCAAACATCGGCGACGTGGTAGTAGCCTGCGTAAAGAAGGCTGCACCCGGCGGTGTCGTAAAGAAGGGCGACGTAGTTAAGGCTGTTGTAGTAAGAAGCGTTAAGGGCATGAAGCGCGCTGACGGTTCCTACATCAAGTTTGACGAAAACGCAGCGGTAATCATTAGAGAAGATAAAACACCCAGAGGTACCCGTATATTTGGACCTGTGGCAAGAGAACTCCGCGAGAAGGATTATCTTAAGATCCTCTCCCTCGCACCCGAAGTACTTTAATGGAGGTATCGATAGTATGAATATCAGAAGAGACGATACCGTCATCGTTCTTTCCGGTGACGACAAGGGCGTAAAGGGAAAGGTAATCGCCGTTTCCCCCAAGGAAGACAAGGTAATCGTGGAGAAGGTAAACATGATCCACAAGCACGTAAAGCCCCGTAAGCAGGGTGAAGCGGGTGGCATCGTTGATGCAGAAGGCGCAATATACGCGTCTAAGGTAGCTCTTTATTGCTCCAAGTGCGATAAGGGCGTAAGAGTCAAGATGAAGAATGTTGACGGCAAAAAGGTACGTGTCTGCGCTAACTGCGGACAAGAGCTTTAATGGGAGGTAAACGACGATGGCAAGAATGAAAGATTTGTACAAGTCCGAGGTTGCTCCCGCTCTTATGAAGAAGTTCGAGTACAAGAGCCCCATGCAGATACCCAAGCTTGACAAGATAGTAATCAACTGCGGAGTAGGAGAGGCAAAGGAAAACTCCAAGGCTCTCGACGCGGTTATCGGAGACCTTACCTTGATCTCCGGACAGAAGGCAGTTCCCACCTACGCAAAGAAGTCCGTTGCAAACTTCAAGCTCCGTGAGGGCACGAAGATCGGTGCAAAGGTTACTCTTCGCGGCGAAAAGATGTATGAGTTTGTAGACAGACTCTTCAACTTCGCCCTTCCCCGAGTAAGAGACTTCAAGGGAATCAACCCCAACGCATTCGACGGCAGAGGAAACTATGCGCTCGGTCTTAAGGAGCAGCTCATATTCCCCGAAATCGAGTACGACAAGGTTGACAAGATCCGCGGAATGGATATCTGTTTCGTAACAACTGCGAATACAGATGAAGAAGCAAGAGAGCTCCTCAAGCTTATGGGCGCTCCCTTCGCAAATAACTAATGGAGGTAAACGACGATGGCAAAGAAGGCTATGGTATTAAAGCAGCAGAAAAAGCAGAAGTTCTCTACCAGAGAGTACAACAGATGCAAGATCTGCGGCCGTCCTCACGCTTATCTCCGCAAGTACGGCATCTGCCGTATCTGCTTCCGTGAGCTCGCATACAAGGGCGAGATCCCCGGCGTAAAGAAGGCAAGCTGGTAATATTTCAATTTCGCTGAGCGAAAATTGAAAGGCACGGGCGAAAGCTCGTGCAGCTCCCCTTGCGGGGAGAAAACAAAAAGAAGTTTATAGTTTTCGGCGAAGAGCCGAAAGCCCCCTAAACGATCGGTAGGAAGCGAGTCTACGGATGCGCTTAACCCCCGATACGCTTGCCACTGAAGAGGTGGCGGCAAGATAATATATAACTTGCATACAGGAGGAAAAAATTATGCAAATGTCAGACGTAATAGCAGATATGCTCACAAGAATCAGAAATGCAAACGACGCAAAGCATGCAACTGTGGACATTCCTGCTTCCAACATGAAGAAAGCAATTGCGGACATTCTCGTTGAGGAAGGCTACGTAAAGAGCTACCAGGTAATAGAGGATGGCAAGCAGGGCGTTATCCGTGTAACCCTTAAGTACGCTGCCGGAAAGCAGAAGGTTATCAGAGGAATTCGCCGCGTATCTAAGCCCGGTCTTAGAATCTACGCAGGCTACGAGGATATGCCCCAGGTAATGAACGGACTCGGAATCGCAATCGTTTCCACGTCCAAGGGAATAATGACCGACAAGAAGGCACGCGCTACCAAGATCGGCGGCGAAGTCCTTGCGTTTGTTTGGTAATTGAGCGGGAGGTAGAAAGATGTCTAGAATAGGAAGAATGCCTATAGTAGTTCCCGCAGGTGTAACCGTTACCGTTGCAGACGGAAATGTTGTAACCGTTAAGGGCCCCCTCGGAACTCTTACAGAAAAATTTAACAGCCGTATGATGATAAAGCTCGAAGGCGCAGAGCTTACCGTAACCCGTCCTACCGACGAGAAGGAAGACAGAAGCCTTCACGGACTTACCCGTGCTTTGCTCAACAACATGGTAGTAGGTGTAACCAAGGGTTACTCCAAGACACTTGAGATAATCGGTGTCGGCTACAAGGCAGCAAAGGTTGGCAAGACCGTAGAGCTTTACCTTGGACACTCCCTTATGTCTAACGGCAAGCCCCAGCAGAAGTTCATCATCGAAGAAACTGATGACGTTAAGCTCGAGGTTGCTGATAAGGCAGTACCGATCACAATCACGGTAAAGGGAATCAACAAGCAGGCAGTAGGCCAGATGGCAGCAGTCATCAGAGGCAAGAGACCGCCTGAACCTTATCATGGTAAGGGTGTTAAATATTCCGACGAATACGTTCGTCGTAAGGCCGGAAAGACCGGTAAATAATGAAAGGAGTGGACAGAAATGGTATCAAGAAAAGACGCTAATAAGGCTCGTCTTAAGAGACATAAGAGAGTCAGAGCAAAGATCTCGGGCACAGCTGCTCGTCCTCGCCTTGCAGTATATCGTTCCAATGCGCATATCAGCGCACAGATCATAGACGACGTTGCAGGCGTAACATTGGTTTCTGCTTCTTCTCATGAAAAGGATTTCGAAGGCAATGGCGGAAATAAGGCTGCGGCAAAGCTCGTTGGTAAGATGATCGGCGAGAGAGCGGTAGCAAAGGGTATCACCGATGTCGTATTCGACAGAGGCGGCTATCTTTATCACGGACGTGTATCGGAATTGGCTGACGGTGCTCGCGAGAGCGGCTTGAAGTTCTAATTGCAGCTGCAATTAGTCCGGTTTGTACACTGTTCAAACAAAATGTATTGAACACTAATTAAGGAGAAAAAACATGGCAACAAAATTTAATCCGGCAGAGCATGACCTTAAGGAACAGCTCGTCGCACTTAACCGTGTTTCCAAGACCGTAAAGGGTGGCCGTATATCTCGTTTTGCAGCACTTATGGTAGTAGGTGATGGCAACGGACACGTAGGTGTAGGACTTGGAAAGGCAGCCGAGGTTCCCGAAGCAATCCGTAAGGGAATTGAGGATGCAAAGAAGAATATGATAACCGTTTCCCTTAAGGGAACAACCATTCCCCACGAGGTAGTCGGTGTATACGGCGCAGGAAAGGTTCTTTTGAAGCCCGCTGCACCCGGTACCGGTATCATCGCAGGTGGAAAGGTAAGAGCTGTACTTGAGCTCGTTGGTATATCCAACATCCGCGCAAAGTGCTTGCGCTCCAACAACCCCACTAACGTAGTTAAGGCAACTATCGCAGGACTTGCAGAGCTCCGTTCCGCAGAGGACGTAGCAAAGATCCGTGATATCAGCGTTGACCAGGTTAAGGGCTAAGGAGGAGAACGACAATGAAAAAAGTAATTCTCGTAAAGAGCTTGATTTGCGCAAAGCCCAATCAGAAGGCAACGGCAAAGTCTCTCGGACTCGTAAAAATCGGAGACAGCATCGTCCACGAGGACAATGCGGTACTTGCAGGTAAGATCAAAGTGATCTCTCACCTTGTCAAGGTTGAAAACGTATAAGGAGGAAGAGACATGAAACTTAATGAACTTTCACCCGCAGTAGGCTCCGCAAAGGACGCATACCGCAGAGGCAGAGGCCCCGGATCCGGTAACGGAAAGACCGCAGGTAAGGGCCACAAGGGTCAGAACGCACGTTCCGGCGGCGGAGTAAGACCCGGATTTGAGGGAGGACAGCTTCCTCTTTACAGAAAGCTTCCCAAGAGAGGCTTTAAGAACAGATTTGCAGTTAACTATGCAATCGTTAACGTAGCTGCACTCAACAAGTTTGAGGATGGAGCAGTAGTTGACATGGAAGCATTGCTTGCAGCAAAGATCGTTCGCAAGGAGCTTGACGGACTTAAGGTTCTCGGCAATGGCGAATTGACAAAGAAATTAACTGTTAAAGCAACAGTCTTTTCCGCAACAGCTAAAGAAAAGATAGAAGCAGCAGGTGGAAAGACAGAGGAGGTATAAGGATGTTCAAGACGTTGAAAAACGCGTGGGGAATAATCGATCTCAGAAAGAAGCTTCTCTTTACCGCGCTCATAATCGTCCTTTACCGCTTGGGATCAAGCATCCCCGTTCCTTTTATTAACCAGGCATATCTGGAACAAGCTAACTTCTACAGAGGAAATATTCTTGAGTTTCTCAATATTATTTCCGGTGGTGCATTGGCTCAGGCAACGCTCTTCGCACTGGGCGTTTCCCCCTACATTACTGCGTCAATCGTAGTACAGCTTCTTACAGTTGCTATTCCCGCCCTTGAGAGATGGTCCAAGGAGGGAGATGAGGGTAAAAAGAAGATCAACGTTCTTACCCGTATTATTACAATAGCTCTTGCTTTTGTAACAAGTATCGGATACGTTGCGCTTCTTAACTCTCAGAATCTTATTAATTACGCGCTTGATGAGGCGGGTAACCCCACTCACAAGTTCATTCAGAACGCAATAATAGTTATCTGTTACTGCGCAGGTGCGGCTATCGTTATGTGGCTTGCTGAAAAGATCAATGAGTCGGGTATCGGAAACGGTATCTCCATTATCCTTTTCGCAAATATTATCGCAGGCTTCTATACAACCGTTACTTTGATGTGGAAGCTTACCTTCTCCGGTGCAGGCTTTGACTGGATCGGATTGGTAACCGTTCTCGCGTTTGTCGTATTGCTTTTGGGTCTCATCCTCGTTATCGTTTGGATGTCCGACGGTGAAAGAAGGATCCCGATACAGTACGCAAAGAGAGTGGTTGGCAGAAAGATGTACGGCGGACAGAATACTAACCTTCCCCTGAAGGTTAACATGACCGGTGTTATGCCTATCATCTTTGCAAACTCCATTGTAACTATTCCCGCAACTATAGCAACCTTTACGAACAGCGAAGGCGGATTCGCAAAGTGGATCGAAAAATGGTTTGGTCCTACAAGCTGGATCTATCTCGTAATCTTCATGCTTCTTTTGGTTGCATTCGCTTACTTCTACGTATTGATTTCCTTCAATCCCGTAGAGGTTGCAAACAACATCAAGAACAACGGCGGAGCAATTCCCGGAATCCGTTCGGGACGTCCTACCATAGAGTTCGTTAAGAAGGTGCTCAACAGAGTAACCCTCGTAGGCGCACTTCTCGTGGTATTCGTAGCTTGCTTGCCTATGGTAGTTAATAATGTGTGCAGCATGGGCTTCGTTCAGAACGCAATTACAGCGCACGGAACGGCTCTCGGTTTGGTTGGCGACAATCTTACTTACTACGCACAGAATTATACCGGACTCTTCAGCACTCTCGCATTTGGCGGATCTTCGCTGATGATCGTTGTTGGTGTTGCGCTTGAGACGACTCGTGAGCTTGAGGCTCAGATGTCTCTCAGAAATTACAAAGGCTTCTTGGATTAATTCCTAATTCCGTTTGGAGGGTAATATGAATTTAATTATCATGGGCGCACCCGGCGCAGGCAAGGGAACCCAATCCGAAAAGATTTCGGCAAAGTGGAATATTCCTGCTGTGTCTACCGGCGATATGCTTCGCGCAGCCGTTAAGGAGGGTACAGAACTCGGAAAGGCTGCAAAGACCTGCATGGATGCGGGACAGCTTGTTCCCGACGAGATTGTAATAGGAATTATCAAGGACTATCTTTCGTCAGACAAATGCAAGGACGGCTTTATTCTGGACGGTTTCCCCCGCTCGATACCTCAGGCAGAGGCACTCGACGCAATGGGCGTGAAGATCGACGCTGTACTCAGCATCGAGGTTCCCGATGAAAAGATCGTTGAGCGTATGAGCGGACGTAGAGTATGCACCTGCGGTGCATCCTACCACGTAGCTTATAAGGCTCCTAAGGTTGCAGGTATCTGTGATAACTGCGGATCGGCGCTCTACGTAAGAGACGACGATAAGGCAGAAACAGTGCTGAAGCGTCTTGAGACCTACCACAACACAACAGAGCCCCTTAAGGACTATTATGCCGCAAAGGGATTGCTCATCTGCGTTGCGGGCAGAGAAGAAGTCAAGGACACGACGGCAGACGTCATGAACGCGCTTTCAAGATTTGAGGCGTAAGAATGATTCAACTGAAAAATTCAGCCCAGATATCCACTATGATGGATGCAGGACGCATCACGGGTGAGGCATTACTCCTCGCCCGTGAGAGAGTCCGCGAGGGTGTTACCACAAAAGAGCTGGATACGGTAATACGTAACTATATAGAGAAATGCGGAGCTAAACCCTCGTTTCTCGGTTACGGAGGATTTCCCGCATCGGCGTGTATCAGCATAAACGACGAGGTCATACACGGAATACCTACTGTAAACAGGGTGCTTCGTGAGGGCGACGTAGTAAAGATAGACGTCGGAGCCTTCTACAAGGGCTTTCACGGAGACAGCGCAAGAACCATTCCCGTAGGAAAGGTAAGCGAGGAAGCGCTAAAACTCATAGAAGTTACGAGACAAAGCTTCTTCGACGGCGTTGAGCAAATGAAGGTCGGAAACAGAATGGGAGATATAGGAAATGCCATTCAGACCAGAGTGGAAAACAATGGCTTCTCGGTAGTAAAAAGATATATCGGCCACGGAATTGGTCATGAGCTTCACGAATCTCCCGACGTACCGAATTTCGGAACAGCGGGCAGAGGAACGAGACTTTGTGCCGGCATGGTTCTTGCAATAGAGCCTATGGTAAACGTGGGAACCGAGGAGGTATATGAGATGGCGGACAAATGGACGGTGAAAACCCGCGACCATAAGCTGTCGGCTCACTACGAAAATACCTGCGCATTGACCTCCGAGGGTGTTATAATAACGACTCTCGTAGACAAGAGCTGGTAAGTTGAAGATTATCACAGATACGGATGCATAGGAGGTATTACAGTGCCGAAGGATGATGTAATTGAATTTGAAGGTACGGTAGTTGAGGCGCTGCCCAACGCGACCTTCAAGGTAAAGCTTCCCAACGAGCATATAGTAACTGCTCATATATCGGGAAAGCTTAGAATGAACTATATTAGAATACTGCCAGGGGATAAGGTAACGGTTGAGATATCGGTATACGACCTCAACAAGGGACGCATAACCTGGCGTGCAAAGTAATAAAGAAAGGGTTGGTATAATAAAATGAAGGTTAAACCATCCGTAAAAAAGATTTGCGAAAAGTGCAAAATCATTAAAAGAAAAGGCAAAGTAATGGTTATCTGCGAAAATCCCAAGCATAAGCAGAGACAGGGCTAAGCCACAAAATCTAACAGAGAGGTATAAACAGTATGGCTCGTATAGCTGGTGTTGATATTCCGAACAACAAGCGCGTAGAGATCGCCCTTACCTACATTTACGGTATCGGTCGCAAGAGCTCCAACGACATTCTCGCAAAGACTGGCGTTGATCCAGATAAGCGCGCAAAGGATCTTACCGAAGATGAAATCGCAAAGCTCCGTGACGAGATTGAAAACTCCTACACCGTAGAAGGAGATCTCCGTCGTGATGTTGCTCTCAACATTAAGAGAATGGTTGAAATCAACTGCTACCGCGGTATCAGACACAGAAAGGGTCTGCCGGTAAGAGGACAGAGAACCAAGACAAATGCAAGAACCAGAAAAGGTCCTGCAAAGACAATTGCAAATAAGAAGAAGTAAGGAGGATGCAATAAGATGGCTAAGGTTGCAAAGAAGGTTGTCAAGAGACGCCGCGAGAAAAAGAACATTGAAAAAGGCGCGGTTCATATCAGTGCAACATTCAACAACACAATAATCACGGTTACCGACGTTGCGGGTAATGCTATTTCTTGGGCATCCGCAGGAGAGCTCGGATTTAAGGGCTCCAGAAAGTCTACCCCCTTCGCAGCACAGATGGCTTCCGAAACGGCAGCAAAGGCAGCGATGGAGCACGGACTTAAGACCGTAGACGTATACGTAAAGGGCCCCGGATCGGGACGTGAGTCTGCAATTCGCGCACTCGAGACCGTAGGACTTCAGATCACCATGATCAAGGACGTAACACCCGTTCCTCACAACGGATGCCGCCCCCCCAAGCGTAGACGCGTTTAATTAAAAACAGGAGGTAATAAAAATGGCAAGATATACCGGTCCTGTATGTAAGCTTTGCCGCAGAGAGGGAACCAAGCTTTTCCTCAAGGGCGACAGATGCACATCAGGTAAGTGCGCACTTGACCGCAGAAGCACCGCTCCCGGTCAGCACGGCGCAGCAACAAAGAAGCAGAGAGAATATGGTATGCAGCTTCGTGAGAAGCAGAAGACCAAGAGATACTACGGAGTACTCGAGAAGCAGTTCAAGAACTACTTCGAAGAGGCAGACCGCAGAGAGGGCATGACCGGTGAGAACCTGCTCAAGCTCATCGAGCGCCGTCTTGATAACGTAGTATACAGAATGGGTATGGCAGAGAGCCGCAAGGAAGCTCGTCAGCTCGTTCTTCATGAGCACTTCGAGCTCAACGGCAAGAAGGTAAACATTCCTTCTATTATCGTAAGCGCAGGCGACGTAATTGCAGTAAGAGAGAACTTCCGTTCTTCCGCAAAGTGCAAGGAGCTCGCTGAGGGACTCGAAAGCAAGATCGCTCCTAAGTGGCTTGCAGTTGATAAGAAGGAGCTCACCGCAAAGGTTGTAGCACTTCCCGCAAGAGACGATATTGACTTTGAATTCAACGAGCAGCTTATCGTCGAGCTCTACTCCAAGTAATAAAACGCCCCTTTATTTATGTGGCATGAAAAAAGCTGCATAAATAGACCGGCGTCGGAGATAACGATACCGGTCATCAAAATAACCATTGTTTAATAACAAAAATATTTTTTAGGAGGTTTTATTCAGGAATGATAGAGATAGAGAAGCCCAATATAACAGCGGTTAGTCTTAACGACAACGGAACCGTCGGTAAATTTATCGTAGAGCCTCTCGAGCGTGGCTTTGGCATCACTCTCGGAAATTCACTTCGCAGAATAATGCTCAGCTCATTGCCCGGATATGCAGTAACAAGCATAAAGATAGACGGTGTACTTCACGAATTTTCCACCATTCCCGGTGTAACCGAGGACGTAACGGAGATAGTTCTTAACGTAAAGGGAATTATAGCAAAGCTTCACGGCAATGCTCCCAAGACAGTAGTTATCGACGTTATAGGCGGAAAGGACGTAACGGCAGGGGATATAAAGGTTGACTCTGATATAGAGATTCTGAACCCCGATCATCATATCTGCACCGTAGCCGAGAACGACAGATTCTATATGGAACTGACCTTCGACCACGGCAGAGGATACGTTTCCCAGGAGAGAAATAAGCAGCTTGACGCACAGATGCGCGGCTCCAATATTTCCGCGCCTATCGGAACTATATTCACCGATTCTATCTACACCCCCGTTTACAACGTAAGCTTTAATGTTGAAAACACCCGTGTCGGAAACATTACCGACTTTGATAAGCTTGTAATCGAGGTAGAGACCAACGGAACAATTACCGCAAAAGAGGCGGTTTCATACGGAGCCAAGATACTCAACGAGCATCTCAACTTGTTTGTTGATCTGTCTGATGACGCAAAGAACGTAGAAATCCTTGTTGAAAGAGAAGAAACCAAGAAGGAAAAGGTTCTTGAGATGACCATTGAGGAGCTTGACATGTCTGTACGTAGCTTCAACTGCTTGAAGCGCGCGGGCATTGACACAGTCGAGGATCTGACGAACCGTACCGAGGAGGACATGATAAAGGTCCGTAACCTCGGAAAGAAATCACTTGAAGAAGTTATCCAGAAGCTGCATTCGCTTGGACTTGAGCTCAGAAAGGAAGAGGAATAATCCTCAGGCTCTCAAGACCGCTTGAATGCAAAGTATAGTTTGAAATACAGCAAAGGAGGGAATTAAGATGCCCGGAACAAGAAAACTCGGCAGACCTACCGCACACAGAAACGCAATGCTTCGCGGTATGGTAACTTTGTTGCTCGAGAACGGACAGGTTGAGACAACTCTCACCAGAGCAAAAGAAGTTCGTTCTATGGCTGAAAAAATGATTACGCTTGGCAAGAAGAATACTCTTGCAAGCCGTCGCCAGGCGCTGGCATATATTACTAAGGAAGACGTGGTTACTAAGGTATTTAGTGAGCTCGCTCCCCTTTACGCAGAGCGCAACGGCGGATATACACAGATCTTTAAGCTTGGCCCCCGTCGCGGAGACGGAGCTGAAATGGCTATCGTTAAGCTTATCGACTACGTAAAGCCCGAAGCAAAGGACGCAAAGAAGGAAAAGAAGGCGGCTAAGAAGGACGCTGAATAATTCCTTTGAATTAAAACAGAGCAGATGCGAAAGCATCTGCTCTGTTTTTGTTTGTCAAGATGATACCCCAAAATCCTTCCGTGGCATATAATGAAAACGAAGGAGGTGTAAAAATGATTTATTATAAAGGAAATTGCTCGGCAGAGCTGGTATCCGAAACGGTCGCTATAAAAGCGCAAAAGGTGTTGTCATCCTATGCAATACCGAGTAGTATAATAAAGGTCGAGCATCCCTCCTCTCGGCGAGGCTGCGCATACGGAATATCCTTTGATTGCAACCAAAGAATCAATGTGGAAAGAGCATTAAAAAATGCGGGAATAGGTGTCAGAAAATGGAATACGGAGGATTGATTTATCTTGATAATGCCGCAACGACCTACCCCAAGCCCCCGGAGGTATACGGAGAGACGGTCAAGGCTATGCTCAATTACGGAGGAAATCCCGGGCGGGGAGCTCATAGTCTTTCGTTGGCTGCGGCAAAGAAAATATATGAGTGCCGTGAATCAGCGGCAGCGCTTTTCGGTATATCCGACCCCGAAAGAGTGATATTCACACTTAATACAACCTACGGGCTTAATACAGTAATAAAGGGAATGCTTAAAAGCGGAGACCACGTCCTTATTTCCGATATGGAGCATAACGCGGTATACAGACCCATATATAAAATGGCAGATCAAGGACAGATAACCTATGACATTTTTCATTCGTATCCCCATGAGACAAAGGACAGAACAAAGCGTATATGCTCGGATATCGTCCAAAAGCTGCGCAGAAACACGAGACTGGTGATCTGTAACCATACGTCAAATATCTGTTCCCTTAAAATGCCTATAAAGGAAATAGCCGAGCTTTGTAAAAGAAGCGGGGTGAGATTACTCGTGGATGGAGCGCAGTCTGCAGGTCATGAAAAAATTCGAGTAGACGAAATGGGAATAGATGCGCTTTGCGTACCGGGTCATAAGGGACTATACGGAATACAGGGAAGCGGCATGGTAATTCTCGGACGGGGAATAAAGCTTTCGACTTTGGTTGAGGGAGGAAACGGCGTTAATTCTCTTGAGGGGAAAATGCCTGACTTTACCCCCGAGAGGTATGAGGCGGGAACTCTGCCGACCCCTGCTGTCTCCGGTCTGTGCGAGGGAATAAAATTTGTAAAGGCAGTAGGAGAGGAACGAATAGCCGAAAGAGAAAAGGAGCTGTTCAGACAAACGAGAGAAAGGCTCGGAAATATAGAGGGAGTCAAAATATATCTGCCGCAACATGAGGGAAGCGTGTTGCTTTTTAATGTGGAGGGATTTTCGGCAGAAGAGATAGGCGAGAGACTGAACAGAGAGGGAATATGCGTAAGAAGCGGACATCATTGCTCGGCTTTGGGGCATAGAACCTTAGGGACGGCAGACAGTGGAGGAGTTAGAGTGAGTTTCGGTGTGTTTAATAATAATGAGGATATAGAGGAACTGGCGGCAGCGGTTAATAAAACAGTGAAAGAGAGATAAAGATAAGGCGGTATTCGACAGAAAAGGGAGAATGCCGCCAAGGAAATAAAAAAGGAGAATAAAAGTGTAAAAAATGGGGAATAATTTTCATAAACGGGTTGACAAGGGCATAATAATATGGTATAATACAACATGCTGACCGATAGGGAGCATAAAAGTCTTAGGAAGAAGCTTGCCGGTGTGGCGGAATAGGCAGACGCCCGGGACTTAAAATCCCGTGATACGAAAGTATCGTACCGGTTCGACCCCGGTCACCGGCACCAAAACGGTTCAGCGAAAGTTCATATCGCGGGGTAGAGCAGCTTGGTAGCTCGTCGGGCTCATAACCCGGAGGTCGTGAGGTTCAAATCCCACCCCCGCAACCAACGAAAAAAGGACACCAAAAGGTGTCCTTTTTTCGTTGGTTGTCGCCTTCGGCGAGTGGGATTTGAACCTCACAGCCTTCGGTACGAAGGCTTGACCTCATTTCGCCGTAGGCGAAGGAATGTCGGGCGAATAACTTGCAACCTAAGCGAAAACAATTAAGTATTGTTTTCGCAACGGTTGATGGCACAAAGCAAGGAGTGTGCCGAGCCGAGCAAGCGCAGGCGACGGCAGACGACAATGCGACTGCCGCGGAAGGTCGTGAGGCTGAACGGACCGTCGAGGGCGCCTGTCCCTACAATTTCGGGCCTTTCAAATCCCACCCCTATTCGGGACGAGAAGACAATAGGTGCGTAGAAGGTTGTTGCTTTTATAATATGTAAAAATGCTATAAATACTTAAAAAATAAGTAATTAATTTTATCAATTACTTATTGACAAAAGAAATTGAATATGTTATAATATATTCGTAGGAGGAACTAATATGAAAAATTTTGATTCTATGACTTGCCCCGTATGCGACGCCAAATTGCAAATTAGCCATTTATCGTGCCCACAATGCAAAGCAGAATATCCTATTGACAAGGAAATCTTTCCGTTTGAGTATCTAAGCACGGAACAAAAATCGTTTTTGATTACTTTTCTAAAATGCAGTGGAAATATCAAGGCGATCGAGACAGAATTGGATATTTCTTATCCAACAGTAAAGAAGCGATACGAAGAATTGTTGATTGCGCTAGGATTAAAACAAAAAGAAAACATTGAAAAGGAAAATATTGATATGAGTATTTTCGGAAAAATTGATCGAAATAGCAAAAAAGCTTCTGATATTATTAAAAATAAACTGTATGATAACAATGGACGCGTTGTTATCGACCTGCCCAAAGGTGGAAACTGTTGTATTTCTATTGCTGAAAACGGAAATGCGTTTGAGAGCAACAAACTCGGAAATCAAATTATAAACTTCTCTGTATTTGACATTATAGTTGATTTCTTGAAGAGCAGTGGCGGAAAAGCACCTAAGGGAATGGGTCGTAACGATAGAGTTGGTTATGGAAAATGCGGCTCAGAAACTGTAATGTATCAAATTGCAACTCAGTACTATGGAAAGAAACTTGGGGAGTCAACATTTGATCCGCTGTTTGTTCTTGCAGCTATGCTTGAATGGGCAGGTATAGCTGAAAATGGTTGGGGCTATTTGCAACTTAAGTAATTTGAAAGGGCGAGAATTTTGGGGATAGCAGCTTTTCCTCACAAAAGCGTGTCGTCAATTTGTGATGCGCCCTGTTCCTACATTCTAGTGGGCCTTTCAAAGCCCACCTCGCAACCAAATAAGGAACAGTAGATTGATACAATCGTATCGACCTACTGTTTTTTGTCGTTAAAAATCAGCCGAAAGTCCTTGGTATACAAGGGCTTTTTTACTTTTGTGGTGCATTTCGGTATTTGCGGTGCCTATATCTTGTGCCTCGGATGCCCCAAAACGCAGAAAAGCACTACTCCCCGTCAAGGTGTAGTGCCTTTCTATCGTTAAAAGATTGGTATTCGTTAGATTACAAGAGCTACGGTTATACCACAATTTTGCCTCTGTATGACCCAATACCTCCGATATCGTGAACCTCCCGATATCCCTTGCCTTTCAGATAAGCCGCCGCGCGTGCGCTTCGTCCTCCGCTGAGGCAATGGACGTACAGAGGGACATTTTTATCTTTTATAATAGAATCCACTTTGTCGATCTCGTCAAGCGGAAGATTTCGGCTTCCCTCAATATGTCCGCTTGCGTATTCCTCTCTCGTTCTGACGTCGAGAAGAATTGCGTTTTTGCTTTCACGGAAGTTTCTGACCCCCTCGTTAATATCCTTACGTGCGAATATATTAAAAATACTCATTTTGTATCCTCCTTGTATTTTGATTACGGCTTTATTATAACACGAAAGCAGAGTCCCGTCCGTGACTTTTGTCACAAGATGATTTGAGTTGATTTTTGGCACAAAATATGATAAAATAAGCTTGGAATATGCTTGAGTGACAAAAGTCACAGCGGACACGGAAAAGGTATGGTAAAATATACTCACAGAAAGAAAAACGGAGGTAAGCTTATGAAGACCTTGATCATAGGAGGCGTGGCAGGCGGTGCGTCCTGCGCGGCAAGACTCAGAAGGCTTGACGAAAAAGCCGAGATTATTATATTGGAGCGCGGAGAGTTTATTTCCTTCGCAAACTGCGGACTTCCTTATTATATCGGCGGTGAGATCACAGAAAAATCAAATCTTACT
Organism: Oscillospiraceae bacterium; assembly: GCA_015064735.1. GTDB lineage: Bacteria > Bacillota > Clostridia > Oscillospirales > CAG-272 > HGM12713. Next base: position 56,033 of record SVRP01000013.1, read on the forward strand.
CTGCAAACACCCGAGAGCTTCAAGGCTCGTTTCAATATCGAAGTTCGCACATTCAGCGAGGCGGTTGCCATTGATACCGAAAACAAGATCGTTACGGTCAAAGATCTGAAAACAGGTGAGGAATACGCCGAGCGATACGACAGCTTGGTTCTTTCTCCGGGGGCTTCTCCCATTCGTCCGAGGATCGATGGAATCGACAGCGACAGGGTGTTCACCCTGCGAAACATTCCCGACACCATGAAGATCAAGCGGTATATAGATGAAAACCATCCGAAATCGGCAGTTGTGGTCGGCGGCGGATATATCGGCGTGGAGATGGCTGAAAATCTTGCCAACGCAGGACTTGACGTAACTATCGTGGAGCTGTCCGACCATCTTATCGCTCCCCTTGATTTCGATATGGCGGCAGACGTTCACAGATATATCAAGTCGAAAGGTGTCAAGCTCGCCCTTGGTAACGGTGTGGTTGCTATCAAGGAGCGTAACGATGCTCTGACTGTCATATTGAACAACGGCGCTATCGACACGGATATGGTTCTTCTGTCCGTAGGCGTGCGCCCTGATACCGCTTTTATCAAGTCAGCCGGAATAGAAACAAACGAACGCGGCAGTATCATTGTGAATGAGAAAATGCAGACGAGTGCTCACGACGTGTACGCTGTGGGCGATGCTGTGGCGGTCAAGAATTTCGTAACGGGTGAGCCGTCCTTTATTCCGCTTGCGGGGCCTGCCAACAAGCAAGGACGCATCGCGGCGGATAATATCGGCGGTATCCCCTCGGAATATAAGGGCACGCAAGGCTCGTCGGTGCTGAAGCTCTTTGATATGACGGTCGCCACCACGGGTCTGAACGAAAAAAGCGCGGCTGCCGCAGGCTACGACTATGACAAGACCTACACCTATTCCGCATCTCACGCATCCTATTATCCGGGAGCATCCATGATGTCGGTCAAGGTGCTGTGGGATAAGGCAACGCATAAGATCCTCGGCGCGCAGATCGTAGGCTTTGACGGTGTGGATAAGCGTATGGACGTGATCGCCACCGCCATGCGGCTCGGCGCGAAAGTGACCGACCTTGCGGAGCTTGAGCTTTGCTATGCGCCCCCCTTCGGCGCTGCCAAAGACCCCGTGAATATGGTAGGATTTGTTGCCGAAAACGTCATCACGGGCAAGATAGGTCAGTTCTTCTGGCACGACGTGGAAAAGCTCCCACGCGACGGAAGCATTACGCTTCTTGACACGCGAACAGCCACCGAGGTCGCACGCGGAAAGATCGACGGATTTATGCACATTCCGCTTGACTCGTTGCGCGAGCGCATCCACGAGATCCCCGTAGGCAAGCCCGTGTACGTGCATTGTCACAGCGGTTTGCGCTCTTATATCGCTTGCCGCATTCTTGCCGGCAACGGCTTTGAGTGTTACAATCTCGCAGGCGGATGGCGGCTCTATGAGTCGGTCATAAACGAAAGAACGGTGCCCGAATATGTCTGCACCGAATGCAAATAGCGGGCAGTGCCCGCCGCCAATCACTCGCCTATTCAAGCATTTTTGGTATATGAAGCAACGGCAACGGCGAGGGTGCTTATTTCAATTTATTATGAAAAAGAACAAGGAGGTATATCTTATGTCAGTACAAAAACTGAATCAAAATAATTTTAATAACGCAATCGCAAACGGCACGGCTCTCGTGGATTTTTATGCCGATTGGTGCGGACCTTGCCGTATGGTTTCTCCCATCGTGGACGAGATCGCCGAGGAAAGAAGGGACATTACCGTTGGCAAGGTGAACGTAGATGATGAGAACGCCCTTGCTATGAAATACGGCGTGATGAGTATTCCCACGCTGATCGTCTTTCAGGACGGAAAAGAAAAAACAAGAATCGTCGGAGCAAGACCCAAAGCCGCCATTCTTGCGGAATTGGCATAAACGCGATATACAGGCAGACCGCCACGGCTCGTTTTGATCCGCGGCGGTCTGCTTTTCATCTGATTCATTTTTACAGGGAATACAGGATCATCCCGAGTCCTGCCGATATCAGTATCAACAAAATCGGCGAAAGCGGTTTTTTTCCGATTCTTTTGGAGATCACAGCCGTCGCGGCAATGATCGCGAAAATAATCAATCCCTTTCCGTCGGGGATCACCGCGCTGTCAATGCTCTTAAAGGAAAAAAGCGTACTCATAAACATGGTAATCGCCGTTGCCAATATCAGTCCGACCACGCAAGGGCGGATGCCGCCCAGAAGAAATGCCTGAACACCATTGTATTTCAAAATATTGCCTATCAGCGCGGCGATGATCAGTATGATGATAAAGGACGGCAGCACAACGCCGAGGGTTGCGAGAAAAGAGCCGAGAATGCCGCCCTGTGCAGAACCGACGAAGGTTGCCATATTCACGGCGATAGGACCGGGCGTGGATTCCGAAACAGCAATCATATTCAGCAGTTCTTCCTCTGTGAGCCATCCGTGAATCAGTACTTTTTCTCGAATGAGCGAGATCATTCCGTATCCACCGCCAAAGGATACGGCACCGATCTGCAAGAAAGTCAAGAACAATTCAAGGTAGATCATTTGCCGGCCCACTTCTTTTCTCGGAGCAGACCGAGCGCATAGATAAACAAGCCGATACTGCCCGATAGGAGAATGTAGAATATCGTTGAGAAGCTGACCGAAAGCACCGAAAACGCCACCATGCACAGAATAACGGCAGATAGAATCAGGATATTGAATGCCGTTTTCTTCATCTGCTTCAGCATTTTCAGCCCTGCCGAAAGGATCAGCCATATCACACAGACCTGTATTCCTCTGAAGGCATACGACACAAGGGTGATGGACAGAAAGGCATCAAAGAACAGAGATATGGCGTATATGATGACAAAGGATGGGATACAAACCGCCACGGTTGCCGTAAGCGAGCCGAGAAAGCCGAGCATTTTGTAACCGATATAGGTGGCGGCATTGATAGCAATCGGTCCGGGCGTGGACTCGGCTATGGCAACCATATCGAGAAACTCGTCTTTTTCGATCCATTCCTTTTTGGATACGAATTCATTTTCCAGAAGGGCGATCATGGCGTAACCGCCGCCGAAGGTAAACAGCCCGATTTTGAACATGGTCAGAAACAGATTCAGATATTTCCTCATTTGCGTTTCCTTTCAATCCGACAAAACTTCTTGCGCTCTTTCTCCTTCTCTTGAATGGGGATCAATAGGCAATACTCCGCAGCTTCTTTTTGTCCGTGATCAGGATGCCCTTTCTTGTAACCTCGATCACGCCGTCGGCGGCAAGATGCTTCAGCATCCTCGTAATTACCTCCCGAGCTGTTCCGAGGTGTCGGGCGATGGTTTCGTGGGTCATATTCACGCTGTCGGTGCGGCTTACCTGGATTTCTTCGAGAAGGAAGATGGCAAGACGTTTGTCCATGCTCATAAAAACGATCTGCTGCATGACCCACATGACATCGGAAAAACGGCTGACGGCTGTTTCCAAAGCGTAATTCTTTACCTCAAGATAGCGATTGCTGACGTCGCCAAAGGCAGACGCGCTGATGTGGTAGCAGTCGCTCTCCTCCTCCGCGTCTACGTATACGTCGAAGGTTACGCTCTGCAAAACGCAGGAAGCCGAAAGCATACAAATGTCACCCGGCGAGAGGCGATAAAGGGTGATCTCCTTGCCGTCCTCGGAAAGCATATAAAGACGAAGCCTGCCCGAACGCACGATAAAAAGTCCAGTGCAGCCCATATTGTCGTGAACGGGTTGGGAGCGGTCGAAGTGCTTTTCTGCCGTGTTTTCGCACAGTAGCTGCTTGTCCGCATCGGCAAGCACACTCCAGAATGGGAAATAGGTTTCATAGAATTTTTCAAGCGGCATGGCTTCGACTCCTTTCAAATGACTTTTTTGTATTATACCATATTTTTATGAATTTTTCAATTGTTTAACAGCAAAAAAAGAGCCGACCATAACAGCCGCTCTTCTAAAAAAGCTATTCGTTACACCATCACCGTCTCCTCGCTGCCGTTTGTAAAGGTGAACACAAGCCGTCCGCAAACTGCTTGCGCTTGCCCCAGGTGATGTTCTCGGAAATGGAACGGCTTTCCTCTTGCGCCAAGGATGACATTATCGTGAGGAGCAATTCTCCCTTGGAGTCGAATGTCCATATGTTCTCCTTTTCAAAGAAGCCCTCACGATTATGATAGGAAAGACCGGAGATGCCGTCATCCACATAAAGTCCTACGAACTCCCACCGAGGGTTCTCCTTGATATAATTTTCAAAATAATCGGTTTGCGCTTCCGGGCTGTGCTCCTGTTCCTCCTTTTCGGTGGACACACGGGCGTAGGCGGCGACTCGCAGCTTTGCCGTAGGAGCTCGACCGAAGTCCCCAAGTCGGGGAGCGAATTCAACCTGTGTAACTTTTCTCTTCGGCAATGCTGTTCACCTCCAATTCTCCCACCATCGGCTTGAGTCTCTCGACTGCCGAAAGCTCTGCATCCGTGATGATACATTTATCGCGCAACGTCATAAAAACGGCTTTTGCCAAGCGGTAATCACGCTCCGCCTGTCCTTGTTCTTTGTTCATACGCTCACCTCCGAGTGCTTGTATATATCACTCTACACGGCGAAAAAGTCAAGAGGTTTTGAAAAAATATATTTTCTTTTCCCTAAATTAGCGAACTTTCCCTTAAAAACGCCCTTGTTTTAAGGGAATAAATGCACAATTTTGAGGTTCGCTTCGCTATTGTATTACTGTGTGAGGTTAATTTCATATTGTGCATCCTAAATAGATGCCACAGCAGAAATCCCAGAAGCCATATGGCTTCTGGGATTTTTTGTGCCTATTTTCAAAGTGCAATTTTAATAGATGTCAAATGCCAAAATCGCCGCGCAGATGGGATTTGAACTTGAATAATTGATAATTTTTGGTGCGCAAGTGCCGCTTGACACGGTCAAGTACAATATTCTTTACAAAATTCGCTATTTGTGATATAATTACAGTGCATGAAAGGAGGGCTTTTTATGACTGTCGGTGAGAAAATACAATATTACAGAAAAAAGATCGGGCTATCTCAAGAAGAACTCGGTCAAAAAATGCTCGTTAGCCGTCAGACTGTCAGCCTTTGGGAAATGGATAAGACATTGCCTACCGTTGACAATTTGATTCGACTCAAGAAAATTTTCTCGGTTCCCATAGATGATATTTTGAGCGAAACTGAGCCGATAGAGGAAAATAAGAACGAACCGAAAGAGGCGTACGTTTTCAAATACGAAAAATCAGATTTGAAAGAGGTCTTCAAAAAAGCTCGTTTTCCACTTATAAAACGCGCGATAATTTTCACGCTTACTTGCATCGTCCTTTTTGTTTTCCTTGTCGCTGCAGGAGCAAACGATACGATTATAGGTTTACTTTTAGGCTATTTTCTAATCGGTGTGATTTCCCACATCAAAGGTTATTTTGCTTATGGCAAAGCGTGGAAAGTCAGCGAGAACAGAATTTTAAAAAGCAACTATTCTTATGAAATATTTGACGGCTATTTTATACTGAATATTTCCAAAAATGAGGAAATCACAAGGACTCTGAAAATATACTTTGATGACATTGAAAAAATCCAATCTTTTGGAAATTATCTTGTCTTGCAGATCGCGGGGCAAAGCTATATTATTAAAAAAGATACTTTGATTCCTGAATCAGCTTTCATTACCTTTTGCAATAATACACCAAATAAGGTTGAAGCGAAAAAGCCCAAGGATAAATTAAAAATGATCTCCATTCTTCTTTTTGTTCTTTCCATTTGCACGATATGGGGTGCATTGATTGGTGTTGCCATATTATCAGGAATCAATCAAGCAATGACGGAGAATATGTGGGTGTTCTTTTTGTTTCTTCCTGTTCCAATTGCCTCTATCGTATTCGGTTTCTACTTAAAGAAAAAAGGATACAAGTATAAAAAGAACGTGATCGTAGGTGTTATCATGGCGGCGCTGCTTTGCATTTACGGATCGTTTACCTTTATTTTTTCTAACATCTATTCTCACAGTGATGAGCCGATTTTGAATGCAGAGCAAATATTGAATATTGATATTCCAGAGCATTATCGTATCAACACGCAGGATTGGACAAAAGGAACACAGTCTGTTCCTCGCGGATATATTTATTCAACGAGCGATATTTACTTTAACGATACCGCTGTGGAACAATTTGAAAAAAATATTTCAAATGATGCAAAGTGGATATCCGATATTCCCAATGATATGGTTGGTATTACCTCGTATTTCTGCGATATTCAAACAAGTGATTACTACATCATATACAACAAGGACACGAATGAGTTCAACAAATTGCCGAGCGAAAGCGGAACGTATGTGTTTATCAATGTTCTTTACAATGCCAAAAGCAATACTATGAAATTGGTTGAATACAAAATAGAGTACACAAAATAATAACGGCATCTATATTGGATGCACATGAAACCACCTCAAAAACTTCAAAACCCTTGATTTTATTGACTTTTTGGGGGATGGCATCTAAATTGGCTGTACAACACAACGAAAAAAGGACACTAAAAGGTGTCCTTTTTTCGTTGGTTGCCGCCTTCGGCGAGTGGGGTTTGAACTTCACAGCCTTCGGTACGAAGGCTTGACCTCATTGGTTTCCGAAAACCACCCGCTAAGCGGGTGGTTCAGTAGAGGCTTTTGCCGTTGAACAAAAAACACCTTCTATGGTATAATACAAGCGGGTCTAGCCAACCGCAAGTAAAATAAACATAGAA
>SVRP01000014.1 GCA_015064735.1 Oscillospiraceae bacterium
TCCATGATGACATTGCTATTGACAATTCTGCTGTTGAATTATTCCTCAAATGCGGGTTTGTGGAAGTGTTAAGAACCAGTGAGTATGTTTTGGTAAAAAAAGAATTATGAGTTCGACAAATTCCAATTTGTCGAGCTGAATAGGCGTTGAATGTTGGTGTATTTTTAGCAAAATATATATTATAATGTGCATGGAAGGAGAGCGATTATGGATCAGATCAAAATAGGAAAATTCATAGCAGAGCGTCGAAAGAGTGCAAAGCTTACGCAAGCTCAGTTGGCTGAAAAGCTGAATATAACCGATAAAGCCGTTTCAAAATGGGAGCGGGGAATTGCAATGCCCGATTCATCCATAATGCTTCGGCTTTGCGATATTCTCGAAATCAGCGCAAACGATTTGCTGTGCGGAGAGAAAATAGCTAAGGAAAATTACAGTAAGGAATTAGAAAATAAGCTTATAGAAATGATAAGGCAAAAGGAAGAAAGCGACAGAAGTTTGCTTCGGCTTGAGTGGGTCATCGGAATTTTGTCTGTTATAGTTTTGCTTCTGCCCATAATTATTGCGGCATACGTTCCCATGGAAGATTGGAAAAGAATAATCATTGTGTTTTCGGGATTTGTTCCGTGTATCGTCGGTTTTTATTTTACCATGAGAATTGAGCATACGGCGGGATATTACGAGTGTAAGCACTGCAAACACAAATACGTTCCAACCTTTAAAGCGATCAATATGGCGCCTCATATGGGAAGAACGAGATATATGAAATGCCCCGAATGCGGCAAAAAAACATGGCAGAAAAAGGTTATAAGCAAGGATTAAAATTGTCGCGGCAGAGCTTTTTGTTATATTACCGTATGGCGAATTGAAAAAATCTCGCTGTCCTATTTACTTTCGGTCAAAATTATGATATAATATGCCCGACGGATATACCTGAATAGGTCGGAGGATATTTTATGAAAAAAGTATTTCAAGTAATTTGCTGTGCTGTTGGTGGCGGAATGATTGGCTTTTTTGCCAATCGGCTGGATACAGTAATAGGATGTGTGTGTTTTACTCTCGGTATTGCTTTGCTTGTGGGTTCGATCGTTCTTGTATCGAAGCAAGATAAATAAAATAAGAGAAATTTCAAAATTACGGCTCTCACTTTTCGGTGGGTGCTGTTTTTCTGTTTGTCCCGCACGCATGAGGCGATATGAGGCGAGGACATCTATGGGAGGTATTGACAAATCCGAAATGCTATGATATAATATACGTAGAAAGACCGCCGAGCGAAATGCGTCGAGCGGCAAATAGCCGTAACGCGCATAGATTCGTTGGTAGGGAATCTATGTGCTTTTTTGTATTTATTCAAGAATAGGAGGAGAAAAAGATGAAAAAATATTTGGCAATAATATTATCGCTTTTGCTTGTTTTATCCTTGCTTGGTTGTAAAGAAGAACAATCGAAAGATATTGATACAAGCGGAACGAATGATACAAGCGGAACGAATGATACAAGTGGAACGAATGATACAAGTGGAACGAATGATGCAAGTGATAGTCAGTCGTCGGAGTCATCCACAGAAAGAGACCCGTCTCTTCCTGTGCAAACGATAACCGGAGGTATTACGGAAATAGTGACATCCGATACGCTGCTGGTTGAGGTTCTTACTGAGAAAGCGAAAGAAGCATGGGGAGATTTTGTTTACGTAATTATATCGGAAGCGGAACAGTGGTGTGTGGGAGATCACGTAACCGTAATTTTCTATGAATCAAAGCCTGCTGATGATAAGTCTCAATACGTCAAATTGATTGCATATGAGGTGCGTTCGCTATATGAGGCTTACAAACCCATAATCTACCTGTACCCCGAAACCGCTACCGAATGCTCGGTAAGGGTAGCACTTGACGGAATGTTGACCTGTACCTATCCTGAGCACGGCGAGGACGGATGGAAAAACTTCATGGCTTATCCCGACGGCACCTTAATTTTCCCCGACGGAATGGAATACTATGCCCTTTATTGGGAGGGAGTACAGGATACGGAATGGGATATGACAAAAGGCTTTTGCGTCAAGGGAGAGGACACGGCAAAATTCCTTGAATGGGCGCTTTCGGAGCAGGGACTTACCCGACGCGAAGCAAATGAGTTCATAATGTATTGGCTGCCCCGCATGGAAATAAACGAATATAACGTAATTTCGTTCCAGACCGAAGCGTATACCGACGGTGCAAAGCTTGAAATAAGCCCGAGCCCCGACAGTCTGCTTCGCGTATTTATGGCTTACTACCCGGCTGACACGGAAATTCAAATGGTTCCCCAAGAATTTGACGGCTTTACCCGCAACGGATTTACCGTTGTGGAATGGGGCGGTACCGAGATAAAATAAAAGAGAAATTTCATGACAAAAATAATCGCTTCGCCAATACTGTATACTTTTTTGAAGCAAATATCCTAAAATTGTTGACAAAATGTCTCATATATAGTAGAATAGACTAAACAATGTTTCAAAGGAGAATTATATGAAAAAGTATTTTGTTGTTTTGATTTCAATGCTTTTGATTCTTTCAATGGTATTTACAGCTTGTAAGGATAATACGGAAGCGGGAAATGAAACGGGCGCAAACAGCGACATCACGTCCGACGACGGCTCTGATTCTGACAGCATTCCCGACGATTCCTCTGACAGCTCGTCCGACAGCAGTTCTTCTGATAAAAAACCCGACGACACCCAAAAGCCCGATGACACCCAAAAGCCTGAGGCGTATAAGGTTGTAGAAAGCTATATGCCCGAGGACGTGTCCGCGGAAATGAAGCGCCTTTTTGAGGGACGTGAGGCATCGTTCATGACGTCGGCAGCTTCTACCAATCCTTACGTTATAAGAGACGTTTATAATATAAGCAATTGCAGAGTAAAATCCATAAGTATTCCCGTAATCAAAACGACTACCGAGGATGCAAACGGTGATTTTATATTCACAATATACGTTCTTCAGAATGAGTGGATGAACGGATTGAAGCAGACTCCCAGAAGATACTATGAAATAAAGATAAACGCAGAGGAATACGGACTTAACGAAGACGATAGCGCCGTATATAAGTGGATAAAGGTTGATCTTACCGACTATAATATAGTCCTTTCGGCAACCGAGACCATGGGCTTCGTAGGCGATGACGATACGATTTTCGCGGCATTCATGGGCAATGGCTCAAAAACCGATAAGGCACAGCTTCTTATAGAAAACAATTTCCCTCAGATGAGAGGATTTGTTAAGAAAACAGGACTTGTAACCACAGCGCATGCGGTGGATAACAATACTCTCATATACGATTTTGAATTTGAAAGAACATACGAAAGCAAAGAGGCATACGACGCTTACGTAGAAGCCGAGAACGAATACAGAGAAAAAATAGAGGCTCTTATGGATATCTACGCTGGCAAGAAGCTCTCAATTCTCGGAGACAGTATTTCCACCTTTGACGGGATTTCAAACAGTACGTCGTATAACTCAACCATAGGAAACAACGCGGTTTACAATTTCAGGGGAACCGCATCTGCCCTTAACAATAACGGACTCTACGACCAAAAGGATACTTACTGGCACAGACTCATGACCGACCTTTTCATGGAGCTTTGCGTAAATAACTCATGGAGTGGCTCAAAGGTTATAGATTCTGCCCCGGGCAGAGCCGGTCAGCTTCACAATAACAGCGGAGATAAACCCGACGTTATCCTTTTCTATATGGGAATAAACGACCTTCACAATAAGGCTGCAATGGGTGATCTTTATGAGATACTTGCAAGCAAGACCGATACAAGGAGCGATGCGGAAAAGATAGAGCAGTGGCTTATAGATACAAGCGCCTTGAGCAGCAAGAGCTTTGAGCAGGCATACGCAGCATCGCTAAGGACCATGAAGGAGAAATATCCCGACGCAGAGATCTGGTGTATGTCTCTCCTTGTTAACGGAGATTCGAGATTTACAACGACGGCAATGAATCAGTACAACAGATGTATAGAAGCACTTGCCGAGTATTTCGGATGCAACTATATCGATCAGAACGAGGGGTATATTACAAGAGGAACCTGTGTTGCAAACTCCTGCGACGGAAAGGGACTTCACCCCAATCCCACGGGTCATGCTCTTATGGAGAAGCACATAATTGAATGCTTCTACGAAAAGCTCATAAACGAATAATTAATTACAATACGGAAAAGGACAGGGAAGAATCTCTGTCCTTTTCTATTGACTTTTTTATTTAAAGTGATATAATATAATATGAGTATTTGTTTTCAGGTATCGGAGGATAAAATGAAAAACGAAAATCCCTTGAAAATACTTATAGTAGGATGCGGACAGGTCGGACGAAATCTTGCCGAGCAGCTTGTTGAGCAAGGAAATAACGTAACCGTTATAGATACCGTGGCGTACCTCGTAAACGATATAAGCGCAAGCTGCGACTGTATAGGAATAGTGGGAAACGGAGCAACTCATGAGGTTCAGCAGGAGGCGGGTATCAAGGATACCGATCTTCTTATCGCCGTTACGGGCTCGGACGAGCTTAACATACTTTGCTGCTTGGTTGCTAAAAGAGAAAGCAACTGCCATACCATAGCGAGGGTAAAAAATCCCGATTACAGCAAGGATACGGAATATCTCCAGAATGCTCTTGGAATAGGAATGGTTATAAACCCCCAATACGCATCGGCATGCGAAATGGCAAGAATTCTCAGATTTCCGTCTGCTATGAAGATAGATACCTTTGCAGACGGAAAGGTTGAACTTGTAAAGTTCAGATTGCCTGAGGGCAGTCCTCTTGTTGATATGTCCGTTAAGGACGTGGTTATGAAGCTTAAGTGCGACGTTCTTATCTGTACCGTTGAAAGAGGAGACGAGGCGCATATTGCAAACGGTAACTTTGTATTCAAGGGCAAGGATATAATTTCTTTGGTGGCATCTCCAAAGAATGCTGAGAAATTCTTTACCAAGATAGGCTATAAAACCAATGCCGTAAAGGACGTAATAATTGCGGGTGGCGGAGATACGGGAACCTATCTTTGTGAAATGCTCCGCAAGGACGGAATAGACGTTAAGATAATCGAGAAAAAAGAGGCTGTATGCGACGGGCTCTGTGCTGAATTTCCCGACGTAACGGTAATTCACGGAAACGCAGGAGACAAGGAAACCCTTCTTGAGGAGGGAATTGATAATTCGGGCGCATTCGTAGCTCTTACGAATCTTGATGAGGAAAATATTCTTATATCCCTGTTTGCCAAGAATATAGGGTGTAAAAAAGTAATCACTAAGATAAACCGATTTGACTTTGATGACGTAATCAAGCACCTTGATCTTGACTCAATAATCTATCCGAAGAATATAACCTCCGATCTTATAGTCCGTTATATAAGAGCCATGAAAAATACCATAGGAAGCAATATAGAGACTCTCTATAACGTAATAAAGGGTAAGGTTGAGGCATCGGAATACATAGTAAAAGAGAACTCCCCTATAACGGCAGGACCGCTTATGACTCTGCAGTTTAAGGAAAACGTGCTTGTTGCGGCTATCATTCGTGATAATAAGGTAATAATCCCCCGCGGTAGCGATGCTATTTCTGCAGGAGACAGGGTGGTTATAGTATCGGGAGCTATGGACCTTCACGATATTTCGGACGTTTTGAGGTAGAATATCATGAATTACAAGATGATAATTTACACTCTCGGGTGGATTTTGTTATTTGAATCGGCATTTATGATGGTTCCGGCAATTACGGCGCTAATTTATGCGGAATTTCATTCGCTCGCGGCCTTTCTCATATCGGCGGGCGCTTGCCTTGCGGTCGGCGCGCTGATGTCTGTAAGAAAACCGAAGAACAGAACACTACGCTCAAGAGACGGCTTTGTTATTGTTTCGCTGAGCTGGATAGTGCTGAGCGCCTTCGGAGCTATCCCCTTTATGCTCACGGGAGTAACAAATAGCTATATTGATGCCCTGTTTGAGACGGCGTCGGGATTTACCACTACGGGAGCGACTATATTTTCCGACGTAGAGATTCTGCCTAATGCGGTAATTATGTGGAGAAGCTTCACCCATTGGGTTGGCGGAATGGGAATACTCGTGTTCATTATGGCATTTTTGCCCCTGAGCGGCGGAACGAATATGTATATTATGAGAGCCGAAAGCCCCGGCCCTACCGTAAGCAAGCCCGTGCCTAAAATAAAGACAACGGCAATGCTGCTTTACGTAGTTTATATCGTACTTACGGTGCTTGAATTTGTATTGCTCGTTTGCGGAAAAATGCCTGTATTCTACGCTATAAATACCGCGTTTTCAACTGCGGGAACGGGAGGATTTGGGTTCTATAACAGCAGTATGGGCTCGTTCTCACCGTATATACAAATCGTAATTACGGTGTTTATGGCGCTTTTCGCAATAAACTTCAGCTCTTATTTCTTTTTACTTCGCGGAAAAATTAAGGAGGCATTTACGTCGGAGATTAAGACCTTCCTCGTAATATTGGGAGCGTCCTCATTGCTTATAGCGCTAAATATACGTTCTATGTACGGAAGCTTCGGCGAATCTATGCGACATTCATTTTTCTCTGTATCGTCGATTATGTCTACCACGGGATTTGCTACCGAGAATTTTGACATGTGGCCTGCGTTTTCGCAGACGCTTATCGTACTGGTTATGATTATAGGCGCCTGCGCGGGAAGCACGGGAGGCGGTATTAAGGTTTCAAGAATTATAGTAATGTGGAAGCTTATCCGCAGAGAGATGAGTACAGCGCTTCACCCCAAGCAGGTAAAAAAGATAAGTATGGACGGACAGATAATAGAGAGGGACGTAGTAAGGTCTATATACGGATTTTTCTTCTGCTATATTCTGCTGTTCGTGATATCAATGGTGATTCTTGCCATAGACGGAAACGACCTTATAACGAATTTTACCTCGGTAGCCGCAACCATAGGAAACGTAGGACCGGGACTTGCGAAGGTAGGACCTATCGGAAATTACGGATTTTTCTCTCCCTTGTCAAAACTGATGCTGACCTTCAATATGCTTGCGGGACGACTTGAGCTTTATCCTATGCTTCTGTTGTTCGTTCCCTCAACGTGGAAAAAGAGATGAACAGACAAGAAAATAAGATATATGTAAGCACGTCGATTATTCCCGACAGCCTTGAAATAAAAAGCGTATACCCTGTCGAAAGAGATTCGGAAATCGAAAGATGCTCAAATGCCCGTGTAAAAAAAGAAAAGTTTTTTGTGTGGGAGCTTCTCCGCGGCACAGTCGAAGAAAAGCTCGGTATCCCTTTTGAAAGCTTGAAAATAGAGAAAAGCCCGTCGGGAAAATGGAAAGCTGATAGAATATGCTTTTCTATTTCACACTCTGACGGCGCGGTTGCCGTGGCAGTGGGATATGAAAATCTCGGCATTGACATAGAAAGTGTTAAAAGGCACAGAGAGGGAATAGAAAAACAGATTTTAACGGCGGACGAGCAAGAATATTTGAGCTCGGTACCGTCTGATGAAAAAATAAGACGCGTAATAGAGTTTTGGACTAAAAAAGAGGCATATTTCAAGCTTCTTGACAAAAAAAGCTTTGTTCCCCAAAAAATTGAGACGTTAAGTATAGAATCGGTTACAAGGAGAGTGATTCTTGATAATAAAGAATTCTTGCTTTCAATATGCTCAGAAGATATATCAAAAAAGGAAATTATATATAATTGAAAAGTGAAGTTGATTTTATGAACTCTAATCTTAGACATGAAACGGTAAATACACAACTTTGTATAGTAGGCGGAGGTCTTTCGGGCGCATTTGCCGCTCTCGCCGCCGCAAGACAGGGCAGATCGGTCGTTCTTATTCAGGACAGACCTATGCTCGGCGGTAACGCATCCTCGGAGATACGTATGTGGGTAAGAGGCGCAAAGGGAAGATTTGACCGCGAAAGCGGATACATTTCCGAGCTTGAGCAAAGAAATATATACGGAAATCCAACACTTGTTCATTCTCTATTTGATGCTACTCTTTACGGAATGCTGGCGGAAAATAAGAATATCCGAATTTTGCTCAATACTACATGCGTTGATGCCGAAATGAACGGAAATAAAATAAAGAGCGTCAAGGCATGGCAGATGACCACCTACACGTGGTTTACCGTTGAGGCGGAAATATTTGCGGATTGCTCGGGGGACAGTATTCTTGCGCCTATATGCGGAGCCGAATACAGAAAGGGCAGAGAAGCAAAGAGCGAATTTGGGGAGACACTCGCAAAGGATACAGCCGACGAGTGTACTATGGGTATGTCTGTAATACTTGCCGCAAGAGAAACCGACGCTCCCGTAAAATTTACTCCTCCATCCTTCGCAACCGTTTATCCTACCGACGAATGCTTTGCGGGTAACGGAGGAGAGGACGATATTCATGCCCAGATAAGAGAGCATATAGTCGGTACCAGCAGAGGAAATCTCTGGTGGGTAGAGCTTGGAGGAAACATGGATTCAATACATGATTCCGACAGAGTGCGCGAGAAGCTAATAGCCAACATTTACGGAGTATGGGATCATATAAAGAACCGCGGCGACCACGGAATGGAGAATTGGGATCTTGAATGGGTGGGCTTTTTGCCGGGTAAGAGAGAATCCCGCAGATACGTGGGAGATATAATCGTAACCGAGCACGACATTGTAAGCGGCGGACATTTCGAGGACGAAATAGCGTATGGCGGATGGCCAATGGATGACCATAATCCTTTTGGAATGGAACAGAACGACCGAAATAATACCGCGTCGACTATGATACCCGTAAACGAAATATACGGACTTCCATACCGCGCGCTTTATTCAAGAAATATAGAAAATCTTATGTTTGCGGGAAGAAATATAAGCGTTACTCACGTAGCTCTTTCTTCGACGAGAGTTATGGCTACCTGCGCGCTTCTCGGGCAGGCAATGGGACACGGAGCGGCAATTGCGCTCAAGTACGGATGCGCTCCGAGAGGTGTATACGAAAAACATATGGACGAGCTTCAACGTAACCTGCTTGAGGACGGTATATATCTGCCTCATGTTCCGAGAAAAATGTCCGAGCTTACTAAGAAAGCGAGATTAAATATTTCGGACGTTGACAGAGAGATACTTTTCAACGGAATAGAACGTCCGAGAAAGGAATACGGAGAAAACGAAATAAAGCAAAACATAGGGGATTGCCTTGTTTTCCGCTTCGATAAACCTGAAAAAATCGGTACTCTCCGCTTGCGCTTTGACCCCGATTATTCAAGGGAATCGATAACCCCAAATCTCAAAATGCGGGTTTTCGCTATGAAACTCCATACGGGTAAGGATTTCGTTCCCGTAAAGGTTGCGGCTACACTTGCAAAGGAATTTTGCGTATATGCCGACGGTAAAGAGATATACAGAGTCAAGGATAATTACCTTGAGCTTGTGCGTATTCCTATCAATACCGAGGCAAAGGAAATAAAAGTCGAATGGGTATCTACCAACGGAGCAGACGAGGTAGGACTCTTTGGCGCGGACTTTGTATAAGGAGATTAACTGACAGTAATGAAAAAAAACAATTTTTTTGTGGCTTTGGCAATAGGCTCGGCGTTGCTCTTTCTGGCGCTTGTCGCGCTTGTTGAGACGGTCGACGTAAAGGCAATAGGACCTTTGGGGTCAAGCGTCGGTCTTTCCGCGGTTAACGGAAAGGTAAGAGACGCTATAGGATATTCGAAAACACTCTATTCGGTAGCTGAAATTCTCGGCTACGCTGCCCTTGCGTCAGCGGCGGGATTTGCTTTGCTCGGTCTTGTTCAGCTTATAAAGCGAAGGAGCCTTAAGAAGATTGATAAGGATTTATACCTGCTCGGCGGATTTTATGTTGTCGTCCTTGCCGTATATGTGCTTTTCGAAATAATAGTAATAAACGAACGTCCCGTGCTGATGGACGGAGAGCTTGAAGCTTCCTTCCCGTCCTCCCATACCATGCTCGCTATATGTATTCTTTCAACGGCGGCACATCAGCTTTACGTGAGACTTTCGTCAAGTAAATCCGCTCGGATAGTATCTGTTGCGCTCTGCGTTGCTTTTGCGACTCTGTCTGTTGTGTGCAGACTTTTGTCGGGAGTACATTGGTTTACCGATATAATCGGAGGCATACTTATAAGCGGAGCTTTGGTATTTGCCTATTTTTTCGCTTACGGAAAACTGTTTGGAGCAGAAGAAAAATAAAAAAGTATTTGTGGATTATATTAGTCGAAAATGATATAATAAAATAAAGAGGAGGTGGAGAAATGAGTTCTGACTGTAATGGGCGAGGTTGTAATTTGCTTGATTTAGCTTATATTCATACATATGGGAAGGGCGTTATTTCTCACCTGCTTTTAAAGAGCCGTAACTAAAGTACGGTTCTCCTTTTGCGTGCGGATAATTTGACTCCCTTCTCAAGGAAGGGAGTTTTTTATGGAAAACAGGGATTTTTTGGATATTGAAAACAGAGATTATAGCTCTGCTATATTAGAGCTCATAAGAGGAGATTCCTCTCCCGAACATATACGTGAAGGGCTGGAGGAATATCACTTTAACGATATAGCTGCCGTTCTGCCGGAGCTTACCGATGAAGAGAGAGATAGGCTGCTTGATATAGTCGGAACGGAAAGTATGTCAAAAATCGCGACCTATCTCGATGATGCGGGCGAATATTTCTCGGTTCTCGATGCGCAGGAGGCCGCTGACATAATAGAACAGATGGATGCAGACGAGGCTTTGGAGATTCTTGACGACCTTGACGATGAAACGAGGGAGCAGGTTCTCAGCTTCATAGAGGATGAGTCGGTCAGGGAGGAAATAGAGCTTCTCGACTCCTATGACGATGATGAATTCGGAAGCCGCATGAGTACTAATTTTATTTCGGTCAAAAGAGGCTCAACCATAAAGGGAGCAATGAAGACCCTTATTGCCGAAGCGGCGGAAAACGATAATATATATACCGTTTTCGTAACTAATGAGGATGGGAGCTTTTACGGAGCAATAGACCTCAAGGAGCTTATAGTGGCGAGAAGCAACATAGATCTGGAGGAGCTTATTTACACTACCTTTCCATACGTTTGCGATAAAGAGTCAATATCCGAAAATATTGAAAGGCTTAGATCCTACTCTGAGGATCTTATACCCGTTCTGTCATCAAAAAATAAATCTATTTTGGGAGTAATTACGTCAAACGATATTACCGATATGATTGACGACGAGCTTGGAGACGACTATGCAAAGCTTGCGGCATTGACCGAGGAAGAAGAAACAGACGAAAAGCTGAGTAAAAGTATGAAAAAAAGACTGCCGTGGCTTATCGCCTTGCTTTTTCTCGGTTTGGGCGTGTCGGCAGTCGTTGGGATGTTTGAGGGCGTTGTGTCAGAGCTTCCCGTGATAGTGTCGTTTCAATCGCTTATTCTCGGAATGGCGGGAAACGTGGGAACACAGTCCTTGGCGGTTACGGTGCGGACTCTGGGAGCTGACAGAAAATATAAATTCAGCGAACAGCTAATGCTTATATTCAGAGAAATGAAAATAGCTTTTGTAAACGGCTTGGCACTGGGAGCTATTTCTTTCCTTACGGTTTGGGGATATCTTTCGTTATTTTCCGCGGTAGGTAGTGCTTTTGCACTTGCGGCGGCGGGATGTGTGGGAGGAGCCATGTGCTTTTCCATGACTATATCGGGAATGACAGGAGCGTTGATTCCCATAGTCCTTTACAGACTCGGCTTTGACCCCGCAGTAGCTTCGGGTCCCCTTATAACCACAATTAACGACCTTGTGGCTGTTGTTAGCTTTTACGGACTTTCCTTTGCTCTTTTGCTACGACTTTGAGCCTTTGACTTTTTGTAGACATTGGGAGAAATTCCGTAGGTAGACTTAAAGGCGCGGCTGAATGAATAGACAGACGAGTAACCGAGAAGCTCGGATATTCTCGTTACCGAGCCTCCGTCCGAGAGATGTCTTTCGGCGGCTTGAAGCTTTCTTGACTTGTGATAATCCGCAAGAGTTTGCCCGGTTGTTCTTTTAAAGAGATCGGATAGGTAGCTGTAATTGTAGTTCATACTGTCGGCAACCTCGCATAGGCTCTTCATGAAAAAAACATGCGTATCAATATAATACATCGCTTGATAGCAAAGCGCTTCCGCATCGGTGGCGCTTTTCTTTCCCTTATTGGTATCTTTTTGTGAAAAGCTTCGTACGATGCGAATGATTATCTGTTCAAAAATGTTTTTCAGCATGAGCTCGGAATAGCTGTCTAAGCTTTCTGTTTCGACTATGGCATCGCAGACTGACGAAGCAATTGCGCTGTCTTTGAAAATTCGCATAGTGGGGCTGGAAAACTCATTCGTTATAGCTTCAAGAGTATAGGAAAGCTCGGGATTTTCGGTAGTAAAGGCTATAAAATCGTACTGTAAGGGAGATTTTACGTCCGAAACTATTTTATGAGATTCGTAGGGAAAGGAAAGATAAATGTCTCCCGATTTTACAGGTACCTCTATTCCGTTTGTAGATATAATTCCTTTACCCTCAGTGGCAATGGTGAGCTCAAAGAGATTAGGATGAGTATGCTCCGCAATTATAGTGCCCGGAGCGCAGTAAAGCCTTCCGATTTGCCACAGTCTCGTCTCTCCGAACACAAGAGGAGAATCGAAATATGCATTGTTGAGATGATATCGGTATTTTTTTATTTTATCTATCATAGCCCCTCCAAAAACAAAAAGATGTTAAAATTATACAACATAATTTTGTCTTTGTCAATCAATATGAAAAAATTATAAGGTTGACATTTTCCGCGTAATATGATATAATGTACGAAGATTATCATACCGAAAGGAGATAATATGGGAAAAACTACGTTACTCATAATGGCTGCCGGACTTGGTTCAAGATACGGCGGAAACAAGCAGGTAGACGGAATAGGTCCGGGCGGAGAGATACTCATGCAATATTCTATTTACGATGCTATTCGCGCAGGATTTAATAAAATAGTATTTGTAATAAAGCCCGAGCATCAAAGTATAATCGAGGGCTTTTGTAAGGATATAAAAAATGCCGAAATAGAATTTGTTTATCAGGATTTTTCCTCGATTCCGAGCTTTTATAAAATACCTGAGGAGAGAATCAAGCCCTTTGGTACGGTGCATGCGGTGCTTTGCGCCAGGAACGCGATAAACGAGCCCTTTGCGGTAATAAACGCAGACGATTTTTACGGCAGAGACGCATTTGCCGTTATGCATGAGAAGCTTGTTTCACTCCCAAAAGGAGAAAGTACAATGGTAGCCTATTATCTTGAGAATACCGTAAGCAAAAACGGAGCGGTAACGAGAGGTATATGTCAGGTTGAGAACGGAATTCTCAGAAAGGTAAAGGAAACCTATAAGATAGTCCTTGATGAAAAGGGAAGTATATGCGACGAAGAAAGTGGATTTCTTGACGGAAAGTTGCCTGTTTCCATGAATATGTGGGGATTTACTCCCGACATTTTTGATGAGCTTGACAGTGCCTTTTGTGATTTTCTCAAAAATATTCCCGACGGTGAAATAAAAGCGGAGTACGCTCTGCCAACCTTTATTGACAAGATCATAACCGAGAAAAATCATAAAGTGTCGGTGCTTTCAACATCTGCCGTGTGGTTTGGAGTAACCTACATAGAGGACAGAGCGACAGTAGCCGCGGCACTTCTCGAAAAGAGAAACATCGGCGAGTATCCCGAAAGATTGTTCTAAACAAAAACAAGTCGAAGATTTACTTCGACTTGTTTTTTATATTTCTGATATCCGAATTCATAATAAAGGCGCAGAACTTTTTGTTGTAATTCTTTTCTAAAAGCCTACTCAAAAGCTTTACCGAAAAATATGCGAGTATTCCTCCCGCAGCTCCCGTAAACAGACCGCCTATAACGTCGGTGGGGTAGTGTACCATGAGATAGTTTCTTGATGCCATCATAAAAATCACGTAAAGAGAAGCAGAGCAAATGACCCAAGGCTTGCGTATGTTCAGTGAAAGCCCCACGGCCGATGCGACAGCGGCTGTAACGTGCCCCGACGGAAAAGAGAATTCACTGACAGAGGGTGCCCCCACAAAATTCCACCAGTCGCAGAATTCTGAAATACCGCTTTGAAAAGGGCGAGGACGGGCAACAAGCTCCTTGACAGTGAGATTTGTAATAATCGCGCCAAATCCCACGGCAAGCATCATGCAAAATCCCGCGCGACGCGTGCCCTTAAAAAGAAGCAAAATTATACCTATAATCAGACCGCATGCGCCAAGCTCCCCTATAAATCCAAAAAAATTCGCAATAGGGGTAAAAAATCCCCCGCAACTTTCTGCGATGCCGTGATAGAATTTTAGTATTGAATAATCAAAATCCGCGAATGCGGTGTTTAACCACCTTGATACAACAGTAAGCTCCATAATACCTCTTGATCAATGAAATAAATTACTAACTGCTCCAGAATAGTATTATAGCATATCTTGAAAATAAATTCAAGAGCTTTTCGAATCCTCGCTTTCCAATCACGCCAAAGGCGTGTATATCATCCGCAACTTGTTGCGGTATATCATCAATGCGAAGCATTGTATATGCCTTCGGCGAATGACGGGCTACGCCCTTATTGCATCAAGCCGCAGGTAGATGCACGCTGGCGCGTGATGAGATACAAGGGCGGCTCACCGCCCTTGATGATATGCGCCGCACTTCGTGCGTCGATGATATGCCAAGCCTGCGACTTGGATAAACAAAAAAGGAACTTTTGTATACAAAAGTTCCTTTTTTGTTGGCACGCCGTAAGGGATTCGAACCCCCGACCTTTTGGTTCGTAGCCAAACACTCTATCCAGCTGAGCTAACGGCGCATACGCATTATCGCGTACCCGTATATTATATCATAAAAATTTCTTTTGTCAATAGATTTTAACAAAATAATTTATAAATTTTTATACTAAGCCGTCTCTCTCGGAAAGAGCCTCCTCGGCTGCGCGTATTGCTGCGGGCTTGTGCTTTTGACGCGCAAAAAAGCAACGGATATTGCAATCAAGGAGAGTATGGAATATTTCCTTTCTTATAGTACGTTCTCCGAGAATAGCGTAACCCTTAAGATTTTTTCTTCTTTTCAGAGCAGTCATAAGCTCTCTTAAAAAAGCATAATAAAGCTCTGAATCGTCTCTGTCGCAGCTTCCTGTCATAAGTGAAAATAATCTTTCAACATCAACCGAATAATTGTCAATTCCTTCGCATGAGAAGGAGCTCCTTAACAGTAACGGAGTGTCAATACATATCCCTCTGCATATATAGCCGTTGAATTCACGCCCCTCTGCTTCAAGAGAGCAAAAGGCTCTGTTTATATCAAGTAGCGCATTACGCAGGTCCTCCTCGCAGAGTATTCCGCGCAGAGATATTGAAAAGTTTCCGTAAACCGCGCCTCGAAGGATTGCCTTTATACGTGAAGAAAAAAAAGAATCCCATTCTGCTTCTGCCATAATCCGTATACCGAAGAGAGCCTCAGCAACAGCGCGGTATTCCTCGAAAAAACCTTCCTCAGGGTCTTTGGCGCATAAAGGGGAGAAAACGTCAAGTAGCACGTCAGTGTCTGTATCCATTCCTCTTTTGAAATCCGAATCCTTGGATATACGCGAAAGAATTTTTACTGTGTCGGACGTTCCAAGCCGATGGGCGCTGTCTGCGCTGAAAATTCTTGATGCATATCTGTCAACCGTTACGATGTCGGGGGAGATATAGAGCTTTCCGCAAAGAGGGTCAAGGAGAGCGATTTTACCCTCGTGGCATTTTGAAAGTCCGCCAAGACGAAGGATGGGGAAGGGAGAATAAGACGGCTCGGAATCAGATGCTCTGCCAATACGGACAATGCCTACGACACACGAGCTGCTGTAAGCGGATTCGGGGATGTTTTCAAGTACGGGAAGAAGAGCCTCGCCTGATTTGCGTGCAAGATTTCCATTGTCAAAGGTAATTCTTCCCATAACGGGTGAGCCGTCGGCAGAGCAGGCGCAAAATCCCGAAAAGGTTTGCATGGATGAGCTTTCAAAATGCCGCGCGGACGGTGAAAAGAGCATAAATATCCCCCTTGGAAGAAAAGAACTTTATCTTATCTTGCTCCAAGGGGGACAAAAATATTCTTTACACAGTAATTATTATTACTTCGATGCGGCAGCCTCTCGTCTCGCCTTCATCATAGCCTTCATACGAAGCTCGGTGTCGAGTATCTTCTTGCGTAAACGAATGGACTTGGGAGTAACCTCAATAAGCTCGTCGTCGGTGATAAACTCAATAGCCTCCTCAAGGCTGAATATGATGGGAGGAGTAAGAAGAAGCTTTTCGTCAGCGCCCGCGGAACGTATAGCGGTGAGCTGCTTTTTCTTGCAGGGGTTTACCGATATATCGTCGTTCTTGGGGTTCATACCGACTATCATTCCCTCGTAAACGGGAGTCTGAGGACCAACGAAGAGATTTCCTCTTTCCTGAGTGTTGTAGAGACCGTAACGGGTAGTTTCACCTGTTTCGGAGGCTACGAGAGAACCTGTGAATCTCATGGTTATCTCACCCTTGTAGGGCTGGTAGCCGTCAAAGAGAGTGTTCATAATACCCTCGCCTCTGGTTGCCGTAAGAAATTCCGAGCGATATCCAAAGAGACAGCGGGAGGGAATAGAGTATTCGATACGCATTCTCGTTCCGAGAGGATTCATCTCAAGAAGATCGCCCTTCCTCTGACCGAGCTTTTCAACGACTGCGCCCACGTATTCGGCGGGAACGTCGAGAGTAACCTTTTCCATAGGCTCGCACTTTACCCCGTCAATTTCCTTGAACAGAACTCTGGGGTTGGAGCACATCATTTCATAGCCCTCGCGGCGCATGGTCTCAATGAGAATGGAGAGGTGCATTTCACCTCTGCCCGCAACCTTGAACTCATCGGTAGTTTCTCCGTCGCTGACACGAAGGGAAACGTCCTTGAGAAGCTCCTTGTAAAGACGGTCGCGGAGCTGACGCGAGGTAACGAATTTTCCTTCCTTACCTGCAAATGGGCTGTTGTTAACAGAGAAGGTCATCTCAAGCGTGGGCTCGCTTACCTTTACAAATTCCAACGGCTCGGGGCAGGAAAGGCTTGTTATTGTGTCTCCGATTGTAATGCTTTCGGCACCCGAGAAGCAAACGATATCTCCAACCTTCGCGTTTTCAACGGGTACTCTCTGGAGACCGTCTATCTGATACATGGAAACGATCTTTGTACGCTTGGGGGCGTTACCCGTATGATAGTTACAGATGTATGCCTCCTGATTTGTGTGTATGGCGCCTCTCTCAATACGTCCGATGCCTATACGACCTACGTATTCGCTGTAGTCAATGGAGGAAACGAGAAGCTGAAGCTCACCGGTTTCATCACCCTCGGGAGCGGGAATATAATCAAGGATTTTTGTGAACAGGGGAACGAGGTCGGTGCCCGCGACGTCGGGGTCCTCGGTAGCCGTGCCGGCTCTGCCCGAGCAGTAAAGCATGGGGCTGTCAAGCTGTTCGTCCGATGCGTTGAGGTCAATAAGAAGCTCAAGTATCTCATCTTCAACCTCGCCGAGGCGTGCGTCGGGCTTGTCAATTTTGTTTATAACGATAATAACTCTGTGGTTGAGCTCAAGGGCGCGCTGGAGAACGAAGCGAGTCTGAGGCATAGGTCCCTCGGCTGCGTCAACAAGAAGGATAACTCCGTTAACCATTTTGAGGATACGCTCAACCTCACCGCCGAAGTCAGCGTGTCCGGGGGTGTCAATAAGGTTTATTTTAACGTCCTTGTAGTAGACAGAGGTGTTTTTGGCTAGGATTGTGATTCCTCTTTCTTTTTCAAGGTCTCCGGAATCCATAACGCGGGTAACCGTCTCCTGATTTTCTCTGTATATACCGCCTTGCTTGAGCATCTCGTCAACGAGAGTGGTTTTTCCGTGGTCAACGTGCGCAATTATAGCTACGTTTCTTAAATCGTTTCTGATCACGTTTTTGATCTCCTTTTTTACGTAAATTGAGAATTATTTATTTCCAATATATTATTATATCACAAGTTTCCGTAATAATAAAGATGTTAAATGCCGAAATATTACTTTTTTAATAAAAAAATGTTGTGCATTTTTTCAAAATACGACAAAAAAGGAAAAAATATTGCGTATACAGAGGTGTGTTTTCATTGACAGGAAGAAAAAAACGTGGTATAATTACTGTGAATTGTTATGAGGTCGGGAGGCGCTGAGGAATATGGATAACAGAAAAATCCGTTTGCTTATATTTGACTTGGACGGAACTCTTGCAGATACCATGTACGGTATACTTGATGGCGTAAATATGGCAATGGAGAAATTTGGAGCTCCCGCGCATACCTATGATGAGGTGCGCTCCTACGTCGGCAACGGCTCCCGCGATCTTATAAAGAGAGCCTTGCCAAAGTATATGGCAGAAAATGCGGAGCTTCTAGAGAAAGCTATAAAATTTTACGACGGAAGCTGCTATCCCGTAACCTATAAAAACCGCACCGATTGCTATGACGGAATTATAGATGCTCTTAAAGAGCTTAAAGAAAGAGGATATACTCTTGCGGTACTTTCCAATAAGAGAGATATTTTCGTCCGACCCATGGTTAGCGAAATGATACCCGAGGGCATTATTTCAATGGCTATGGGGCAGAGAGACGATCTTCCTAAAAAGCCCGACCCCGCAATGGCTATTTATATAGCCGAAAAGCTCGGCTTTGAAGCTTGTGAGACTGCTTTCGTAGGAGACAGCGAAACAGATATCCTTACGGGACAAAACGCAAAAATGCTGACTGTGGGATGCTCGTGGGGATACCGCGGAGAGAAAATTCTCAAAGAAGCCGGGGCGGACGTTATAATAGACGGACCGTCGCAACTTACCGAGCTGTTCCGCGCATTTTAAAAGGCATTTTTGCATATTGATATAGAACGAGGAGAAAAAATGAAGGTAGGATTTGTTTCTCTCGGTTGTCCGAAAAATCAGCTTGATACCGAGGTTATGCTTCACGAGGTAGCAAGCGCGGGGTATGAGATAACCCCTGAGGAGACCGAGGCAGACGTAGTAATTATAAATACCTGTGGCTTTATCGAAAGCGCAAAAAAAGAAGCGATTGATAATATACTTGATATTGTATGGCTTAAGAAGAACCACACCTTGAAGGCTATCGTTGTAACGGGGTGCCTTGCCGAGCGATACAGAGAGAGCATACTTGAGGAATTTCCCGAGGTTGACGCTGTTCTCGGTGTGGGCAGTATACATAATATTGTCGAGGCAATCGAGGCGGTTACAGTCAAGAAAAAGAAAGGCTCCAAGAGAAAGTATTCTTCCTTTGAGGATAAGAATACCGTCAAGCTCGGAGGAGACAGAATTCTGACTACACCCGATTATATGGCGTATCTCAAAATTGCCGAGGGCTGTGATAACAGATGCGCATACTGCGCAATTCCCGCTATCAGGGGAAACTTCCGAAGCAGACCTATGGATGAGCTTGTAGCCGAGGCAAAGAACCTTGAGGAGCTTGGAGTCCGTGAGCTTTGCATAGTCGCGCAGGATATAACGAGATACGGACTTGACCTTTACGGCAAATACAGTCTTGCAGAGCTTTTGCATAAAATAACGGAGGAAACAGAAATCCCGTGGATACGACTTCTCTACTGCTACCCCGATAAGATAACCGATGAGCTTGTGGCAGAGATCAGAGACAATCCGAGAATTCTCAAATACATAGATATGCCGCTTCAGCATATAAGCGACAGAATGCTTAAGTCAATGAACCGCCACGGAGACAGCAAAATGATACGCGAGGTGGTAGGAAAGCTTCGTAAGGAGATTCCCGATATTGTCATAAGAACTACATTTATCGTAGGATTTCCCGGTGAGACCGAGGAGGATTTCTGTGAGCTTTGCGAATTTGTAAGGGAAACGAAGTTTGAGAGAGTCGGAGTCTTTACCTATTCAAGAGAAGAGGATACCCCCGCATATGATTTCCCCGACCAAATCGACGAGCAGGTAAAGCTCGACCGTATGGATCTCCTGATGAGAGAACAGCTTGAAATAAACGAGGCAAGAAACAAGACTAAGGTTGGCAAGGAGATACTCGTTCTTTGCGAGGATTTTGACCCTGTAAGCGAGGTGCATTTCGGCAGAAGCGCGGAGGATGCTCCCGAGATAGACGGTAAGGTGTATTTCAGAGCCTCCAAACGGATAGCAAAGGGTTCATTTGTAAAGGTGAAAATAAGAGAAGTTCTTGATTATGACCTCATGGGCAGAGCTATTCTGAATGATGATTGAATTGATGTGAAAGGGAGAAAATATTATGAGTAAAATGAATCTACCCAATAAGCTTACTGTTTTGAGACTTTGTCTTGTGCCTGTGCTTCTTGTGTTTGGTTTTTTACCCGAGTCGTGGATAAATCCTATGCTCTCTAACTTTATTTGTGCGGTTTTGTTTATCGGAACGTCGGTTACCGATATGCTTGACGGAAAGATAGCGAGAAAAAGGGGACTTATAACCGACTTCGGAAAATTCCTTGATCCGGTTGCGGATAAGTTTATGGTAATAGGAGCGCTGTTTGTGCTTCTTTACAGATTTGAAAATCTCAGACTTCTTATGATAATTGCCCTTATAATCGTGGTTTTCAGAGAGCTTGCCGTAACGTCTATGCGTCTTGTTGTATCTACGGGGCAGAACATCGTAATTGCCGCAAATAAGCTCGGAAAGCTTAAGACCGTATTGCAGATAGTTGCGATCTCTACCGTATTCCTTGAGCCTGTAGTTCAGCATATAGCTATGGAAATAGGCAAAATGATAACCGGCAGACCTCTTGCGTGGAGAACCGATATAATCCCTCTTTCGTGGATAACCGTAATTCTTTCGCTTGTTCTTACCGTTTGGTCGGGAGTAGCTTATATTAAGAGCTATTGGAAATATCTCGACCCGCAAAAATAATACATGAAGCTACTCCAACCAAGGGGTAGCTTTTTGTTCGTTGACAAATCTGTTCAAAAATGATATAATTATTTTAATAATTAAAAAGGCGGAAGTAAAATGTTTGATTTTAAGGGCAAGACCGTGGTAGTAACCGGCGGAGCAAGAGGAATAGGCAAATGCATAAGGGAAAGCTTTGAGAAAACAGGAGCTGAAGTATGCATTATCGACCTGCTTGAAAACGATTATTTTGTGGGAGATATTGCAAAAAAGGAGACCCTTGAAGCCTTTGCAGAGAAGGTCATAGCTGATTACGGAAGGGTAGATTTTCTTGTAAACAATGCCGCACCCTTGATGCGAGGAATAGAAAACGGAAGCTACGAGGATTTTGAATATGCTGTCAAGGTAGGCGTGATCGCACCCTTTTATCTTTCAAAGCTTTTTCTGCCCTGTTTTGCAGAGGGTGCAAGTATTGTGAACATTTCATCGTCAAGAGACCGTATGAGTCAGCCCAATACCGAGAGCTATACTGCCGCGAAGGGCGGGATTTCTGCGCTTACTCACGCCCTAGCCGTAAGCCTTGCGGGGAAGGTGCGCGTTAACTCTGTTTCTCCGGGTTGGATAGATAATAACTATACAGTATACGATGGAGCGGATGCTATCCAACAGCCGGCAGGAAGAGTGGGAAATCCTAAAGATATCGCAAATGCCGTAATGTATCTCTGCTCGGATATGGCAGGGTTTATAACGGGAGAAAATATTTGCATAGACGGCGGAATGACAAGGCAAATGATATATCACGGCGACTATGGCTGGATATACGAAAAAGGGGAGAAATAATATGAATTTTACAGAAATAGCACAAACACGACAGTCCTGTCGCAGCTATAATGCGAAACGTGACGTAGAACAGGAAAAAATAGAACGAATCCTTGAAACGGCGAGGCTTTCTCCTTCGGCATGTAACGGTCAGCCCTACTTTATAACTGTGTGCAGGGGAGATACAGCCAAAAAGGTTGCAAAAGCGACACAGGGAATGGGGATGAACAAATTTTCAAGCGATGCTCCCGTTTTGTTGGTTCTGTCCGAAAAGCCTTACGTAGCGTCGGCAGCACTCGGAGCAAAAGTCAAAAAGAACGATTACCGTTCTATCGATATAGGCATTCTTGCCGCGTATATAACCGCAGAGGCTACTGCACAAGGACTCGGAAGCTGTATTCTCGGATGGCTTGACGATGCCGAAATTCGACAAATTTGCAATCTTGACGGCTCGGTACGTCTTGTAATTACCTTGGGTTATGCCAAGGATGACGACAGACAAAGAGAAAAGAAACGCAAGGATATGGACGAGCTTGCAAAAACAATAGATTAAGGTACGGTGAAAATATGGCTAATTCTGAAATACGTTTTGCAACAGAAAATGATACGGCATTAATTTTGGATTTTATAAAGGCGATTGCCGAATATGAAAAAATGTCAGACGAGGTGGTTGCCGATGAGGCTCTGCTTCGCGAATGGATATTCGAAAAGAAAAAAGCAGAAGTCATATTTATAAGTGAAAACGGAACAGAGGTAGGCTTTGCTTTGTTCTTCCATAACTTCTCTACCTTTGTGGGCAGAGCAGGGATATACCTTGAGGATCTTTTCGTAAAGCCTGAACACAGAGGAAAGGGCTACGGAAAACGACTGATTAAGGAGGTTGCCCGTATAGCCGTAGAGAGAAATTGCGGCAGACTTGAATGGTGCTGTCTCGATTGGAATAAGCCGAGCATTGACTTTTATCTGTCTCTTGGTGCCCGACCTATGAGCGAATGGACAACGTACAGAGTGTCGGGAGAAACACTTGCCGATCTTGCAAAATAACAAAAAAAGATTTTATACTTGACTTTTGTCGAATTTTGTGGTATTATCTTATAGTACTGATATTGAAAGGGATATACCCAAAACAGTAAAAATCGGAAGAGTCTGAGGCAAGGGATGCCGAGAAAAAAGAAAGGAACATGAAATGAAAAAGGAACACAAGAAGAAAAATGGCTTTTTTGCTGACTTCAAGACCTTTATCACGCGCGGAAACGTGCTTGATATGGCAGTCGGTGTTATCGTAGGCGGCGCGTTTACTGCAATTATCAATGCGCTCAGCACGAATGTGTTGAAGCCCTGCATTAACTGGGTACTCGCAAAGACCCTCGGTAAGGATTCGCTCAGCGAAATATTTACGTTTTTGTCCAAAGCGTACAAGACAGACGAGGCAGGCATGTCTGTAGTAGATCTTGAAAACTCGATCTACATAGACTGGGGCGCATTTATCAATGCGATCATCAACTTCCTCCTTATCGCACTTACACTCTTTATTATCGTTCGTACGATCAACAAGATCCGTAACAGAATGGATGCTAAGGAATTGGAAGAGGCTGCAGCAAAGAAGGCAGAAGAGGAAGCTAAGAAGAAGGAAGCAGACGCAGCAGCAGCTGAAAAGCTTGCGGCAGAGAAGGTTGCTATCGAGCAGATGTACGCCAACATAGCACGTCAGACCGAGCTTCTTGAAAAGCTTGCAAATAAATAACAAAATCGAAATGGACTGTCTCAAAAATTCATTTGAGACAGTCCATATTTATATTCCGAATACTCCCGTTAAGGGATCTTTGAAAATGCCGATTTGCGGTGTGGCAAAGGTGAACACTGTAAATAGCAGAGCAATAAAGCAGAGCAGAGCAATTGGGATTTTGGGACTTTTGCAAATTATTGTATTTTTGTTAAACAGTCTCATTTCGTAAATATATGAAGCAGCAGCCGATATAAAGAATATTATAATATTTATCCAGTCGGGAGATGTGCCTATTACTCCGTTGTAGGTGTAAAAAAGAATAGGAATAAGCGCAATTCCGAGAAGGATTCCGCGCAGCTTTATACACCAGAAATCATCTCTGTCCTTAAAGAAAAAGCTTTGAATGATGGCAAAAATAAACATAGGCCAAAAAAGAAGCTTCATATGCTCCCACGTAGATTCGTTTATTCCCGAAAAGGGAGCAATCCAGACCGCTTCTCCCAGCCAATCGTATAGGAAATGCAACAGTGTTCCGACAAACGCAGTAACGGCAAAACCGAAAATCTGCCAGAGTCCAATGTTCCTTTTCATAAATCCTCCTATAGAATTTTGTAGTATAGTATATGTCAGTTAATCCGCCTGTATGCGTAATCAGATTCTACGGCAGTATCGGATAAAGAGGTATTGTTGAGTTTTTTATTGATTTTTAGCGCAAAAGATGATAGAATATAGTATAAAAGCAAGAAAGGACAAAAAAATGACAGAATCTGAGAAAATCGCATACGCGAAAATGTTTATTGACAAACTTGCAAACGGCATAAATCCTTTGGATGATACTCCTATCCCCGATGGAGATGTTGCAAATAATATTCGACTTTCCCGTTGCTTTTTCTATGTATCCGAGATATTGCGTCAAGCAGTCGAGAGGGAGAGAAAAAAAGAGAAGAAAAAGCTTGAAAAGGAACTGAAGAAAAACCGCGTGCCCCTTTCCTTAACAGAGGAGGAGCTTCAGAAGTTTGAATATACTGATTTTCCTATTAATTCTACTTTGTTGGCAAGAAAGATAAATGCATTGGCAGGGGATTTAAGGGCGAAGAATATGGCGCGTCTATCTCGCAGAAATATAACTAAGTGGTTTATAAATATGGGAATGATCGAATGGCGCGAATGGGAAGACGGCAAGTATAAAAGATATCCTACGAAAGCCGGAGAGGAAGCAGGACTTGTCCTTAAATATTGGAATTCTTACGGAAAGAATTCACCTATAATAGAGTTTTCAAAGGAAGCTCAAAAGCTTGTTATAGATAATATCGAAGCCGTGATAGAAACTGCCGCAGTAGACTCTGCGGAGTCCTTTGATATTGAAGAAGAAGGAGAAGAATAAAATCATGTCAGAATTTTTGGCGTCAATTCCACCTGTGGCGGTATGCTTTATTGTCTGTGCCGCAAAAATAATAGAGATCACTATTCAATCCCTTAAGACATGCATGATGGTAAAAGGACAGCGACTTAAAGCCGCAGGGCTCGGATTGGTCGAATGTGCTATATGGGGACTTGTAATCTCTACTATTATCGGGACTCTCGGAGACAATCTTTTTCTGCTTGCTTTTTACTGTGTTGGTTATGCGACGGGACTGTTTTTCGGCTCAACACTTGAGAACAAAATCGCGCTCGGAACGTCAAGCCTTCAATTGATCGCAAACGATGAAAACACAAAAAAGATAACAGAGTATCTTCAGGAAAATTCCCGCGGATACACGGTTGTTGACGGCTATGGATCTACCGATAAAATGAATATGATCCTGATCATTCTTCCAAGGCGCGAGGCTCTTCCTGTGCTTAAGGAAATACGTAATATGTGTCATAATAATGTTTTTGTCGTCGCCTCCGAAGTCAGCAAATATGCGGGCGGATACGGTACGATGAAATAATGAGCTTTCAGAGCTTGGCGCATAGCTCCTGCTTTAAAGGCATGAGCATTTTGCAAATCTGATTTTTTTGAAAAAGGGCTGTCCCAAACAATGATTTGAGACAGCCCTTTTTGCTGTTTGCTGTTATATATTACTTTTTAGGTCCTGCTGTATCGGATCCGTCTCCAACGAGTCCAAGGCGCTCTGCGGCATCCTGTCTCATCTTGTACTTAAGCACCTTACCTGCGGCATTCATGGGGAAGCTGTCCACAAATTCGATATATTTGGGGACCTTATGACGAGCCATGCTTGCCTTGATATAGTCGGTCATTTCCTCAACCGTAACGCTTCCGGGCTCCTTAAGAATTATGCAAGCCATTATTTCCTCGCCGTACTTCTTGTCCGGAACACCGATAACCTGAACGTCCTTCGTCTGCGGATGAGTGTAAATAAACTCCTCTATCTCCTTGGGGTAGATGTTTTCACCGCCGCGGATTATCATGTCCTTAAGACGCCCCGTTATCTTGTAGTTTCCGTTCTCGTCGTAGCACGCAAGGTCTCCCGAATGGAGCCAACCGTCCTCATCGACAGTTTCCTTTGTAGCGTCGGGCATCTTGTAATAACCCTTCATGGTATTGTATCCCTTTGCACAGAATTCTCCGTTTACACCGGGACCCACCTCTGCACCCGTTTCGGGGTCAACTATCTTACACATAACGTGGGGAAATGCGCTTCCGACAGTTTCGGTACGGACGTCCAGAGGCTCTGTCCAGGAGCTCATGGTGTTACCGGGGGCACATTCGGTCTGACCGTAAACGCTGACAATACCCGTCATATTCATTTCATCGGGACGTGCGGCACGTCTCATAAGCTCAGGGGGACATCCCGAGCCCGCCATAATTCCCGTTCTCATGTGCGAGAAATCGGTTGAGCGGTAGTTGGGATGATTGAACATTGCTATGAACATAGTAGGAACACCGTTGAAGCAGGTGATCTTCTCTTGATTTATACATGCGAGAGAGGATTTTGCCGAGAAATAGGGCATAGGACACATGGTAGCACCGTGAGTCATAGACGACGTCATGGACAGTGTCATACCGAAGCAGTGGAACATGGGAACCTGAATCATCATTCTGTCCGCAGTGGAAAGTCCCATTCGGTCTCCGATGCATTTTCCGTTATTTACAACGTTGTAGTGGGTAAGCATAACACCCTTGGGGAAGCCTGTGGTTCCCGAGGTGTACTGCATGTTGCAAACGTCGCTGGTCTTAACAGCCGCCGCCATTCTCGCAACCTGCTCGCGACTTACAAGCTTATAGCGCTCCATAGCCTCGTCAAAGGTGAGACAGCCCGCCTGCTTGAATCCAACGGTAATTACGTTGCGTAGGAAGGGAAGCTTCTTTGCATGGAGAGGCTCGCCGGGCTTTGTGTCTTTTATTTCGGGACAGAGAGTGTTGATAATATCCTTATAGTTGGAGTCAAGACAGCTCTCGATCATTACGAGAGTGTGAGTGTCGGACTGCCTGAGCAGATACTCTGCCTCGTGTATCTTGTACGCCGTGTTGACGGTAACGAGAACCGCCCCGATCTTGGTGGTCGCCCAGAAGGTTATATACCATGCGGGAAGATTGGTTGCCCATACGGCAACCTTTGAGCCTGCTTTTACCCCGAGAGATACGAGGGCTCTTGCAAAGCGGTCTACGTCTTCACGGAACTGTGCGTAGGTACGGGTATAGTCAAGAGTGGTGTACTTGAAGCAATACTGATCGGGAAATTCCTCGGCAACTCTGTCGAGCACCTGAGAGAAGGTAAGGTCAATAAGCTCATCTTTCTTCCAGATATACTGTCCCGATCCGTCGTGATTGAAATAAAGGCTCTTTTTCATGTCCCGCGTGGAATGGAAATGAGACATGTAGTTTACAAAGTGGGGGAATATAATTTCGGGATCCTTGAGGTCGTCAAGCCAATCGGGCTTCCATTCAAGGGAAATGAAGGCATCGTAATTTACCGATGAAAGCGCGCGCATTACGTCCTCTATAGGCATAGAGCCTTCACCGATAAGCTGATATACACCGTTATCGTCAGAGTCGCGAACGTGTACGTGAGCAATGTATGCTCCGAGATTTTTAATAGTCTGATCTCCCGATTCTCCGTGATCCCTGAACGTATGGTGAATGTCCCAAAGAGCGGCAAGATTGTCGCTTGCGAATCTGTCGAGCATTGCGCGGAGTCTTGCCGTGTCCGAGTAGATTCCGCTGGTCTTTATAAGAATGCTTACGTTTTTATCGGCAGCAAGAGAAAGAAGCTCAGTAATTGCCGAATAAACCGCTTCTTCATTATCGCGCAGAGCGCATACTACAACGTAAGGTACTCTTGCGTTGTGCGCTATCTCAATAAGGCTTTTTACAGATGATACGGCATTTTCGTCGGAGGAAATATCGTAAGAGGTGTCAAAGCAGGGAATAGAAAGCCCTCTTTCTCTTAACTGACGGACCGTTGCCGCTGTATTATATTTGTGAAAGGGCCCGCTTTTTTCCATTAACGGGTCAAACTTGGTGAGATTGTATACCTCAACGCCCGAAAAGCCCATGTCAATGGCTACGTCGAGCATCTCACTAAAGGAAAGATCAGGCCATCCTCTTGTGGAAAAGGAGAGTTTCATTAAGCTTCCTCCTCATAAATAATTTTGTTAAGTGCGCTCAGATATGCGCGAATTCCCGCACCGACGATGTCGGTGGAAATACCTATACCCGAATAAACCTTACCGCCCGCGCGGAGCTTTACTACGGTCTGACCCATAGCCTCGCGTCCCTCGGTAACCGCCTGAAGCTGGAAGTCATCTAGCTCGTAGCTGCACCCCGTGATCTTTTCGATGGCCTGGAAAGCCGCGTCGATAGAGCCGTCGCCGATGAAAACGCCCTCAACAGAGGTGCCGTTTTTAATGAGCTTAATGTGAGCGGTGGCGGATATGGTGTTTCCGGATGTTATAACGTATGTGTCGAGCTTATAAGTGGAGGGAACCTGCATTGCGGAGGACGCAACGATTGCATCAAGCTCCTTGAAGGATACCTTCTCCTTTTTATCGGCGATCTGCTTAAATGATGTGTATACTGCCTGTACATCCTCGGAGGATAAGTCGTATCCGAGTCTTACGGTAGCTGCCGCTACAGCTTCCTCTGTGTCGTGAGCAGTGAGGAAGATCCCATCATCTGTTTCGGCTTGTGCGGAGACGTTTTGTCCCTTGCCTGTGTGGCAGAGTCTTTCGATTTGAGAAATAATTACGCTGAGCTGAGTAGCTCTTACTCCGACAGAAGCGTCAAGAGAGTCCGATTTTGCCGTGAGAATTCTCGTTACATTTGCAAGAGAGACCTCGGAAAGGGAATTGGTGGCAGTGCGGATCTGAGTTGCGCCTGACGCAATAGCAGTAATGGCACAGGCATCTGCCATAGCAATAGTATTGGAGCATGCAACGCCGAGAGTAACGTTCTTAAGGCTTGGTATCGCATCATACTGCTTGCTTATAAACTCGGCAAACTCTGAGGGAAGCATAGCTCCTGCGGTGTCGCAAAGGGTTACAGTTCCGGCACCTGCCGCAATAGCGGCTTCTATTGCCTTAACAAGAAAATCGCCGTCGCTACGGGTAGCATCCTCGGCAATGAATTCTACGTCAGAGCAAAGTGCGCGGCAAGCTGCAACCGTACGGCTGATAGCATCGAGCATTGCATCGGGTTTTTTGTGGAAAATATATTCTATTTGCACCGAACTTGTTGATGCGAAAACCTGAAGACGGGGCTTTTTTGCATTTTTTAATGCTCCCCAAACCTTTTCAATATTTTCGTTATTTAAAAGCTCTACGGGAACGGCAATACGGCTGCACTCAACGGCAGCTGCAACAGATTTTATCAATAGCGAATCAACTCTGGGGTCTTTTATGCCATCAAGCTCAATAAGATCTACACCGATCTTATCAAGTAGCTTGGAAAGCTCGATCTTTTCCTTGAAGGAAAGACGCAGATCCTCGGAGGTCTGCTTCATTGTTGCGTCGCTGATTACAATTTGTTTCATGTTTCGTATATGTCTCCTTTCAAACAAAAAAAGCCCCCGGCCGTTTACACGGCTTCAGGGACGAATAATTTTCGCGGTACCACCCTGATTACCCCCAAAAAGGGAAATCACTCAAAAGCCCTAAAATATTAGGCCTTGCCCTGTAACGGGGGCTGCCGGGTCTCATTACTTGCGTGCGCTTTGCCAAGACCGACTCAGGAAAGAGAGCCCAAAACCGTCCGCATCGGTTCGCACCAACCACCGACTCTCTGCAGCATCCGAATAAAGGGTAAGATTTCCGTCATAGTCCTTCGTAAATTTCAATAAATTATATTATCAATGAATATATTTAACCATTAAATGCTCGATTTGTCAAGTGGAAATTGCTAAAAAATACGATGTTTAACAATAATCACAAAAAAACGACACTGAATTTTTGAAAGTTTGTGCATTTTTGAGCAAGAAAATATTTGACTTTTACGTATAAAAATGATAGAATATATCATAGATGTAGAAGTCGAAAAACTGTGACGAAGACGGTAGGGCATAATAAACATTCAGAGAATCGGCGGGCGGTGAGAGCCGATTGTGAAAAGCCGGTCTACCCATCACTTCCGAGTTTGAAATTCGAGCTGAGGTTAGGGTTTCACGTTCCCCGCGTTAAGGGCAAGGATTATATTTAGATCCTAAGTGGCGGTTTTCGCAATTTGAGTGGTTCCGCGGGTATTGTGCACTCGTCTCAGAATTTTGTTCTTGAGACGTTTTTTTGTTTTAGAATATCGCGGTGGAAACCACTGACACACAGACCGTCTAAGGTAAGACAGTCGGCAAAAAATCATAGCTAATAATGCGCCTCAAGTAATAGGTTTACGGCGGCGCTGAAAAAGAGAGGTAGTATGGAACAGCCTATTGATATAAAATTAAAACAGATCGCAGACCGAATTCGTGAATTGAGAATCGTTACGGGTCTGTCTATCGCCGAAATGGCAGAAAAAACAGGCCTCAGCGAGAGCGAATACGAGGCTTGCGAAAATGGAACACGAAATCTGAGCATTGCGTTCCTTTATCATTGCGTACTTATCTTCGGGGTAGATATGAGTGATATTCTTGAGGGTAAAAGCCCCAAGCTCCGCTCTTATGCCCTGACAAGAAGAGGAGAGGGTCAGAAGATAGAGGAGGCTCACCACATGGTGGGATATAACCTTGCATCGGGATTCCGCAACCGTATAGCGCTGCCGCTTTACATGGATATGAAGTACCATGAGGGCGCAGAGAATGAAGATATAGAGCTCGTAACCCATGAGGGGCAGGAATGCGATATCGTAATAACCGGTCAGATGAAGATTCGGATCGGCGAGCATACCGAGATACTCAATCCGGGAGACTGTATATACTACGATTCCGGAACACCTCACGGAATGGTAGCTGTCGGCGGCGCGGATTGCTCCTTCTATGCGATCGTCCTTCGCAATCAGGCGGCAAGAGAGGGAGAGCAGGCGGCTGAATCCTCGGCGGCAACAAAACGTCGCAGTGACGATAATCAGCAGAGAATTTATCAGGATTTCATTATTCCTACCGAAAAGGACGGAGTACTTACCGATATCTCCTTTAAAAATGAGGATAAATTTAATTTTGCATTCGACGTTGTTGACAAGCTCGGCACACGTAAGCCCGATAAGCTTGCTATGCTTTATGTGGGTGAGAACGGGGAAGAACATAGGTTTACTTTCCGTGATATGAAGAGAGAATCCGCAAGAGTTGCCAATTACCTTACGTCTATCGGCATAAGGAGAGGAGACCGCGTGATGCTGGTGCTTAAGCGCCACTATCAGTTCTGGTTCTCAATTCTTGCATTGAATAAGCTTGGAGCAATTGCTATTCCCGCACCTAATCAGTTGCTTGAAAAGGACTTTGAATACAGATTTAACGCAGGAAATATAAAGGCGATCCTTTGTACGGCGGATGGGCATGTAGCCGATTCTGTGGATGCGGCAGCTGCAAAGTGCGATTGCCTTACAAATAAGATTATCGTTGGCGGGGACAGAGACGGTTGGCGTAGCTTTGACCGCGAGTACGGTCTGTACAGCAGTCATTATGCGAGAACCGAGGATTCACCCTGCGGAGACGATCCCATGCTTATGTTCTTTACGTCGGGAACGTCGGGTTATCCCAAGATCGCAGCGCATAACCACAGATACCCCTTGGGACATTTCATTACCGCAAAGTATTGGCATCAGGTAAATCCCGACGGATTGCATCTTACCATATCCGATACAGGGTGGGCAAAGGCAATGTGGGGTAAGCTCTTCGGTCAGTGGTTGTGTGAAGCGGCGATATTCGTTTACGACTTTGACCGCTTTGACCCGGAGCATATTCTCCCGTTGTTCAAGAAATATAATATAACTACCTTCTGTGCGCCTCCCACCATGTACAGAATGCTTATCAAGCAGGATCTTTCCCGCTTCGATCTTTCCAGCATAGAGCATGCATCTACCGCGGGTGAGGCTCTTAACCCGGAGGTGTTCCGTCAGTTTGAAATACATACGGGTCTGAAGATAATGGAGGGCTTCGGTCAGTCCGAAAGCACCCTTATCATAGGCAACCTTGCGGGCGGAAGCCACAAGATAGGCTCTATGGGTAAGCCTACGCCTCTTTATAAGGTATGCTTGCTGAGCTCAGAGGGCAAGCCTGTCGAAGCCGGTGAAAGCGGAGAAATCTGTATCGATATATCGGGAGGACTTCCTTGCGGACTTGCCTATGCGTACGAGGGTAACCCCGAGATTACGGCAGAAACGTGGCGAGACGGATATTATCATACCGGCGACCTCGCATGGCAGGATGAGGACGGATTCCTTTGGTACGTAGGACGTGCAGACGACGTTATTAAGTCTTCGGGCTACCGTATAGGACCCTTCGAGATTGAAAACGTAATCATGGAGCTTCCTTATGTTCTTGAATGCGGAGTTTCGGCGGCACCCGACGAGATCCGCGGTCAGGTAGTCAAGGCAAGCATAGTACTTGTAAAGGGCTATGAGGGAACAGACGAGCTTAAGAAGGAAATTCAGAACTACGTCAAGTCCCGAACCGCTCCTTATAAGTATCCGAGAATAGTAGAATTCCACGAGAGTCTGCCTAAGACGACCAGTGGAAAGATAATAAGAAAAAAGCTTTGAGAAGTAATATGGAACACAAAAGATTAACCCTCTTTGCGGGACATTACGGAAGCGGTAAAACAAATATTGCCGTAAATTACGCGATGCTGCTTGCAGAGGAAGGAAAAAAGGTCTGTATTGCCGATCTTGATATCGTAAATCCCTATTTCAGAACCAAGGATAGCGAGAGTGAATTGACAGAGAAGGGCATAAGCCTTATCTCATCAAAATACGCAAACAGTAATGTGGATCTTCCCGCAATTCCCGCGGAAAGCTACCGCTTGGTGCAGGATAAATCGGTGCACGGAGTTATAGATATAGGTGGAGATGACCGTGGAGCATACGCTCTTGGAAGATTTGCCGATGCCATAAAGGCGGAGAACGACTACAGAATGGCGTTTGTTCTCAATAGATACAGACCTCTCACCTCTACGGTGGAGGACGCGGTGGAAATCATGAAGGAAATAGAGACAGCGTGCGGAATAGGTTTCAACTGTATCGTAAATAACTCGAATATAGGATCGGAAACGACTAAGGAGACGGTGCTTGAATCGGTAGAATTTGCCGATAGGCTCAGTCTTGCCACAGGATTACCGATATGGCTTCATACGGTAGAGAAAAATATAGCCGAGGAGCTTTCGGATTTACCGATTTTGCCCCTGAAGCTTCAAAAAAAATACTTTGATCTGCCAAACTGATATTGGGCAGATAAGTCATTGAATAGGAGGAACAAGAATGGCTAAAGTAACATTTAACACTGATAAGTGTAAGGGATGTGGCTTGTGTGTTGACGCATGCCCCAAAAAGTGCCTTGCGATCTCGCAGGACAAACTTAATTCCAAGGGATATTCTCCCGCAATTATGGTGGATCAGGAAAAATGTATCGGCTGTGCATTCTGCGCAACCATGTGCCCCGATTGTATCATAACAGTAGAAAAGTAAGATTTTTTGCAGTTGCGGAATAGCAACGGAATGGAGAAAAATATGGCAGAAAGAATTTTAATGAAGGGTAATGAGGCGATTGCGGAGGCTGCAATCAGAGCAGGCTGCCGTCATTATTTTGGATACCCTATAACGCCTCAAACTGAAATTGCCGCATACATGGCAAAGAAAATGCCTAAAATCGGCGGCGTGTTTCTTCAGGCAGAAAGCGAAATCGCGTCTATAAATATGGTATATGGCGCTGCAGCTGCCGGAATGAGAGTAATGACCTCTTCCTCCAGCCCCGGAATTTCGCTCAAGGCAGAGGGACTTAGCTATATAGCAGGCTCCGACGTACCCGCCCTCGTTGTTAACGTACAGCGCGGAGGTCCCGGACTCGGCGGTATTCAGCCCTCACAGTCTGATTATTTTCAGGCTACCAAGGGAGGCGGACACGGCGACTACCGTATGATCGTTCTTGCGCCTGCATCGGTACAGGAAATGGCAAGTCTTACAATCAAGGGCTTTGACCTTGCCGATAAGTATTGCATTACCTCTATGATACTTGCAGACGGTACTATCGGTCAGATGATGGAGCCTATTACATTTGAGGATACCGAGCCCAGCGTTTACGAAAAGCCTTGGGCACTTACGGGTACCGAGTGCAAGCGTCCCCATAACGTAGTAAACTCACTTTATTTGAAGCCCGACCAGCTTGAAAAGAAGAACTTCGAGCGCTTCGAAAAGTACGCACAGATAGAAGAAAACGAGGCTATGTGGGAGGAATACATGATGGACGACGCGGAAATCTGCGTAGTTGCATTCGGTATTGCTTCGAGAATAGCTAAGAATGCCGTTGCTGAAGCGAGAAAAGCAGGTATAAAGGTCGGTCTTATCCGTCCCATAACCCTCTGGCCGTTCCCAACAAAGGCACTCAGAGCCGCAGCAGATAAGGTTAAGTCCTTTATTTCCGTAGAGCTCAGCATGGGTCAGATGATCGAGGATGTAAAGCTTGCTACCGAGAGCTTAAGACCCGTAACACTTTGCAACCGCACAGGCGGTATGATTCCCACACCCGATGAGGTGCTTGCTGCAATTCATAAGGCAGAGAAAGGAGAATTCTGATTATGGCAGTAGTATTTGAGAAACCCAAAGCATTGACCGATGCGCCCTTTCATTACTGTCCCGGCTGTCCCCACGGTATAATCCACCGTTTGGTAGCTGAGGCTATGGACGAGCTCGGAATAGAGGGAAAGGCAATAGGCGTAGCACCCGTAGGATGCGCGGTCATGGCTTACGATTATTTCGCTTGCGATATGATAGAAGCTCCTCACGGCAGAGCGCCCGCAGTTGCAACCGGTATTAAGCGTTGCCGTCCCGATAATATCGTATTTACATATCAGGGAGACGGAGACCTTGCTTCTATCGGTATGGCAGAAACCGTTCATTCCGCTGCAAGAAACGAGAACATCACGGTTATCTTTGTAAATAACGCAATTTACGGTATGACCGGCGGACAGATGGCTCCGACCAGCCTTCCCGGTCAGGTTACGCAGACCTCTCCTTACGGACGTGATGTAAACCATTGCGGATGGCCCATAAAGGTCAGCGAGATGCTCGCGACCCTTGAGGGACCTGCATATATAACCCGTGTTGCCGTAAACAACGTAAAGAACGTAAAAAATGCTAAAAAGGCAATAAAGAAGGCATTCCAAAATCAGATCGAAGGCAAGGGCTTCTCCTTTGTTGAGGTCGTTTCCGCTTGTCCTACCAACTGGGGTATGACTCCCAAGCAGGCACTTGAGTGGGTAGAGAGCGATATGCTTCCTTATTATCCTATCGGCGTATACAAGGATAAATTCGAAAAGGAGGATGCCGCAAAATGAAAACCACTGAAATTCTTATAGCCGGATTTGGCGGACAGGGAATACTGTTTTCGGGAAAGTTCCTCGCATACAAGGGGCTTCTTGAGGAGCTTCAGGTATCATGGCTTCCGTCCTACGGACCTGAAATGCGCGGAGGTACCGCAAACTGTAACGTTATTCTTTCTGATAATCCCGTAGGATCTCCTATTATTACTGCTCCCAATGTGCTTATCGCGATGAACCTTCCTTCTCTTGAGAAGTACGTTGATGCGGTCGTAGCAGGCGGACAGATATACGTTGATTCTTCCCTGATCGACGTAAAGGTTGAGAGAGATGACGTAGAGGTATTCTACATTCCCGCAACTCAGATGGCAAAGGAGGAGGGAATTTCCAGCCTCGCTAATATGATCATCGTAGGACATCTTCTTGAAAATCACCCCGAGCTTTCCTTTGACGGAGTAGACGTAGTGGTAGAGAAGCTTGTTCCCCCCAAGAAGGCGGCTCTTAAGGAGCTTAACATGAAGGCGCTCAGCCTCGGAAAAAATTATAATAAATAATTTTGGAGAAATATTATGAGTAATAAGCAGTTGGATTGGGCAAATCTCGGCTTCGGATATGTCCAGACAGATAAAAGATACGTTTGTAATTTCAAGAACGGCGCATGGGAAGAGGGTGGACTCACCGAGGACGCAAACGTCGTACTCAACGAGTGCGCAGGAGTATTCCAGTACGCGCAGACCGTTTTTGAGGGCTTGAAGGCATACCGTACCGAGGACGGACGTATAGTAACATTCCGCCCCGACCTTAACGCAAAGCGTATGGCAGACAGCGCAAGAAGACTTGAAATGCCCGCATTCCCCGAGGATAAGTTCGTAGAGGCGGTAGAGCAGGTTGTTGCGGCAAACGCTGACTTCGTTCCCCCTTATGGCTCGGGGGCTACCATGTACCTTCGTCCCTTCATGTTCGGAAGCAATCAGGTTATCGGTGTAAAGCCCGCAACCGAGTATCAGTTCAGAATTTTCGCAACTCCCGTAGGACCTTACTTTAAAGGCGGTGCAAAGCCTCTTACTCTCCGTGTGTGCGATCTTGACCGCGCAGCACCCAGAGGAACGGGACACATCAAGGCAGGTCTTAACTACGCAATGAGCTTGCACGCAATCGTTGACGCGCACAATCAGGGCTACGACGAGAATATGTACCTTGACTCCGCAACGAGAACCAAGGTTGAGGAGACCGGCGGAGCAAACTTTATCTTCGTAACCAAGGACGGTAAGCTCGTAACGCCTAAGTCCGATACGATCCTTCCTTCCATTACAAGACGCTCTCTTTGCTACGTTGCAAAGGAATACCTCGGCATGGAGGTAGAGGAGAGAGAGATTCTCCTTGATGAAGTTAAGGATTTTGCAGAGTGCGGACTTTGCGGAACAGCAGCAGTAATTTCTCCCGTAGGAAAGGTTGTAGACCACGGAACCGAAATTTGCTTCCCCAGCGGAATGACCGAAATGGGTCCCGTTCTTAAGAAACTCTACGATACCTTGACAGGTATCCAGATGGGCAGACTTGAAGCTCCCGAGGGATGGATCCGCGAGATAAAGGTTAAATAATTATTATATATGAAAATCAAGACCACCGGCGGTGCCGGTGGTCTTGATTTTCGTTTACCGTACCCCAAAATTTTGGGAGCAATAAACAAAGAAAAAGGCTCGGTGAGAAATTGCTTGCGTTCACACAAATGCCTTGAAGAAGATCCTTTTTTATGTTATAATATCGTAAAGGAAAAATCGATTCAACATTGAGGTTAATATGGAACTGACAAAGATTGAAATTGAAAAATACAAATCAATAAAATCACCTGTTGCGATCACTTTTTCAAAAGATCTGCCAACTATTTTGATTGGTAAAAACGGTAGTGGAAAAACGAATGTTTTGGAAGCATTATCAGCAATCGCTTTGGCAAACACTAACTACTACGGAAACAGAGAAAAAGAGCAGCCTACTTACCGTGCATACATTCGGTTGAGCGAAGAAGATGTAGCCACAATGCTGCCTGATGTCGTTTATGATAAAAACAAATGTGAGATAGTTGCTTATAGCAGCGGTAGTAATCTGAAGATTGATAGAGTACGCTCTGAATATATCGTTTCATCAATCAGAAAAGAAATTGCAGATATTCGAAATTTGGCTTCGCAGTTAAAAGATGCTGTTGATTTATACGAAAAGCAACTTATAAAAATATCCCACGATGGATATGAGGAATTGCCGATTCATTGCTACAATTTGAAAGATGCTAACGGTAGATTAACGAATTACAATATTATCTGTTATCAAGCCGAATGGTTTATAAAGCATATTAATGAAACACTTGAACGAATGCTAAAAACCTTTAATGACGATGAACAAGCACTTATTTTTATTGCAGATAATTACATACACTTTGGATTTGATAAACATCAATTTTTCAAACTAGAGTATGTAGAACCTTCTCTTGCTAAATTTGAACAAAAATTTGTATCAATCAACAAAACTGCGATTAAAAGAGAAATCACAAA
Organism: Oscillospiraceae bacterium; assembly: GCA_015064735.1. GTDB lineage: Bacteria > Bacillota > Clostridia > Oscillospirales > CAG-272 > HGM12713. The sequence goes on from SVRP01000014.1 coordinate 37,955, forward strand.
GATCAACAAGGCAACAAAAGATGCTTGCGAGCGTATCAATCGGTTGATAAAAGAGATAGAAGATAGAACTAAGCGTATTCAAGAAGGCTTGGATACTGATCACATGCTAAGGCAGGAACAAGAGGAACGCTATTACTCGTTCTTGCGCCATGTTCAGCATATTATCGGAAAAAGATGCTTGTTCTTGAAAAACGAGAGTAATGATGTAATCTTCAGGAAAGAGGACAGAAATTACTATTATAACGATCATTCCAATTCCATAATGGAAACCTATTTACGGCAGGTGTATGATGGAAGTGATCGGGAAGAACTGCTAAGAGCTTCGAAAAACGAGTTGACTCTTTCAGAGCGAGCGGTTGCAGATTTTGAGGCGTTTTTGAATGAGAATATTCCTTTGTTCGATAGAGAAATGTATGATAGTATTTCTGTACAGGCAGGCGAGAAAGGGAACATCTCTATTTTCTTAAACGAAAAGACCGGGGAGCAAATCAATCTTAACGAAACAAGCGCAGGCAGACGGTGGTATTTCACTTACTACTTTATGAAAAACATACTTAATGAAGGTGACATCTTCATTATCGACGAGCCTGCTGCAATGTTACATCCAAGTGCACAGCGCGAGGTGCTTTGCGATTTGATGGAGTTGACAAAACGAGGTGTGAAAGTGGTGTATTCCACTCATAGTCCGTACTTGATTCCCGATGAATGGCAGTGTGTGCATTTTGTTACAATGACCGAAGAAGGCACTGAAGTAAATTGCGTTTCATCAAATCAAGAACTTGTTTTTCAAATGACCAATATCGTTGGAGAGGATATTTTTGATGTTCAGACAGTTTTTGATATGTATGCACAAGGCGATCCTATTAAGATAGGCAGAAAATGCTATAATGCTGTTCGAAATCAAACTAAGGGTTTAGATGAGGCAGCCTCAAAATTGTTTGTGTCTGTTGATACGATTAAATCGTGGAACAGAAACGGTGATCATTTTCGCTGTCCAAAGCTTGAGAACATAATTGCTGTTTGTAACTATGCAAATATCAAAATCAAAGACCTACTAAATTGAGTGGACAGCTGTCCACTCGATTTTTTATTTCGTGCGATGTATAATGATGGTACTCAAACGAAAGGAGGTAATCAAAATGTCGAAGTATCGAACCATCGATGTGTGGAATGAGCGGTATGGGAACAAGGAAAACGTATATGATTATGCAGGACGATTGATGAAAAAATCAGCTTGCGGAAATCCACACAGTGCTTATCATCCAACACTCGACCACATAAGACCTTTGTCAGCAGGCGGCTGTGACGTTCTCGGAAATATCGAAATTTGCCATCGTGATACCAACGAGGAAAAAGCTGATAGCTTTTCTCTCTGGAAAGCGAACGGAAAGAGATTTCGCGCCAAGAGAGTCAAAGGAACAAGAACAGAGTATGAGATAGAGGAAATCTAAAAAAATCAGCTCTGTGAAAGAAAAATGGGCGGTAGAATAGCCTATCGCCCATTTGACTACTAAACATTGAATTTTCGTAGATAATATGATATAATGTTTTCTACGAAAGACGGTGAAATCATCTAGGAGAAAATATGATAAATAAACTCAAGACATCATTAAGTCGAATCAATTACAAACTCTTTGCAGCACTTCTCGTTCTCGGACTTGCGCCGACGATTTACACGACCGTGCGCGTGTTCTTCCTCGGTCAGTTGCCCGGAGAGTATTCCTTCTCAATTGCAGGACAGCTCTCGTGGGTGAATCTGCTTTACGAGATTATGAACGAGGCAATCATTCTTCCGCTATTCTATTTCATAGGCAAGGTGAAGGACGATAAGGACGAATTCTCAAACCGCACAAGAACTGGCATGCTGATCTCGCTTGGCGTATATGCTGTTCTTTCTGCCGTGGTGCTGATCTTCGCAGAACCGATGCTGAAGCTCATGGCGACTGATGCGAGCATCATCGAAGCATCCGCAAGCTACATACGCATTGAGAGCATCGCAAACATTTTCTCGATCCTCACACAGTTCGCGCTTGTCGCACTCGTTACGGTCAACAAAAGCAAATATCTTTACGCGCTCACAGGAGCAAGACTTGTGCTGTGCCTTGTGTCCGATACTTTCCTCGTTTCCACCTTGCCCGTGTCGGCAAATCTCGGCGTGAACGGAATCGGATATTCCAACATTATCGTAAACGCGCTTCTGCTCGTTGTATCGCTCGTCCTTCTCGCCAAGGAAGGAATCAAGGTGTTCGGAAAGGCAAAACTCAATTTTGTTTGGACAAAGGAATTCGCCAAGGTCGGCGGTATTTCAGGTGTGGAATCTCTCGTTCGCAATGTCGCCTATATGGTGATGATTGCGCGAATGGTGAACGTGGTTGGAGAGCAGGGAACATATTGGGTTGCCAATAACTTCGTTTGGGGCTGGCTTCTTCTGCCCGTGCTTCAGCTCGGCGAGCTGATCAAGCAAGAGGTTGCAGCAGACAAGGAAAATATCCGCAGAAATTCTCTCGGCTACTTCGGCATTACGGCAATTATCTCGGCTCTGTGGTTTGCAAGCATTCCCGTATGGAAGCCATTTATGACTCACATGCTTGGCTTCACTGATGTGGATAAACTGTTCGGACTTGTGCTGCTTCTCGTTGGATTCTACGTGCTGTACGCTGTTCAGAATGTGTTCGACTCCACCTTCTACGGCCTCGGTAAAACGAATTATATGCTGTTTGAATCGGTCGTTACAAACACGATTTATTACGGCATTGCATTCATCCTCTACGCAACAAACGTGTGGACTCCTACGCTTACAGGCATTGCTTCGTTGTTCGGCATCGGTAATGCATTTGATAGCGTAGTGTCGCTCGTGGCGTATGTATTTCTGCTCAAAAAAGAGAAGATTAACATCTTGAAATCAGAATAAACACCGGCGGCAGAGCAATCTGCCGCCTTGTCATATATTATGGTTGAAAAAGGACCGATTTTATGGTATAATAATTATATGAACGATACTGTGTAACAGCCCACAAGGAGATAGATCATGAAAAAACTGATACCGATATTATTATCTACGCTGATGCTTACAGGATGTGCCGGAGCACGCAATAACCAAGCCAACACCTACCGCAGCGTCACCATGGATGAGGCGGTAACTATGATGGCACAGGAGAACGGCTATATCATCCTCGACGTGCGCCGTCCCGATGAGTTCGCCGCAGGGCATATCCCGAACGCCATCAACGTGCCAAACGAAACCATCGGCACAGCTGAGATCCCCGAACTGCCCGATAAGGATCAGCTCATTATGGTATATTGCCGTAGCGGACGACGCAGTAAAGAGGCGTCCGAAAAGTTGGTCAAGCTGGGTTACACGAATATTGTGGAGTTTGGTGGGATCCTTGATTGGAAGGGCGAGATCGAAACTTAATGTCGCGGTTCAAATTTTTGACCGCTGAAGACAAAGAAAAGAGGATTGCAATATGAACAGACCATATATCATTTGCCACATGGTGACCAGCATTGACGGCAAGGTCACGGGCGACTTCTTGTTTCAGCCCGAGTGCGCCGGAGCAACCGATATATATTATCGCATCAACCGTCAGTTGAAAGCCGACGGCTTCATTTGTGGCCGCGTTACGATGGAAGGTAGCTTCACGGGCGGTTGGTATCCCGATTTGACCAAGTACAAGCCCATGCGTCACGACATGGATTTGAAGATGGATTTCATCGTGGACGATCTCAGCGGATTCTATGCGATTGCATTCGATACTCACGGCAAGCTCGGTTGGAAGTCGAACAAGATTATCGATCCCGACGGAGATCCCGGATATGACGGCTCACAGATCATCGAGGTGCTTTCGGAAGATGTGGACGAGCGTTATCTCGGATATCTTGAAGCGATGGAGATTCCGTACATTTTCGCGGGGGAGAAGTCCATTGACGTGGAGCTTGCTCTGTTCAAATTGAAGAATATCATCGGCTGCAACACCTTGCTTTTAGAGGGCGGCAGCATCATCAACGGTGCATTTGAAAGAGCAGGGGCGGTGGATGAACTCAGCCTCGTGGTTGCTCCCACGGTGGCAGACAAGGACAGCAAGCCGCTGTTTATGGATGCGGATATTGCGAATTTTGAACTTGTCAGTGCCGATAAAGAAGACGGTAATATTGTTTTGAAATATAAGAGGAAATGATAAAAAGTGCCGCTGAGGAATTGAAACTCCTCAGCGGCGTTTTACGTTCAGCGAACTACCGAAGAATGACTATAGATATAGAACTCTTCTTGGCTTGGCATCCACTTTTTCTCTTTAGGTGGGAAAGTGGCGTCAAAGGCTTCGACAGCATTTGTGTCCTCACAGCAGTCGGCGGCGGTGGAGGGAATATACATCCACTTTCTGCCGTCAAGTGCATTCGGCATAAGCTCTGCAACGAGCAGGGCGGTAGGAAAGTTTCCGTCCACCACAAAGCTCACGTTCTTCCTTTTGCAGCTTACGAAACCACGGCTTACGTAGTTGCCCGGATTTCCGAAATTGATGTTCACATCATAGCCCATCTTGCGTGCTACCTCAAAGGAATGCTCGATCAGCATTTTGCCGAGCTTCTGCGTTTGATATTCGGGAGCAACGCAAAGCGGTCCGAAGGAGAGTATCTCCTTACGTTCGCCGTTCTCGTCCTCAAGCCACGCCTTCGTGTACATAATGTTGCCGACGATCTCGCCGTCAAGCTCAAGCACGAATGCCAGCTCGGGGATAAAATCGGGATGATTACGCATCATATGCACGAAATAATGCTCGTCTGCGCCCGGCTTGTAGACGTTCCAAAACGCCTCGCGTGTAAGTTCTTCTACTGCTCTGTAGTCTTTTTCTGTTTCTAAACGTATCGTCAAATTGTTCATTTTTTAATCCTTTCATATCTGTTGACGCTCAGGCACGAGAGGAATGCTGAGAATGTATTTGCAAACCTCTCGTTTACAGTACAATCTCCAAAAGGTTGGTGTTTTTCAAAAAGCACACTCCGATAAAAATATTCAAGCCGAGGCTTGTAGATACATTATACCACAGAATTGTGAATATTTCAATACGGATCTCGCGTGTTCACATAATGCGGTTGAAAAAGGACGAAAATTATGGTATAATAAACGCAGTAAGTCTTGCTAGCGCAAGTCTTGGGCTACGCCCTTTGCGCACCTTGTGCGCCTGCGTTATTGACGGCTTCGCAAAAATGTCCTTGCAAGCAAACATTTTTGCTTCATGGTATAATAAGGTATCGAATTTCAGGAGGTAATTATGCTTACCTACACATACATACGGGAAGGAAAATTCGGCTTGGTCGAGAAGCCCAAGCCGACTATACAGCACGAGAGGGACGCGATTGTCAAGGTCACGCTTGCGAGCATCTGCTCAAGTGATTTGCACATCAAACACGGTAGCGTACCGAGAGCGGTGGAGGGAATCACGGTCGGTCACGAGATGGTCGGCATCGTGGAAGAAGTCGGTTCGGCTGTCACGCACGTAAAGCCCGGCGACAGAGTCACAGTAAATGTGGAAACCTTCTGCGGCGATTGCTTCTTCTGCAAGAAGGGCTTTGTCAATAACTGCACCGAGAGGAACGGCGGTTGGGCGCTTGGTTGCCGAATTGATGGTGGTCAGGCAGAGTACGTTCGCGTGCCGTTTGCGGATCAGGGGCTGAACAAGATTCCCGATACCGTAACCGACAGACAAGCTCTGCTTGTAGGCGACGTTCTTGCCACGGGATATTGGGCGGCGAAGATCTCCGAGATCACAGAGGACGATACCGTCCTCATCATCGGAGCAGGCCCCACAGGAATCTGCACGCTCCTTTGCGTGATGCTGAAAAATCCCAAGCGTATCATTGTGTGCGAGAGGGATGAGAATCGCATCAAGTTTGTCAATGAGCATTATCCAAAGGTGCTGACGGTAAGACCTAACGAATGCCTTGATTTCGTTCGAGAGAACAGCGATCACGTCGGCGCTGATGTGGTGCTTGAGGTTGCCGGAGCAGAGAACACCTTCGAGCTTGCATGGCAGTGCGCGCGTCCGAATGCGATCGTCACGGTGGTAGCACTTTACGACAAGGCGCAGACCTTGCCTCTGCCGGATATGTACGGCAAGAACTTGGCCTTCAAGACCGGCGGCGTTGACGGTTGCGACTGCGAGGAAACGCTGAAGCTCATCGCCGAAGGCAAGCTCGACACCGAGCCGCTGATCACGCACACCTATCCGCTTTCGAAGATCGACGAGGCGTATGAGTTGTTTGAAGAGAAGCAGGATGGGGTTATAAAGGTAGCGATTACGATTTAACGATTGAAAGGAGCATTGGAAATGGATGAAAAGAAGGAAAAGAAAGAAAAGAAAGAAAAGAAATATGTAATTGACAATGCTCAACTTATGGCTGAGTGGGATTGGGAGAAGAACAAAGAATTAAACTTAGAACCTCATTATTTAACATATGCTAGTAACAAAAGACCGTGGTGGAAGTGCAAGGAAGGACATGAGTGGCGAGATACGTTAAGTCATAGAACTCAGCGCGGAAATGGATGTCCGTATTGTTCTAATCATAGGGTTTATGCGGGGTTTAACGATTTAATGACAACCGATCCTCAAATTGCAAATGAATGGAATTTCGAAAAAAATGTGGCGTTAAAACCATCGGATGTCACTCGTGGAAGTAGCCAAAAAATGTGGTGGAAATGTAGAGAAGGACACGAATGGCAGGAAACGATAAACAATAGAACCAAGGGAAGTGGATGCCCATATTGCTCAGGAAAAAGAGCTATCCCATATGTTAACGATTTACAAACGACTAATCCTAAATTAGCCGCAGAATGGTTTTACGAAAAAAACGGAAACTTAAAACCAAATGAATTCTTACCAAATAGCGGTAAAAAAGTATGGTGGCGATGCAAACAGGGGCACGAGTGGCAGGCGACAATTCGTAGTAGAAATTCTAGAAATACCGGGTGTCCATATTGTTCAAGGATATTACCTATTGTAGGTGTAACCGATTTGCAAACATGCAATCCAAGATTAGCCGATGAATGGAATTATGAAAAAAACGGGCGAATAACACCAAAAAGTTTTTTGCCTGGAAGTGAAAAAAAGGTGTGGTGGAAATGCAAAAAAGGCCATGAGTGGCAGGCGACAATAAATAGCCGAATGTCAGGAAGAGGATGTCCTATTTGTTCTTCTGGATTGCGCACCTCATTTCCTGAGTATGCCTTGTTCTATTATCTTACTAAATGTGGACTTGATGTAGTACAGTCATATACCGAGTTTGGTTATGAACTTGATATTTATATTCCTTCTCTTAAAATAGCGATAGAATATGATGGCTATTTTTGGCACAAAAATAAAATCGAGCAGGATTTGGAAAAAAATCAAAAATGCAATAGAGATGGGGTAAAATTATATAGAATTCGTGAAGGACTTCCTACATTGAACGATACTTCTATGGATTATGTAATTGAAGTGCGAGACGGGGATTTTTCAAATGTAATGGATGAAATTATTGGCGAAATCACAAATGTTAAGGTGGATATTGATATCAAGCGAGATTATGTTGATATAGAGAACTTGCGTGAGCAAATGGAGAAGAACGGTTCTCTTTTGGTAACCAATCCAAAGCTTGCGGGAGAGTGGAATTATGAACGTAACCGTAAATTGATGCCAGAACACGTATTTTCCAACAGTAATAAAAGAGTTTGGTGGAAATGCAAGGAAGGACACGAGTGGCAAGCACAAATTAACAGCAGAAATAAGGGGAGCGGATGTCCGTATTGTTCAAATCACAAAGTGATGATAGGATTTAATGATTTGGAAACAACCAATCCTCAACTTGCAAGTGAATGGAATTTTGAAAAAAATGCCCCATTAACACCGCAAGATATTTCTTGTGGAAGTAACAAAAAGGTTTGGTGGAAATGCAAAGAAGGCCATGAGTGGCAAGTGCAAATATCTCAAAGACAACAAGGGAGTGGTTGCCCATATTGTGCTGGGCAGAGAGCTATTGCCGGAAAAAACGATTTACAAACATTAAATCCCAGTCTCTTTGCGGAATGGAATTATGAAAAGAATATCTCGGTAGACCCGCAAAAAATAATGCCGAACAGTCATAAAAAAGTTTGGTGGAAATGTAAGGAAGGACATGAATGGCAAGCAACGCTTCACAACCGTTCAAATGGAAGAGGTTGTCCCTATTGTTCTCGAAAAAAGGTTCTTCGCGGTGAAAATGATTTGCAAACGGTTATGCCTATCTTAGCAGAGGAATGGAATTATGAAAAGAATGAAAATTTGAAGCCAAGCGATTTTCTTCCTCAAAGCAACAAAAAGGTTTGGTGGAAATGCTCACAAGGGCACGAATGGGAGGCACGTATACAAGAAAGATATAAAGGACATAGGTGCCCATACTGTACTGGTTGGTTAAGGAACGAAGTAATCAATATAGATACTGGAGAAGTGTTTGAAAGTTTTTCTAAAGCAGCAAAAAAATATAATACATATATTGCTTCTATTAGTAGATGTTGCAAAGGAAATCAAAAGACTGCAGGGGGATATCATTGGAAGTATTATGCTGAAGATGATAAGAAATGAACAACAAATTCAATCTCTCTAAGTGGTCAAACATGTGGTCAAGTGCGAAAAATGGGCTTGTTCAACCCTCGAAGCAGGGAAGAACAAGCCCATTGTTTATATTGCGAAAACCCGAGATTTCGCGAGGATTTGCGAGAAAAATAAAGAAAAATCGGGAATCTTACGACTCCCGATTTTTAGTACGAGTGTTCATAACAGACCTAATATTACGGCATAGTGCCGAGGTGGTCGAAACATATTCCCAAAGTACCGAAAATGCTTGTGTTTACAATGAATTTTGTAACACGAAAGGAATATGAATTATGGAAAAGCACATCACTCAAAACGGCATCAAATACGAGATTCGCGGAGAGCAATACTACCCGATGCTCGAAATCACCGAGCGGGAAGAACACAAAATCGGCAAATACGGACTTCTTCACCGCGAATATATCAAACAGCATAAAAGAGGTACATACACCACACTTCTCTCGGAAGGTAAGCTCAACGCATACCTTCACGAAATCGACGTACAAGCCAATGAAATGGTAGAAGCCATAGTTGCTAACCTTGCCCACGAACGTGGCATAGACGAAGAATTAAAGGCTTCTGATGCCCTCGAATGGGTTGCCGAGATGAACAACATCAAGTCATGCGCGGAAGAGATCGTTTTGCGGGAGGTGATCTATCAATGAAGTCGATCATCAACGAGCTTTGGCACGGAAATATCATTCCGCAAGAGGACAGTCGAACCAACTCCAAGGAAATGAAAGAACTGCTCGGCTATATGGCAAGACACCACGAGGACTTGGAGAAAAGCTTTACCGATGAGAAGAAAGAAACCTTCGAGAAGTTCCACGATTGTTGGAGTGAGTATATGAGCTTGGCAGAGGCATCAATCTTTGAATATGCTTTCCGCCTTGGAGCGAGATTGGCAATTGAGGTGCAAAAGGACAGCGAGGAATAGCAAATCATTATAGATTAACAGCCTTCGTTCCGAAAGGGTCGAGGGCTGTTTTAATGTCAAGAACAAAAAGTTATCGACAAACATTAAAAATATATTGACAAACATAAATTTTCGTGCTATAATATTCAATGTTAAGCCAAAACACATTTTTTATTTGGAGGATCAAAGCAATGAAAAAACTTAACACGCTTGGTAAGGTCATTACAAAAATTTTAGAGGTATTCCATTGGGTTGGAGTAGCTCTTATGATTGCCGCTATCATTTGTTCTGTTGCAGCACCGAACTTGGTTGGATACTTTGTCGGCTTCGACGCAAAGGAATGTTGTGGCGCAAATCTCGAAGTTTACGGATTTGAAGTCAATGCTCCCGTTGTTGATGGTAAGATTGATACCGCTACTTTTGTCATTTTCGGTATCGGTTCGGTAATCATCCTTGCATTGATGGCTATGGTGTTCCGCAACTTAAATAAGATTTTCAAAAAATCCGAAAACTCTACTCCGTTCCAAAAGGATAATGTTCGCTTGGTTAGGGAAATCGGTATTTTTGCAATTGCAATTCCTGTAATCGGGCTGTTCGTGAGCTTTATCGCACGTTTGGTAATAGGTTCAGAAGCTGCTGAATTCAGCATTGATATGAGCGGGATTTTTATGGGCATTATAGTGCTTTGCCTTACGCAGTTCTTTGCTCACGGTGTAGAGCTTGAAAACGACGTTGACGGACTTCTTTGAGAGGTGAGCTATGGGAAAGATCATACTTCGACTTGATAGAATGATGGTGGAAAGAAAAGTCTCCCTCAACGAGCTTGCCGAGCGCGTGGGAATTTCCAACGTTAATATGTCCAAGATCAAAAACAATAAGGTTACCGCTATTCGATTTTCCACCCTTGCGGCAATTTGTGAGGTGCTTGATTGCGAAGCCGGAGATATTTTGGAATATCAGAGGGATAAATAAGAATTTGACAGAGTGAATCTGATGAACGACAAATGAAGAAGCAAGGATATAAGAGTGTAAAAGAAGTATTTCTTGCAGTTTGCGATAGTGAAAAGAACCTGTCCATATTTGCAGTTGAATAAACCACCGTTTTTCTGAAATTATACACAGTTGCGAGATTTGGTTTTTCTGTAATATAAAAAAGCTCGGGCGACTATCACACAAGATAGCTGCCTGAGCTTTATTTGTAGCTTTAGCGCATTATAAGAGATAAATCCAAAAATTTTAATTTAACTCAGCCCTTTTGATTATAAGCTTGCCAAGCTGAAAACGTCACTCATCGTAATTGGGTGTGTACGAAAAAAACAACTTAATTGTTTAAATTGTGCTTTAAAAAGAGCACTTTCTGATGAGCTTTTTTTAATGAGATCTATGTACTTGACAGTTTTGTTATCACAGAGACTTAGCATATTTTTATTGAATTTCTCAGCAAATGAGCCTCCGTTTGTTAAACCAATCATGTAAATCATGGCTTCCGGTAGCTTTTGGCGTATTGTCGAAATAAGGCGTGAATACTCGGAAGCAGCATTCGGATCAGACTCGTCTTCTTCACCGAGTGCAATAAATACCTTGCTCGGATGAATATCCACAACACAGTCATCAAGAATCTCTATTGCTTCTTTTACGGTCAAGCCTTTAATGCTTCGATTATAGACCGCGTTCTCCAACTTGCATTTATTGGTTAGCTCGTATATGGGAAATTCAGACATATACGTAGAGCCAAAAATTACGATCTCTCCCGACAGTGTGAGATCGTTGATCTTTTTCATTGCACTTGCTTTCATCCGTACATATTCATTCATTTTTCTACCTCCGCTGATTTATAATCTTTTTCTCGTTTTGCATTTATAAAGTATAGTCCAAGATCTATGTTTACGACAATCAAATTGACCAAGTAAAGAGCCACAACGTAAGTCAATTGATGATTCACAATCTTACCGATAATTCCTGAGATATATCCGATTATGATAGCAATGATAAAGACTACACTTTTGCCTTTTGTTGATTTTGAGCGTATGCTTTTGTATACGGAGATGGGCCAAGACATACCAAAGCATATGAGCATAATAATTTCGAAGATCTGCATTTTTTGTTCCTCCTGATAAGATACTTCCATTATACTCTTGACAAATGCAAAAGTAAAATATATAATTATTATTGAAATAATAGGGTATGCCTATGAAATGGAGGAGTTATGGATATACAAAAACTAAAATATTTCCACACAACAGCCCAATTTGAACATATCACACGGTCTTCTGAAGTGTTACATATATCGCAACCGTCTCTTACTCAAGCAATCCATTCACTTGAAAGTGAGCTTGGCGTGCCTTTATTTCAACGAGAAGGAAGAAAAATAGCATTAACGGAGTTTGGCGTTTACTTGAAGCAGCGGTTAGACGTGTTGATACCCGAATTTGACCATCTAGCAATTGAAATGGAAGAATTAAAGCAATCGGTTACAAAAAAGGTAAGACTCAATATACTGGCTGCCTCCTCCTTTGTCATCAATGCGATAATGGAATACAAGAAGGAGAACCCGGAGGCAATCTTTGATTTCGAACAAAACGAAACAAAGTATAACTGCGACATTCTGATTACAACGAATGGCTTAAAGAACGATCCGGAAAAGAAATATTTACACCGTTGTGTGAAAAAAGAGAATATTTACCTTGCAGTCCCGAAAGACTCAAAGTATGCCGAGGTTTCATCTATCGATTTAAGCACAGTAAAGGATGAAAGCTTTATTATGCTGTCCAATACTCGCTTGTTCGGTGCAATATGTAGCAGATATTGTTCCATAGCGGGTTTTTATCCCAAGGTCATATTTGAATCTGATTCACCTACCGCTGTGCAGAATATCATCAGTATGGGCGCGGGAATAGCATTTTGGCCTGAGTATTCGTGGGGAAAGCTTCAAAACAAAAATTTGAAGCTCGTCACCATTGCCGAGCCTGTCTGTGAACGGGATTTGATTGTGGAACTGCATGAGAGGCACCCAAAATCCATCTATGCGGAAGACTTTTACAACTTTCTCACAAATAGTCTATAAGAGTGTAGGACGAAAGGAAAAGCACAGAAGCAATCATCGCATTTCACCGTCAAAGACAAACAGAGGTTCGCCGTTGGCGAACCTCTGTTCTTTTACGATTTTATCGTGAGATTAGAACCGTTATAGTCAATGTGAATCACACTGTCAGGTTCAATTTCACCGCCGATGATTTCACGTGCAAGCAGTGTTTCAATCTTGGATTGGATGAAACGCTTGAGCGGTCTTGCACCGTAGGTCGGATCGTATGCGGAATCGATGATATGTTCCTTTGCTGCGTTGGTGATCTCAACCGTCAACTGCTTATCCTTCAAGCGCTTGTTGAGGTCTGCGATCAGAAGATCTACGATACCGTTGATGTTTTCCTTCGTGAGCGGCTTGTAGAACACAATTTCGTCAAGTCTGTTCAAGAACTCAGGACGGAAGCTTCGCTTGAGCAGCTCGGATACCGTCTGTCTTGCTTCCTCGTTGATCTCGCCGTTTGCATTGATTCCTTCAAGAATTGCACCGGAACCAAGATTCGAGGTCAGTATGATGACCGTATTCTTGAAGTCAACCGTTCTGCCTTGGCTGTCGGTGATACGTCCGTCGTCCAAAACCTGTAACAGTACGTTGAATACGTCGGGGTGAGCCTTTTCTACCTCATCGAAGAGGATAACAG
>SVRP01000028.1 GCA_015064735.1 Oscillospiraceae bacterium
ATTTATGGGTAGTAAGTAACAGTTGCATGGCTGGCAGGCCAATCTAAAGCGCACTTGTGCGCAGCCAGTAGTATTAGGGCTATGCCCGAAACTGAAATACCCCCCGTTTCACGGGGGGATATTTATTTTTTGCTTGTTTTGGTTCAAAAATCTTGATGCAGTATATCTCTCTTTTTAAAAGCGTCAAATGTACTGAAGGTCATTACTCGATCGAAGAGCTACGTTTAATTCCCGAAAAAGTATTTTTCTACGCTTGCACAGAGATAGTGATAGATCGGCAGATGCAGTTCCTGAACCTTATAGGTTTCACTTTCCGGAACGCGGACCGTAATGTCGCACAGATCCGACAGTAAGCTTCTGCTTTCACCTGTAAGTGCAACGGTTCTGATTCCGAGAGCCTTGGCAACTGTGGCAGCATTTACTACGTTATCTGAGTTTCCCGATGTGGATATTGCAACAAAAAGATCTTCGGGCTTTACGTAACCGTAAAGTAGCTGCGCATATACCATACTAGGATCTTCGTCGTTAATAAACGCGGTAAGCGCGGCTGACTGTGAAGAAAGAGATATAGCGGGCAGGGAAGCCTGGAGCTTTTCCCGTAAGTGAGAAGGCAGTCTTTCATCTGTTACCCTTCGCTTTTCTCTGAAGCTCTTCATCAGCTCTCCTACGATATGGTCGCAGTCGGCAGAGCTTCCGCCGTTGCCGCAAAGCAACAGCTTTCCACCGTCCTTGTAGCATTGTATGATCGCTTCACGAGCGAGTATGATATCCTCTCTGCAAATCGTTAATTCGGGATATCGGCAGATCAATTCGTTTAACATATAAGCCTCCTCTGTTATGTAAGAGCCGTGGCAATAGCCGCAAGATCGCCTATCGCCTCGCCAAGCATTGCACATTCTATCTTACAGCAGCTTGCGGAAAGCGACAAAGCCTCTTTTTTTATTTCTTTCTTCATGGAGTCGGTAAGCAGCTGTCCGCTTCGTGCGAAGATACTTCCGATGATTATTTTTTCCGGATTGAGAATGTCGATCAAGACGGATAAGCCCTTGCCTAAATATTTTCCCGATATCCGATAAACACGAAGTGCTGTGGGATCGCCTTGTTCTGCCGCCCTCGCAATAGCTTTTGCGGTTATATCCTTTTCTGACATTCCATCTTGGAAATACAGAGGATGCTCACCTCTGGTTATGGCTTTTACTGCTTCTGTATATCCCAGTTGCGCGATTCCGCCTCCGCTGCAAAAGCCCTCGAAGGAGCCGTTCTTGCCGTAACCGATAGGTCCTGCGGATGCGAGACGTATGTGACCTATCTCTCCTGCATTTCCGTTAGTTCCTTCATATAGCCGCTCATTCAATATCAGTCCCGAACCAAGGCCGGTACCGAAGGTCAAAAAGATCATATTTTTACATCCGATTCCCGCACCGAACTTCCATTCCGCAAGAGCGCAGGCGTTTGCGTCATTCTGAAGCCTTGCCGGAGCACCGAAATGCTTCTCGAGTATTCTTACGATCTCTATATTATCCCATCCCGGCAGATTGGGTGGCGACATTATCATTCCAAGACCCGAGTCCAAGGGACCGCCACAGGAGATACCTATCGCATCGGGAGTTTTGTCAAGTATGCCGTCGGCAAGCAAAATGATACGTTCTAGCATCTCGTGTGCGTTTATGCTGTGGTCTGTTGCGCAAACGTCTTTTTTTAAAAGCTTTATATCTTTACCGTTGTATTCTGCAGTAACGGCGGCGCACTTTGTTCCGCCAATATCAAAGCCAAGTATATACATGAAAATTCACCTCTGTTATTTTGTCAAGGGGCTTTCGGTAAAGTATAATACCTCACCATCCTCACAGCTCATATTTTTCGATTATCGCACGGTAGCGGGAGAGAGAGAAGGGTGGATAGCCGCAGAGGTAGTGATTTCTGCCGTGCTCACCGTCTGCTTCCCACTCGAATATCAACACTCTCTGCTCGGAGTAATAGATCGGCAGATTGACGATACGCGCGCAGGTGTTGATGCCGACCGAGAAATCCGTCTTGCAGAGAAGCTCCTCGGTCTCGGCATCCTTGACAGTCAGATGTCCGTGCTTGGGCTTGAGCGTATCGTTGCAGGCATATATCGGCAGATGCCAGCTCGTGATCTCATCAGCCGCAATGACGAAGGGAGCTTGGGAGCGCTTTATGTAGGAATACGCAAGCTTTTTGTTGAAATAATAATCCACCACAGCGTCCGACATCTGAGGCCAGCCATCAAGAAGATTCCACCAGATGATGCCGGTCTTATTCGGGCGACCGACACGTATTCGCTCAATAAAATATTTCTTTGCTTCGGCTTGTGAGATCTGCGAGGCAAGGATATATTCCTTGGGGTCAGTAGGAACCTCTCCGAAAAGCTGGCGTACCTGCTGCTCCATAAGCATTACGCGGCTGTCGTTTCCGTTCTGATCGCTGGAATGGAGGATCCATTCGGGGTTGTTACGGTAGTGCCACACACGCTCGGGCGTGATGAATTGTTTAATTGATTCGAGGGATGGGCAGCCGTGATAGCCCGTTTCGCTGACGAAATGTGCGCGATTGTTCCGATAGAAATCGCTCTTGAAATAGTCTCGGGGACCCCATAGGTGATCCTCAACGAGAATCGATCCAAGTACCTGGGAGCGCTGCCCGGCATTGTAGGCTTCCTTTGAAATATAGGGGGAGCTGGGGAGATAGGGTCTGTCGAAATCGTTGAGCTCTACGCATTTGGGCAGTACCTCGCGTGTCAGGCTATTGTGGTTGGGATCATAGCATTGCATGCAGGCATCGACCTCGTTGTCGCCCGCCCACAGAATGAGCGAGGGGTGATGGCGAAGCTTTCGAATGATAGCAGTTGCCTCGGCGGATAGCTCACGCTTGAACTCCTCGGTTTCGGGATAGGAAGCGCACGCCATGGCAAAATCCTGCCAGACCATGATGCCGTTGCGGTCGCAGAAATCAAAGAAGGCGTGATCTTCATAGACGTTACCGCCCCAACAGCGCAAAATGTTACAGCCGATATCCTTGACTAAGGCGAGAGCTTGTTTGTAGCGCTCTGCATCGCGGCTGTGAAAGGCGTCCAATGGAACCCAATTTGAACCCTTGCACATGATCTCGACGTCGTTAATGAGAAAGCGAAACTGTCCGTCGTCGTTGTCCTGTCTGTCGCGACGGTCAAGGACCACCTTACGGATACCGAAGGAGAGGGGCTTCTCATGAATCAGCTTGCCGTCGCAATAGATGCGTGCGTATCCGTCGTAGACGTTAGGCTCGCCGTAGCCGTAGGGAAACCATAGCTTCGGGTTGGAAATGGAACAACTGCACGTGCCGCAGAACTTAGTGCAGGATTTGCGTACCGAAAAAGAACTGTCCTCTCCACATGAGCCGCTAATCTCGATCTCTGCGTTCCGAAGTGTGCGCATATCGCCATTCAGTACGTAATAGAAGCGCATTATATTCCGATAGGGCAGTACGTAAGCCTGCTCAAAATAAATCGGATCACGCTCCTCAATGCGTACCTCACGCCACAGTCCGGCAGTAACGGCGCGCGGCATGATATCCCAGCCGAAGGAATGGGGTGGCTTGCGCAGATAGCGTGACTCGGGGTTCAAGCCTCTGATCAACTTGAGCGGATAATCCTTTTTCTGCGCTTCAAGAGTCGCTGAGCGCAGATGTACCGTCAGTAGATTTTCCCCATCGCAGAGAAATTCATCGATTTTGAATTCATGCGCAATAAACATATTTTGACTTTCTCCAAGCTTGACTCCGTTGAGAAAATACTCGGCAAGACAGTCGACTCCCTCAAAGACAAGATAGACGTTCCTTCGAGCAGTGGGTGCGTCAAAGCTTCGCTCATACCACCACTCGTAGGATTCATAACGCTCGGCTTCTATGATGTTTTCCCCCATAAAGAGATCCTGCGGCAGATAGCCCTGCTCGGCAAGATCGAGCTGAACGCAACCGGGAACGGTTGCCGTCAGCGAGAGACTCGGTGCCTGTGGGGCATCTTGCTCCCGTCCGTGCAGACGCC
Source organism: Oscillospiraceae bacterium (assembly GCA_015064735.1). Classification (GTDB taxonomy): domain Bacteria; phylum Bacillota; class Clostridia; order Oscillospirales; family CAG-272; genus HGM12713. The sequence goes on from SVRP01000028.1 coordinate 4,043, forward strand.
ATGTTCCGTTGAGTGAAATCGATTTCATGACGAGAATTCCTCCCTTGAATATTTATTACTCTCATTATACATGATTTTTTATGTGTGTGCGAGTGAAATCTACAGAAATATACACGGTTTTTTCGGATTTTTCTTTACAAAACTGAAATTTTTGTGTATAATAGATAAAAAGTAAAATGAGAGGCGAGACGCATGAAGCAACAGCAAGACCGTCTGCAAATCGAGAAACACATCGTTGTAGACGAGCATTCTGTTAAGTCTGAATACCCCGTGCATTGGCATAATTATTTTGAAATCGAAATTATTCTGTCAGGCAAGGGCATACACGTGATCAACGACGTTGAATATCCGCTGGGAGAGTACAACGTCTTTTTTCTGACGACCACCGATTTTCATTATTATAAGGTGGATGAGGAAACGCATTTGCTCAACATTTCCTTTGACGAGGATGCGGTCGATGAGAAGGAAATAGGCTTTGTATTCTTTTCTCAGACCGAGCGAGCGTACTGTCTGGAGTATGAGGAGTATGAGCGTATTGTCAAGGCGACCGAGCTTCTCGCACACGAGTGCACCATTGAGGGTGATTGCCAACGGGCACTGATGCAATATATTCTGAAGTGTATCCTTCGGAAAAGCACCTATCCGTCAGGAGGCTCGGCGACGGAGACTCATTATCGAGGTATCAAGAGAGCAATTGCCTATATGGAGACGCACTTTCGTGAGCCGATCACGCTCAACAGCCTTGCCGCCGAAGCAGGATATCATCCTACCTATTTCAGCGAGCTTTTCAAAAAGGTGACGGGTGAGACATACATCAATACGCTCAATAAATTGCGTGTCGGATATGCCCGCACGCTATTGGCAAACGGTTTTTCAGTCTCCGATGCTTGCTTTATGTCGGGCTTCGGTTCGCTATCTAACTTTCTTACCATCTTCAAAAAGAATTGCCAGATGTCTCCGGCAGAATATCGTACGCGATCCATGGAGACGGGAAAATAGTATAAGTTCAAAGGAGCCAAGGTTAAGCATCACCTTGGCTCGCTTTTATATTGCCTGCGTACAATTTAAGTAATACTTAAAAGTCAATAAACATAAGGCTTAAAGCACCGAAAGAGTGGTCTCGAGACCACTCTTTCGGTGATCATTTCGGTCTGCCATTTTTTAATAATATTAATAATAACTTGACATAACAAAAAGAAGTGATATAATAAAAAAGTAAAATCAAGTATTGCTATGGAGGACTCTATGAAGGTAGTAAATCTTATGAATTTCGTTCGAAATATTGACGAGAGAGCAGAAAACTCAACGGAGAGACTGTTGTCTTTCACCACAGAGCAGTTACGTCTTGTGAACGAATACAGCGTTGATAATACCTTTTTGCTTCAGTACGATACGGTTTGTAACGATGACTTTGTGTCTTTGTTTAAGCATGAGGCGACAAATAAGACCGAATTGGGTCTTTGGTATGAGATAGTAGAGCCGCTGACAACTGCCTGCGGTATTCCGTATAGAAGCGATAGGGGTTGGAAGTGGGATTGGCATATTATTCCGGGATATTCTATGGCATATTCTCCGTCCCAGAGAGAGCTTCTTATAGACGAGGCTATGAGAAAATTTAAGGAAGTTTTCGGATATTACCCAAAGACCGTGGCGGGTTGGGTCATTGATACCTATACGCTAAACTATCTTTCAAGGAATTACGATATTTCTGCCGTGGCAATCTGCCGCGATCAGGCTAATACAGATGCGTACACCTTGCTGGGGGGATATTTTAATCAGGCTTATTACCCCTCAAGGCGCAATATCTTTACCCCTGCGCAAAGCAGGGAAATGCAGACGGATATTCCCATATTTCGTCTGCTCGGTCCGTGTCCCATACATAATTACGATAATAGAAAGTACGGCTCTGACGAATTTAAGGATCCCGGAAGGAAGCTCGGTTGCTTTACCTTGGAGCCCTGTTGGTATATGGGAAGTACTCCCGACATCGTAAAATGGATGTTCGATTGCTACTACGGTGAGGAATCACTTGGCTTTGCGTATGCGCAGATAGGGCAGGAAAACAGCTTCCTCGAGGTCAAGCAACAGGTGCTTGACGGTACTAAAATGCAGATAGAACAGCTACTGGAACGCAAAGACGTTTTGTTCCAAAAGATGGGAGATACGGGGGAGTGGTTTAAAAAACAATATCCGGAGGAAACGCCCGCTACCTCGGTTGTGGCTCTTGATAATTTTGACAGCGCCGACGTGCAATCGGTATATTACGATTGCAAAAACTACACGGCAAATCTGTTTCGCTTTGAGGACAAGATATTTTTCCGAAGCCTGTTTCTCTTTGACGAGCGGGTAGAAGATCTTTATTTGGAAAATACCTGCACTACCTTTGACGCGATATATGAAAATTTGCCAATTGTAGATACCAGGACTTGCTCCGAAGAGGAAAAAAAGCAGTGTGGCTTGATGCTTGATACGGACGCAAGACCGTTTTCGGTTCAAAAACTCGCCGACGGTGTTTTAAGGGCGGATTTAGGTGAAAAATCTGTGATCTTTTATGATGACAGAATAGAAATTCGTTCCGATACGCTTCTTTGGTATAAGAGTGGTATAACAGCGAATGCGCATATTGAAGGCGATAGCGTAATATTGGAATATAAGGGTCATAGATACCGTTTGGATTTTGATGGCGCAGAGCTTTTTGAGCACAACGGATGCATCGAAATCAAGTCAATAAACGGATACTGTATTATTTATCCAAGAAAATCTTGAGATGAGAGTTGCAACAGAGAATGGCGCAACCGAGGGTAAGTTTTACCTCGCAAAGAGAGAAAAAGCTCTTAACCTTGACGCTATCCACGATACCGTTCATGAGATGGTTCGCGACGAGGCTCGCCACGGCAAAGCTTTCGAGGGACTGCTGGAGAGGTACTTCAAGGCTTAATCAAAACATAATAAAATCAAGGCTTTAGACACAAAGAGCGACCGCAAGGTCGCTCTTTCTTTATGCTTTTTTATGCTTTCACAAATACAAAAGAGAACGCTTGTGATTCTTTTTCATTTATTTCGAATATTTTTGTCTGTATTCGGAGGGTGTACAGCCGTTCTTCTTTCTAAA
>SVRP01000015.1 GCA_015064735.1 Oscillospiraceae bacterium
ATAATGAGAAAACCACTGCGCACCAAACAAAACAAAATGTTTTATTCCTGTTTCTTCTTTTGTAACTTGGATTATTGCAACGAGTTTATCTCCGTCGTATGCAAGATAGTCGCGCCAATTTACCGCTATTGAATTACCGTCATCACCGGTACGAATATGGGAATATCCTTTTTCTTTTATTTCTAACCTTGAAACATTAATGCCGCTTACTTTCAAGTCGTTTGCTATTGCCTCTTTTGCGTTGCTTAGATATTCTACTGCTTCGTTATCTGTGAACTTGTATTCATCTCCAATTATAGTAAGCTCTTCAAGAACATTTACCTTGCCGTTAACACCACCTGCCTCATCTTTTGGAGCGGTTGTGCTAATTGGAGGTATATTAGGATCATCAATCATCATAGGCAATACATTTCCTGCGACTACAATCATTATTGTGAGACATGCTGCAATTGTACCCCATTTGAGCCATAAGCTCTTTGTCTTTTTCTTTTTTACTTTTGTGCTCTTATATACATCTTCGACCATATCGAAATCAATGTTATTAAGTGCATTAGATATGTTTTCCTTTTTCATAGATCAAAGCCCTCCTTTGTAAGATGATCTTTCAGTTTGTTTCTAACACGAAAGAGAATCGACGTTACCTTGCTTTCACTCATCCCAAAAGAAGTTGCGGTATCGGTAATAGAACTCATATACCAATATCTCTTGATAAATACTCGCCTCTGTTCGATAGGCAAGCTTCGCAAGAACCGATTGATTGCATCTGTTAAATCAATGTTGGATGCGAGATCTTCACTCCCGCTGCCATCGGGGATGCACTCCGCAAGCTCATCAAGTGCAAGAAGATACTGTCCGCCACCGCGCTTTTGTGCTTTATTCTGCTCAAGTCGATTGAGAGAAAGCTGTCTTGTTATTCGTCCAAGAAATGCTTTTAAGGGGTTAGGTCTCTCGGGCGGGATTGAATTCCACGCTTTCAAATATGTGTCATTGACAATTTCTTTTGCATCTTCTTCGTCTTGAAGAATCTCCTTTGCGATATAGTGAAAATATCGACCGTATTGTTTATCGGTTTCTTTAATTGCTTCTTCGGAACGTTCCCAATACAATTCCACAATTTTTTCGTCTGTCATAATGATCCTCCCTTCGTATTTATTTGAAAGCCTTTCACCCTACTATACAGGAAGACATAGCTACACATTGCATCGTTATAAAAAATTATAACATATTTTTTCGAAAATGTGTGAATATAGAGGAAAAGGGTGCCACCGAAGCGACACCAGCATATAAAAACAACGACAAGAAATTATTACATTCCTGCCGTTGTTTATTATTCTGTTTGGTATCAAAACGGTATCAAAAATCCGTTTCAAGTGCCGTAAATCCTTGATATATAAGGCTTTTTCGACTTGCGTTTATTATTCCCACTCGATAGTTCCCGTAGGCTTGGGAGTCAGGTCGTAAAGAACTCTGTTAATTCCCTCTACCTCGTCGGTTATTCTTGCGGTTATCTTATGGAGCACCGCATAGGGTATCTCCTCTATGGTTGCGCTCATTGCGTCCTTGGTATTTACAGCGCGGATTATTGCGGGCCAGCCCTCGTAACGGCTTTCGTCCTTAACACCTACGCTCTTCATATCCGGCACTACTACGAAATACTGCCATACCTTCTCTGCAAGTCCGTTCTTATCGAACTCATCGCGAAGTATTGCGTCAGCCTCACGGAGCGCATGTAGTCTGTCGCGAGTAATAGCTCCCAAGCAACGAACACCGAGTCCGGGACCGGGGAACGGCTGACGGTAAACCATTGCGTGAGGAAGTCCGAGCGCCTCACCCACTACTCTTACCTCATCCTTAAAGAGAAGCTTAATAGGCTCTACAAGCTCAAACTTAAGATCCTCGGGAAGTCCGCCTACGTTATGGTGAGACTTAACAGCCTTCTTTCCCTCTGCCTGCTTAATGCTTTCAAGTATATCGGGATAAATAGTTCCCTGCGCAAGGAAATCTACGCCCTCAAGCTTTCTCGCCTCGTCAGCAAATACGTTTATAAACTCTCCGCCGATTATCTTTCTCTTGCTTTCGGGATCGCTTACGCCGTCAAGAAGATTCAAAAATCTATCGGTAGCGTCAACGTAAATAAGGTTTGCGTCAAGCTGGTTTCTGAATATTTCAATTACGTTCTCGGACTCATTCTTTCTCATGAGACCGTGATTTACGTGTACGCATACGAGCTGCTTACCTATTGCCTTAATGAGAAGAGCCGCAACTACCGACGAGTCTACTCCGCCCGAAAGAGCGAGCAGCACCTTTTTATCTCCAACCTGAGCGCGTACCGCCGCTACCTGCTCCGCTATAAATGCATCGGCAAGCTCTTTTGTCGTTATACGCTCCATTGTTTCGGGACGTCTGTTGTTATCCATATTTATCCTCCGTATCTTTGAAAAAAGATTTTATGAAAATATTTTATCACAATATTTAAAAATCAGCAATAGTTTTTTTTTAGTTTTTTTCGTATTTTTTGAGTTTTTCCGTATTCTACAAAATGGCAGTCTGTATTATGCTCGAAAATGTTTATTTTTACTTATGGTATTTTGTTCCCTTTAATATATTAAAGCCTCGGTAAACCGCTTCAAGAAGGAGCACTCTCATAAGCTGATGAGGGAAAGTCAGCTTCGACACCGAAATCCTTGCGTCGCAGGCTTTCTTCACCTTATCGGACAGTCCGTGCGAGCTTCCGATTATGAAGCAAACCTCGCCGTATCTTTCGGATATCTCCCCAAGCTTTTGGGCAAGCTCCTCGGATGAAAGCTGCTTTCCTTCTACGCACATAGCAATTTTATATGCTCTCGGCGGGATTTCAGCCATGACCTTTTCGGCTTCTCTTTCAAGAGCCTTTTCTATTTCCCCATCGGTGGGAGAATCGGGTAGCTTTTCTTCCTTAAGCTGAATAATCTGTATTTTGCAGAATGCCGAAAGTCTTTTTTCGTACTCTGCCGCCGCTTCTCGCAGATACTGCTCTTTAAGCGTTCCAAGGGTTATAAATTTGACTCCTACCATTTTTCATCTCCTCGTCGGTGGGTATTTTCAGCTCGGTCGGACACTGTGGGTCGGCAACGGCAACGACGGTACATTCGTCGCATATCGCCATCTCGGTCTCCTCAAGCGCCAAGGATGGCTCGTTATTTTCCTCGCTCAGGTGCGCAAGCAAAAAGGCTTTCGTTCCGTTTGCCGCAAGATATGCGCAAAGCTCCGCGCTATCCTTATTTGAAAGATGTCCTCTATTTGAAAGAATACGCTTTTTCAGCTCCTGTGGATAAGGTCCGTTTTTCAGCATTTTTATATCGTGGTTAGACTCGATAACAACTGCCTCGCAGCCACAAAGTCCCTCTTTGATATCCTCGGTTACGTATCCTATATCGGTAGCCACTCCAAAGGCTCTTTTTCTTTCTCCGTCGAAAAATTCTATTCTGTATCCCACGCTCATAAGGCTGTCGTGGGGAGTCATAAACGAGCTTACGGTAACATCTCCCAACTCCACAGAATAGATAGGCGTATGCCTTATGAGATTCTTGCGTACTTCGCATACCGAGAATCTGTCAAATATCTTAGCCGATTCCTCTGTTATATGAATCGGAATATTATTCTTTTTTGAGAGCACCTCAAGTGCCGATGTGTGATCTGTGTGATCATGAGTTACAAAAATTGCTCGGATCATTCCTATGTCCGAGCCTATCTCCTTAAGCGCTGCGCAAAGTCTTCTAGCGCTTTTTCCGGCATCTATCAGGATGGCAGTATCTGCCACCCTGATATACACCGAATTTCCGCCTGATCCAGAATACAGCGCAACTATTCTGCATTCAGTCATATTTTTACCATTTACATACCCTTAAAAAGGGGAACAGCAAAAAGCTCTATAAGATCAAAGGAAAACGTAAACAGAAGCCCTATGATTCCCATGAGCATCCACGATGATTTTCTCAGTCTTTGCTTTCCGTCCTCAATAAATTTTGTTTTTTCCTCGTCGCTCCATTCATCGGGAAGCATATCCTCGGTAACGCCCTTGGCGGACATACCCTTATTGTAGATAAAATATGCAATTATAAGTATGGGCAACGCTGCAAGATAAACCCAGAAAACCACCTTGAAGAAACTGAAATTCAGCATGGCGCGGTAAAATCCGAATATAATGGCTACCACCAATACGAGCATCAGCATTTTGCCCAGCGCTTTTCTCTTTTCGGCTATCTCCTCACGATTTTGGGGTTCTTCCCTACGTCTTATATTTTTTCTCTTTTTTGACATTGATTTTCTCTGCTATCAGAATATCTTAACAGCGCCCTCGGGTCTTATACGGAGAACTATACACTTACCCTCTCCGAATACGGAATCCATAAGGGCTCTGAAGCCTTCAACCTCCGCAAAGGGAACGTAAGCCTGAATGGTTCCCGCAAATCCGCCGCCGTGTACTCTCCATGCAGCCTTCTTACCCGTAAGATAATCCTCTGCAAGACAAAGAGCCAAGGAAAGTCCCTGCTCGGAGAGATTCTTGCTTGTATATACGTTCTGGAGATAACAGAAAGAGGACTTACCGGATGCAAGAACTTCAGCAAAATAGCTATCAAGATCTCCTGCGTTCAAGGCTGCCTTCTGCTTTGCAACGCGTCTGTTCTCGTTGAAAAAGTGGAGCGCGCGGAGAATTGCTCTGTCGCCTACCTTCTCACGGAGAGCGGGTATCTCAGATATAAACTTGCTCTCGTCAACCTCACGAAGCACCTTGCAGCCGAAATGAGCGGCAACAGCCTTCATCTCTGCGGGAACAGACGCGTAATCGTCGGTAAGGTCTGCATGGTTTCCGCCGGTATTTACGATACAAAGATTATATCCCTTTTCGGTAATGTCAAAATCAACCTTGTCAATAACGGGCGCCTTGGGATCCTTAAAATCAATAGCAACGATACCGCCGACAGCGCAAGCTACCTGGTCCATAAGTCCGCAGGGCTTACCAAAGAACTCGTTCTCGGAATACTGAGCGAGCTTCGCTATTTCTACGTTATCTACCTTTCCGTCATTATACATATGGCTGAGAATATTTCCTACCATATCCTCAAATGCAGCCGAAGAGGAAAGTCCCGAGCCCTTGAGCACATTGGACGTGGTGTATGCGTCAAATCCGCCTATTTTGTAGCCGTCCTTCTTAAAGCCCGCGCACATGCCCGCGATGATAGACTCGGAAGAGCCGAACTTTTCAGCTACGGGAGCAGTGTATGAAGAAAAGTCTACCGCATCCTCGGGGAAGCCCTCGCTCTTAATTCGGATAACACTGTCCTCTCTTGCGGACGCAACCGCAATTATATCAAGGTCAATGGAAGCCGCAACAACGCAACCGTAGTTGTGGTCGGTGTGGTTGCCCGAAAGCTCGCTTCTTCCCGCAACAGAGAAAAGAGAAACCTGCCTATTGGCGCCGTAGATTGAAGCAAACTCGTCAACCGCCTTTATGTATCTCGCCTTCTGAGCCTCAAGAGCTGCCTCGCCGTAGATGTAAGTAAGTCTTTCGTTAAGACCGCCGTTTTTAATGTGTACCTTAATTTCCGAAGTATTCATTGACAATCTCCTTAAAATTCGATTTTTGAGGACTACACTTCCCCATGTTAACGTATATATTATAACATTTTACAGAGCTTTCTGCAAGACCTTTTTTTCTTTTTTTTTACTTTTTACCTCGTAATGAGGGTATATTGCAAATTTATCTTGCAAAGAACGCAAAAAAGGTGTATAATACTCAGTGTAATATTATGAGAGAAAGGAGAGGCTATGAGCAATTTCAAGCGTTTTACAGATATCTGCGCCGGTTTTGCCGCATTTTCAGCGGCTATGTACGTTTTTTGCAGATATATGGGCTACGATTTCAAGGAAATTGAATCCATGAAAGAAAAGATCAAGTTCTTTTTAGAGCCCGAGCTCGGATATTCGTTCTTTATTCCCCTGATTCTCCTCTTCCTTTTTTCATGTATCTTTTCGCTCATATTTACGAGGCTACCCTATCTTACGGTGGCAGTATCGGTACTTCCCCTCGCTTATACCCTTATAATGTTTGCCGATAACAGGATCAAGGAATACCCCATGCTTTATATCGTTCTCGGACTCATTCACGTTTTCGGCTGTCTCATTGAGTGCATCCGCATGGATAAAGCGGACAGAGGCTGTCGGGCGGCGATAGGAATCGACCTCGTAGCCCTTATGACGGTGGTTTTCGTTCTTTATATCTACCGCACTGTTGGAAAGCTTGACGGCATCGAGCCCGAAAAAATGAATCTTATTCAAGGAAAGCTATTTGAGATAAAGGACGGTCTTGACCTTTCGACCTTCAAGAGCACGGCTATCATGATAGCTATTCCCCCCATTCTCCGCATAATCTGGAGAGACCTTTATTACCTTGACGCGGCAATATCGCTGATTCCTTTGATAGTTACCCTGCGCAGATTCGGAGCGCAACGCTTCCCCGTATTCGGCGAGGCTCTTATGGCGTTCATCTTCGTATATACGGTGGGCAGAATTATGATAATGATCTTCTGCAAGCCGAAGCAAAGAAAAGAACAGATTCAAGCCGAAGCTACGGAAAATAATTAAATAAAATGTTTACGGGCGGTCTCGAAATTCTTCAAGACCGCCCGCCCTGCTGTATTTGTAGTTAAAATTTTATATATTACATATTACGGCATAAAAATAACATTTGGAGCCGAGATTTTATCGCGACAATCCTTTATCGCGATTATAGCATCTAACGGCACCTTAATTCCAAACGGTTCAAAAAGAAGCTCCCCGCAAAAATCAATGCATATCATTCCATTAGAATACATTAAACTTAGCTCATTTTTTAATTCATATCCCTCATATGTAGCTGGTCCGTCTTCTTCCAACCCCAATTCGTCTTTATATTCAATGATTTCCCTGGTCAAAAAATCAGCCACAGGTTTTGCCGCTTCTTCAAGTATGATATCAAGATGTTGTTTATCTTCATCGCTGAAATTACCGTACACATATTTTTGAGAAAAAACAATATACTGCAAATTACCGTCAAAACCAACATTTAACCTTATAAAATCATTAGTTTGTAGCCCCGATACGAATTTGGTATAGACAACCGAGTAATAGGTTTCGTTTTGTATTACTTGAGGCGTGTACGCTTCCAAATTCAGATTTTCGGTATGAGCCGTCAAGTATTCATAGCAAGCACGCTGTACGGCGGCTTTATCGTTTAGGTTGTCGGTTAATATTTTGGGTTGCAAATTTCCGAAGGAAATCGAGAAAATATTGTCGTTTATATCGGAATAGTACACAGTAACACCGTATTCTTCGTTTTTATACATATTACTCGGAAAAAGATTTTCTGTACAGAAATAGCTTTCGACATAGTCGAGGGATATAATTGTATTGTTTAACAAAAGAGTTTTTTGGGTGTCAGCTGTTTGAGAAATATATTTTTTTGCTTCATATTTGTCCTCATACATTCCTTCACAATCAATGTAGCCTGAATATAAATCGTCATAAAGAGTCAACTGATAAATACCGTTAAGCTTCATTTCCTTATACTTCAAAGGAAGGCTTTCGTAATATTCGTCTAAATTTACATTTTTTATTTCTGCTTCTGGTATAGACTTGGGAGAACATGAGGCAATTGATATAATCAAAATGCTAAAAACAATTAGATATGGAATGAATTTTATCTTTTTCATAACGATTCTCTCCTATGAGTTCAAATTTCAAGTCGCACCATATACAACGCATACGGAGTCTATATTTAGTTCTTCAACGGCATTTTCAACCGCATAGTCTTTTGTTTCATAACTTTTTCTCATTTCTCTTTGAAAAATGTCTTGATATAAAAAAGCACATAGATCCCCATGCTCGAATCTATGCGCTTTGCGTACTGTTTGAAGATTTTATATATCCCCGCTCGGCGCATTTCCGTCGGGCGTTCTTTTTACAATCCTATTATACCATATTTTTCCTATACTGTCAAGAGGTGATTTTGCGACAATATACGACACGAGCGGTCTCGTTTGAGACCGCTCGTCAGTCTGTCGAAACATTCTATTTCGTGATTTCACCAAAAACAGTCTCCAACGCTTGCAAAGCTGTGTCGGTATTGAGCAGTTTTCCGACAAACGTTGATTCTGTCAGCGGATAGCCCGAAAGAAGCATCGATCCACACAGAGTATAATTGATATTTTGTGCTTTCCACGAAATCGAAAGAAGTTTTCCGGAAACATAGCGATACTCTATATTATCGGACACATAGGCGCCACTACTTTCGTCTGACAGCAAGCGCATATCCATTTCGTTCACACCTAAAATAGAACTTGATGTTGATAAAGTCTCATCACAATGATCAACGTATAATGTAATTTCTACCCCATTGGAATCAATAAGCGAATACATATACGACGAATAATCGTTTCTATAGGCATCACTTAAAAAAACCAATCCGTAAAAAGTCCCTATAGCTTCAATCTTATCATATGATACGAAATCAGCTGGCATCTCGTTTGAATTCAAAAAATCTGTGTACTCGGCTTCCGATTCGATTGTCAAAAGTTCAACCTCTATCTCAATAATAGTATCAGATTCTTCAGTGATATCCTGTCCTTCTGTTTTCTCTGTATTATTTTTCGCATACGTTTCTGTCGAATTGTTCTGATTAACTTCATCAAGTGCATTCATATCGCAGGCACATATTGCCAAGCACAAGGAACATAACAAGAGAATAGCTGTAAACTTCTTTTTCATTTCGTTTTCTCCTTTCTCTTTGAAAAATGTCTTGATATAAAAAAGCACATAGATCCCCATGCTCGAATCTATGCGCTTTGCGTACTGTTTGAAGATTTTATATATCCCCGCTCGGCGCATTTCCGTCGGACGTTTCTTTTACAGTCTCATTATACCATATTTTTCCTATACTGTCAAGAGGTGATTTTGCGACAACATACGACACGAGCGGTCTCGTTTGAGACCGCTCGTGAGTTTATTTTATTAGATTTACGAATTACATAAGAGAGAGGTAAAGAGCCTTAATGTCCTCTACCGAGGTCTCTTTGGGATTTCCGGGACGGCAAGCGTCTGCGTATGCGGACTCGGAAAGGAACTGAACGTCCTCTTTCTTTGCGATAGCCTTAAGGTCTGCGGGAATTCCCACGTCAGCCGAGAGCTTCTTAACAGCATCAACAGCTGCCTTGCGGTACTCCTCTACACTCATGCCTTCAACACCCTCAACGCCCATAGCGATAGCGATGTCGCGGTACTTTGTGCCGGTTGCCTCTGCGTTATATTCCATAACGGTGGGAAGAAGGATAGCGTTTGCAACTCCGTGGGGAGTATCGTAAAGCGCGCCGAGAGAGTGAGCCATAGAGTGAACTATTCCAAGTCCTACGTTTGAGAAGCCCATTCCTGCGATATACTGACCGAGAGCCATTCCGTCTCTGCCCTCTTTTTCGCCCTTAACTGCTCCGCGGAGAGACTTAGCGATAAGCTCGATAGCCTTAATGTGGAACATATCGGTCATTTCCCATGCAGCTCCTGTGATATATCCCTCGATTGCGTGGGTAAGCGCGTCCATTCCTGTTGCGGCAGTGAGACCTGCGGGCATAGAGCTCATCATGTCGGGGTCAACAACTGCAACTACGGGAATATCGTGAACGTCTACGCAAACGAACTTTCTCTGCTTCTCAACGTCGGTGATAACGTAGTTGATAGTAACCTCTGCTGCGGTTCCTGCAGTGGTGGGAACTGCGATTATCGGTACGCAGGGATTCTTTGTGGGAGCTACTCCCTCAAGGCTGCGAACGTCCTCAAATTCAGGGTTAGCGATGATGATACCGATAGCCTTTGCGGTGTCCATAGAGGAGCCTCCGCCAATAGCTACGATATAGTCTGCTCCGCTCTTCTTAAATGCCTCAACACCTGTCTGCACGTTCTCAATTGTGGGATTGGGCTTGATGTTTGAGTAGATGTCGTAAGCAAGACCTGCCCCGTCAAGAACGTCGGTTACCTTCTTGGATACTCCGAACTTAAGAAGGTCGGGGTCGGTGCATACGAATGCCTTCTTAAAGCCTCTTGCCTTTGCTTCGGTCGCTATCTCCTTAATAGCGCCCGCGCCGTGGTAGGATGTTTCGTTTAATACGATACGGTTTGCCATGATTGTTTTCTCCTTTGTATTTTTATTTTTAGTTTTTTAATTTTTCATATTCTTCGCTATCCCGCTCTACAGCCTCGCAAAATCCGCTGCCCGTATATACGGTAAAACCAAAATCCGAAAAACCGTTTCCCGTTGCCACAACTCCGCCGTCCTTGCTCTTGGCATACATTTCTCGGCAAACGGGATTTACGAGAATTACTCTCTTTCCCATCTTACCTTCATCATTTTCCGGAAGAGCTTCAAATCCGCTTTTCACGGTAATTATTTTCGGTTTACTGCCTACGATGACGGTAAATGGGTTATTTATGGGATATTTTATGAGCTTTATTTCGCTCTTTCCTTGAAATACCATTGATGAGTTATAGTGTCCCACAGTCAGATAATGGACGTAATACTCGCAAGCCTCGGTTTTAAGTATAAAGCTGGGTCTTTTGCAGCTCCACCGAAAAGCATTCATTCCCCTTACTGCTTTTTCAAGGGTATATCCCTTTTTCTTGCAAAGATTTTTTATTTTGCGCTCAAGCTTTCTTCTTTTGCGCAGAGTCTTTGTCAAAGCAAGAAACAGAATACTTCCCGCTATCAGAACAAATACCGTGGAAACAAGTATATCTATAAACATAAGTACAGCTGTTATTATAGCAAGAAGCGCCAATGCAAGAATCAAAAGCACGTAAAAGAGCGCAGAGCCCGCAAAAACCGTTACCGCAAACTCCGTTACGGGTCTTTTTTTTCGCTTTTGCCCATAAGTTCTGTGTAAGGGTACTCCATCGTATGTCGGCTCTCCGTCGGGAAGTCCGTTATCCCTTTCCTTGGGAGTCCTGAACATCATCCATCTCATATTTTACACCTTGTGTGAATAGGTATAAGTTCCGCCTCCTACCGTTTCCGTGTATCCGTTGGGTAAGGCGATAACAGCCTCGGCACCTGCGGGAACGGTGAACTCATAGTTTATTCTGTCTCCTGTATAGTACCAATGGCTCTCTATTCTTCCCGATACTGTCTCAAGGGCGCACTTGGCAAAGCCAAGCTTCCTGTTGGGTACGGGCGCAAGCTTTATTTTCTTATATCCCGCCTCAAGGAGCTTTACGCCGCATACGGTTCCGTAGATCCACTCGGCAACGCAACCGTAAGCGTAGTGATTGAAGGAGTTCATATCGGTGCTCCAGAAGCTTCCGTCGTCCTTTATTCCGTTCCAGTGCTCCCAGATGGTGGTTGCGCCGTGGTCAACCGAATAGAGCCACGAGGGATTCTTATTCTGGAAGAAGAGCTTATATGCGGTCTCGGTTCTTCCGCACGCTGAAAGTGCATGGAGTATGTAGGGAGTTCCAAGGAAGCCTGTTGTCATTCTGTCATCAAAATCACGGATAAGCTCCTCAAGCCTGTCAGCAATAGCCTCTCTCTCCTCGGGCAAGCAAAGGTCAAAGTAAAGGATAAGCACGAGGGCTGTCTGGGTCATTCCGCGTCTTACCGTATCGACGACACCCTTTTTATTTTCGGGGCATACCTCGGTAAAGGGCAATTCATCCTTGGGCATTCCGTTATCCATGAAATACTCACGGAAGCGTCTCTTGATGTTTACAAGAAGCTCACGGTAGAAGGATACGTCCTCTCCGAGAACCTCGCCCGCCTTTATGACAAGCTCTGTGGAATACGCGTAAAACGCGGTAGCTACGAGGTCGTTGGATGTAGCTCCCACATAGGAATCCTCTCCCGCATCCATAGCGAGCCAGTCTCCGTAGTGATAGCCCGAAAGCCAGAGATATTCATCATCTCCCACGCCTCTTATGTACTCTACCCATTTCTTCATCATCTCGAAGTTATCGGCAAGGAAGCTCTTGTCGTTGTATATTTCGTACATTACCCAAGGAGCGACCGTAGCAACGTCTCCCCAGCCTGCCGATATTCTGGTCATATATCCGCTTCCGAACTTCTGAGGACAAACGCCGTACACCGCGCCGTCCTCTCTCTGCTCGGCGCGAAGGTCGCCAAGCCACTTTACGAAGAACTTACGAACATCAAAGTTCATAGCCGCGGTACGGCAGAATACCTGCGCGTCTCCCGTCCAGCCGAGACGCTCGTCTCTCTGAGGGCAGTCGGTGGGAATATCAAGGTAGTTGCCCTTCTGTCCCCATATTATATTATGGTAAAGCTGGTTGATTCTTGCGTCTCCGCAGGCAAATCTTCCCGTTCTGTCCATCTTGGAATGTACTGCGATCGCTCTGAAGCCGTTTACGTCGATTTCTCTGTCGGGGTACTCGTCAATACGCACGTAGCGGAAGCCTTGGAAGGAAAATTCGGGCTTGAAGAAATCTTCCTCTCCGTCAAGCACGAAGGTAAGAATATTCTTAGCGGAGCGGTAATTCGCATTGTAGAAATTGCCATCCTTATCAAGGATCTCTCCGTGGGAAAGAACTACTCTTTCACCCTTTTCTCCCTTTATTTTGAGAGAAACGTATCCCGTCATGTTCTGACCGAAATCAAGAACTCTCTCTCCCTTGGGGGTGATTATTAATTCTATGGGCGCCAAAACCTCGTTTTCACATATGTCCGCACCCATCTGGGGAACAAGGTTGAACTCTCGACCATCCTTTACAGCCTCGCCGATATATCTTTCCTCGGCAGTCTTATCTATTGTCTCTCCCTCGTAAAGATCGGCAAAGGTAACCTTGGTGGTGTATACCTCCCATGTGGTGTCTGTAACGATATAATGAACCGTTCCGTCAGCCATTTCTATTGAAAGCTCCGCAACGGCGCACACGTCCTTTCCAAAGGCTCCCGTGGAAAGTCCGAGACCGTAGCGACCTATAGCCCAGCCGCCTCCTACCGAAATATCTATAAGGTTATCGTCCCTGATATTTTCGGTAACGTCATAGGTGTTGTAGATTATTCTTGCGTCGTAAGAGGTACAGCCGGGGGTCAGCACCTGATCTCCCACCTTCTTGCCGTTTATAGACGCTTTGTATATTCCAAGAGACGACACGCAAAGGGTCGCCTTTTTGACATCCCCTTCCACGTTGAATCTTTTTCTGAAGGAAAGAACGGCGCCTTCAACTGTTTCTGGGCTTTTTATCCAAGTTTTATACTTCATAGCTTCCTCCTGTTGCCTTTATTTTAGATTGTTTTGGAATTTATTATCCCAAGTGTATTTTATCATACATTCACCGTCATAAAAAGGTCTTTTTTTGACTTAAAATCAGCTTTTTTTGTTATGAATTTTAGGTTTTTTCACTCTTGCGTTTTTTGACCGTATAAGCTATATGCCATGCCTCTGCTCCCGCCGCAAATGCAATACAGATATACACGAAAAGGTTGCCGATATAGCTGTACAGCGTTCTGTCGCTTCGGAGATAAACGTCCTCGCAAAGCATTCCCTCCTCAAGCAGGGGAAGCTCGGAAACTATTTCGCCCCTGTTCGTTATTACCGCGGTAAGACCCGTATTCGCGGTTCTCGAAATATATCTGCCGCACTCTATCGCCCTGATCTGTGCCTGGGCTCCGTGCATATAGATAGCCGCGGAATCGGTAAACCACGAGTCATTGGTAGGAAGGACGAACACCTCGGCTCCGTCCCTTGTCCCCTGTAACATTACGTCCTCATAAATCGAGTCAAAGCAGATGAGATTTCCCACCTTTCCTTGCTCAAGGTCGAATACTATCATTCCCCTGCCAACGGAAAGGTCGCTTCCCGTAGTCAGAAGATTGCCAAGATCCGGCATTACGCTATCCACAAGCCAGCTCATGGGAACATACTCCCCGAAAGGCACTATGTGTCTTTTGTTGTAAATAAACTCGGTCATTTTTCCGTCGGGACCAAAGCAGACCGTGGAATTATACTTATAATCGTCGTCCTCGGTAAATACTCCCGCCAATATTGTAACGTTAGCCATTTTTGCGGTACCCGAGATATAATCGTACAGTGAATTTTCATCGCGTAGGGTGTAAGGAAATGCCGTTTCGGGCCATACGACAATGTCGGCTCCCTGCTCAGAGGCAAGGAGAGTATATTTTTTAAATGCGCGCTCGGTCTTTACGTCGGTTTCGATCGTCCATACGTCTCCCGAGGGGATATTTCCCTGAACCGAGGCTATTCTTATTTTATTTGCATTTTCGGTATCGGTCTTATTTGCAAACCAAAGAACAGCTCCCATTCCGTAATTAAACGCGAGCATTGCAGCAATAACTATCGAGGAGCGCTTTACCGCATTCTTTCCCTTTTGCCTGTCAGCAATAAAAGCAACGAGAGCGTAAGCAATATAAAAGTTAACCGCAACGATTATAAAGGTTATAAAATACGAGCCGAACAAAGATGCCGTCTGCAAGCCCACAAGCATTTTCGACTGTCCTATGGGCAAGCGTCCCCACGGAACGCACCACCACACAAGAGTAAATGACCACTCGAATATTACCCAGACAGATGCGGCGGCTATGGGGCGGAGAAACGCAAATCTTTCCATGGGTCTCGCTCTGAGCACCACCGCCATAAGGAGCATGGAAAGTCCGCCAATTGCCGCCTGCAAGGCAGAAAGACCAAACCATACGAACAAAAGAAGAGCGGCGGCTCCAAATTTAGTTATTCCCTCTATAAACGCAAGAGGATAAAGCTTCATGAACCAATGGTAGTTCACCACGTAAAACAGGAACAGCATAAAGAAGCCGTAAAGATATATATGCCTAAGCTTGACCGTTTTGTCTGTTCCGTAGCAGAGGAAAAAAACCGCGCAGGGTACGAGAGATATCCATTCAAGAATACCTAAAATCGGAAACGCAAGAACAAGTCCCGTAAGCACACCCGAAACAGCCAACAGGGAAAATCTTTTGTATTTTTTATCGGTTAATATCATTATTATTGTTTCTCCTTAACAAACCAAATATCTTCTCTGTCAAGGGAAAAGGTCTTGCCCTCAAGATAGGAAAGCAGATTTTCCGCTCCCGTAGGCTTGAAATGCAGTTTGTAGGAATAAAGTGCCTGATATTTGTATCCGCTCTTTTTTTCCTCGCGGTTAACACCGTACTTACCGTCTCCGACAAGAGGATGTCCGATAGCAGCCATTTGCGCGCGTATCTGATGCGTTCTTCCAGTAAAGAGCTCAACCTCAAGAAGTGAACAGTCGCCTCTTTCTTCAATAACTCTGTATCCCGTGATTATCTCCTTAGCTCCCGCAAATGGCGCATTTCTTACCTCCACCGTATTATCCTTTGCGTTTTTTCGCAGAAAGGCATAAAGCTTATCCTGCTTTTTCTTCGGTATACCGTGAACGAGACAAAGATAAAACTTGCTTATCTGCCCTTCCCTTATTTTTTCGTTCATAACGCGGAGCGCCTCAGCGTTCTTAGCTGCAATAACTATTCCGCCTGTGTTTCGGTCAATTCGATTACATAACGCGGGCGCGAACGACTGCTCCTCGTTCGGATGGTATTCGCCCTTTTGAAGCAAATAGGCTTTCAGGTGCATGGCAAGAGTATTTTCAGCTCCCTCGGTATCCTCGTGAACAAGCACACCGGGGCGCTTGTTAAGCAGCATTATATTTTCGTCCTCATAGAGTATATTGAGCTTTGGAATAATTCTTGACAGCGCGCCGTTATCCTTTTCGGGTGAGTCGAAAAATTCTTCTCTTATGAAAAGCTGTACCGTATCTCCCTCGCAGAGTATATATTTCTGCTCTGCCCTTTTACGGTTTACCTTTATCTTCTTTGTTCGTATAAGCTTATACATCATAGACGTGGGTAGCCCCTTGACAGCCTTTGTAAGAAACTTATCAAGACGTTGCCCCGCGTCGTTTTTCTTTACCGTTATTTCTCTCATTGTGTAATCCTCTGTTATATATTAACTACATTATAATCTATTTTTATTTATATTTCAATAATATTGAGTAAATTTAAAATCATAAAATCGTTTTTCTCTTTACAAAAGATGAAAAAGATGGTAAAATATTGTGTACCGAAAACGAAAGGGGAATGCTATGAACATCAGAAACAGTACCGCGGGAATATATACTCTCGGATGCAAGGTAAACCAGTACGAATCCGAGGCTATCGCCGAAGCTCTTGAAGAAAAAGGCTTTACGGTTTCTTCTCCTGACGGCAAGTGCGACGTATATATAATAAACACCTGCACGGTTACCGCCGAATCTGACAGAAAAGCCCGACAATTCATCCGCAGAGCCATGTCAAAAAATCCCCTTGCTTATATAATCGTAACCGGCTGTCTTGCTCAAACCTCTCCCAACAGGCTATCAAAAATTTCGGGAATCGACGCAATCATCGGAAACGGCGAAAAGCTCCTTTGCGCGTCGGTTGCCGAGGAGTTGTTTTCGTCGGGCAAAAAGCTCACTTCTCCAAGGATATACGTATCCGATATAAATTCCTCGGAGTTTGAGGAAATGAATATTACTCATTTTGACCGTACAAGAGCCTACGTGAAGATAGAGGACGGCTGTGAGAGTCATTGCACCTACTGCATAATTCCATCGGCAAGAGGAAGGATACGTTCAAAAAGACCCGAAGCCGTAATATCCGAGGTTGTCGCTCTTACGAGGGGCGGTTGCCGCGAGGTGGTTCTTACGGGAATCGAGACCGCTTCCTACGGCAAGGATCTTCCCTGCGCCTCCTTTGCAGATCTGCTTGAAGGCGTTGATGCCATAGAGAATATAGGCAGAGTACGTCTCGGCTCACTTGATCCTGCATCAATAAACGAAAAGCTCGTAAGCAGGATGTCAAACCTCTCTTCTCTTGCTCCTCATTTTCATCTTTCCTTACAGAGCGGAAGCAACAGAATTCTCGCTCTTATGAAGCGCAAATATAACAAGGAGCAGGCGATGAAAGCTATTGAGCTTCTGCGCGGAGCAATTCCGAGAGTTCAGTTTACGACAGACGTTATAGTCGGATTTCCGGGAGAGACCGAGGAAGACTTCCTTGACACCTACGATTTTGTGAAAAAAGCAGGATTTCTCAACGTACACATCTTCCCGTATTCAAAACGCGAAGGCACTCCCGCCGCTCTTATGAAGGAGCAAATACCCGAGGATATAAAAAAAGAGCGTCTGCACAGACTTGAAGCGCTCGTACACTGTATAAGAAAAGATATTCTCGAAAACGAAATAAAGAACTCACCGATTAAGGACGTTCTTATAGAAACGGTCAAGGACGGATTCGGCTATGGGCATACGGCGGAATTTATAGAGGTTGCCATTCCCGCATCGGATGAGCTTTGCCACGAAACGGTAACGGTAAGGCTGAGCGGAACCGATGGACATAAATGCTTCGGAGAGCTCTTATAAACCGCTTTTCGGGTGATTTTCAACATTTTGCCCAAATAGTTCCCCTAGGGGGGAATTAATTTTTAAAAAATTTTTAAGAAAACTTTAAAAAAACTCTTGCATTTCGATTTCGGTTATGTTATAATAGAGAGCGTGAATGTCGTCAAAACACGATTTTTATGAGTTTTGTATTAAATTTTTACTTTAAGATAGATGCGCGAACAGTGCATACAAGGAGGTGTCGTTATGGCAAAGTGCAGTATCTGTGGTAAGGGTGTTGTTTTCGGACACGCTGTTTCCCACTCCAATCGTAAGACAAACAGAACTTGGAAGCCCAACATCCGCAAGGTTAAGGCTATCGTTGACGGTACGCCCAAGACTGTGGCTGTTTGCTCCCGTTGCCTTCGTTCCGGCAAGGTTACCAGAGCTTAAGCTCTCGTGTCCCACCGAAACAAATAATAAGTGCAAAATAAAAAAGCAGTGGTATAGCTGCTTTTTTGTTTTATATAGGAGTTGTTATGTTAGCAATAGCAGGTAGCGGACTTTCGCAAAAATGCAGAGACGCAATAAAGGCGCTTGGCGCTGAACTTATAATTTTAGAAAATAATCCAAATCTCGAAGCCCGCGTAGCTCATCATGCAGATCTTTCGGTGCTTCCTTTAGGGAACATATTGTTCACTCACGAAAATACCCTCTCATCGCATCTTCGGGCAGCAGCAGAAAAACGCGAATATGAAATAAAGATTATACCCGAAAAGTTAGGTAAAAGCTACCCCGACGACATTCTGCTCAACTGTCTCGTTGTGGGAAAATACATTTTCGCAAGGGCAGACAAAATTTCAAGGACAGTTATAGGATACGCAGAAGAAAAGGGGTATACGGTAGTAAACGTAAATCAGGGATACGCAAGATGCACCGCCTGCCCCGTGTCTGACAGTGCCGTAATAACCTCGGACAAAGCAATAAAAAAAGCCGCTCTCTCACAAGGACTTGCCGTTCTTGAGATAAGTGGGGGACACATAAATCTTGATGGATTCCCTTACGGCTTTATTGGCGGAGCTTGCGGAGTTCTCGAAGACAAGCTCATTTTTGCCGGAGACTTAAAAATGCACCCCGACGGAGAAAAAATTACGGAATTTTGTAAAAAGCACGGCATAACCGCCGTTTCCCTTTCGGACGAACATCTTTGCGACGTGGGAAGCATATTTTTTATCTGATCTGTAACAAGCAAAAATGTTGACATAATTTCTTTTATCAGCATCTATGAATACAGCACAGCACCCCGCTTGGATTCAAGCGGGGGTTTTATACACGTTATTTCAAATTTTCGACTTTATAGGTTGCATACCCTTCATAGTGGTAGCTGTTATCAATGCCTTTCATAAACACGGTTCGGTCGTTTATTTTATCTGTAAGTGCATTTTTTAGGAGATGCTTGATCTCAATATCCTTGATAGGGCTTCTCTCCATAGCAAGAAGATAGTCCTCTTTATCTACAAGGCTCCAATCAACGACCATGCCTATTTCGCATTTCAATATATGGTCAAGCCATATTCTGGTTGCTCTGCCGTTTCCCTCTCTGAAAGGGTGCGCTATATTCATTTCTACGTATTTTTCAATGATTTCGTCAAAATTGCCCTGAGGCATTTTTTCTATATTCTCAATGGCGGAATCAAGATACATCAAGGGGGCAAATCTGAAATTCCCCTTTGCCATATTGACCGTTCGTATCTTTCCTGCAAAACCGTATATATCGGAGAAAAGAAATGTGTGAATTTTGGATAACGCATCAAAACTGCCTGCTTTTAGTGCAGAAAGGTAATTGCTTTCAAAAAGCTCTATTGCGCGCGTTTTGCTTATGCGCTCTTCCTCGCGGGCAAGCTCTGCAGAATCGGTTAGTCCCAATTTGTTTTCAAGTGCCATTTTTTCTCCTTTCCAGAGTATGATTTATCATGTATATTATATCATAAAATCATGAGAAAATCAAGCAAAATAGAGAAAATATCGAAAGCATATGTTGAAATTTTTACGCATCGCAACGGGAATCTCGCCTGCGCGAGAATACCCTCGCCCTGCGCCTGACAAGCGAGCTTGTCGATCTTCGGGCGGGGTATGCGAACCCATTTCTGCGCTTTGCGCAGAAGATGAGGGGTGCCTCTTTCCTTTAATATCTCGGGAATCTCGCCTACGCGAGAATACCCTCGCCCTGCGCCTGACAAGCGAGCTTGTCGATCTTCGGGCGGGGTATGCGAACCCATTTCTGCGCTTTGCGCAGAAGATGAGGGGTGCCTCTTTCCTTTGATATTTCGGGAATCTCGCCTACGCGAGAATACCCTCGCCCTGCGCCTGACAAGCGAGCTTGTCGATCTTCGGGCGGGGTATGCGAACCCATTTCTGCGCTTTGCGCAGAAGATGAGGGGTGCCTCTTTCCTTTGATATTTCGGGAATCTCGCCTACGCGAGAATACCCTCGCCCTGCGCCTGACAAGCGAGCTTGTCGATCTTCGGGCGGGGTATGCGAACCCATTTCTGCGCTTTGCGCAGAAGATGGGTTCGCGGGCGGGTACCCAAAATAGGGGCTGCCATTTGGCAGCCCCTATTTTTGGCACCCGCAACGGGAATCGAACCCATAACTAACCCTTAGGAGGGGTTTATTATATCCATTTAACTATGCAGGCATAAAATATTTTGTTTTTTCTTGAAAATCTTTAAGCTTTATGGTATAATACAAAGTGTGGTGCGTTTCATATACTATAAAACCATGCCGTATTATTTTACCACACACTTAAAAAAATTGCAAGTGTTTTTTTAAAATTATAACCGGAGTTTATTATGAGCATACAAAATTCCCGTTTCCTTACGGCTCTTCGGTATATTATTCCACTTCTGCTTACCGTACTTTGGCTCACCTTTATCTTTGGAAATTCCCTCAAAACAGGAGAGCAATCAAGTGAGCAGAGCGGAAAGGTACACGAGGTCGTAAACGACGTAGCACAAAGTATCGGAATCGAAAAGCCCATTTCGGAGCACACGGTCAGAAAGAGCGCGCACTTTCTTGAATTTGCCGTTCTCGGCGGACTTGTCTGTATTGACCTTTGGGCATTCCGCATTGTATCCTTGAAGAAAAAATTACATATTTCCTCTCTTTTCTCGCTTCTGTCTCTGCCTATATGCGCAGTCTTTGCAAGCATAGACGAGCTTTTGCAAAAAACAAGTAAAGATCGCGGTCCGTCGGTCATCGACGTTCTCATAGATACATCGGGCGCGGCAACGGCAACGTTTTTATTCATATTAGTCTTTGCCGTACTAACCCTCGTTTGGAAAAGGACAAAAGCAAAAAAAGAAGAAAAATCATCTTCCATTTCATAAATGTAGATAAAAAATATCGGTTGCGCATATGCGCAACCGATATTTTTATTTTGTGTCGGTCCAGCCTGCTCCGTTTGGATCGGTCTGTGTTATCGTATTCCAAAGTTCGTCATCCTGATCATTCCAGCTTGAGAGACAATTGCGTAAAATCGCATTTCCTATGTCCTTTCCTATGCTTATCATATCATTCTGATTCCAATGATATGTGTCCGCACCTACTACAACGCACTTATCATTTTCGAACTCCCACACATTTATAGCATATTTTGAATTGTCTATAACGTAGCAATTTTCTATAATGCCCGTAAGCCTTTTCTGCATATCTATAAACGGTTGGTTGATAGCGTCTCCCGTCTTATCCCCTGCGCTTAACGCAAAGGTCTTTGAAATGGTCCCAACAAATACGGGCATACTTGATGCGCCGCTATCATCGTTACTTTCGTTTATAAATCGCATCATATCCGAAAGGTCTCCTCTTATATCTTTGACCCAAGTCGGAAATACCCTTTCGTAGTTATTTGGCTCTCCTCTGTCATTTTCTCCCTGCATCCAATAAAGTCCCTTTATTTTTATATCGGTATAGCCTTTTTTCTTTAAAGCAAGAATATTGGATGAAACCTCCAAAAGAAGATCGCGATAGAGCTGTCCCGTAACATCACCGTCCTCGTAGCCAAGTCCAAGCTCTTCAGCATACGAGGGAGATACCCAGTTGCCGAACTGATTGCTTCCTGTAGACTTATCAAAAAGACTTGTGCCACCGTGTGCGAATTTAATAATTCCGGCTTCCTTCCCCGTATTCTTGTTGTAATATGACGAAAGAACCTCCGCCATACCAAGCTCAGGGCCTATATATCCTCCCTGTCTGCCAAGTCCCACCGTAACATTTTGCCAATCAACGTCGTTATCTATAATGTATCGGACGCTACTTACTACGGTATCCGTCCGCGCGTTGCCCGCATAGTATATATTCGAGTATCCCTTCACCACACCGGGCACTCCCGACGCAATAGTCTCCATATCGTTTATCTTACTATGCCCCACAGCATTGGACTGACCGGCTATAATATAAATGTCTATGGATTTTTCATTCGTATCCGTATTTCCTCCATCCCCATTGTCGATGCTTTCGGTATCACCGCTTGGTGTACTATCCGTATTTACTGTCCGCGAAGAATCACCGCACGAGGTAAGAGCAACAGAAACCAATATTAACATGACTGCTATTATCCTTTTCATAAATTATTCCTTTCGGCTTATATAGCAGTCTTTAATTGAACCAACCGCTGATATCGTGAACATGTTCCTCTTCCTTTTCATCATAGAAATAGGGGGTTGACGACGTTATAATATCATTGGATCGAAAGATCACAAGTTCTAAGGTTGGTGTATCGTATATTTTCTTCATGCATCCACCTCCTATTACTCTCCGAGAGAATTTTCAACGGTATCAATAATGCCTTGGAGTATTTCGTTATTCCTATATTCTTCTGTTTCCAACAGATTTCTTGCCACCTCATAAACACTTCTCGTATTGAGATCCTCGCTAAAATCGGAATAGCAATAGGTTTCGCCTATCCTTACGTATGCGCGAGCTGCAAACCTTGCCTGATATGTGTTAGCATTTTCGGGAATGCCCGTAAGTGCTACTCTCAATACGGTCGCTCCGTTATCCTCTCCAAATTTGCCTGCTGCGCCCTCCTGGTCAATATAGTTAAGCGACATGGTCGCAAGTCCTTCATGTGTAAAGTTCTCGCCTGTAAGGGGAACGTTGGGATTGTAGGTTGCGACAAGTAATCCCACGGTTATTCCGTCTCTGTTCAGCAGCTCCTCGGCAAACTCCGCGGTAAAGCGAATACCCGTAGGAGAGGTCAGTCTTACGGATGCTCCGTCCTGCATACCAAACTCACCAAGCCGTGTTAGGATCACATCCTCCGTTGCCGAGCTATCTGAATAAGTGCTTCCGTAAAACGCGGTTGTGGAATTCTTTATCCAGCTTTGGTTGCCTGTATTGAGATAAATATCCGCACCTGCCGAAAGAGCCTCTTTTCCAAGTGTAAATACTGCTCCGTTATCGTTGACGGTTGTACGGGATACATCATCGGCTGCTGTTATATACTGGTTAACATCATAGGGGGTATTGAACGATATCTTAACTCCCTTTTCAAGATTCATTACCATGCTACCTGTGTTATGGAAATCCGCCATAAGACCGCTTTCACGGGAAACACCGAGGCTTTCGTTAAGCAAAGCTGTATTATTATCGCTGTTTGACACGTTTATCGTTACGTTGCTTCCGTCCTGGGACGCAAACATATAGCCGAATCGAACATCACCTGTCGCACCGCCAAGGCTATTAAGCTCTGTTCCCACAATATTGAGAGTCAAAGTAGGCTTTCCGAGAATATAGAACTGAGATACCGTATTGGTCGCCGTAAGCCGGCAATCCTTAAAGGTAACGTTATAGATACTGTTGCTGTCTGCCTTTCCGTGTATTTTTACAGTTCCCGCTCCCGCTCCGCTGGCAGGAATAAGTGTGCAGTTTTCAAACCATGCCGTAAAGTGCTCAAAGTTCTCGGGGACTCCACCTCTGGCAGTACTGTAGGTCCAATCAAGGGAATCTCCGTTTGAGGACACCATGTTAAGGTCGTAAACGTAAAGGTTATAAAGACCCAGCTGGCAGAATATTCCCGCCTTTTGAGTTGCGGTTAAGGTATGCCCGTTACCGTCTATCCTCACTGTTTTAATGTTGCTTTGATCGTACGTCTTTGAAGGAGCGAGGGCAGACGATATATTAACATTTTTAAGAAGCTTAACAGTATAGTCCTCGGAATTATCCTGAGAATATACCCATGAGAATGCTCGGTTAAGCGTCAGTGATTTTGCAGAAGTATCGCTTCCCAAGGATATCACACGGTCGCCGTTTTTGTCAAATATGTAGCAGTCGGGATCATCGGCTAACGTGGAAATGCTCGTAAAGGTAACGTCGTCCGTTGTGGAGCTATCAGAGAAAGAGCTGCCAAAAAAGGCTGTTCCGTCCTTAAGCCACGCCTTAGCATCCCCCGCACCGTCAACTACAGAGGGGAGCGTCAGAGAAGCGCCGGCCACAAGTGCATTCTTTGATATAATGAAGCTTGCGCCCTCATCTACTACGGTAATATGATCATAGCTTGATGAAGAAACTATGTACTGTGCCTGTGCCTGTGTATTATTAAAATATATCTCCGCACCTGCACCGAAGCGCAGCACGTGAGTCCCTGCCTTGTAGCTGTAATCGTAAAGAACGCCGCCCGGCTTTGCTACGTTTGTAGAAATATTTATACGTGCGGTGTTGCTTTCGCTGTTCTTAACGTTAAGTGCCACACTTGCGCCGTTTTCCGTAGACAGGAAGGTGGTAAATCTTCCGTCTCCTGCGCTAGCCACTGTCTTATTCATGACGGAGCCGATTATATCAAGCTGAAGGTTAGGTCCTCTGAGCACATAAAACTGTGAGACTGCATTATTACAGTTAAAAACACTATCCTTTATTGTTACGTGAAACTTTGCGTTTATGGGTGCCGTCAACGCAGCTCCCGCCTGGACCTTAAGTGTTCCTGCGCTCTTACCGGTTGCCGCGTTAAGGGTGCAATTTTCAAACCATGTCTTAAAGACGGCATTACTGCCAAGACCGGAAATATCTACGTTTCCCGCAGTTGTCTTAGGCATCCACTCAAGGCTGTCGCCGTTTGAGGATACCATATTCAGATCATACACGTAAAGGTTATAAATACCCAGACCTCCAAAAATGCCTCCCGCGACCGTGGATGTAAGTGTGTGATCTTCGCCGTCTATTCTGACGGTCTTGATATTATTTGCGTCAAATGACGTAGGCAGGATCTGCGTCGATACCGTAACGTCCTTAAGCAGGCGAATGGTATACCTTTCCGAATCATTCTGTTCGTATACCCACCTAAACGCATCGGTAAGGGTCAGTGTCTCCGCAGAAAGCCCAGAGCCTTCCCCGAAATCGGTAACAGTAGCACCGTTTGAGTCGAGCAAAATCTCACACTCGGCTTCTGTCTCGGCATACACGGTAAGCTGAATCGTTAGAAACGAAAGCACCAGTGCCAAGATAATACATAAAATCTTTTTCATTTTTCTTCTCCTTTTTTAGCTGAAATTTGTTGTTTAAAAACTTCTTTTTTTAATTTTATTATTTTTTTGTTGACATTTCAAGCGAAAAATTGTATAATTGTAGCAATTATTTGGCATATAAAGGAATAAAAAAGATATGTACGAAAAGCCATACCACCAATCATACAATACCACCTCCGGTCTGCTGCTGAAAACAAGGACATTTTCCCTTGCGCGTTCCTACATGCATTACCATAGGACATTTGAGCTCGCCTGCGCCCTAAAAGGAGACATAACATACGTAATAAGAAACCAAAAACATATTCTTAAGGAAGGACACTTTGTTCTCATTCTCCCCTATCAGATACACGACTATATCGGAGAACCGAACACGAAATGTCTTATCGTAAACTTCTCTCCAAATCTCGTAAAGCACTTCAATAAAAACTTTTCGGGAAAGCATTCCGTATCTCCGGTGTTCCGTCCTTCACCTGAGGCATGGATGCTGCTTAAGCGTTGCATCAATGAGGAATTTCCATCTCCATCCGACGTAAGCATTATGACAGTAGAGCAGGAATGCGCAGTAAAGAGCACCCTGTATCTGATTTGCTCCGAATATATAAACAGTGCAGAAGCCGTTGAGTGCGTGGAAGAAACCGATACTCTGGCATTTAAGATACTCGAATACATATCTCAAAGATTCACGGACGATATATCACTTCAAAGCGTGGCTACCGCCTGTGGATATAATTACCATTATTTATCCAAGGTCTTCAACAAAGCATTCGGCTACAGCTTTAAAACTATGCTAAACCATTACCGTCTTGCATATGCCGAGCAGCTTTTGAAGGAAAGCAATCTCCCCATAACACGGATATGCTTTGAATGCGGATTTCAAAGTCAAAGGACTTTTAATCAGGTATTTGAAGAAACCTATCACATGTCGCCCAGCAAAATGAGAAAAAAATATTCCGAAAAGGGTGAGAGATAAAATTATTATTAAAATTTCCCTTTACACCATTTCAAAAATGTGATATAATTAATCTGTGTAATATCATTCAGTCTAACCCTAATTTTTTATTTTAAGGAGAAATCATATGAAGACCGATATTCAGATTGCAAAAGAAGCGAAAATGTTACCTATTACCCAAATTGCGGACAAGCTTGGAATTATGGACGATGAGCTTGAGCTCTACGGCAAATACAAGGCTAAAATAAACGATGAATTTTTAAAGAGAACTGCTGACCGCAAAAACGGAAAGCTCATTCTCGTTACCGCTATCAACCCCACTCCCGCTGGTGAAGGTAAGACCACTACATCTGTCGGTCTTGGAATGGCAATGAACAAGATCGGAAAGAACGCAATCATCGCTTTGCGTGAGCCCTCTCTCGGACCTGTATTCGGAGTTAAGGGCGGAGCTGCGGGTGGCGGATACGCTCAGGTAGTTCCCATGGACGACATCAATCTCCATTTCACGGGAGACTTCCACGCGATTACCGCAGCGAACAATCTTCTCTCTGCTGTTATCGACAATCATCTCCAGCAGGGCAACGAGCTCGGAATCGACCAGAGAAGAATTCTCTTCTCCCGTGTTACCGACACCAACGACCGCGCACTCCGTAACATTACGGTAGGTCTCGGTTCAAAGGTAGACGGTATTCCCCGTCAGGATCACTTTATGATAACCGTTGCCAGCGAGATCATGGCTATTCTTTGCCTTGCAGAGTCTATTTCCGACCTTAAGGAAAGACTTGGAAACATTCTCGTGGCATACACATACGACGGAAAGCCCGTATACTGCCGCGATCTTCAGGTTGCGGGAGCTATGGCTACCCTTCTTAAGGACGCTATAAAGCCCAACCTCGTTCAGACTCTCGAAAATACCCCAGCCCTCATTCACGGCGGTCCCTTCGCGAATATTGCTCACGGCTGTAACTCCGTAAGAGCTACAAAGCTTGCTCTTAAGCTTGCCGACTACACTATTACCGAGGCAGGCTTCGGTGCAGATTTGGGCGCTGAAAAGTTCCTTGACATCAAATGCCGCAAGGCGGGTCTTGTTCCCGATGCTGTCGTTCTCGTGGCTACCGTCCGCGCTCTCAAGTACAACGGCGGAGTCGCAAAGGCTGACCTCGCAAACGAGAATCTTGATGCTCTCAAGGCAGGCGCTGTTAACCTTGAAGCTCACATTGACAATCTCCGCAAGTTCGGTCTGCCCGTAGTTGTTGCCATCAATCGCTTTGGCACCGACACCGACGCGGAGCTTGATTACATCCGCACTATATGCGAGTCCAAGGGCGCTGACTTTGCTCTTTCCGAGGTGTTCGCTAAGGGTGGTGAAGGCGGAATTGAGCTTGCAGAAAAGGTAGTTGCCGCTTGCGAAGCTCCCAAGAACTTCAACTTCATGTATAACGATGACATGTCCATCAAGGAAAAGATAGAGGCTGTTGCCACCAAGATATACGGCGCTGACAGCGTTAAGTTTGATGCGGCTGCCGCAAAGGCTCTTGCTGAGATCGAGGCTCTTGACCCCGCGTACTCCAAGCTTCCTATCTGCGTTGCAAAGACTCAGTACTCCCTTTCCGACGACGCGTCAAAGCTCGGACGTCCCACAGGCTTTACGCTTACCGTTCGCGAGGTGAAGCTTTCCGCGGGCGCAGGATTCGTTGTAGTTCTTACGGGAGCTATCATGACTATGCCCGGCCTTCCCAAGAAGCCTGCGGCCTACTCTATTGACATCGACGATGAAGGAAACATCACGGGTCTTTTCTGATATGGAAGTAATAACCGTCTTTAATTCGCAGTCGGTTACCGATACGGAGAGCTTCGGCGCAAAGCTTGCAAGCGCAATGCTCACCGACAGCTCTTTGCCCAAATTCATCGCCCTTTACGGAGACCTCGGTGTAGGCAAGACGGCTTTCGTCCGTGGCTTCACCTCACAAATAAGTCCGTCCTCAAGGGTAAAATCTCCCACCTTTGCCCTTGTTAACGAGTACAAAGGCTCCTTGATATCGGTATTTCATTTCGATATGTACCGTATCGAAAACGAGGACGAGCTTTACTCCATAGGCTTTTACGATTATCTTCAAAGAAAGGGAATCTGCCTTGTTGAATGGAGTGAGAATATAGAGGAGTCTCTTCCCGACGAATATCTTAAGGTAGAGATCGTAAAGGATTCAACGGAAAATACCGACAGCAGAAAAATAACCGTATCTAAGTATTAAAGGATTGCTTAAATGAAGATACTTGCACTTGACAGCTCCGCTACCGTTGCTACTGTCGCTCTTTTTGAGGACGGCAGACTTCTTGCGGAATACACGCTGAACAATGGAAACACACACAGTGAAACACTGCTTCCCATGGTCGAATCGGTTCTTCGCGCCTACGGAATCACAACAGATGATATTGACCTTTTCGCATCTACCTCGGGGCCCGGCTCTTTTACGGGGGTACGTATCGGAACCGCTACGGTTAAGGGTCTTGCTTTCGGCACGGATAAGCCCTGCGCAGAGGTTTCCACACTTGAAGCCATAGCTGAAAATCTTGTTTTTGTCAAGGGACTTATATGCCCCGTAATGAACGCCCGCAGAGGTCAGGTTTACACTGCCCTTTTCCGCTCGGACGGAGTGTCTCTTACCCGCCTTATGCCCGACTCGGCAATTTCCATTGAGGAGCTTGACGGAATCCTCGCTGAGTACGGAGAGACCGTCAGCTTTGCGGGAGACGGATATGATATAACCGTCAGGGCTCTTACAAGAACGAAGGCTGATATCACACCCGAAAGACTCAGACATCAATCGGCGGCTTCGGTTGCGTCGGTAGCATACAGAATGGCTCAAAACGGAGAGACTGTTTCGGATACCGCTCTCAAGGTAACCTATCTTCGTCCCTCGCAAGCAGAGAGAGAACGACTTGAGGCGGAGCAGAATAAAAAGATTTAAAGAATATCAAATCAACAAAAAACAAATAATAAACAGAAAAGGATTTAGAAAAATGAAAATTGTAATTGGCTGCGATCACGCGGGATTTAACATTAAAAGCGCTGTAAAGGAGCACGTGGTGTCCAAGGGATATGAGGTTATCGACGTAGGAACCGACTCAAACGCAAGCTGCCACTACCCTGTTTTTGCTGATGCCGCTTGTAAAAAGATACTCAGTGGCGAGTGCGAACTCGGAATTCTCATCTGCGGCACGGGCATCGGTATGTCTATTGCGGCAAACAAGCACAAGGGTATAAGAGCCGCTTGCTGCTCCGACGTTTTCTCCGCACGTCTGACAAGAGAGCATAACGACGCTAATATTCTTTGCTTTGGTGAGAGAGTTATAGGTGTCGGCACCGCTCTTGACCTTGTTGACGCATTCCTTGATGCTAAATATATGAACAGTGGAAACCACGTAACAAGAGTTGCAATGCTCAGCAAAATAGAGGAAGAAAACCTTTAATTTACATACACCAATCCAAAGGATCTGAGGAGGTTTTAGCTTGATACTCAATAAGATCGCCGGGGTTTTCAGAGCAATTTCGGGCTCTCCCCACCCCAAAAACTTCACTTCGGCTATAATTGCTGCGGCAGGCATGTCAACGAGATTCGGCGGCGACACCACCAAGCAGATGACCGAGCTTTGCGGCAGACCCGTGCTCTTTCACACCTTGCTTGCTTATCAGAAAACCGAATGTATTCATGAGATAATTATAGTTGCAAAGAAGGATGAGATTCCCGAATGGGAAAAGCTCTGCAAGCGCTACGGATTGTCAAAAGTCAAAAAGATTATCCCGGGCGGAAAAACGAGACAGCTTTCTGTTATGAACGGACTCGATGCTGTCAGCAAGGAGTCTAAATTTGTTGCAATCGCAGACGGAGCAAGGTGTCTCACAACTTCCGAGCAGATAGAAGCCGTATGCCGAGCGGCATACAAATACAAGGCGGCAACTGCGGCTCACCGCTCTACGGATACGGTAAAGATTGCCGACAAGAAGGGATTTATATCCGAAACCGCCGACAGAGATTTCATCTGGCTCATGCAGACACCACAGGTATTTAAGACCAACCTCTACCGTGCCGCTGCTTATACAGCGTTCAAGGACAGCTTCGAGGCGACAGACGATAATTCTCTCGTTGAATACGTAGGTCATCAGATACGCCTTGTAGAATGTGGCGCAAACAATATAAAGATCACCACCAAGGCAGACCTGGTTGTTGCCGAGGCAATATTGAAGGAAAGAAGAAAGGTTGACGGTACTGCTATATGATACGTATTGGACACGGCTACGACGTTCATAGGTTGGTTGAGGGACGCAAGCTTATCCTCGGCGGAGTCGAGATCGAGCATGAAACGGGACTTCTCGGTCATTCGGACGCCGACGTTCTTCTCCATGCAATCTCCGATTCCCTTCTGGGCGCGGCAGCACTTGGAGATATAGGAAAGCTCTTCCCCGACAACGATCAAAAATACAAGGATGCTGACAGTCTTGTGCTTCTGCGCAAGGTAGGAGCGACTCTTGCCGCTGCGGGATATAGGATAGCTAATATCGATGCAACGGTTATCGCCCAAGCGCCAAAGCTTTCCCCCCATATAAGGCTTATGCGTACGAATATTGCAAGAGTTCTCGGAATTGACGTATCGCAGGTAAGCGTGAAGGCAACAACCGAGGAAGGTCTCGGATTTTCGGGAGAAAAGCTTGGCATTGCCGCCCATTCAGTCTGTCTTATTGAGACCGTTAACAGCAAATAAAAAGCGAACGGATTCAGCGCGCAAAATCTCTTACGTCTGTATTTTTTACTGTCCCTGCGCAGTTCCGTATCGCGGATATTCTAATTTATATATTATGCGTGAATCCATGAAATGACAAAGATTAAAGGAGCTTATTATGACTATCATTTCCCCTTCTGTGCTCGCTGCTGATTTTTCAAGGCTCGGCGAGGAAGCAAAAAAGGTAGAGCTTGCGGGAGCGGAGTATCTGCACCTTGACGTTATGGACGGAATCTTCGTTCCGAACATCTCTTTCGGCGCACCCGTAATCTCGGCTATAAGAAAATCCACGAACGCTCTCTTTGACGTTCACCTTATGATAGTCGATCCTCAAAGATATATTGACGATTTCATCAAAGCGGGAGCTGATATAATCACTGTTCATTACGAAAGCTGCGACAACCCTCTTTCGGTTGTAAGATACATAAAATCCAAGGGGATCCGCGCGGCAATTTCGGTAAAACCCGCAACTCCCGTGGATGTGCTTTTCCCCATGCTTGACGAGCTTGACATGGTGCTTATTATGACGGTCGAGCCCGGATTTGGCGGTCAGAAGCTTATCCCCGAAACGGTTGAAAAGGTTCGCGCGCTTCGCAAGTATCTTGACAGTAAGGGAATGAAGCTCGATATTGAGGTGGACGGAGGAATTACCCCCGAAAATCTCTCAACTCTCACCGAGGCGGGGGCTAACGTGATCGTTGCGGGCTCGGCAATATTCAAAGCCGCAGACCCCGAAAAGGTTGTTAAAGAAATGAAAAATATATAAAAAATAACGGTCTGTCTCAAAATTTCGTTTGAGGCAGACCGTTGTCATATATTGTCGCAAAATCACACCTTGACAGTCTCGGAAAAATATGGTATAATAGGACTGTAAAAAGAACGCCCGACGGAAATGCGCCGAGCGGGGGAAATAAAACGGTACGCAAAGCGCATAGACTCGTTCATAGGGGGTCTATGTGCTTTTTTATGTTTCAGAAAAGGAGGAAATAAATGAAAAAAATATTTGTTATTATATTGTCTTTATTGCTTTGTGTTACGGTAATATCCTGCCAGAAAGCAGAAAACAAGCAGACCGATTTCTCCGAAAACGCAACTCAGAGCACGGAGTCATCGGATTCTTCCCAAAGCACTGACATGATATTTATTGGTCCTATTATTCCCATTGCAAAGATAGATAATATAAATGAATTAAAAAGAATACTTGAACTGTCAGAAGAAAGTGAAGAAAGCGAATACAGGGAGTTTATCCAAACACATGATATGCTTACTCCTCGGTTTAATCAAACGATAGCTCAAAAATTCTATTCATATATCCAACAGGACGGCATGCCACTTGTTAACGGTAAAGCGGAAGAATATGAATTAAGCGTAGAGATTTGTGAAGAATACCCTAACACTTTGATTATGGTTTATAATACAAGTGGAGTCAAATATAGTTTTAGTTGCAAATACGGTGAAGCATCTGACTTCAATGAACCGGAAGGTCCCCCTGTTGTCGAAAACATTATATTTGACGGACATACCTTTAATTTATATAAAATAGG
This sequence comes from Oscillospiraceae bacterium, assembly GCA_015064735.1. GTDB lineage: Bacteria > Bacillota > Clostridia > Oscillospirales > CAG-272 > HGM12713. The sequence continues at coordinate 32,217 of SVRP01000015.1, forward strand.
AGAACGACGCTACCATGGACGTTTTGTTGTCGGATCTATGATATTGAACTTTAGTGTTTTTGCTGATAATATAAGCGATATATCTTTTGATTATTTCTATATAGGTTCTTTAACTGATATAAAATAGCAAAAAACGTGGGCGGGCTCAAACGAGACCGCCCGTGCTTTTTACTGTATTCTCTTTCCCTGCCAAGAATTTCTCTCGAAAAGGAGCTTATCTATATCGTTTATAACAGACACCTTTTTTCTGCTCCATTCGGGAGCTAAAAGGTCGGCTGCCATGCCGTCGCCCGTCAGTCTTGCTATTACAATATCCTCGGGCAGAAGCTCTATTGCGTCGGCAACAAGACGTACGTATCTTTCTTTTGTAAGGGGCTCGTATTCTCCCCTTTCGTACATCTGCGCCATAACCGTCCCCTTTATTACGTGGAGCAGGTGGATTTTCACCTGATCGGGGTGCAATTTTGCTACGTCCTTTACGGTATTCATCATATCCTCGTCGGTCTCGTTTGGAAGTCCGAAAATTATATGAACGCATATATTTATTTTGGGAGAAGCCTCTCTCAATCTGCGAAAGCCCTCGCAAAAGCAAGCGAAATCGTGTCCTCTGTTAATTGTTTTTGCGGTCCCGTCATTTGAGCTTTGAAGCCCAAGCTCTACGGTAAGCGTCGTTCTCTCGGCAATTTCTGCAAGATATTCGGGAATTTCTCCGTCAAGGCAGTCGGCTCTTGTTGCTATATTCATGCCGACCACACCGTCAAGAGCTAACGCTTCCTCGTATACCGCCTTCAATTTTTCAAGGGGAGCGTAAGTATTTGTATGTGCCTGAAAATACGGAATAGCTCTCTCGGTACTCCATTTTGAGGAGAGCTTTTCCTTCACCCTCATATATTGCTCCGAAATACTCAATGTTGCCTGCTCCGCAAAATCTCCGCTTCCTCTGTCCGAGCAATAAATGCATCCGCCTCTTGCGCACCTGCCGTCAATATTCGGACAGGTAAAGCCCGCGTCAAGAGGTATCTTTGCGCACTTGCCGCCAAAGGTCTTGCGAAGATAATAATCGTAGGTATAATACCGTTTGTTGCTATCGGTATATTTGTATGGGTTATTGCTTCTTTGGGTTGTTTTTTTCATATCCGTCTCTTTTCAAAAAAGGGAAAACCGCATTGGTTTTCCCTTTTTAATTTAAGCCAAAAGCTTTTCTATTGCCGAAAGTCTTACGCAAAGGGTAAGAACCTTCATTGCGCTTCTCAGATCCTCCTCCGAGGGGAAGGAGGGCGCAATTCTTATATTGCTGTCATCGGGGTCTATTCCATAGGGATAGGTTGCTCCAACAGTTGTGAGAACAACACCTGCCTCACTGCAAAGAGCGTAGGTTCTCTTTGCACAGCCGTTCATAGTATAAAGGCTCACAAAATATCCGCCCTTAGGATTGGTCCATCTTGCGGCACCCGTATCGCCAAGATCCTCGTTGAGGACCTCCTGAACTATATCAAACTTGGGACGGAGAAGCTTTGCAAGCTTCATCATATGCTTATTTACGTTCTCAGCGGTCTTGAAGTATTTAACATGGCGGAGCTGATTAAGCTTGTCATGTCCTATGGTCTGAATAGCCATTATCTTCTTAATCTGCGCTACGTTTTCGGGAGATGCCGCAATAATCGCAACACCCGCGCCGGGATAGGTTATCTTTGAGGTAGAAGCAAAGTAGAATACTCTGTTATAGTTACCCGCCTCACGGCAAGCCTCGAAGATGTCAAGAAGCCTATCTCCTCCCTCCTCATAAAGCTCGTGAATAACGTACGCGTTATCCCAGAAGATTCTGAAGTCGGGGGCTGCGGTCTTCATAGCAGCAAGGCGGCGGACAGTCTCATCGGAATAGGTATATCCGTCGGGGTTGGAATACTTGGGGTTACACCAGATACCCTTGATCGATGCGTCGGACGCAACAAGAGCCTCGACCTCGTCCATATCGGGACCTGTGGGGGTCATTTTTACAGGGATAAGGTTAAATCCGAGAGATTCGGTAACTGCGAAATGGCGGTCATATCCGGGGCAAGGACAAAGGAAGGAAAGCTTTTCTTCCTTGCACCAAGGACGCTCACTGCCTACGACACCGTATATAAGCGCGCGTGCCACTGCATCATACATAAGATTAAGAGATGCGTTTCCGCCTATTATTATATTTTCCACGGGAATACCGAGAAGATCACTAAAGAGCTTTTTTGCCTCGGGAAGTCCGTCAACAATACCGTAGTTACGGCAGTCAAATCCGGCTTCGCTGAAGCAATCCTCGTCCCTTGAAAGGACGGTCAGCATATCGGTCATAATATCAAGCTGTGTTCGTCCGGGCTTTCCTCTCGAAAGGTCAAGCTGTAATCCCTTTGCCTTTATCTCCTCATATTCCTTTGCAAGGCGGCTCTGTTCTGCCAGAAGCTCTTCCCTGCTCATCTGCTGGTAATTCATATTCTCCTCCGAAGATCGCAATTCATTTTTACATCCTGTATATTTTATCACAACGGCAGAAAAAATGCAAGAACTATTTTTCTATTTTGCAAAATATTAACCGTTTATTCACAATTATCGGTGTTTTCCCAAAATCTACGCATAATCTCAGCAAGAGAACGTGCATTTCCGGTATATTTAACGTTTTCCCAATGAGCAGGAAACAGCGCTCTGTACTTACCGTCGGCATATCTGTCGTCAACAAGAACGGCAACACCTCGGTCTCCCTCTCGGCGGATGACACGCCCCACCGCCTGAAGTACTCGGTTCATTCCGGGATAGGTATAGGCATAGTCGTAGCCCTGACCCATGGTGTTATCAAAATATTCCATAATTATATTTCTTTCGTTTGAAAGAGCGGGAATCCCCACACCGAAAATTATAGAGCCTATAAGGCGGCTTCCGGGGAGGTCAACTCCCTCTGAAAAGGCTCCGCCAAGAACGCAAAAGCCTACACGCAAATGATCGGTATCGTCCTTAAATTCGGAAAGGAATCTTTCTTTTTCGGAGACACCCATTCCCTTACTCTGCACTACGGTTTCGACCTTGGGGTATTTCCTTTTGAAAATGTCAAGAACACCGTCAAGGCACTCGTAGGACGGAAAATACGCAATATAGTTTCCATGCCTTGAGCTCACGGTTGCGGCTATCACAGTTGCGTATTTTGCGTAATTCTTCTTTCTGTCCTCAGATCTTACACTGAGGTAATCGACCACCGACACACAGAGGTTTTCGGTAGGAAATGGCGAGGGCAACGAAATACTCTCCGTATTTTTCCTGCCTCCAAGAACGTCGCAAAAATATTCGGGCGGCGTAAGGGTCGCCGAAAACAGCACGCTTGCGGTTGCTCTGTTCAAAAGTCCGTTCATTGTAGGCGAGGGGTCAAGGCAATAGGTCTTTACTGTCAAATCTCCGCCGAACAGTTCAACATAGCACAAAAATCCCGTACCGAAATACTCGTTTACAGAAAGATATTTTCGAATATCCGAGGAAATAGCATATATTTCACCGCTCATTGGATGTTCCATATTTTTCTTTAACCAGCCGTCGCATTTTTTCCGTAATATATCAAGCTCATTATTAAAATGCTCAAGGGGGGATTTACTTATATAAAATCCCTGCTCGTTTCCGTCGGCATCCTTTGTCATGCTATCCTTACAGAGCTTGCGAAGTCGGTTCATAGACATAAACAACGCATCTGCCGAAGCCTTAAGCTCGCTGTCAACTGCGCCGACGGTTTGACAAAGCTCGCCTATTTTTGAGCGTTTAAGCTCTGCCGAATACATATCTCTCGCTCTGTCGGCAAGATTATGAGCCTCATCGATAAGAAACGTATATTTATCTTTTTTGCCCTCATCTGAAAAGTATCTTCTGAAATATACCGATGGATCAAAAGCATAGTTATAGTCGCAAATAATTACGTCGCAATACTCCGAGAGGTCCAAGGAAAGCTCGTAAGCGCAGACCGAGTATTTTCTTGCGGTTTCGGTAATAAGAGTTCTCGGATATCCGTTATGGGTGGAAAGAAGCTCGTCGAGCGCCTCACCCGATTTTTCATAATATCCCCTTGCATAAGGACAGTCTACGGGATTACACGGACTCTTTACTCCCGAAATTTCCCTTAAATGCGGACAAGCGCATATCTGTTCCTTGGCGGTTATAACGACGGTGCGAAGAGGAACTCCGGAATTAAAGAGTCTTGCAGCTGCGGCGTATGCTTCGCGCCTTGTACTTGCCTTTGCAGTAAGATAGAATATTTTATCGGTATATCCCTCGCCAAGCGCTCTTACCGCGGGATAAAGAGACGACATGGTTTTACCCGTGCCCGTGGGAGCTTCAATAAATATCCTCTTACCCCTCTTTATTGCCGAGAAGCTTTCGCGTATCATCATTTCCTGACCCTCGCGAAGCTCGGGATATGGAAATTTCGCGTTCAGCGCCAAAGGCTTTAATCTTTCTTCCTTTTGCACGAGCACAGACGCTCTTACCTTTATTTTCGAAAGCAATCCAAAATAAAAATCCTTAAGCTCATCAACGCCAAGTCTGTATCTGAAGTATCTTGTTTTTTTATTTTCGGTATTATAGTATGTTATTCTGCATCTTACCGACGTAAGCCCGTCTCTTACGCAAAGAAAGTAGGCAAAGCATTTCATTCTTCCTACAAGAGCTCCTGAGGGCTGCATTGAAAACTCGTAATTTCCCACACAGGCAACAGTATCAGCCTCTACGCTTCCGTCTGCGCTTCGTATGATTCCGTCCGCCTTTTCACTGACTGTAAAATAAATGTCCCCCAGCTTTACCGTGTTAGTGAACTCCACCTCTGTATTATAAAATCCCTCCGCCTCGGATTGCAGTACCTTGAGGACCCTTGCTCTGTCATCCGACTTACCAAAGGGTCTCTGTCTGTAACCACCGATATCTCCCGACGCGCAGGATATATTACACAGCTCTTCCACGTTAAGCTCCACCGAGCAGGTTTCTTTATTATATCTCATTAGCGTCCTCCTTTCGTCGGGATAATCTCATATACACTATATTATATCATCTTTCGGTATGCTTCGTCAACAGCTTTTTGGGCAAAGAAATTTCCATAATTTTAGGGGTTACATTTTTTGCTCCGAAAGATTATAATGTAAATAGAAATCCCAAAGACGAATTACGGAGGCTAACCGTGGAATTTATCCGCATAAACGATTTCAAGCTCAAGGTCATGCTGAACAAGAGCGATCTGGATGAATTTGATATAAAAACCGATGAGCTTGACTATTCAAACACAGAAACAAAACGAATGTTCTGGGATATTATCGGCCGCGCCAAAAAAGCAGTAGGCTTTTGCTGCGACGGAATGAAGGTACTAGTTCAGCTCTATTCATCAAGAGACGGAGGCTGTGAGATGTTTGTTTCAAAGCTTGAAAAGGCCGTTAGATCTTCTGATGATGACGACGAGCAAAGCCTTTGCTACAAGCCCCTTTACAAGAAAACAGTAAGTGAATCCCGCACCGGCGCATTCTCATTTGAATCTCTTGAATGGCTCATTTCGGTATGCCGTCGGCTTTTTGGAATAGGCTATTCCGAAAAGAGCTCAGCCTTTGCGGGAGATGACGGAAAATTCTATCTTTTCCTTGACGGACTTGACGCAACCGGATATTTCCCTCTCGACGAATATTCCTTTATAAACGAATACGGCATTCCTGAAAACGCGGAGGCTATTCAAAGCTTTCTTTACGAGCACGGAAGGATCATTCGCAAGGACGATGCCGTAAAAATTCTTTCCATGCTATAACACACCTCCGCGCCCCCTTTTGCATATACTGTCATACCAAATAAATATAATACATAGAAAGGATCAGGTATATGAACAACGAATCATCCTCCGTAGGTTATATTACGGTTATGGTATCCACAGCGAGGGGCGCAATTCCATTAGAGGGCGCCATAGTTAATATCCGAAATGACGATATTGAAAACAGTGAAATTATATTTTCTCTTCTGTCGGACCGAGACGGAAAAACACCTAAGGTAGCTCTTACAACACCGCCAAGGGAAAACTCGGACACCCCCGGCGGAGATCCTGCATTTTCAACCTACAACATAGACGTATTCAAGGAGGGGTATATTCCCCTTTTCTTCCACAACGTGCCTATTTTCCCCGAAGTGATATCTATTCAGCCTGCGGTCATGGTGCCTGCGGATACCGTTCCCTACGAGGGAGATGGCACAAATATTCAGGGCTATCCGCAATCGACTCTTGAGTGAGGTATACCTATGAACGCAAATATCCCGTTTATTCCCGAAACTATTACGGTTCATCTCGGTGCGCCAAATGCGGACGCGGAAAACGTAACATTGCCATTTGTAGAATATATTTCAAACGTAGCTTCAAGCGAGATATTCCCAACCTGGCCCGAAAGTGCTATCAGAGCCAATATATACGCACAGATATCCTTTGCCCTTAACAGAGTTTACACCGAGTATTACCGTACGCGTGGCTACGATTTTGACATTACAAATTCAACGGCATTCGACCAATACTTCGTAAAGGACAGAGATTTTTTTGAGAATATCGTGGAGATAGTCAACGAGATATTCGACAATTATCTTGTAAGACGCGGAAACATTGAGCCTCTTTTCGCCCAATACTGCGACGGAAGCCGGGTACAGTGCGAGGGACTTTCACAGTGGGGCACTGTTCAGCTCGCAAATCAAGGCTACACTCCTTATGAAATACTTCAGTATTACTACGGCGACGATATAGATATCGTGCAAAACGCGCCTATTATGGGTATTAGCTCAAGCTATCCCGGCAGACTTTTATCGGTCGGCACGGCGGGCGACGACGTAAGACAGATACAGATACGTCTTAACCGCATTTCCGACAATTATCCATCTATACCAAAAATTGCGCTCCCGGACGGAGTTTTCTCGTTTGATACCGAGGACGCAGTGCGAAGATTTCAGGAAATATTTTCTTTGACTCCCGACGGAGTTATCGGAAAATCCACGTGGTATGCCATTCAGTTTATTTACAACGCCGTCAAACGTCTCAACGAGCTTGACTCCGAGGGAATTAAGCTTTCTGACGTAACAAAACAGTTTACAGAATCTATCGGTCTTGGAGACAGCGGCACTGAGGTGCTTAACGTACAGTATTTTCTTTCCTATCTTTCGGCTTTTTTCAGCACTGTTCCCAACGTGGCAATCGACGGCATCTTCGGGGAGGAAACCGCTAATGCCGTAAGAGCCTTTCAGCGAACCTTTGACCTACCAATTACGGGTAACGTAGACGTTTCCACATGGGACGTTCTTTATAAGACGTATCTTGGATTTGTCGAAACCATTCCGTTTAAATATATTGAAGGCAATGTTCTTCCCTATCCCGGTGTTCCCTTGCGTATAGGCTCAAACGACGACAGCGTGCGGGTTCTTCAGGAATATCTTAATTACATTTCCACATTTATTCCCGAAATTCCATCAGTAAATGTAACAGGATATTTCGGTACACAGACACAAAATTCTGTTATCGCTTTTCAGGATTACGCAGGCATCTCTCCAACCGGAACCGTAGCAAGTATAACGTGGGCGGCTATTGCCGACCTTTACGGCGATCTTTATAACGGAACCCGACTTAATGAGGGACAATATCCCGGATACGCCATCGAATAAGGAGATACTATGACCGACCACCCAACATACAGCGATGCGGTTATGAATCTGCAACGCTACCTAAGAAGATTAGTTATATTTGAAACCGACCGGAATATCCGTACGGTACCCATAGACGGAATATTCGGAGAACGCACAAAGGAAGCGCTCATAGAATACCAAAGAACGAGAGGTCTGCCCATAACGGGAAGAACGGAAAAGCTTACGTGGGATACCCTTTTTGCCGAATACGAAAGAGATATACGTACAAACGACCGCAGAATGTTTCCCGACTTCTTCCCCACGTCGCCAAAGAACTATCAGACAGAATTCGGTGAGGAGAGCGCGTTTATAAAAATCCTGCAGTTTATTCTCCACGAGCTGAGGATTTCCTTCGACTCCCTACCGCCCTTTGAGCAAAACGGAATATTTGACGGCGATACTTCTCTTGCCGTTAAAGAGTTCCAACGCATACACATGCTCCCCATTACCGGGAGAGTAAACAGAGACACCTGGAATGCCATCTCCGATGCGTATAACGCATACGCCCGAAATACCTATTAACGTTTTATCAGTCTTGCGTCATTTTATGAGATTTCGGTTTATTTTTTCGACTTCGAGGCAATAATCATAAAAACAGCCAAGAGTAATAAGAGGTCATTTTATATGTCGAACAAATTCACACAAAAGGCGCAGAACACCTTAAACCACGCTCTTAATGCCGCACGGGATATGGGGCATACCTATATCGGCTCGGAACACATACTGCTGGGACTGCTCGAAGAAAAGGACAGTATAGCCACAAGATTTCTTACGTCCAAGGGGGCTTCCTCAAAAGAGCTTCGGGATGCCATTATAGACATTTCGGGAATAGGCTCTAAGAGCAGGGTAACTCCGTCTGATATGACACCCCGAGCAAAGAAAATAATAGAAGCCTCGGCGGTTGAATCGGCGCGCTTCGGAACAAATTATATCGGTACGGAGCATATTCTCTATGCCCTTCTTTCCGAAAGGGATTGCGTTGCGGTACGTCTGCTTGAATCCGAGGGAATCCCGGCAACAGAGATTATTTCCGACCTTAATGCGTATATTAATTCGTCTGTAAAACAGGATAGGCAGAGCCACCGTTCGGAAATAAGAAGTCTGCCCGACGAAAAGGCCAGAATCAAAGGCTCCCCTATTTTAAGCACATACGGCAGAGACCTTACCGAGCTTGCAAGAGAAGGCCGTCTTGATCCGACTATCGGCAGAGAAAAGGAAACCGAGAGAGTCATACAAATTCTTTCAAGGCGAACAAAAAACAACCCCTGTCTTATCGGTGAGCCCGGTGTAGGCAAGACAGCGGTCGTCGAGGGACTTGCGGAACGGATAGCTTCAAGACGTGTTCCCGATACCCTGATAAACAAAAAGATAATAACGCTTAATATTCCTTCAATGATAGCGGGCGCTAAATACAGAGGTGAATTCGAGGACAGAATGAAAAGTGTCATGGATGAGGTCGAGAAAAATCCGGACATTATTCTTTTCATTGATGAAATTCATATTATAATCGGCGCGGGCGCAGCAGAAGGTGCGGTAGATGCCGCAAATATCATAAAGCCTGCCCTTGCCCGCGGTCAGATGCAGGTCATCGGTGCTACGACAATTTCCGAATACCGTTCAAGAATCGAAAAGGACTCGGCACTTGAACGTCGCTTTCAGTCGGTTACGGTTAACGAACCCAACGAGGAAGAAGCTCTTTGTATTCTCCGCGGATTAAGAAGAAAATACGAAGAGCACCATTTACTCAATATAACCGATGAGGCGCTTGAAGCGGCTATAAAATTCTCTGTTCGATATATTCCCGACAGGTTTCTGCCCGACAAGGCAATAGACCTCATTGACGAAGCCGCATCAAAAGTAAGAATATCCAAGGACTCCCCGAGCAGTAAGCTTTCAGAGCTCAAGCATGAGTTGGCACTCCTTTCCGAAAAAAAAGAGACAGCCGTTCTTTTGCAGGACTTTGAGCTTGCAGCAAACGTCAGGGACATGGAACGGGATATAAAGAAGCGTATCGACGCAGAAGAAGGAATAAAAGACGATACCTCTCCGGATTCCCGTTTGTCTGTCTGCTCATCGCATATAGCCGACGTTGTTACGGAATGGACGGGTATTCCCGTCAGCCGTATACTTGAGGATGAGGGACACCGGTTGCTTACTCTTGAAGCCGATCTTAAGAAAAGGATAGTAGGTCAGGACAGCGCCGTTACCGCCATATCACGGGCTATACGCAGAGGGCGAATAGGTCTTAAGGATCCCCAAAGACCTATCGGATCGTTCATATTTATAGGCCCGTCGGGGGTTGGAAAAACCGAGCTTTCCGCGGCACTTGCTTCCGAATTGTTCGGCAGCGAAAAAGCGCTTATAAGGCTTGACATGTCGGAGTATATGGAGAAGCATTCGGTATCAAGGCTTATCGGCTCTCCCCCGGGCTACGTAGGATATGAGGACGGCGGTCAGCTTACCGAAAAAATAAGGCGCCGACCATACTCTGTGGTTTTATTCGACGAAATAGAAAAGGCGCACCCCGACGTATTCAATATTCTACTCCAGGTACTCGACGACGGGGTTCTTACCGATTCCCAAGGCAGACGGGTGCTTTTCTCAAATACAGTCATAATAATGACCTCAAACGCAGGCACGGATTTAAGCGGTACAAAGCATATCCTCGGATTTTCCGAAATCGGCTCCGCATCCGACATCCAACGCGCCGAGCAAAGCAACATGACCGAAGCCCTTAAAAAGGCCTTCCGTCCCGAGTTTCTCAATCGTGTAGACGACATTATTTTCTTCAAAAACCTTTCGCAAAGCGACATCGAGATAATTGCAAAGAAAATGCTTTCCGAGATTAAATTGCGTGCATCCGCAATAGACGTTTATATAGATTTTTCACCCGACGTTGCAGAGCTTCTTGCAATTAAAGGCGCAGAGGGCTCTATGGGTGCAAGAGGAATCCGCAAGGCGGTAACCTCTCTGGTTGAAAATCCCCTTTCCGAGGAGATACTTTCGGGAAGACTTTGCGCGGGAGAGAGGATTTTCGCCTCAGTGGGAAATGGAGCGGTAATATTCAATACCGCAAAATAAAAAATGTAGGGGCTGTCTCAAATTTTCATTCGAGGCAGCCCCTTGTTTTATATCGCTATTTTGAATACGTATTTTTTTACCTTTACGCTCTTGCCGTTTTCCGCTACACAACAGTTGTGAAGATCCTCGGGAGTAAGGTAGACAAAATTGCTTCCGTCAAGATAGCAATTCATATAATGCTCTGCCGTATAGAACGCTGCGTCCTTCTGTGCGTCATACTCTACGGCTATAGTGCAATCGGCTATATTTTGCACGCGGATGCATTCCTCCCCGCTTATGAGCATCTGAAGGTCAATATATTTTTTATGTCCTTCGTAAAGACCTTTATCCTCTTTGGTTTCATACTCCATAACGTTCAAAAAGCATCTGTCGTCAATAATATATTTTCCGTTCTCCAACGGGTCGGGGTGAGCATCAAGAAATTGTTTTACAGCGTTAAGATGCGCATAATTACCTAAATTTTTGATCTTATCGGTTATCATATCGGTTCTCCTTGCAGATTTATTAAGAACATTATATCACTTAAGCTTATAAATTTCAATGTAAATAAATATAAAATAAAATTTTTAAATTATTTTTCAAAAACCTCTTGAAAAGGCAAATAAAGTGTGATATAATATTTTGGTCAAATACAGGGGTATAGCTCAGCTGGTAGAGTACCGGTCTCCAAAACCGTGGGTCGCGGGTTCGAATCCTCCTGCCCCTGCCAACAAAAGCAGAACATTTGTCTACCGACAAATGTTCTGCTTTTGTTTATCCAAGCCGCAGGCTTGGCATATCATCACCGCGCGAAGCGTGGTGCATATCATCAGCCCCTTTGGGGCTGTATCTCATCACGCGCCAGCGTGCATCTGCCTGCGGCTTGATGATATACAAAACTTCGTTTTGATGATATACCGCAACAAGTTGCGGATGATATGCAAGGCTACGCCTTGATTTTTGTCTGAAAGTGTGATACAATGATAAAAAAGGAGGGATAATATGAAATTCAAAGGAAAAAACGGTGGGACGGCTGTGGCTATACGAAATCATATTATGTTGTTTAGGGCATTTCTAATTACCTTACTTATAGCACTTGTCCCAACTATAATTTTCATATGCATAAAAAATCCATATTTTTGGGTCTTTTTAATTCTTCCTCTCATGCTTTTGGCAATTTCTTATATTGTTTTTTTCTTTTCAAAACACGATGATCGTGTATTTTTGAGTAATCAAAAGAAGGATCATATATTTGAAATCAAGAACAACTCTCTTTTTAAGGACGGTAAGGAAATTAAACTGATTCAATCCTTAAAAATATATCGCTACAAGAAATTTTTGTATATGGAAACATCGCACTCTATGTTCGTCATCAAAAATACAGATTTTATATCGGGCGACAGAGAAAGTTTTTTAAGTTGGGCAAAATCTTTCGATATACGGATATTATGTGGATACTAATAGGATATAAGGACACCTTTTGTTCGTTTTTACCCCCATTTAGACACCTTTTCACTCGTTTAAGGCAAAAATCAACAAGTTTCGACTTGTCGAATTTTTTATCCATTGCGAAAGCAATGGTATATCATCACGCTTTAGCGTGTATCTCATCACCGAAGGTGTATATCATCAGCCGCAGGCTGTATCCTCTTTCGCAATGATGATATACAAGGCTTTCGCCTTGGTGATATACAAAACTTCGTTTTGATGATTTCCCTTGTAATTTCCGTGATAATATGTTACAATTAACTTGCAGCTTACTGTTTTTGCAGAAAGGACACCGTTATGGAGCGAATATTTCATGTTAAAGATTTTTTTGCTGATGCAAAAAACGATAGCGAAGCAATCGAATCTTGTTTTGCTGTCGCCAGGGATATAGCGGAAAGTAAAACTGTTGTATTTGACGGAAAGGATTATTTTATCGATAGGGCGATCTTGATCCCCTCAAATACGCAAGTAATTATTGATAACTGCACTATCAAACAAAACGATTATGTTTTTGATAATGTTTTTCGTGGCGACAATCTTATTATTAACGGAATCGATCCCTATGGAGCACCTATTGATGTAACACCTATACGAAATATAAAAATCATAGGCAAAGGTGAAGCCAAAATCGTCGGCACGGATAAACCTCAAATCGGGTATCATCCATTCTTCAAGGAATATCAAACGATGACGGGAGATTTTTGGGGTTGGAGAACACATATGTTTTCCTTTTCCTTCTGCGAGAACTTTGAGCTATCGGGACTAAAGCTTCGCCAAACAATGTGTTGGGCGGTATGCTTTGATAATTGTCAGCAATGCTATGTGCATGACATAGATATCCGATCTGATGTTAAGAACGGCGACGGCATAGATTTTCGCTCCGGTTGTAACCATTGCATTGTTGAGAATATAACGGGATTTACCTCCGACGATACCGTTGCTTGCACGGCACTTTCAAGAGGAAAACGTGAACGACCGCTTTCAAAATATCTTTCGGTTTCAGAACCATATAATTCATCGCACGAGAATATTGATGGCAGTATTCACCACATCAGAATCAATAATATTCTGACCGGCGGATTTCATCACGGTGTCATTTGCCTTTCTGCACATGGAAATCAGGTTTATGATATTGAAATTTCTAATGTTGAAGAAACAGGTGAAGGAGGGCGCGAAGCGACTGTTAAGATCTATACCGGTTATGGAGACGGATATAACGCAGGTGATATTCATGACATAAAAATCAGTAACGTCATTTCGGAAAAGGCAAAGTACGCCCTGATGACAAAATGCGAAGCCGAAAATGTTACATATGAAAATATAGTACAAAATAATCCCGAAGGCGAGTTGTTTTTTAAAAAATGACTTGGTATCATAACAAATCACAAACAGGTTGCGGATTCTATGCACGCCTTGGGCGTGATTTGATACGTAAGTTCAAGTCCATATAAAAACAATGGAAAATATCTTTTTTATCGCCAATTCACAACAAAAGCAGAACATTTGTCTACCGACAAATGTTCTGCTTTTGTTTATCCAAGCCGCAGGCTTGGCATATCATCACCGCGCGAAGCGTGGTGCATATCATCAGCCCCTTTGGGGCTGTATCTCATCACGCGCCAGCGTGCATCTGCCTTCGGAAAATGATGTTGGATTCGCCACGTTTTATGGCAGGCATCATATATTGCGACCTAAGAATTTTTTTACAATTAACAAAACGCAAACATTTCACAAAAAAATCAAAAACAAACGGCTGATATAATAGGCACACAAAATCAAGAAAAAGTATAGAGAGGTAAGTTATTATGAATAAGAATGACCAGCAATTTATGGCGCAGAAGATTCGCGCACAGTATATGGAAAAAGAGTCTACCGAGCTTGACGCGCTCCGTGAGCTTGATGCCAAGGTAAAGCGCCCCGCAAACGTATTTGCTTACGTATTCGGAAGTATTTCCGCCATTGTTATGGGCGCAGGCATGAGCCTTGTGATGACAGATATCGGAGCGACCATCGGCATCACCAGCGCACTTGTCCCCGGAATTGCAATCGGTGTTGTAGGGCTCTGTATGGCGCTTCTTACCTATCCGATATATAAAAAGATTCTTAATTCGCGCAAGAAGAAGTATGGCGCTGAGATTCTCAGCCTCAGCGACAAAATTATGAACAAGTAATAAAACAAATAACGTAAGCGAGGCGTCGAGGGGCGGCTCGCTCGTGTTGCTTTTACATATAAAGCAAAGGAGTAGAAAATGAACGCTATTGAAATCAGAAATCTTTCAAAAAGCTTTCGCGGAATGTATGCGGTAGATCATCTGAATATGACCGTTCCGCAGGGGGCTATTTACGGCTTCATTGGTGAAAACGGTTCGGGCAAATCCACCACCGAGAAGCTTATCTGCGGACATCTCGTTCCCGACGGCGGTAGTATCAAGCTGTTCGGCAAGGATTACCGTGATGCAGGTGTTCGAGTCAGAGTCGGCGCACTTATTGAGAATGCAGGCTGTTTCCCCGGTTCGTCCGTGTATCAGAACCTTATGATGCAGTGTATCAATCTCGGCATCGAAAATCCGGACGAAGAGATTCACCGTGTCCTCCGTATCGTACGTATGAGTGAACACGCAGAGTTAAAATTCAAAAAATGCTCGCTCGGTATGAAGCAACGCATCGGCATCGCTATGGCTCTGCTTGGCGATCCCGCGCTTCTCATACTTGACGAACCTATCAACGGACTTGATACCGACGGTATGAGAATTATGAGAGAAATCCTCGTGGACATTACGAAAAATTACGGTTGTACCGTTCTCATTTCCTCGCATTTGCTCGGTGAGCTTGAAAAGATCGCTACTCATTACGGTATCATCCGTCAAGGCAAGATGATTATGGAGATGTCCGCCGAGGAAATGGATTCGAGAGCGCAGGTATTTACCTCACTGAAATGCGCGGATATGCAGGGCGCAAAAGCGGTTCTTAAAAAACAGTATGCCGACGTGAGAGAGGAAGAAGGATATATCCGCATTTATGACGTGGATGATACCGCTTCTATCGTAGATTACTTGATGAAAAACGGTCATGTTGTCAGCGAAATTTCAAGAAACAAGATCGGTCTTGAAGAATATTACATCGAGCTTATGTCGAAAAAGGAGGCAGAATAATGAATACAACACGTGAAATCAAATTTGAATCGCCTACCTTCGCAAGACGACTTAAGGGTATGCTCGGCGTGGACTTCTACCGTTTGTTCCACACACCTCTCTTTTACATTTTCCTCGCCATTGCCGCAATCATTCCCGCAATGGTATCCGCTATGACCATGATGCCCGATCAGAACGGAAATACGATGGAGCCGCTGTATTCCAACGTGTGGCAGATCATTGCCGCAAGTAAGTCGCTTTACGTCATCGAAACCATTGCCGATTATGCCAATATGAATATGGTATTTATTTTCGGTGGTATTATGGTTTCTATCTTCATCGGCCACGATTATAAGAGTGGTTACGTTAAACAGCTCTTTACTACCCACGCAAAGAAGCAGGACTATATGATCTCCAAGAGCCTTGTTTGCGCCTTTGCAATGGCGTGTATGTGTATCACTTACCTCATTGGCGGTACGGTGGGCGGCTTGTTCGTCGGATACGAGACCGACGTGAACGTAGGTTCTCTCATTATCGCTATCCTCGGAAAGATCATTATGTCCCTCGGTTGGGCAAGCCTTTACACCTTCCTTAACGTGATATTCAGAAGATATTTCGGCATCTCGGTTGCCTCGTCCTTCTTCTTCGGAACGGGCATTCTCATTATAGGCGCGGCGGCAATCGTCGAAAGCCT
>SVRP01000005.1:0-105833 GCA_015064735.1 Oscillospiraceae bacterium
TCCAAAAGGCAAACACATTCTCCTTAGTCATTTCCAACTTTTCGGGATAATAACGCTCACCGTCAAAGATCTTACCCGTCTTATCCCAAGGATTGGCACTGAAACCGAGTCCGTTGGAAAGCCAAAGATAATCAAAGCCCATATCTTTTAGAAATATTTCGGATTGCTTCCCCAAAAAAGTACCAAAGGGTGTGCCCTCGGGGATTCCTTGATGGTATGCGGCGTAGTAGCGGTCGTCCGCGTGCAATGTCGCGGTTGCGTCAACAAAGCCGTGCTTGTCGAGTCTTGAGCCCGAGCAGATCTCGGTGTGGCGGTTGTATTTGAAATCCGAAATGGCAAATTCGGGACCGATGTCAAAGGTTTCGCCTACCCGTATCACAGCCTCGGGAAATGCTTTTTTGCCTTCCTCCTTCAAGCCTGCAATGATCGTCTTGAGGATACCGTATGTCATCACGGGCGCGTTTTTGATGTAATCCTGCTTTCTTTTGTGTAAAGAGGTTTCAAGAGGCTCGCCGTCTTCCAAATATGGCAGATTTGCCGTTCCGACAAAGCGTGCCCATTCGAATATATCTTCCAAATTTCCCGCGTAATCCAATATCTCGCTTCCGTCGCCAACCCAAAGCATTACCGATACTGACCTGCGATTTTTCAGCAGTGGTCGCCATTGCTCAAAGATCTGCGCGCATATTTTTCGAATATACAATTCATTTGTTTGCTTAAAGGGCTTAAGGCTTACCTCTAACGTTATATTCTCAAACATTTTTATCTCCTTGATGTATATGTTAATTAATAATCAAACAGTATTCTGATAGCTTCGTCTGTTATGACGGAGTCGCTCTTGAATACGGTTCTTCCGACAGGCTCAAAACACCGTCCGTCGTCGGAGCTGTATATTCCGTTACCCACGTAGCTGAGAACGGGGAGGGTTTTGGCTTCATCGGAGCAACCGAGGAGCAAAAGCCCGTGGTAGAGCTTTGAGAGTCCGTCTGCGGTTTTCTTAATGATCAGAGGAATATCGAACTCGATCAAAAACTCTGCCGCTCCGTCAGCATTCAAGCTAAGCCAATTATCAATAAATGAAGCGAGGGCGCCGTTTACACGAACGTTGCTCATACAGTCGGGGATAAAAAGCTTAAGGGAAATATCTATGTTGCCTTCAACGCATACAAGCGCGCGCCCGTCGTAAGGATAGTCTGTCTTTATACTTATCTTTGTGTTCCCGTCGGTTACACAGCAGTCAAACAGGTGGATAAAGCTATATGTGTTATCGGTTTTTATGCATTGATTATTTGAAACGTACGCAAGCCCGTCCGCGCCGCGCATTGTGCAGCACCAGTATGCCTCGGTAATATGTCCTTTTTGGTTTTTCAAAAAGGACAAAAGCTCCTGATCGTTGTGACCTACACAGTTTTCAAGTCCCATTCCGCCGTTGGGAAGCTGAACGTGAGATATGGCGTTAAGGTATATTTTTTGCGCTGTTTCAAGATATTCATTCTCATTTGTAGCGCGGTAAAGCTCTACTGCCAGCATATATGAGTCTACGATGCCGCAGGGCTCTGTCCACTTGGGAATTCTGAAGCGTGTAGTGTTAGAATGGTTTTCGGTGGTACCCTTTTCAAGATACAGCGCATAGATGCTCTTTACAAGCTCAAGATATGCTTCTTTTTGAGTAATACGGTACATTCGCATAATTCCCCTCAAGGCAGAGAGCGTAGCGTGGGTCTGGTAGCGTGTTCCGTAAAAATCTACGGTCTTGAATTTTTCCACCATGCTGTCAAACAGTGAAAGAAGCTCCTCCCATCCAAGCAGCTCGTATGCCGCCGAAATGCCATCCATACTGATAAAGGCGCATCCTACGTCAGAGGACATAAGCCATCTTCCGCGGGCTGCTATAATCGTTCCCGAATAGCTTCCGTCCTTTTCATATTCGCCTACGGGATAGTCCGCAACGGCATCTGCTATGGGCAGATACAGATTACGTACCAAGCCTTCTATCATGGGGAGCAGTCTGTTGCTCTTTGTCAAATAGGTGTATTCGATCAAGCCGCGCAAGAGCCAGCTGTTTCCTGCCAGCTGCTGTTCGCTTATCTGCGCATCGGGATATATTTCACCCATATATCCAAGCTCATTCAAACGGCTTGGAAGAATATCAAGTATCTCCTCCAAATAGGACGGTTCTTTCTTGGTCGCGCCCCAAAGGGAGACAAGTCCAAGTATGGTTCTTCCTTCCCAATCTCCGGGCCAACAAGCCTTGTCTGCCGTCCATATTTTTGTAGGCAGATAATGTTTGCTTTCCAATCTGGAGCTGCTTTGCGTGAGACGGTAGCCAAGCTCACCTCTGCTTGTAATATTCATAGTGGTATTCATAGTAACTTCCCTTTCGATACGAGATTTATTTTACCTCTATCAGCTGTATGCCGCTGATCTTGGCAAATTTTCGCAGAGTGCTGATATGGTGTCCGACTCCGAGGGCTAAGTGATGTGTAGGACCTGCCTCACTCCAACGGGAGAGAAAATCGCATACGTCACCGCCGAAGCTGACGCGTGTGTTGGTGTTGCCCGTTTGGGGAATGTCTCCCGCAATAGACGTCCCCTCTGCCGCGATCATTTTAAACTTTCCGCTGCGGTCTACGTTGATGCTGAGCATGGTGATGGGACCTGCTTTGAGCGAGAACTCCACACCGATACCGCTGCCCGATTTTCCGTGATACTTTTTAAGCTTACGAAGTCTCGGCTTGCCCTCGGCGATTGCTATATTGTGCGGTCCGTCGTGACCGATAAGTACTACGTCATCCGACGTATCAAACGGGTGTATCTCCGCAAATGATCCTCCGCCACCGATGCTTTTCATAATAAGCATTGCGGCAGCCGTTTTGAGGTCAGCTTCACCCGCCAAGGGGATTCCCGACGAGGTGAGAAGCGTGTTACCGATAATAAGATTTGCTGCTAACTGCTCGTACGGATTGCCGGGCTCACTCTTGTAATAGTAGGCAAGAGCGGTCAGCTTGTTGTCGGCAACAAGCTTCTTAAGGGCTACCGATTGTCTTGCGGAATAAGCAAGGTCATCTTCCTTAACAAAGTCGGTCAGGGGATCCACCGACGGGTCGCATATCTCAAAGGTGTCGGTTATCTCCTTTATCTGCTCTGCGATCTCCCCGTCGGTGACCGCATCCGAAAGTCTTGAAAGCTCACACATCTCAAGCATTTTTACGTGAGAGCCGAATGCAAAGGTAAATGCGGTGGGGTCGGTATGCATATCGTACATTCCCTCATAGGTGTGTCCGAGATAACCAAAGGTCTCGTATTTGAATGCCGACATAGCCGATGCCGCCAATATCCACTCACGCACCTGCTTTTTTATCTTATCATTTTGCGATGAAGATGCAACTATGCATGAGGGGATCGTCTTGCCAAGACGCTCGTACACTCCCGCTATCTCGGGCATGGCGCATACGTCGTCGTTGCAAAGCTGCATATATGTGGTCGTGTGAGTATAATCAAGATGGTCAAGGGGCTGAATTCCCACAAGTATTTGCGGAATATCTATATATCGCGCAAAGGGAGCGCAGACCGCAGAGGTAACGTACGTTGAAAGAATAATAAAGAGAAGATCGGCATCCTCCTTTTTTAATCTTTTGACCGCCTCAAAGGAAGCGTCGACGCAGTCTGCGTAGCCGAGATCGACAACGTCGCACAGATCGGGATCAAGATATGACTTAAACTGCTCGCTCTTTTGCATCAGCTCCTCGCGAAGCCCCTCGAATTGATCGAAGTAAATATAGTGTCCAAGACCTATAATTGCTATTTTTGCTTTTTTCATTGTTACATCCTCCTTTTTATAGCATTTTAGCATAAAAAGCCTCATATATCAAGGAACAATATGACCGTTTATAGGATAATCTGTCCATTGTTGCTTGACAAGAATGTTAGTCTGTGATATACTTAAATTAATGAAAAGAGGAGACGAGCTGTAATGTTTTCTGATAATTTTTATTTGGATATCAAAAAAATTCATATTGCGCATAAATACGTTCTTGACAGAATCCACAAGTGCGCGTACCCTTCGGGAAGAGGTCATTACGGTCTCGTTTATGTGCTGAACGGAAAAGCAGAATACCGTTTTTCCGCAGGCGATCGCATCACAGTCACAGACGGTGACGTACTGTTTCTTTCTCCAAACAGCGCGTACTCTATTGCTACGGAAAAGGAATTCAAGCATTACACCGTAAATTTTGATATTCATGAAGACACGTCAAGGCTGGATTTTTTGAATAAGCCGTATTGTTTGCTGCATGAGGAAAACTCGGAACAGCTCAAGAGAACGTTTATCGAATTGACAAACACGTGGACGTCGAAAAAGTCAGGCTTTGAAATGCAAGCAACCGGTTGTCTCTATGAACTGCTTTCACTTTTTTATTCCGACTGTATCAATCGGCAAAATGCGACATTTTACAATAGATTGCTTCCCGCCAAAGAGTATATAGAGCAGTATTTTCATCAACCGATCTCTTTAGAAGAATTGGCAAAGCTCTCGAATATGAGCGTGACGAATTTCAGGCGGGAATGGAAGAAAATATATTTTGATACGCCATTGCAATACCGTGATTCCATACGGCTTTATTATGCTAAGGAATATTTGAATAGCGGATATTACACCGTAACCGAGATCGCCCAAAAATGCGGATTTGATGACGTGAGCTATTTCGTAAGATTCTTCCGAAAACAAACAGGAACTCCGCCTGGCGCATATAAAAAAAGAAATATAGGAAATTAAAAGCTCCGCTACTGATCGTTCTGTATTTTTGTTTTGTGACACCAAGCAATTATCAAATATGTCAATGCGATATCGTTTTTACCATTGAATAAACCGCCTCACAAGCGTATAATTATGATGTTACAAAATACCGTAGGAGATGAAAATGACACATATCAAGGTTGAACTGAATAACCGTATCGGAAAAATCAAGCCCATGAACGCAGTAAACAACGGTCCCACTACCCCTTCGAGAATGTTTTCCAAATCCAGCAATTTTGATTATTACAAGGAAGCAGGAATACCTTATGCCCGCAACCATGATGCGGCTTTTTGTGCTGACTACGGTGGAGAGCATACTGTGGATATAAACGCCATATTTCCGTGCTTTGATGCTGATCCCTATTCTCCAGACTCTTACGATTTTGTTTGCACCGACCACTACGTACAGACAACTCTTGCGGCGGGAACAGAGACCTTTTACAGACTGGGCAACAAAATTGATCACCGAGTAAAAAAATACGATTCTGTTCCACCCAAGGATTTTCACAAATGGGCTGTAATCTGCGAACATATAATAAAGCACTATAATGAAGGTTGGGCTGACGGATTTCATCTTAATATCAAATATTGGGAAATATGGAATGAGCCTGAAAACGGCAGAGAGTGCTGGGACGGTCCCTACGAGGACTTTTTAGAGCTTTTCGTAATTGCCGCAAAGCATCTCAAATCAAAATTCCCTTATATAAAAATCGGCGGACCCGCATTTGCAACGGGTGGAGTAGATAAAAAAAGAGATGCCTTTCTCAACTATATGAAGGAGCGAGACGTTCCTCTGGACTTCTTTTCATGGCACACCTACCGTTCCGAAACCGAGCAGTACAGAAAAAGAATATATGCCGTAAGAGAATCTCTTGACAAAGCCGGTTATACCCAGACAGAAAGTATCCTCAATGAATGGGCATATATTCTCAACTGGCATGAGGGACTAAGAGAGTCAAAACTGGTAATAATAAGTACAAAGGGCGCGGCATTCGTCTCCGCGGTAATGGCAACGGGACAAAACTCACCCCTTGACATGCTTATGTACTATGACGCAAGACCCAACAGCACACTTTCTTGTCTATTCAATTTATATACGGGTGACAGACTTAAGGGATACTATGTTTTCAAGCTTTTTAGTGAGCTTGCAAAACTCGGCACACATGCGTATTCCGAAAGTGATGCCGATGATATATATGCAGTAGCAGCAACAGACGGTGATAACAGCGGCATTATGCTGACCTATTTTACAAACGACGAAGGGGCAACCGAAAGACATATAGTACTGTCGATTTTCGGCGGAAAGGACAGCTACAAGCTGATACTTCTTGACGATGCTCATGATGCGGAGGAAACTGATATTCTTCATTTAGAGGACGGAAAAATAAATCTTACAATGCAGCCAAACACAGTCATATATCTCAAAAATACATAAAGCATGAGCTGAGTTATTCAGATATGAAAATCATACCGAACAACTCAGCTCTTTTATATTCTGTATACTCTGCTATTCATCATGTATTCAGTAGGAGTAACCCCTACGTGCCTTTTGAACGTTCTGCAAAAATGATATGAACTTGAAAAACCGCACATTTCCGCTATTGCCGATATCTTCATGTTCCCCTCAGACAAGAGCTGCTTTGCTCTGCTTATTCGCATATCTATGATATATTGCTTTGGTGTGGTCTTATAGCGTTCAAAAAAGAGTCGTCTGAAATAAACCTCGCTTATCCTGCATTTTGATGCGAGAATGGAATTGTTCAGCGCGGGATCGGTAAAATTCTCCTCTATACATTTCATGGCATGGCGAAGAACTAAACCGTCGGACGATATTGAGATACTGTGCAGGATACCGTAAAAAAGCGAAATTACGCGCAACCTGTTTTCATCGACAAGGCAGAGAGACAGCATCGTTTCATAGTCGGAAATAAGTCCCGCCACATTTTCAATAGGAATACTGACTATTGTATTACAGAGCTCCCTATCACAAAAAAATTCTATTACGGGAAACGCGCCTCCCTCTTCGCAAAAAAGTGTATAGCTCTGACCTTGTGGCAATATTACGGCATGTTTACTGTCCTCTACGACATCCTTGCCGTTGTGGGTATAGATTATTTTTCCTTCACGGCAAAAAGAGATGCCGTAGCTTTTTCTGTTAGTTATCGCAGAACTTTTTTTCGTAGGATTGTGAACGGTATGAACATCACACACCTCGGTCACCACTAATTTATCAAATATATGCTCCATATTCCGATCCATTGTTTTTTTATCATTATACCATTTTATTCAATTAAAGTCAATGTTTTTTCAATTTTCGTATCATAAATGTCAATTCAATGTCATTTTTATCATTGTATTATTTGGGCATAGATATTATAATAATGCCATAAAATTACAAGGAGGTTTTACCATGGATTTTACAAATAAGACTGCAATATCCACAGGTGCGGCATCGGGAATGGGGCTTCTCTTCTCTGAAAATTTTACGTCCCTTGGCGGAAACGTGGTCATGGCAGATGTTAACGAAGCTGTATTAAACGAAAAGGTTGCTGCAATAAACGCAAGGGGGTGCGGAAAAGCAATCGGCGTAATCTGTGACGTTCGCGATTACGATCAGGTATGTAAGGTTCGGGACTTGGCTGTTTCCAAGTTCGGCAGTATCGACGTTATGGCAAATTTTGCGGGAGGCACAGCAACACGCATGTGCGGTGTTATCCGCTCGGAGCACCCCGAATTCCCCGATGTTCCGATAGACGTTTACGATTGGGGTATAGATGTTAATCTTAAAGGACCCTTTTATTTTGCTCATGCAGTAGCAGACCAGATGCGGAAGCAGAAAAGCGGACTTATTATCAACATAGGCTCTATTTCAGGCGCGGAGGGCGACGGATACGGTATGGATTACCCGACCTCCAAGGCAGGTCTAATGTACGGACTCACAAAATCTCTTGCACAGTTCGGCGCAAAATACGGTATTCGTGCGGTATGCATTTCTCCCGGACCTGTGCTTACAAGACCTGCTATGGCAAACATGAAAACTCCTCTTGGCAGAGCAGCTGAGCCTCAGGAAATTATCGACCTTATTCTGTTTATTGCTTCCGAAAAGGGACAGTTTATAAACGGAGAAAACATCATGATAGACGGAGGTAGAAACGCTATGGGAAGAAAGGTTGTTGTATATGAATAAGCCAACCTTCCTGATCTACCAAAGACCACTGCTTTGCGCTATGATACAGTGTCCTACTCCCGACGAGTGTATTGAGAAAATACGCAGATCAATTGCCGGCGGAGCAGACGCTCTCGGAATCCAGCTTTGTAAGCTTGAGAAGCAGTACAGAACAGAGACCGAACTTAAAAGAATTTTTGCCGCCTGCGAGGGAAAGCCCATATACATAACAAGCTACCGAACCGGTCATAGCAAGGATTTAAGCGATGAGGAATGCGCGGCTCTTCTGATTATGGGCATAAGATGCGGCGCAACTCTTGCCGACGTTATGGGTGATATGTTTGACCAAGGTGCGCTCTATGAGCTTTCCACAGACACATTAGCTATTGAAAAGCAAAAAGCGCTTATAGCTGAAATTCATGCAATGGGTGGCGAGGTGCTTATGTCCTGCCACACCAAGCACGCCCTTTCGGTTGAAGATAATCTCATGATTGCAAAAGCACAGGAAGAGAGAGGCGCAGATATACTAAAAATTGTGGATGTTGCGGAAAGCAAGAGTGAGATCCCATCATATATTAAGTCCATACAAAAGATCGTTGCAGATACCGATAAAAAGCTTCTGTTTCTTGTCAGCGGCGAGGGACGGATCATACGTTATATCGGACCTAATTTCGGTGTATGCATGTATTTGTGTGTCGAAAGTCACGGAGAGCTTGACACGAAAGAACAACCAACGTTAAAGAAAATAAAAGCAGTAAGAGATAATATTCTTTTCTGACATGGAAGGGGGCTGTCTCAAATGCGGTAAAAAGCATTTGAGACAGCCCCTTTGAACGTATTAATTTTATTGCCTTTTAAGTATTACTTGAAGTATCTCGCGAGAAGTCCCTCGAATGCCTTACCGTGACGAGCCTCGTCGCGAGCTTTGAGCGCGAAAGGCTTTGCAGTGTAAGACTTTCGGAGTTTGTTTGCTTGCAATTGAGACTATAAAAAAGTGTATCTTTCCAATAAAAGAGGTCATTCTGGCAAAGACATCATACATATAAGATTGAGTGAATTTAAATCATCATATTCTATTATGCAGATCTCTGAATTTTCGAGGAGAGACGCCTACGCATTTCTTGAAAATATCGCTGAAATACGCAGGAGAGCTATATCCGAGCGACTCACTTATCTCATTTACCGAAAGAAATCCGTTCTGAAGGAGCTCCTTTGCGGATTCTATGCGTATTTCGTTGCGGTAATCCAGGGGAGTTACTCCTGTTACCTGCTTGAAAACACGGGCAAAATGATATTTGCTCATACAACACATGGCGGCATAATCCTCAAGGCGCAGATTGCTTTCGCAATTTATCTTCATGTGCGCAATGGCGTTGGCTACGCTCCTCAGCTGCTTGTCAGACGAATAGTCAAGCTGTGCCGCCTCTCTTTGTATTATTGAAAGAAGCTGTAAAAGTCGAGATATACACAGTATCTCATAGTGGGGGCGCTTTTGAAGAGTTTCCTCGATTATTTCCTCGAAAATTGCCGACGTACGGTTGTGGTGCTCAAATGAATATATTTGCGACGTATTAAGACTTATGCCGTCGGGGAGCGAGTCGCATTGAAAATGAACGTAATAAAACTCAGAGGTCTTTGAGCTCTCGGTTATATGGTGCTGCTTTTCATTCGGGGCGAAGATTATGAAGGCTCCTGCCTCAGCCACACGCTTTTTATCGAGAAAAAAGCTTTCTCTTCCCTTGGCAATGTAAAACAAGAGCCAGTCAGATCTTCCCTGAGGACGGCATATAACGCGTTGGGGCTCTGCGAAAATGTGACCGCAGCTGATAAGCGTCATACCAGCAAGGCTTTCTTTTTGTTCGGAATAGCTACAGAATCTCATATGGCAACGTATCTCCTGTGAGCAATATTTCTAAAGTAAACAGCAATAAAACCTATTTACTTTATTAAATTATAGCATTATAATAGAACTGTGTCAAGCCCCTAAATAAAATTAAAGGAGAAGCTTAAAATGCCAATAAAGGAAAAATCGTTTCGCATAGGTTGCGGCAGATACCTGCAGGAAGCAGGAATTTTGCAGAGTCTTGGAGAAGAGGTGCTTCGTTTAGGAAGATTTCCCCTTATCGTTGGAGGTAAGACTGCTCTGGAAATTACCCGTGAAAGAATAGAAAACAGCGTAAAGGATGCTTGCGAGAAATATTTTATTGAGGTGCATCGCGGTACGTGTAACCACGAGAGGGCAAAAGAGCTTGCAGAGTTTGCGAATGCCGAGGGATATGACGTTATCGTAGGCGTAGGCGGCGGAGTTATAATGGACTTTTCAAAGCTCATAGGCTTCTACGCAGAGCTTCCCGTTATAAACGTTCCCACCTCGTCGGCTACTTGCGCGGCGTACACACCTCTCAGCGTATGCTACAGCCCTGAGGGAAAGACGGTTGGAAGCCGACACTATGAAAGAGAAGTAGATGCGGTTCTTGCCGACACGGAAATTCTCGTAAATCAGCCCCCAAGACTTTTGCTTGCGGGAATGTTTGATGCTATTGCTAAATTTATTGAAATAAAGCACCGCTTTGCAGAGGAAAACACGGATTGCCCTCTCGGACTTGACTGGGCGTACGCTATGTCACAGTACTCATACGCAGAGCTTTGCAAAAAGACTGAGCCTTGTCTTTACAATATGGAAAAGGGTGAAATTACAGATACTGTGGAGCATGTGATCTTCACCTCTGTTGCGGCAACCGGCGTGATCAGCGGTATCGCCCGTGGGTCTAACCAGACGGCTTTGGCGCACAAGTTCTATGAGATAACCCGTGTGCTTTACTATGAGGATTCCCGTCCTTATCTCCACGGCGAGATAGTAGGCGTAGGACTTCTCCTTCAGAATGCGTTTAACGGCGAGGCCGAGAACAACGGTGATCTCATAGCTCTTATGAAGAAGTACGGTATGCCCAGCTGTCTAACCGATATTGGTCTTAAGGCTACTCCCGAAACCTTTGAGGCGTACTACGATAAACTCGTAAATACAAGCGCTATCAGCGAAAGCGGAGAGGGCGGAAAGCAGAGACTTCGCACCGCTATGGAATATCTCTGGAGGCTTGGCTGATATGGAGCAGAATTTTTGGGAAGAATACATAGCCCCCGCACGGATTTTCGGAAATCTGTATTTTGTAGGCACACGTCCCGCGTCCACGCATCTTATTGATACGGGCGACGGACTTATAGTGATAGATGCGGGCTTTCCCGAGGCATTGCCTCAGGTTCTGGAAAACATACGCACCATTGGATTTGATCCTTCGGATATTAAGATAATATTGCTCTCTCACGGTCACTATGACCATGCGGGGGCTGCCCTTGAGCTGTCAAGGATAACGGGAGCGCAGATCTATTTGGGTGCTCCTGACCTGAAGATGGTCAACGGAGAGGAGGATTCAAGTCTTGCGGAACTTTTTGACGTAAAGTTTACACAACTCTTCACTCCCGACGTTCTGCTTGGCGACCGAGACAGGGTAGCTTTAGGTAACACTGATATACTTTGCCTTCTAACTCCCGGACATACTGACGGAACTCTATCCTTCTTCTTTGACGTGACAGACGGCGAGAAAACGTACAGAGCGGGAATGTTTGGCGGTGCGGGTACAAATACGCTGACTAAGGAATTTCTTACGTCCCACGGTCTGCCATATTCAAAAAGAGATGAATTTTTGAATTCTGTAAGGCGTCTTGAGGACGAGCGTGTGGAAATATTCCTTGGTAATCACGTTGAGAACAACGATACCGAGGGTAAGCTGAAAAGACAGGCGGCAGGAGAGACGGACGCCTTCCTTGCTCCCTCTGAATGGCTTGAATTTTTGAGATCGCGCAGAGAACGGCTGAAAAAGGTTATGGAAGGAGATCGAAAATGAACGCAACCATAGAGAAAATATTAAATGAAAAGATAGTTATAATAGTGAGAGGCGTTCCGAAGGATAAGCTCTCGGAGCTTGGAGAAGCGCTTTACCGTGGGGGTATCCGAGCAATGGAATGTACCTACGACGCAAGGGGTAAGGTATCCGATGAGGAGACAGCAGAGGGAATAGGACTTCTCGCAAAGCAGCTTGAAGGCAGAATGACCGTGGGTGCGGGTACGGTGCTTAGTGCCCGTCAGGTTCAGCTCACCGCGGCGGCAGGAGGAAAATTTATAATTTCTCCCGATACTAACGTTGAGGTAATAGCGGAGACAAAGAAGCTCGGATTGGTAAGTATCCCCGGTGCGATTACCGCAAGTGAGGCTACCGTGGCTCACCGAGCAGGAGCGGATTTTGTAAAGCTTTTCCCCATATCTCAGCTTGGAGCGGGATACGTAAAGGCACTTTGTGCACCTCTGTCCCATATTCGTTTCCTTGCGGTAGGCGGTGTAAATTCCGACAGTATGCTTGAGTATATGAAGAACGGCGCCTGCGGAGTTGGTATCGGATTGAACGCTGAGGATAAGCAAGCCATCGCTCGCGGAGATTTCGACTTTATTGAGTCCAAATACCGTGAAATGGTAAATAAGCTGTAAGGCTTCCTTATATAAATTAAACACATATAGAATAAAATCCAATATTAAAAAGTATGAGACTATTGCATTAAAATATATAAATTTATGCACATATAAAAATTTTGCAGTAAAATGACATTCGCAAAATTTCCGCAAACACTTCCCCGCTCTTGTTCACAAGAGCGGGGATTTTTGATATAATAATGCTATTAAAAAACTTCCAATATTAAGGCTTCCAATTTGGCTTCCAATTTGCAACAGCCACAAGCAGAATGTTCCAATAAAGTTCCACAGTCAAAGCCCATTTTGGAGCAAAGAAGGCATAAAAGAAGAGCGATCGTATGACCGCTCTTCAGTGCGTGAAAGCCTTATGTTTATTGACTTTTAAGTATTAGCCGAAGTATCTTGCGAGAAGTCCCTCGAATGCCTTGCCGTGGCGAGCTTCGTCGCGAGCCATCTCGTGAACGGTGTCGTGGATAGCGTCGAGATTGAGTGCCTTTGCTCTCTTTGCGAGATCGAACTTGCCCTCGGTTGCGCCGTTCTCTGCCGCAACTCTCATCTCAAGGTTCTTCTTGGTAGAGTCGGTTACGACCTCTCCGAGAAGCTCAGCAAACTTTGCTGCATGCTCTGCTTCCTCGTAAGCTGCCTTTTCCCAGTAAAGACCGATCTCGGGGTAGCCCTCTCTGTGAGCAACTCTTGCCATTGCAAGATACATACCAACCTCGGTGCACTCGCCCATGAAATTAGCTCTGAGGTCCATCATGATGTCCTCGGGAGCGCCCTGAGCTACGCCTACAACGTGCTCTGCTGCCCAAGTGAGACCCTCGTCTGCCTGCTTATTGAACTTTTCAGCGGGAACCTTGCACTGGGGGCATCTTTCGGGAGCTGCATCTCCCTCGTGAACGTAACCGCATACTGAACATACCCATTTTGCCATAATAATAAATCTCCTTTTAATAAATAATAATTTTTAATTTTTGTTTTGATTGTTTTTGCGACATTCCTCGCACAGACCAAAGAACTCTACGTGGCAATCCTCAATGCTGAAGCCTTGGCATCCCTCGGCTCCGTCGCTTATATTGTCCGTATCAAGCTCTACTCTGACGTCGGCTACCGCTCCGCAACACTTACAGGTAACGTGATAATGCTTTCCTAACGTAAAATCGTACCTGTCGTTTGCTTCGCAAAGCTTAAGTCTCTGAATAACTCCCTCTTCGGCGGCCTCAGCCAAGATTCGGTAGACTGTTGCGCGGCTGATACCCGGATACTTTTCGTGTACCGCGTCGTACACCATACCTGCCGAAGGGTGGTTGGTCATACTGCTGAAAACATCGGAAACAATACCCTTTTGCAGAGTGTTTCGTTTTGCCATTTTAGTATTCCGTCCTTATTAGGATTTATTCTTGATATTATTATACCATAAAAATTTCGTTTGTCAATAGGTTTTTAAAAATTTTTTTATTTTTTTAAAACAAATTTTTACCGGATCAGATCATCAAAAAAGGATGCCGCAAAATAATTTGTGACATCCTTTTTATTATTGCATTTTACGCGCAAACGATAAACTGAACCGCGCAGAAGCCGACATAGAGACAGAGCAAGCTTATTCCCTGCACTCTTGAAAGCTTTCCTCTTATGAGTGTGGGAACAGTAAGAATTGCCATTACCGCAAACATAATGGGTATATCAAGAACGAAGGACGAGTTTATTCCTCCGATGGTTGCCGCAGAGGGAACCGCAAAGGGGGCGATAGACGTAGAAACACCGCTTACGAGCACAAGGTTGAAAAGGTTTGCTCCTATAATATTTCCGAGTGAGAGTGCGCCGTGACCCTTTGCCAGAGACGTAATTGCCGTAACAAGCTCAGGCAAGGACGTGCCGAGCGCTACGAAGGTAAGAGATATAACAGTCTGAGGAACGCCAAGCTTCTCGGCGATGAAAATACCGCTGTCAACGAGAAGGTTTGCTCCTCCCGCTATTACACCCGCTCCGACTATTATAAAGAATATATCGCGAAGCATAGCGGAGGGCGACTTCTTCGCCATATAACTTGCTATTGCGCTTACAGCGTACGCAAGGAATACAGCCATCATCGCAATGCCTATCCATCTTATTACAGAGCCTTTGTATATCATAAACGCTCCGCCGACAGCTACGACCGCAAGCTCCACAAGAAGTCCCACAAAGGAGAAGGGCTTTGCTTCTTCTTCCTCGTGTTCTTCGGGTTCATTTTGGGTTTCAAGCTTATCTATATCCACCGAGGGCTTTTTCTTCATTGAAAGAACGGTAAGCATCATATACACCACAAATGCCGCAAGAAGGACAAATCCTACCCAGCGATAGAAATATCCCGTTGTATATGCCATGATAGAATAGAATGCCGCCGCCGCAAAGAAGAAGGTTACGGGGATTATCATAGACTTACGCTCAGCCTTTCCGGGCTTTATTGCTATGGTAATTGCGGCTATAAGCGAGGTGTTACAAATGATAGAGCCTATTGCGTTTCCGTATGCCATTGCTCCGGCACCCGCCATTGCGCCCTGCGCCGACACCATTACCTCGGGAAGTGTCGTACCGATAGATACAACCGTTGCGCCTATAAGAAGTTCGGGAAGATGAAAGCGGCGGGCAATACCCGACGCACTGTCAACGAACCAATCTCCGCCCTTAATAAGCATAAGAAGTCCTACGATGAATAATAAAATCTGAAATGCCATTTTTCCTCTCCTATTTTTATTTTGTGCATAAAAAAGACCCAATACGCAAGGTTTCCCCCTGTGTATTGAGTCTGGTTTTTTAAAGCAAGCCAAGCCGTTTTCGACCTGTGATGTTGACTTACTACGCACATGTGTGCGCAACTACTCCCTCATACAATGCTTCTATATTATACCTTATTTTGCAAAGGTTGTCAATATGTTATTATGAAAATATCAGTTAAAGTATCCCTCTCTGTAAAGAAGCTCAGCAATGAGAACTGCTCCGCCTGCCGCACCGCGGAGAGTATTGTGAGAAAGTCCTACGAACTTATAGTCGTAGATTATATCCTCGCGAAGTCTGCCTACGGTTACGCCCATACCGCCGTAAATGTCACGGTCAAGAGCTGCCTGAGGACGGTTATCCTCTTCAAAGTAGGTAATGAACTGTTCGGGCGCGTGGGGGAGACCAAGCTCCTGAGGCTTACCCTTGAAGTTCTTCCATGCCTCGAGAATTTCTTCCTTAGTGGGCTTGTTTTCAAACTTTACGAAAACAGCCGCGGTATGTCCGTCGCTTACGGGAACACGGATACACTGGGTAGTGATCACGGGAGCGTCAGCCTTAACTATCTGTCCGTTCTCTACCTTACCCCATACACGAAGAGGCTCCTGCTCGCTCTTCTCTTCCTCACCGCCGATATAAGGAATTATATTGTCTACCATTTCGGGCCACTCGCGGAAGGTCTTGCCTGCGCCGGAGATCGCCTGATAGGTGGTAGCAACTACCTCCTTGATACCGAACTTCATAAGAGGAGTAAGCGCGGGAACGTAGGACTGAATAGAGCAGTTAGGCTTAACAGCAATAAATCCTCTCTTAGTTCCGAGTCTCTTTCTCTGAGCATCAATAACCTCAAGATGAGCATCGTTTATTTCCGGAATAACCATAGGAACGTCGGGAGTCCAACGGTTTGCGGAGTTATTGGAAACTACGGGGATCTCGTGCTTAGCATAAGCTTCCTCGAGAGCCTTTATTTCGTCCTTCTTCATATCGACAGCGCAGAACACGAAGCTTACAAGCTTACCGATCTCGTCTATCTCCGCAGCGTCCATAACTACCATATTCTTATATTTTTCAGGCATGGGAGTCTTCATCTTCCAGCGGCTGCCAACCGCTTCCTCGTATGTCTTACCCGCGGAGCGAGCAGATGCCGCAAGCGCGGTAACCTCGAAATAAGGGTGATCCTCAAGAAGCGTGAGAAAACGCTGTCCAACCATACCCGTGGCGCCAACTACGCCGACTTTCATCTTTTCCATGTCAAAATTCCTTCCGATAAAAAATTAATACATATTATAATATACCATATATTACTGAAAAAATCAAGTTATTTTAACAAACAAAACGTAGAATGTTAACCGCAATTTAATAATTTCTTTGGTAATTGATAATAAAATTTCGGTTATCACTCTTTAATCGTTAATCGGTAAACGTCGTTTCTCGGTATACCGAGCTTCTTTGCCGTCGCCTTAATCGCATCGTTTTTGCTCATTCCCTCGCCAATAAAATATGCTATGTATTCCTCAGCGGACATATTTTTCTCACCGTCATAACTTCTTTCCCTGTTTCCGCCCTCGATTACGAGAACATACTCTCCCCTCGGCTCGTGTGTGTCATAGTACTCCACAGCCCCCGAAAGAGTAGTTCTGAATATATCCTCATTAAGCTTTGTAAGCTCTCTGCAAAGGGATATTTTTCTCTTTCCGCCAAGAGCCTTTTCAAGGTCTGCAAGCGTTGCCTTCAGCTTATGGGGCGCTTCATGAAGAATAAATGTGCGTCTCTCGTATACGAGCTCATCAAGCCGCTCACGTCTTTCCTTTTTCTGTACAGGCAAAAAGCCCTCAAATACGAATCTTGAAGTACAAAGTCCCGAAAGAGTCAGCGCGGTAACAGCGGCGCAAGCACCGGGAACACTTGTTACGGGTATTCCTCTCTGTGCACAAAGCGCAACCATATCCTCGCCGGGATCGGATATTGCCGGAGTTCCGGCATCGGTTATGAGAGCGCAAGACTCCCCGGAAATAAGTCTGTCGGCTATTTCCATACCTCTCTCCTTTCGGTTATGCTCATGATAAGACACCATAGGCTTTGATATTCCGAAATGGGTAAGCAGGCGCAGAGAGTTTCTCGTATCTTCGGCGGCAATAAAATCCACCTCGGAGAGCACCTTCAAGGCTCGCTCACTTATATCCGAAAGGTTTCCTATGGGAGTTGCGACCAGGTACAGCTTTCCGCCCTCCACCTTATTCTTTTCTTCTGCACTGTTCTTATATTCGCTCATAAACTTCTCTTTCTTTATCTTTTAAAGTAACATACCGCCCTTTTTGAGAATATCATTAAATAAGAGATTTTCTAAAAGGAGTACTTATGGCTATAAAAATTTACATTGATCAAGGACACAATCCACAAAATCCAAACGCGGGCGCGGAGGGAAACGGCCTGCGCGAGCAGGACATCGTTTTTGACGTTGGGATTGAGCTTGCCGAGCTTCTTCGGCAAAACGGCAACTACGAGGTTCGTCTCTCCCGACCCACCGCAGACACCGTAATAGGCACTACCAATACAACGAGTCTTCGTCAGCGCGTAGCCGATGCCAACGCATGGGGTGCTGATTATTTTATCAGCATCCACACCAATGCTTCAAGTAATCCACAAGCCACGGGAAGCGAAGCCTTTGCCTTCTCTTCCCCCTCTGCCGCTTTTTCTCTCGGAGAGGATATTCTTGAAGGTCTTAACGCAACGACAGGACTTCGCAACAGAGGCATGAAGGTGCGAACAGGTCTTTACGTCCTGCGAAAGACCGCCATGCCCGCAGTTCTCGTTGAGCTTGGATTTATAACCAATCCCGACGATGCGTCTCTCATGAATACCCGACCCGACCTTTTCGCACAAGGTATATATCAAGGCATAATCGAATACACGCTATGATGGACAACGCATTATTTTTCGGGGCATCTCCATTCATATATAAGCTCAGGCTCCTCAAAGGGAGTTGAGAAAAAGCCGTTGCAAAGAGGCTCTCCGTCTCTCTGATGCTTTATTACCGAAACGACCATCTTTATATCCTCTACCGTATGATAATGATAACCGTGTCTGTAATACCAGAAAAGGTTTTCCTCCTTACCGTAAAGCTTATACACCTCTTTTGCCGCCTGAGTGGTCATCCACGAGCCGATGGGGTTCGTCCAGATATCGCTCGCCGCTTCTGCCACAATAAGGGTTCTCGGAGCTATCATTGCCTTTAGAAAATGAGCGTCAAAGGGGAGCTTTTCTTCGCATTCGGCATATTCACTCATTTTAGGTCCCATCCAATAATCAAATCTTCTGATAAGATCGGCAAGGGTTTCGCTCTTTTTTTCCTCTCCGTCCTCGTTTATTGCTTTCATGTGAATACGGTAACAGCTGCAAGAGCCTGCGTTTGTCTCATTTGGAGCAACCACTCTTATTCTCTTATCAAGCACACCTGCAAGCGCGGCGGTCTTTCCGCCTCTCGAATGTCCCGTTACAGCTATCCAATCGTTATCAAATATATCAAGCTTTATAATAGCGTCGATACATCTTGAATAACCCCATGCCCATGCGCCGAGAGCACCGAAGTCGTATTCGGGGTAGCAATTATAAAGCGGGCCCTTTTTGCCTGCCTCCTTTGAGTCGGGAACCAACTCCGTTCTGTTAAACAGCGCAAATCCAATTCCCGATTTCAGCATGGCGTCCAGATATTCCGTATCAAAGGCGTAATCAAAGCAAAGGTCTCCGTCTACGATAACGGGACACTTTTCATTCTCCTTTCCCTCAGGCAAAAATATCCTCACGTAAAATGAGATTGGGTAATCACGTCTACCCGTAACAATTCGATACGTACGGCTCCTGCGGGATTTTGAAAGATATTCAATCTCCAGAAATTCGGGTTCGGGCGGTTGATGACCGTATTGCAGTTCAACTACGCTTTTGTATAGTGTACTTTTGTGTTCGTCAAATTCCTCGGCAGTTTCCGCGCGGCTTCCGTCCTCCCTCAAAAACGGGTCAGGCAATCTACCAAGCACCTTATAATCTGTTATTTTTAATACTTTTTCGTTGAATTCAGCCATTTTTCTCCATTACGCATACAAATGCTTTAATAGTCTTATCGTTTCCTTGGCGGCAGTCTCGAATTCGTCCTTAAATCGACCCTCAATAGTAATGCGGCTGTCGTATCCGATATCGCGCAAAACGTCCGCAACCTCGCGAATGCTGTCAGCGTCCGCCATAGTAGGCGCGCCTCGATCCTCGTTTCTGCGAGCAAGATGGACGTGTACAATATGCTTGCCGTATTTTCTTATATCATTCAAGTCCTCGCCGTTCATGTAAATGTGATAGAGATCAGCAAGCAAACGAACGTTGTCTACGGCTACCTTTTCGCAAATTCTCGCGCCGTCGGCAAGGGTGTTTATATAATTTGTTTCATTACGGTTCAATGGCTCAATGGCAAGTAAAAGACTATACTTTTTCGCAATGTTCGCAATTACTCCAAGAGCGTTGCAAAAGTTCTTTTCAGCATCTGAAACGGCATACCCCTCAGGTATTTTTCTCGTTTTTCCACTGCCAACGACCACTATTTTTCCGCCGAGGCGAGCCGCTCTTTCGAACGCTTTTTCGCAGTAAGCCCGTATAGCGTTCAAATCCACGTTGCAAACCATATCCAATTCAGCCGGGAACGACACGTTAAAGGTCTCCGAATACATTTCGGTTCGATTAACGTCCGCTAAAACGGCATTAAATTCTTCATCGCTCATAGCCGCTATCTTGGATAAATTAAATTCAACGTAATCGTAACCTATACTTTTGATATATTCCAAATTTTTCGCGTTTGTGCAAATTCCGAATCGCATAATATCTCTCCTTTTCACTTCGTCATTTCAATTAATTCATCTTCGCTGATTATCTTGACACCGAGACTCTGCGCCTTGGTCAGCTTACTGCCCGCCGCTTCTCCGGCTACTACGTAGGACGTCTTTTTTGATACCGAACCACTTACCTTTCCTCCTGCCTTTTTTATAAGGTCCGCGGCTTCATCTCGGGTCATGGTCGGCAGAGTTCCCGTAAGAACGAAGGTGAGCCCCGCAAATTTGTCGCCCACAGGCTCTGAAACCGCCTCTGTATGCAATCCGCAAGCCTTGAGCTTTTCACAAAGCTCAAGACTCTGCTTATGTGAAAAGAAATCAAGAACGCAATCCGCCGTTATCTCTCCGAAATCCTCAATTTCACAAAGCTCTTCTTTCGTAGCGCTCATCAATGCGTCAAGACTTCCGTAGCGCATTGCGAGAGCGGTCGCGGCAACCTCTCCGATGTTTCTTATTCCAAGCGCGTAAATAAGGCGTTCAAGTCCCGCATTTTTCGAGCCCTCAATGGCATCCACAAGCTTCCTTGCAGATTTTTCACCCATACGTTCAAGCACCTCTATATCCTCCGCACGAAGCAAATAAAGGTCGGCTACGTCGCTTATAAGCCTGTTTTCAAGCAAAAGCTCTACTATCTGCGGACCGAGTCCGTCAATATTCATAGCACCCTTTGACGCAAAATGCTCAATGGAGCGTGAAAGCTGCGCAGGACACGAATTGTTTGTACATCTTACTGCCGCCTCTCCCTCATCTCTGAATACAGGCTCACCGCAGGACGGACAGTGGGTAGGCATTTCAAAATATCTCTCGCTTCCGTCTCTTGCGGACGTGTTGGCTCTTACCACCTCGGGAATAATATCCCCCGCCTTTCTGACGGTAACGCGGTCTCCTATCATAATATCACGCTGACGGATAAAGTCAAGATTATGAAGTGTCGCGCGGCTTACGGTAGTTCCCGCAAGTCTTACGGGAGAAAGCACTGCATTAGGGGTAAGCACTCCCGTTCTGCCCACGGCTATAGTAATATCCTCAAGGAGTGTTTCTTTCTCCTCGGGAGGGAATTTATACGCTACCGCCCATTTTGGGGTGCTTGTACCCTCTCCGACAGTTCGTCTGTCCTCAAGACCGTCAACCTTTATAACGACTCCGTCTATGTCGTAAGGAAGATTCTCTCTTGCTCTGCCAATGGCTTCAATATGCTCAAGCACCGCACTTGCGCCTTTCACGGCGGTACGCATTTCAAGAGTTTTAAATCCAAGCTCTGACAGACGGTCAAGCGTCTCTGTATGGCTCACTGCCTCTCTGCCATCAGAATAAAGCCGTCCGCCTTGAAAGTTAAATACGAATATATCAAGTCTGCGTTCAGCAGTTACCTTTGAATCAAGCTGACGCAGAGAGCCCGCCGCCGCGTTTCGGGGATTTGCCATAAGTGCCTTCCCCTCTTCTCTGCGGCGGTCATTTATTTTTTCGAACACCGCTCTTGGCATATAGACCTCACCTCGCACGGTAAGGTCAAGGGGCTCGGATAGCTTTAACGGAATAGAAAATACAGTTCTGAGATTATCGGTTACGTCCTCACCGACGACACCGTCTCCCCTTGTCGCGCCGCGAACAAAAACACCGTTTTCATAGGTAAGGGCAACCGAAAGTCCGTCTATCTTAGGCTCAACAGAAAAGATAGGAGATGTCAATTCCTTACCCATACGGGTACAAAATTCCTCTACCTCCTCAAAAGAAAACACGTCAGCAAGGGAGTCCATTCTCGCGTTATGGGTAACCTTTTCAAATTTATCGAGTGCCTTTCCGCCTACACGCAGAGTGGGAGAAGCGGGGTCGTAAAGCTCGGGATACTTCTCCTCCAGACCCTTTAGCTCGGCAAACATCATATCGTATTCGTAATCGGATATTTCGGGTGAATCGTAAACGTAATATTTTTCGGAATGATAGGTAAGAGCCTCTCTCAGCTCTTTTACACGCTCTGTAATTTTACTATCCATATCTGTTCTCCCTACAAAAATACTATTTATATTATTATATCATATAATCCGAAAATACGCAAACCTTTTATCCGAAAACATTATAAAATATTTATGAGTTGTCCCTGTTTGTCCAAAGGAATTAAAACATTTATACTGTCATAGATTTTAGATAGTAGGTATATTTGCTTCATATACCGTGTTGAACGGAGGTACGCTATGATAATTCTTTTTACCATACTGATACTTCTGGTTATTCTCGTAAACGGCTGGACAGATGCACCGAATGCAATAGCGGGTTGCGTCAGCACTCGCGCCATGAGTCCTTCATCCGCATTGGCTCTCGCCGCTGCAGCAAATTTCATAGGAGCAATCGGAATGGCAATTTTCAGTCCCAAGGTTGCGTTTACCCTTTACAATATTGCCGATTTCGGTAATGATACAAGCGAAGCTCTCTGCGCTCTCTGCGCAGGGCTTTGCGCCGTTATTTTATGGGCTACCGTTGCTTGGATGTTTGGATTACCCACAAGCGAGAGCCATGCTCTTATTTCGGGTATCAGCGGTGCGGCATTGGCAAAACGGCGAAGCCTTGATGCGCTCAATTCAAGAGAATGGCATCTTGTAATAATGGGGCTGATTATTACCACGGTTCTCCCCTTTATTTTAGGATTTCTGCTTAACAGGATTCTTACAGCGATTCTTAAGGGTTTTCCCCGTCGCAACGTAATAAGATATTTTTTGCGAGCAGAACGATTCGGAGCGGCATCAAGCGCTCTCATACACGGAGCGCAGGATTCACAGAAATTCATGGGAATATATATGCTGGGCATCACACTTTACCGAGGGGAACAGGAAAATATCTCCTCTATCCCCATATACGTTGTTCTTATTTGCGCTTCGGTAATGACACTTGGTACAATGCTTGGCGGAGCGAGAATAATAAAAAAAATCGGCTGTGATATGACACGGCTTGATGCTGTCGGCGGCAGTGCCGCCGATACGGCATCCTCGGCAGTTTTGTTTATTTGCTCTCTCTTGGGTATTCCCGCAAGCACCACTCACTCAAAGGCATCGGCAATAATAGGCACGGGAATATGCAAAAGAGGGGGAGTTGACCCTCGAATTATGGGACAGATGTTCGCTGCGTGGGGACTCACCTTCCCCTTTTGCGCCGCTCTCGGCTTTGTTCTTTCCCGACTCTTTTCCTATTGCTTTTAATAAATTATGAAAGGCGTGATCTGTTGTGGTAAAATACGATTATTTTGAAAATCTCGAAAAGCTTTCTTCCCTTTCCTGTTCTGCTGTTTCTCTTGCCTGTTCGGGCAATTCAAAGGGTGATTTCTCCAACATCAGAATGTCCTGCGACCGTTTGGTTTGCGAAACCGAGGATGCTCTGTTTTCGGATTTTCTCCCACCCCTTGAGCGAGACAGTATAGCGGCTGCCGCTCATTCGCTGTCAAGAATTACCGACAGGGCGGGAGAGCTTTTATCGGACAGCGGCATAGAGCCTTCCCTGATGCGATATAACGAAGAAGCAAAAATCTGCGCCAAGCTATCCGAGGAGCTTGACAGACATATTCGTATTCTCAGAAAAATTCGCCGCCCCGATGAAATGCCAAATATACAGGGATTCCGAAAGCTTTTATGTGAAGGTAGAGAGGCTCACAAGTCTATGCTGAAAAGACTTCGCTGCGCTTCTCTTCCCAAAAATTACGCAGAATGCATCATTCTTACGGGCAGACTGCGCACCGAGCTTTCGGTGGCTTTTGACCTGCTTGTAGAAATAATGCTTAATAATATTTAAAATTTACAGATTATTTATTGAAATCTTAATGAATTTATGGTATATTAATTGGGTACACTATTGGAAGGACCGGATATATCATGAATTTCAAAGACATATTTAAGAAGTTTATTTCTTATACGGCAACGTATTTTACCTTTGTTTGTTTTGCGTATGCTGCTATATACAAGGTAATGAACGTCGGTGAGCAGGAAACCCTTCTTCCCGCCTCGGGTATCGTTCTCATATTCGTATTCTCAGCACTTGTGGGAATAGGTCAATGCATATACAGTTGCTTCAATTTCAGTAAGGGCTTGCGTTTACTCATACATTACGTTATGCTGCTGTTCGCCGCATATTTCTGTCTGTTCACTCACCTGCATATGCGCGGAGCTACCTCTATTGCCGGGCTCTTCCTCGTTTCAGTCATCTACTTTATATGCTTCGGTATCGGCTCATTATTTGTGTGGTGCTTCAACCGAAACGTAAAACGCGAGGAAGCTGCTTATGAAGCAAGCCTTAAAAAGACCAACCAAGGAAAAAAGAAAAAGAAATGATATAG
The DNA here is from genome assembly GCA_015064735.1 of Oscillospiraceae bacterium. Classification (GTDB taxonomy): domain Bacteria; phylum Bacillota; class Clostridia; order Oscillospirales; family CAG-272; genus HGM12713. The sequence goes on from SVRP01000005.1 coordinate 24,427, forward strand.
TCTATCGGTCTGAATTCAAAACCGAAAGGCGATATAAATGAAAACAAAGCTGTCAATATTAACCGCAGCGCTTATTTGCGCGTTTACTTTGACCTCCTGCAGTGAGCAAGAGGAGCTCTCCCCTCCCGTATTAAATACGGCGGCGGAGGCCTCGTGTATTTTAGGAGAAACCGAGGACATGGGAAGCGGTTATATTGACAGCTTTGTTTTTTTTGGCGAGTCCACCACTTATCATCTGAAAAGCAGAGGTGTTCTTTCGGGTGGAAGCTCCACAAAACAGGTTCTCGGCAACAGCAGTGGCACGGCAATGCTTAACAGTGAAACGTCTAACATAGGCGTTATATGCCCCCACACGGGTGAGACTGTCAGTATAAGCGAAGCCGTTCGCCGTCTCAAGCCCGAATATATGCTCCTGTCCTTTGGACTTAACGGAGCCGTACGCAACGTAAAAGGCGGCAAAGAGCTTTTCAAATCCAATTACAAAAAGCTGACCGACACAATATTGAGTGCTTCCCCCGATACGAAAATCATTATAGCTTCAGGCTATCCTATAGCCAAAAGCATGGATACCTCTGCTTATAATATAAGCCCGAAGGAATTAAACAGTCATATAGATACGTTGAACAGATGGGCGACAGAATTCACAGAAGACGAAGGCTTCCGTTATCTTAACGTCCGTGAAGCCCTGACCGACAGCGAAGGATATCTTCGTGAGGATTTACAGACGGGAGACGGACATCATATGACACGCGATGCTTATATTATAATTCTGAATTACATCCGCACTCACGGATACAGGTAAGGAGTTAACATGAAAAAGCTGATAATTTTTTTATCACTTATTGCTATCGCTTCAATACTGACAGCATGCGGAAAGGACGGGTATTCGGATTCTGTTCTTTGCCGCGATATTCTTGAATCATCAAAAGAAAAAGCTCCCGTGGATATGGGCTACGGAAGCTTTGATGACGACTATAAAAAAGCGTATTTTGACTCTACCCTTTTCGAGGACTGCGACATTCGATATTCACTGCTTGCCGAGGATATTAATGAATTCGGGGTGTTCCGCGCAAAGGATAAAAAGAACGCAAAAAGTCTTTACGGCAACGTGAGGGATTATCTCTCAGAGCTTAAGACAGACAAACGTGCATTTATTGAAAGCTACGCCCCCGAGCAGATTCCAAAGCTCGACAACGCCGAGGTAAGAAGATACGGAAACTACGTAGTCTACGCCATACTCCCCGACGGCGAGCGGACGGAGTTTTTTGGGGCAATAGAAGCTTTATTGAAAAAATAAAAATACAGGGACAAGCCTTTGCTTGTCCCTGTATTTTCGGTTAATTTAGATCTTTTCCTTAACCTTGGATGCCTTACCAACTCTGTCGCGGAGATAGTAGAGCTTTGCTCTTCTGACCTTACCCGAACGGATAATGTCAACCTTCTCAACGTTAGGAGAGTGGATGGGGAAGGTCTTTTCAACACCGCAGCCGTAAGATACACGTCTTACAGTGAAGGTCTCGGAGATTCCGCCGCCGTGCTTAGCGATAACGGTACCCTCGAACATCTGAATTCTCTCACGGGAACCCTCTTTGATCTTGTTGTGAACACGGATGGTATCACCAACGTTGATCTCGGGGATCTCATTCTTGAGCTGCTCATTTGTAAAAGCCTGAAGTAAATCCATTTTTCAGTCCTCCTTAAAATACCGGGCATTCTTGCAGAGCTTCGCAGCGGACTACCCTTCTATTAATTGATTATACCGATAAATCGGCACACAACGCATATTATTATATCACAACAAATTTCGCTTTGCAATACCTTTTTGGAATTTTTTTATTTTTTTCTCAAAATTTTTGCGGCAGTCATTATTATTCCCCGTCCGTTAAAGAGTATTATAAACGCGGGAATCGCTATTTGACCTATCCATGCGTACGGAACATTCACAAACCACAACGCGGTCTGCGCTGAAATGAGTAGCACATTTATTATCACTCTTACGGTATGAAGATTGAAGCGCACGTACTTTCTCGTGTTAACCGCTCTTATTACATACACAAGAATATAACAGATAAGCGTTGCCACAGCGGCGCCGAACGCTCCGTATTTCGGAATTAAAATAAAGTTTAATATTATATTCGTTACAGCTCCCGCCATCGCCGTGAGCATTGATACCGCGCTTTTCTTTTTTAGAAAATACACGCTTCCCATAAATGACACCAACGCGGAAAAGGTGGTTGCTATAACAAGCACCGGCACGTATTGCCATGAGTCAAAGTAAGCGTCTGACACGAGTATTCTCGTAAATATCTGCGCCCCCGCAATTATAAGCGAGCCACACATGAACATTACACCCATAAAGTTGTCGTAAACAGTTCCGAAAAAGTCCGCTCTTTCTTCATCGTCCGCATCCTTTACAGCCGAAAAATGCCATGCCTCGATAAAAACTCCGCTCACAAGAGATATCATTGTCGGAAGCTTGTAAGCCACGGCGTAGAGACCGTTTTCCTCAACACTTCTGTATGCGGTAACGATGTATCTGTCCGACACCGAGGTTATAAGCCACATAACTGTAGTCGGAATATAGGGTATGCTGAATTTGAGCATATCCTTTGCCACCGCCGCGTCTATCTTTTTAGGAGAAATAACACGGTAAAGTCCAGCGGCAAAAAAAAGTATTACGCACATGCTGAGGTCAGCTACCACCACAGAAAGAACGTATCCCGTGCTGCCCATATCGAATACCACAAGGAAAAGTATATTCAGTCCTATGGTAAGCGCAGTATTTATTATTCCCTGTATAGCAAAAAGTGCATTTTTTCCCTCTGCCCTGATGTAATTCGCAAAAGCAAGATGAATATTCGCTGCTACAACGTAAAGAATTATAAGACCTATATGACCCTTGAGGGTATCAAAAAATCGTAACCCCTGTGTAACTCCGCAAATTGCCGCGCTTCCGCAAAGAAGCACCACCATTCCCGTAGACAGTATCTTCCCCTTATCAGCCCCCGAATCGAGGGTAAATCGGAATATGCCGTCGCATATTCCCACAGCCGCCAAAGGCAAAAGAAGATTCGCCGTTTGGGTAATAAGATCCGCCGTTCCGAATTCTGCCGTACTGAGAAGTCTCGTATAGACAGGCATAAGCAGAAGGACAAGTACCTTTGATGCAAAGGTACCCGCCCCCAGAATTGCCGTATTTGACAGTAATCTTTTATACTTTCCCATAAGGGTCTATCAGTTTTCCCAGTTATGGTAAACGTTCATTACGTCGTCATCGTCCTCAAGCTTCTCAATAAGAAGTTCCATGAACTTGATATCGTCCTCGCTGTCAAGGCTGACGTAGTTCGAAGGCACCTTGCTCTTCTCCGCGGAGAGAAGCTCGTAGCCTGCTCCCTCAAGAGCCTCCTTGACCGCATAAAGGTCGTCGGGCTCGGTGTAGATCTCAAACATCTCGTCCTCAGCCGCGAAGTCCTCTGCTCCCGACTCGAGAGCAAGCTCCATAAGCTTATCCTCGTCTATATCTCCGTCCTCGTTACCTATAACGATAACTCCCTTTTCAGAGAAAAGATAGGATACGCAGCCCGTCTGTCCCATGTTTCCGTGGTACTTTGAGAAATAGGAGCGAACGTTTCCTGCAGTACGGTTGCGGTTGTCTGTGGTAGTCTCAACTATTACCGCAATTCCTGCGGGACCGTAGCCCTCGTAAACGATCTCCTCATAGTTTTCGTTAGAGCCGCCAAGCGCCTTCTTGATAGTTCTTTCAATATTATCGTTAGGCACGTTGTTTGACTTTGCCTTAAGTATAAGGTCGCGAAGCTTGGCATTTGATGCGGGGTCTCCGCCGCCTTCCTTAACGGCAATAGTTATTTCCTTGCCGATCTTTGTAAATACCTTTGCTCTCTGCGCATCGGTCTTTTCCTTTTTGTGCTTGATGTTAGCCCATTTGCTGTGTCCTGACATTTTATACCTCTTTATTTAAATTAATTTATTACTTTATTATACTTTTTCGGTCTTGGCAAGGCAGATAAGCTCAAACGCGTTTCCAAGCACCGTCTTTGTAGCCTCGGTAAGGGCAAGTCTTGTGTTTCTTACCTGCTCATTCTCAGCTCCGAGTATAGAGCAATTATGATAAAATCTGTTATAAGCTCCCGCTACGTCAAGTATATATCTCGTTATTACCGAGGGCTCGTAGGAATCTATGGCGTCAATAACGGTTTCCTCAAAGCGAAGAAGGGTCTTAGCAAGTTCTGCTTCCTCGGGAGCCGTTATGCTGAGCGTACCGTCAATGCTGTACTTTCCGCCCTTCTGAAGCACCGAGCACGTTCGTGCGTAGGTATACTGAACGTAGGGTCCGGTATTTCCGTCAAAGCTAAGAGCATCTTCCATAACAAAGTTTATATCTCTTATTCTGTTATTCGAGAGATAGTAGAACACTACCGCTCCGACACCTATCTGCTCGGCAATCTTTTCCTTGTTTTCGAGATTGGGATTTTTTTCTTCCATTATTCCCGCAACCTTCTCTATTGCCGTAGCAAAGAGATCCTTGAGAAGTATTACGTTACCGGTTCTTGTTGCCAGCTTGGCTCCGTTAATGCTTACCGTTCCGTAAGGTACGTGAACCAGCTTGTCCGCAAAGTCGTATCCCATAAGTTCAACTACCTTGAACCACTGCGCGAAGTGCAGAGACTGTCCTGCAGAGGTTACGTATATTGCCTTATCGAAATCGTAGGTCTTTTTACGGTAAACAGCCGCCGCAATATCTCTTGTGGGATAAAGTGTGGAGCCGTCTCTCTTAAGTATAAGACATGGGGGCATTCCGTACGCCTCAAGGTCAACGATAGAAGCTCCGTCGTCGATTTTGAGAAGCCCCATATCCCTGAGCTTCTGAACCTCTGCGGGCATTTTATCGGTATAGAAGGACTCGCCCTTGTAGCTGTCAAACTCTATGCCGAGCTGATTGTACGTCTTTTTATATTCTATAAGGCTTATTTCGACAAACCATTTCCAAAGAGCGATGTTTTCCTCGTCGCCCTCCTCCATTTTGCGGAACTCGGCTCTTGCCTCGTCAGCCAAAGCGGCATCTGCGGGGATTCCCTGCTCCTCGTTACCCGAGATAGCATTATTTATTCGAACGTAAAGCTCAACGAGAGCATCGATACCTCTTGCTTCAACGTCTTCCTTATTACCCCACTTGCGGTAAGCGGTAATAAGCTTTCCAAACTGTGTTCCCCAGTCTCCGAGATAGTTTATTCCCACGCACCTGTAGCCCGCAAACTCGTGGAGCTTCTTGAGGGAATGTCCTATGACGGTCGTACCGAGATGTCCGATATGGAAGGGCTTTGCTACGTTGGGAGATGAGTAGTCGAGAACGACTGTTTTACCCGCTCCAAGCTCGGGAGCACCAAAGCTCTCCCCCTTTTCTTTGGTTTCCTTTACCGCCTTTGACGCGAGATATTCTCCGTCAAGGAATATATTGAAATAGCCGTTTACCGCCTCTGCCTTGGCAACAGCGGGAGAAGAAAAATCCTCGGCTATGATCTGCGCTATTCTTACGGGGGAATTACGCAAGAGCTTTGAGAGCTTAAAGCAAGGAAGTGCAAGGTCTCCCATTTTTGAATCGGGGGGATATTCGAGCATGGAAACAACTGTATGCGCATCAAGCTCCGCGTCGCTCTTTATTTTAAGTACACCCTTTAATATCTCCTCGGAGATACTTTTCTTTATACTGATCATACTTTTCTCCTAAAAATTTCGTCTTTATGCAACCTTATAATTATACATCATTAGCTTCCCTTTTTCAAGGGGATTTTTAAAATTATTCGGCGGTTATATCCACAAGTCTCGCCGATGTGAATTTTATTATTTCATCCGAATTAACAAGAAGCTGAATTCCTCTGACTCCCGCGCTTACTGTCAGTCGCTCAAGAGACTCGGCGCTTCTGTCAAAATAAGTTGGAAACTTCTTTTTCATTCCTACGGGAGAGCATCCGCCTCTTATATACCCCGTAATTCCAAGCAGATCCTTTACGTGCAGAGGCTCTATTTTCTTATTCCCCGTTACTGCCGCCGCCTTCTTTAGGTCTATCTCCTTATGACACGGAATACAAAAAACCATATATCCCGTCTTATCGCCCTTAGTTACGATAGTCTTGAAAACCTGCTCAAAGGGCAGACCTATCTGCTCGGCAATATGCGTACCCGAAAGGTCGTTCTCATCAACCTCGTATTCGCACATTTCGTATTTAATCTTTGCTGCGTCAAGCTGACGCATAGCATTGGTTTTATTAATTTTCATCGGTAATTTTCTCCGTCCGCTATCATTTCTCTTGCCGCCGAGCGTTGCGCTTCGGTGATTTCAATGCCCCCGAGTATTCTTGCTATTTCCTCTTCTCTGCCGTCTCTGTCAAGCAACCTCAGTCTTGTCTCGGCTCTTCCGTCCACCTCTGTCTTTGAAATATGGAAATGATTATGCGCCATGGATGCTATCTGCGCAGAGTGAGTTACGCAAATAACCTGCGTTTTTGCGCTTATCTCCTTAAGCTTTATGCCGACCTTTCTTGATGTCTTTCCCGAAATTCCCGTGTCTATCTCATCGAATATAACCGTATCAATTCCGTCGCATTCATTAAGCACGTTTTTAAGGGAAAGCATAATTCTCGCAAGCTCTCCGCCCGATGCTATCTTAGCCATTGGCATAAGAGGCTCGCCCGGGTTAGTTGAAATAAGAAACTCCACGCAATCTTTACCCGTAGCTCCGAAATCCTCCGTTTTTTCTATACCAACGTCAAATCTGACCTTAGGCATATCAAGAAACGCGAGGGTCTCTGTAATTTTTTTCGTAAGCTCCCTGCTTAAATTACGCCTACGCTCGGACAGTGATTTCGCAAGAGCGTTTGCACGGGCTTCAAGAGCTTCAAGCTCCGCTGTAAGCTCTTCGATTCTGCCGTCAGCATTCTCCATGTCCGAAAGTCTTGCCGTTGCCTCAGCTCTGAAATCAAGTATTTCCTCAACACTGTTTCCGTATTTCTTTTTGAGTCTGCCGATAGTATGGAGTCTCGCTTCGGCTCTGTCAAGCTTCGTCGAGGGGTCTTCTCCTCCGAAATCGTAGAGAGCAGACATACTCTCGGCAATATCGGCAAGCTCGTATTTTATATCATTGAGACGCTCGGAGATACTCTCTGCTTCGGGAAGCGCGTCGGATACGTTATCCATAGCTGCCGCCGCTCTTTCCGTAAGATATATTGCACCTCTTGTTTTTTCGCTTCCCTCAAGCGCCTTTTGCACAAAGGTACAGCATTTTATAATCTGCTCCATACTGCGCAGCTTTGCCACAGTCTGCTCAAGTACCTCTTCCTCTCCCCTTTTCAGCCTTGCGCCGTCTATATCGGCAATCTGAAAGCGGAGCATCTCGGAAAGTCTTTCCTGCTCCCGTCTGTCCCGCCTTAAGGAATCTATCTCATTTCTCTTATGCAGTATCTCTCGGTATATTTCGGAATATTCCCCTCTTATTTCGGAGTTTTTTGCATATGAGTCGATAATCTCCACGTGATTGTCCGGATCTAAGAGCTGTTGATTGTCGTTCTGTCCGTGGATATTGAAAAGCACGCCCGACACCTCGCGAAGCACCGAAAGTGTAACTGCACGTCCGTTTATCCTTGCGGACGATCCCGCGGTGCTGACACTTCTTGATATCATAATACTGCCCTCGGACGAATCAAATCCAAGCTCGGATATAAGTGCCGTTGCAGAATCAGGCAGTCCTTCGAATACTGCCGACACCTCAGCCCTATCCTCTCCGCTTCGGATAAGCTCTTTATCTGCTCTCATACCGAGCAAGAGCCCCAGACTGTCTATTATTATGGATTTACCCGCGCCCGTCTCGCCCGACAGCACGGTCATGCCGTAGGAAAAGTCAACGTCAAGACTTTTTACAACGGCAATATTTTCTATATGAAGAGCCGAAAGCACGGTCTCACCTCCACTTGCAAATTTTGATTACACAGTTTTAACAAGCTCTCTTATACGTTCTCCGATCTGCTCGGAGCTTTCCTCATCTCTTGTAACTATGATTATGGTATCGTCTCCCGCAACGCATCCGAGGAAGCCGTCAAGATTCATAGAATCGATTGCCGATGCTACAGCCTGCGCAAGTCCCGGATAGGTTTTAATTACCACGTTATTCATTGAATGCTCTATGTGAAGCACTGAGTCAGCCATTGCGTTTCCGAGATGCAGATTACCCGCATGGACTCTTCCGTGAGATACACAATATTTATATGTCCCCCGTCCGGTAAGGGTTTTGGCAAGCTTAAGCTCTTTGAGGTCTCTCGATACCGTTGCCTGAGTTACCGCAAAGCCCTCGGAGCGAAGTCTCTCCATCATTTCCTCTTGGGTCTCTATTTCGTACTTTTTAACTAATTCAAGTATTCTGTTTTGTCTTTCGGATTTCATTTCAGACCGTCCCGTTAAATGAATTTATTGGTTCTTATCTTAGAATAAAAGCTTTGTTCCTTTATCTGTACAAGCTTCACCGTAAGCGGTGAACGCTTTATGAAGACCTCGTCCCCGTAATAAAGGTCGTAGGTCGCTCTGCCGTCAAGGGTAAGATGCAATACCTTCTCCCGTACGCATATATTTTTCACCTTGAGATTTGCTGTATCGGGGAATACAAGCGGTCTTGCTGACAGCGAATGAGGGCATATAGGCGTTACGCAGAAGCAGGAAAGCTTGGGGTCAACGATAGGCCCGCCCGCTGAAAGCGAATATGCCGTAGAGCCCGTAGGTGTTGCTATAACGAGCCCGTCGGCTCTGTATGTATGTACAAGCTCATCTCCGTCTGACAGCTGAATATCCACTATTCTCGCCGCCGCGCCGTTAGTTACGGTTGCTTCGTTGAGAGCGTATCCGGAAAACCTTTGCTGTCCGTTTTTGGACTCAACCGATGCTTCAAGCATGGTTCTCTCGTTTATTTTATATTTTCCGTCAAATACGTTTTTGATAAGATCAAGCTCGTCGATTTCCAGCTCGGTCATATATCCTACTCTGCCCATATTTATTCCGAGAATAGGTATTCCCGCAGGTGCTATACGTCTTGCCGCATCAAGCATTGCCCCATCTCCGCCGAGGACTATGACTAATTCCGGAAGTGAGTACACCTCCTCGGGGGTCCTATAGGAAAACTGACTCTTATGGTTCATGCTTCGCATAATTCTTTCCTTGTATGCAACAGGAATCAGTATTTTCTCCACGTAAGGGATTATAACGTCCGCCGTCTTCATTGCAGCGGCAAGCTTTTCGGATATATTGTAATTGGTAATAATCGCAACCGTTTTCATCTTTTTATCCTTTCGGTTCAATTTTGTTACTGTGCTACTGTGCTGTGATACTGCGTATGACCGAATCCTCTATTCTCGGTTTTATGCAACACCGCTTCACAAAATACGCAAGATATTCTTTGTTTCCGTCTCCGCCCTCTATGGGTGAGCGAATGAGTCCGAGTATATCAAAGCCGTTTTCGCACGCACACTCCACGACTCGCTTCACAGCAAGATATCTGTATGCTCCGCTTCGAACAACTCCGCCCTTTCCGAGCGCGTTTTTTCCTGCCTCGAACTGAGGCTTGATAAGACTTACAAAAATTCCGCCGTCCTTAAGAACAGACGATATATTGGGTATTACGTAGGTCTGAGAAATAAAGGACAGGTCGGCTACCGCCACGTCGCATTCTCCGTCGGTAACAGAGGGCTCAAGCAACCTTGCGTTGAATTTTTCCACCGATACAACCCGCCCGTCGGAAATCAAGCTTTCATGAAGCTGCCCCACTCCGGCGTCAATGGAATAGACCCTTGATGCTCCTCTTTTGAGAAGACAGTCGGTAAATCCTCCCGTAGATGCCCCTACGTCAACCGCCTTTTTGCCGTTAACGTTTATACAGAAAGCATTAAGCGCAGCTTCAAGCTTCATGCCCCCTCGACTTACGTATTTAAATATTTCTTCTATTTCGACCTCGTGAGAAACCTCCTCGTTTATCACTACCGAGGCTTTCTTAACTGTAACACCGTCGATTTTTACAGCTCCCGCATCTATGAGATCCCGGGCCTTTTTACGGCTTTCGGCATGTCCAAAGGTCGAAAGGTATACGTCAACTCTCATTTTACATTATGGGAAGGCTACCGGTAACACCCTTTACAATAAGCGCATAGACGATAGCCACCGTAAGACCGAGAAGTGCGCCGAGAACTACCTGTATAGGAGTATGTCCTACAAGCTCCTTGAGCTTTTCGCCTACCCCACTCTCCGAATCCCCGTGAGCCTCATCGTTTTTGAATATCTTACCTACCATAAGATTTATAACCTTTGCCTGCTTGCCCGCCTGCTGTCTTACACCGAGAGCATCGTTTATAACTATTACGGAGAGGATAGCACTTATAGCAAACTGCGCAGAGCCAAGTCCGTAGGATATTGCCGCAGCTGTCGAAAGAGCCACTACCGTAGCTGAGTGAGAGCTTGGCATTCCACCGTTGGCAAACATAAGCTTTATATCAAATTTTTTGAATACACAAAGGTTGATTATTATTTTAATCACCTGTGCTATAAACCAACCGAAGATTCCGCTGATAAGCATATAATTTCCGGTAAAAGCCTTCAATCCGTTCAATACGTTTTCCATCTGTATTTTGTTACCTCATCAATATTTTCTGTTCAGAAGATACTCAGCAAGCTCACAGAGAGTGTCGGAATTCTCCCATTCCGATATTTTCTCAACCGCTTTATCAGTCAACTCCTTAGCGTATTTTGCCGCTTCCTCTACACTGTAATAGGTCAGAAAGGTCGTCTTGTTATGCTCCGCGTCTCCGCCCACACTCTTGCCTATTTCTTCGGCACTTGCAGTTGCGTCCAAAATATCGTCTATAACCTGAAAGGCAAGTCCTATGCCCTCAGCATATTCTGCCGCCGCTTTTGACTGCTCACTGTCGGGGAAATATCCCGCGCAGAGCGCTCCCAGTCTTGCGGCGCACTTTATAAGCGCCCCCGTCTTTAATCGGTGAAGCTCCAGAAGCTCGCAGAATTCAAGTTTGCGACTCTCTCCCGAAAGATCAATAACCTGTCCCCCTATCATGCCGCACTCTCCCGCCGCGTCCGCGATAAGTCTTACAGCCTCGGTCCTCATTTCGGAGGTTGCGTATGGGTTTTCAGCCGCGGTCAGAAATGCCTTGGTAAGAAGCGCATCCCCTGCAAGAAGCGCCGTTGAATATCCGTAAACCACATGATTGGTGGGCTTTCCGCGCCTCATATCATCGTCGTCCATACAGGGCAGATCGTCGTGTATGAGCGAATATGTGTGTATCATTTCAAGCGCCGCCGCAAAGGGCATGGATACGTCAATGCTTCCGCCAAGTGCCTTTGCTACCTCGTTGACAATAAAGGGTCTTATTCGTTTTCCACCGCCGAGAAGCGAATAAGCCTCGGCTTCAAAAAGGGTCCCCATGGCACCGTCGCCTTTTTTACAGTATAACTCGAGCGCTTGTTCTGTCAAGGCAGCATTGAGTTTTATTTTCTCGTCAATACCGCTCATTTGCTCTCCCTCTCTTTTATATCCGAAAAGTTTTCTTCAACTATCTCTCCACCGTCGGAAAGCTTTAGTATTTTTATTCTTCTTTCAGCATCGTCAAGCCTGTCGTTGCACACGCGAACAAGTCTTATTCCCTCCTCGTAAAGACGAAGCGCCTCCTCAAGATCTACTCCGTCCCTGTCAAGTGCGCGAAGGACCTCCTCAAGTCTTGCCATTGCGGCTTCCAGCTTTATTTCGCCGTTTGCATCAAATCTATTTTCAGGCATTTTTCTACCTCCGTTTATCTATACTTACTATTTCTGCTTTAGCGCTTCCGTCAGCCATAATCAAGGTAACGGTCTGCCCTATCGCCATATCCTCCACACGGCCGACTATACCTCCATCGGAGTTCTTCACTGCGCTGTAGCCTCTGTTCAGAACAGAAAGAGGATTCAAAGCGTCAAGTCGCTTTACAAGTCCGTCGTATAAAGACACGTTCTTGCCATATATATTTTCGATTGCTGTATGCAATCTCTTCTCGCCGTTTGAAATATTGTCCCTCATGCGCATAAGTCTTGATTCGGGACTTCTAGCCATAAGCGCCTGATTTCTGCTCTCAAGCACATTGGATTTATTGCGAAGAATATTTTCAATTGCCGTATTAAGACTTCTTTCCCCTCCCGCAACAAAGTCGGAAAGCGCTCCTCTGTCGGGTACGGCAAGCTCTGCTGCCGCAGACGGTGTAGGTGCCCGTTTGTCTGCCGCAAAATCGCAGAGAGTAAAATCGGTCTCGTGCCCTACGGCTGAAATTACGGGTATTTTGGAGGCAGCCACGGTTCTTGCAAGAATCTCGTCGTTAAATGCCCACAGATCCTCAACGGAACCGCCTCCGCGACCTATGATTATTACGTCGCATAGCCCCTCGGCGTTGAGATATTCCATACCTGTGCAGAGGGATGCAGGCGCGTCCGCCCCCTGAACGAGAGATGGATAGATCCGTATCTCTGCCTGAGGATAGCGTCTGCCCGTAATATTTAGTATATCTCGTATTGCCGCACCTGTGGGAGCGGTTATAACACCTATGCGTTGCGGAAATTTCGGCAAAGGCCTTTTTCTTTCCTCCGCAAACAGTCCCTCGGCTTCGAGTTTTTTCTTTAATCTTTCAAATGCTTCAGCCATAGCGCCGATTCCGTCGGACACCATAGTTCTTGCATAAAGCTGATATCTTCCGCTTTTCTCATAGACGTCAATGCTTCCGTATATTACGACTCTCATTCCGTCTGCGGGATTGAAATTCATTCTCTGAGCATCGCCTCTGAACATAACTGCGGATATCTCGGCTCCGTCATCCTTAAGGGTAAAATAAAGATGACCCGCAGAATGTCTCTTAAAATTGGATATCTCCCCTCTTACAGCGATTGACGAAAGTATCTCATCACTGTTTATAAGCGCCTTTATATATCCGTTTACAGCGGTTACGGACAGAGCCGTGTTATTATTTGAAATATTCACTTTTCCGTCCTCCCCGTGATTTTATTTTTCGTATTCCCTTTTGCATAGAAGGGCTATGCCCGCCGCGTTGTCTGCCGAGAACTGAGGCTCCGCGTAATAAGCGCAAAATCTTTCCGAAAGTCTTTTTCGCATAAGCCTATTGGACATTACACCGCCAGCGAAAAGCACTCTTGTCTTGCCGAATTTTTCTTCTGTCTGCGCTCCCATTTCAATAAGAGTCCTACAAATAAAGTCAAACACAAACGCCGCCGCGGCGGTTTTGTCCTCGGTCTCCTTGTATATTTTAAGAGCAATATTCTCCGCCCCCGAAAGAGAGCATTTTATATTTCTTACGCATATTGGATGCTTTCGTATTTTTCCTACGTATTCAGCCGCCAATCGCTCCATCTCTATGCCACAGGGGAAACGCAATCCGAGAGCTACCCCAACTCGGTCAATAAGCTGACCCGCATTTATGTCGTCGGTCTCGCCAACGGTAGTTACCTTAAGCCCTGATTCTGCAGGCTCTACGTAAAGTGCTTCGGTTGTGCCGCCCGACACGTGAAAGGCAACAAACGGAGCAGTCATAAGCTCGGTCATTGCACCGCTTGAATAAGCCGCCGCCATTACGTGTCCGTTCTGATGAGAAAATTCATATATAGGCGCATTGACCGCCGCCGAGAAGGAATATGCCGCCGCCTTTCCCGAAAGGAAACAAGGCATATACGAGCCCTCTGCATCTCTCGGTGTTACAGACACGCCCACCGCCAATGGGTTAAGCTCCTCTTTACGAAGCACCTCACGAAGCTCGCAAAGAATATCGGGAAGATTTCTAACGTGCTCAAACACCGCGTCGGATTGACGAAGTCCCCGCTGACCTTCCTTTACGGGCAAGGGTCTTTTGAGATTGGCAATCACTCTGCCGTCATCCGAGACCACCGCCGCTGAGGTCGTATAATTGCTTGTATCAAAGCCTACGAAGCAACCTCTCGTTGCTTTTCTTTCGGTCATTTTTTTCTTTCTTCTTTCTTTACGCCCTCTGCCTCAAGCTCGCTCTTCATAGAGTTGAGAACTCCGTTTATAAAGGTGCGCGCCTTGGGGTCATCATAGGTTTTGGTAAGCTCTATTACCTCGTTTATGGTAACGTTAAAGGGTATTGCCGACTCAAACATCATTTCATACGCGCCGAGACGAAGGAGTGAGCGGGACATCTTTGAAAGTCTGTCAGCTCTCCAGCCGTTTGCGCTTTTTCCTATTCTTTCGTCTATCTTGTCCTTATGTTCGAAGATAGTATAATACGCGTTCTTTATATACTTATCGTCGGGAATAAGACGCTCCTCTGCCGACGCAGCGTATATCTCTATATAGCTTTCGTCGGTGCGGAATTCGCTTTCAAAAAGCAATCCAAGCAACAATTCTCTCGCTTCTCTTCTCGTTATCGTTTTCTCTGCCATGACAATTCCTCTTTTGTATACGATTTCTTTATTTTTCACGTATCTGCTAAAAAAGCATAATACTCCATACTAATTTATATTATATAACTTTTTATTTTAAAAGTCAATAAAGTAATGAATATTTTTATAATTATTCATGATTTTAAGAGCAGTTAAGGCGGGCTTCAAACGAAGCCCGCCTTGGGTTTGTTATTTACGCTTTCTTTTTCTTTTTCAAAATGAATATGGCAACCGCTGCCGCAAGCACAACGAGCACCGACGGAATGAGCCAAAACAGGAAATTGTATTTTCCGCCTTCGTCGGGCGTATTTTGCGTCGTATCTCCGCCACCCGACGGGGTATTTGTAACCGGCGGGGGATTTTTTCTTGCCTCGATTGCCTCATCAAGTAATGCGCGACACTCGTCGTAGGTGATACAACCTTCTTCCTCCGTTACTGCTTTAAAGGCTTCAACAGTCTCAAATCCACCTAATTGCACAGCCTTTTCAAAATCCATGTAACAGCTATATCCTAACCCAACACCAAGGTCATATATAATGTTGCCGGTACCTATATTTTCAGGAAACACAGGTTCTCCTACAACATACGATATGTCTGCCAAGGAATAAATATCGTATAGCCTTTCACCAAAAAAGTTTTTTCCGTACAAAAAGAAATCGGAAATCTTTTTGGATTCGGCGATCAAACCATAGAATTCATCTGCCGGAAGCAAGAAATCATTAAATGATGCGTCGTATATTTTATCTTGTTCAACTGCTCCCGAAACCGTCACAAAGGACGGAGCATAATATACATAATCACCGAGGTTTGTCTCATAATAAATCAAAAACGACACGGCATCACTATTGTCGTTTTTGAAATTGTCAATAAAAATAACATTTGAAACAGTTAAATTATCAAGATTTTTCGTCGCCTCTGTATTGAGAAAAACCTTTTGAGGATTTAATACATATTCCTGTAACACAGCATATCCTTTGATAATATACTCTGAAAATCTCCCTTCTCCGTCGTTTTTATCAACGTAAAACACCCCGTTATTCGCAAAAGCATTATCTTCCGAATATTCATCTTCTTTCATAGGGAAAAGCTTAAAAATATATGGAGTTGCCCTTTCTACAACAGAATAAATATCCTTACCGCTTACCAACTCGTCCAAGACTGATGCATTGTTATATACTTTTACAAATCCGTCGCTTTCCAAAAGCATATCAATGTCAAAACCCATTTTTTCGGAAGCTTGTTCCCCGTACCATTCGGATATCTTTTCGTGTTTTTCTCTGTGTTCATTGAGAATGTTTGTCAATTCACTGTCGGGAATATTTACCGAATCGTATTCTTTCTGTCGTTCTTCGGTTATATTTTCATCTGATTCTCCCTGCAATGTCTCTGCATAAGAGGAAAACATAAGAGACGGTATAACAACACAAACACACAACATAAAGACAATTAATCTTTTCATGTTATTTTCCTCCTTCTCTGTATAAAAATATAGAATCGCATAGGTAGAGCCGAGCCCCCACCTATGCGTTTTTGCTGAATCAATATATAAATTTCCTCGGCAACGTAGATTTTTGGTTGTCGGGCTTTTTTCTGTTTTTATTTTACCATGTTTTGCCTTATTTGTCAAGAAAAATTTGTCGAGCAGTAAAAACGCATCCCCGATTCTGAGAGATGCGTTTTTTGATTACTTTTCTATTTTCTCTGTAACCTCATCAAAGTTTATGCGCTCTTCCTCGATTACGAGAGGACGGTTCATAACTCTTGCGTTCATGCTCATTATGTACTCGCCAAGGAAGCCTATAAAGAACAGAACGAGTCCCGTAAGGAATGTCATGGTAAGGATTATAGGCGCTACGGGTCCGCTGAGAAGGAAGCTGTTAGCAAGCTTGATTATAAGGCAGATCAATGCTCCGATAAAGCTTCCCATACACATAAAGATTCCAATAAAAGAGGACGCTCTCATTACGGTCTTTGTATAAGAGGTAAAGGAAAGCATTGCCGCATCGTAAAGGCTGAAGAAGTTATTGCTGGTCTTACCCGCGCGCCTCTTTGCCTGCTCGTACTCTATCTTCTTTATCTTGGGTCCAAGCTCTGCAACGATTCCGCGGATAAAGGGTGTGGGGTCCTTAAGGTCGCGAAGTACCTGAATAAAGCTCTTGTCATAAAGACCGAAGCCCGTAAAATGCTCTATCTGTTCAACCTTTGACATCTTGCGCACAGTCTTATAATAAAGACTGCGCAAAGCATACATGAGCTTATTTTCCTTGCTCGAGGTCTTGATTCCGATAACTATCTTGTAGCCCTCCTCCCACTCGGCAAGAAACTTGGGGATCATCTCAACGGGGTCCTGAAAATCGCAGCACACAGAAATGGTACAGTCTCCCGTAGTCTGGCACAGACCGTAATAGGGCGAATTGAACTGGCCGAAATTTTTGGAGTTAAATATGGCTCTTATCTTCTTGTTCTTTGCGCATATTTCTCTCAACAGAGGTCTTGTGTTATCCTGCGAACAGTTATCTATGAAAAGTATTTCATAATCGTACTGAGGAAGCGCCTCCATCTGGGCTACAAGCGCCTCACTCATTGGAACTACGTTTTCCTCCTCGTTATAACAAGGAACCATTATACTTACTTTTTTCATCGTTTTATCTCCTTAATGAGTTAATTCTTTTCTGCCTTATACCATTCGGCGGTCTTTTTGATTCCGTCGGCAAAGTCGGTCTTGGGAACAAAGCCCGTATCGGTCGTGAGCTTTGATATATCCGCACAAAGATACATTACCTGATTCGGAGCATAAGGAATTTCACCAAGACCGATTTCCGCTTCCGCATCTGCTTCATTCCTTATTGCAATTATATAATCCTTAAGAGGGCGCGGTTTTCCGCTTCCGAGGCAGTATATTCCTTTTGCTGTTTCCGTTGCCCCAAGCAGATACAGGGCTCTTGCCGCATCGGCACTGTACAGATAATCCCATATCTGTTCTCCCGCCGTAAAGCTTGGTCTTTCTCTGTTAATTATTTTTTTGAGGGTAGACATTACCATTGAGTTTTCGGTATCGTACGGACCGTAAACGCTGAGAATTCTTGCCCAGACAAATCTTATTCCGAGAGCTTCTGCGCTAACGCGGCACATACTTCCCGCGCAAAGCTTTGCGATACCGTAGCCGTTTTCGGGAAAGGCGGGAGTTTCGGGAGTAAGCTTACCCTCTACTCTGCCGTACTCAGCCTGAGAGCCCGCTCCTACGAACGTGTTGCATCCAAGTCTTGCGGCAAGCGCCAAAGCGTCAAGCGCATATTTTACGTTTCTGTTCTGCAAGGGCATATCGTTTCTTGAGCTACCCGTTGTACCCTCCCACGCAAAATGATAGAACACGTCGTATTTTTCATTGGTTCCAAGAGCAAAGCTTTCAAGCTCATCCAACGAGCACTCCACTTTTTTTATATATCTGCTCTCTTTTATCCGGTCGTTTCGCCTCGAGCCCTTACGGCAAAGAACAAGGGTTTCAACGCCTTGCTCCGAAAGCTCGGCAAGCAATGCCATTCCAACAGCTCCCGTAGCACCCGTAACTACTGCTTTCATATTCAAGCCTCCGCTTTAATATACGTTAAATATGTCTCAACATACAGAAACAGCGCGAGATAGTCTCCGGCGCTGATTCTGATTTTTTATTTTATCCAGTTGCTTTTTGCAATAAACTCGTTTATTTGCTTATCCATGCAAGCTCCGAGATCTCCCCCGTCTCGCATACACTTCGACCACTCAACGGTAGCTTCGATAGCATCGGAAAGATTCCATACGGGAGTCCAACCGAACACGGTCTTAAGCTTTGAGCAATCAAGCTTCAAAAAATTAGCCTCGTGAGGACCGCCGTCATAGCGGTTTATCCACTTCATTCCCTCTCCCCAAGTACGGCAGAAAAGGTCAACGAGCGCGCCCGTACGGAAGCAATCGCATTCGTCGGGTCCTACGTTGTAATATCCCGCAACCGCTCCATCCTTATACTGCGCCTCGGCAATCATAAGATATGCCGTTACAGGCTCAAGAACGTGCTGATAGGGTCTTGTTGAATGGGGATTTCTTACAATAATATCTCTCTTATCAAAAGCCGCGCGAACGCAGTCGGGGATAATTCTGTCGTTAGCAAAATCTCCGCCTCCGATAACGTTACCCGCTCTTGCTGTGGATATAGCTATCCTTCCGTCAGCAAAGAATGAATTCTTATAGCTGTGGGTTACAAGCTCCGAGCACGACTTACTGTTAGAGTAAGGGTCAAATCCGTCAAGAGGCTCGTTCTCACGGTAGCCCCACTCCCACTCGCGGTTGAGATAAACCTTGTCGGTGGTTACGTTAAGGAAAGACCTCACTGTATCAGAAAGTCTTACGCATTCGAGAATGTTAACAGTACCCATGACGTTAGTTTCATAGGTATACTTAGGGTCCTTGTAGCTATCTCTCACTATAGGCTGAGCCGCAAGATGGAGAACTATTTCGGGTTCTGCCTCATCAAAGCATTTCTTAAGAGCGTCAAAATCTCTGACGTCTCCGATAACCGATTTCATTCCCTTTTCAATGCCCGCAAGCTCAAAAAGGGCGGGGTCAGTGGGAGGGGTCTGGGAAAATCCCGTAACGATCGCTCCCGCATTTACAAGCATACGGCACATCCAAGAGCCTTTAAAGCCCGTATGTCCGGTTACGAGTACTTTTTTTCCTTTATAAAAGCTTAAATCCAACATCAGTCTTCCCAATTCTTCCAAGGAGCTTCACCGCTCTGCCAAATAGCCTCAAGGGTATCGCAGTCCTTCTTAGTATCCATGCACTGCCAAAAGCCGTCATGGTGGAATCCCATAAGCTCGCCGTCCTTTGCAAGCTGCTCAAGGGGAGTCTTTTCAAATACCGTGGCATCGCCCTCAATATAGTCTATAACCTTAGGATCAAGGACCATGAAACCGCCGTTGATGGGGTTTCCGTCGCTGTCTCTCTTCTCTCTGAAGGAGGTGATCTTATTGGTTGATGAATTCATTTTTATAACACCGAAGCGCTGTCCCGCATTGACTACGGTAAGTGTAGCGAGCTTTCCGTGCTCCTTATGAAAATCAACGAGAGCATTGATATCAAGGTCGGTAAGTCCGTCACCATAGGTCATGAGGAAGGGCTCGTCCGGCTTGAGATATTTCTTTATTCTCTTTATTCTTCCGCCTGTCATGGTATTAAGACCCGTATCGGCAACGGTTACCTTCCATTGCTCCGTGTAGGTCTTATGTACCTTCATCTTATTTGTATTATTGGTAAAGTCGAAGGTAACGTCAGACGCGTGAAGAAAATAGTCATTAAAGAAATCCTTTATATACTGCTGCTTGTAGCCGCAGCAAATAATAAACTCATTAAAGCCGTGCGCAGAATATTTCTTCATTATATGCCAGAGAATGGGCATTCCTCCAATCTCTATCATGGGCTTGGGCTTCAAGTGAGATTCCTCGGAAATTCTCGTTCCGAAGCCGCCCGCTAAAATTACGACTTGCATATATAATTCCTTTCTGTTTTCTGTCATTATCATAATAATATGTCGAAACTGCAATATAGGCACATATATATGATACCACAATGTCGAATTTTTGTCAACACCTTTTAAAGTTTTATATATTGGTGTTTTTGCGTTTGTAAGGATATTTTTCCTTTTTATAGCTTTTCGACGATCAAACGGTTCCCTTTTGGGCTTCGTAAGTCAATTCGGCGGCAAAAGCAGATGGGGAAAGCAGCTCCTTATCAAAAAGCTCATCTCCCGTATTCAGAATGATTCTTCCGCCCCTCCCCTCGTAAATTATCTCCTTATACGGAGGGTATACAAGAAGCACCTCTTTTAGATTTTCATTTTTTGCGTATTTTTTCGGAAGTCTTGTTTTAGGTACCTTTCCTGCGCGTCCCCTAAGCTGCAATTCATTCGCCCTTGAAGTATCTATAACGGGAACTGTTTTTCTTCTTTCAAAAACCGTTCCGCCGTCGGTCAGAACGAGAGTGGACAAAATATGCTTGGCATTCCAGAGCTTGACGGCATATGTCTTATCCTCATTATAGAGAAGCATGTCGTACTTATAGGAAAGATTGCGCACCGTAAATATATTTTTGTAGAATTTTCTGTGCTTGTATCCCATTGATTCCGCATCCTTAAGAAGCCTTTTTACGGCTTTTCGCTGGGACAGCTTAGAGCATACAAAGGGATATATAAAAACACCGCCTGTAAAAGCCAGCGCCAGTGCCACAACAACCACTGAAAAAAGCATAAAAACCTCCTCGCAGAAAAAATGCGAAAACCTCTCGGCTTCCGCATTTTATTATACCATACTGTTACCAGAATGTAAATACTTAATTTAAAGTTTCGGACCGGAGCACCCCTCTATACGCGATACGGTTCCGCTTATGACCCTCGAAAGCTCCTTTTCGTCTGTATCACCAACCTTTTCGGCTACTCCCCTGCCGCAACAAAATACCATAAGCGTAGGTATGGATCTTACGGCATACTTTTCGGCAAGAGCCTCCTCAATGTCGGTATCCACCTTTCCGAACACCATTTTATCCGAGAATCCGTTGGCGACAGACTCAAGCTTTTTTCCGTAATCAAGCTCAAGTCCTCCGCGTTTGCCGTAGAATTCCACGGCTACAAGACTGTTTTTCCTTGATATTTCATATTTAAAGCGTTTTGCATCCCATGTTTCTATCATACTCACACTTACCTCCGCAGGATTAGTATGCGCAAAACGCTAATATTTTATTATTTTTTCAATTCAATTGCCGTGCGGTAATATTTTTCCTGAAAGCATATTTTTTCGTATATTTCCTCGGCACTGAGAGTTATACCCTCGGGCGCCATAACCAATTTATCCTCACAGTCGTTGTCCCTATGTGCTATGGCAATTATTATTCCTTCGTACTCCGAAACCGGAGTATCGACGCAAAGAAGATAAACGTCAAGCTCTTCTCCGTCTCCTCCAAGCACTCCCGGAATATATCCGTAGTTTATGTCATAATTCAAAGTATATTTTTCTTTTTTGTGAATATACCCCTTTGGTCTGTCTATTTCTATTCTTAGCTTTTTGCCGAGATAGCTCCGCGCAAGAGCCTTTCTTTCCCTGAAATCCATTTTTTCCTCACAAATTCACAAATTGAAGTTAAAAATACTACATTCAAATGGTATCACACCGAGGAAAAAATGTCAATAAGCTATAGTAACTTTTTGCTTTCTTCCTTTATTTCCTTTGACATAAGAATCAATACGCAGATATTTATAACAGTCATACCGCCAATCGACAGGTCTGCTATCTGCCACACGGTATCTCCACAAAAATATCCGGATACTGCCATTGCAGCAGTATACAGAAAAACGAAGAGCCTTTTTCCCGATTTACCCAGAAGATATTCCCCGCCTCGTATGCCGTACTGCGACCAGCACAAAACGGTAGCGAATCCGAAAAACAGAACTCCTATCGCAAGGAAGAGTCCCGCTCCGCTACCGAGTATATCCGAATATGCCCCTATAGTTATTGCCATAAATTCTCCGTCGAGTGAAACATTGCTGACAAGAATAACAAGAGCTGTTACAGTACAAAGAATTATGGTGTCAACAAAGACCTCAAATATTCCGAATACGCCCTGAACGGCTCCGTCGCAATCTGCCTCCGAATGTGCCATGGGAGAGGTTCCGCATCCCGCCTCGTTGGAGATGAGCCCTCTCATTGCTCCGAACCGCAGAGCTTTATTAGCCAGAAAGCCAACAGCTCCGCCCGCTACCGCTCTGCCACTAAAGGCACCCTCGAATATATCCGCAAAGGCAGAAGGAATTCTTTCGGCTCTGAGAATAAGAGCCCAAACAGAAATAATAAAATATCCCAGAGTCATAAGAGGAACTATTTTTTCTGTTGCTCCCATTACGCTCTCCCTGCCTCTGCACATAAGGATAAGCGTTACTGCGGCAATTATAGACGAGCACAGGAGCTTTGGAACCGAAAATGCGCTTAGCATAGCGTCAGCGACGGCTCCTATCTGAATTACGCTCCCCATAGTCAAAGCATTAAGGACAAGCAAAAAAGCAAATCCTACGGCAAGTAATTTTCCCTTTTTCCTTCGCCTTTCAAAGCAATCCTCTATGTAGTACATGGCAGCCCCCTCGGGCTCTCCTCCCTTGCCGATTCTCCTATGTCGAATAGTGAGAACAGTTTCAGCATATTTAAGTATCATAGCGAAAAATGCACTGACCCACATCCAAAATACCGCTCCGCTTCCGCCCATTGTCAAAGCCGCCGCTACTCCCACGATATTACCGACCCCAAGCGTTCCCGCAAGCGCAAGGCAAAGAGCTTTGAAAGCGGAGCGCCCCCCTCCGCCCAAAGCAACCGACGCGGTTCTTATGGGATGCAGTATATGAAACCATTTAAGCGCAAATCCAAAATATATTCCAACAGCTATAAGCATTACGGGAACCGCGGTTCCCAATAGATACGCATTTACCCATTCAAGCATATTTCCTCCAACCGAAATCGCAGACTCTCTATTTTCGAAAAAACAAATGTTAAATTACTGTTAACTATTAAAAAAAGACTTGATTTTTCCATAAAATAGTGTAAAATATGTTTTGTTAGCACTCATCGCGACTGAGTGCCAAAAAACATCATGTATATCACTTACAGTAAATAATATTATAAGGAGGATTTAAAAATGACTATTAAGCCTTTAGCTGACAGAGTAGTAGTAAAATCCGTTGAGGCGGAGGAAAAGACTACCAGCGGAATTATACTTACCCCCTCGGCTCAGGAAAAGCCCCAGATCGCAGAGGTCGTAGCAGTAGGTCCCGGTGGCCTTGTTGACGGCAAGGAGATCAAAATGACCGTAAAAGTAGGCGACAAGGTAATTACCTCTAAGTACACCGGTACCGAGGTCAAGGCTGACGGAGTTGAGTATCTCATCGTTCGTCAGAGCGATATTCTCGCAATCGTTGAATAATTTGATATTTTAGAAAGGAAAACAATTATGGCAAAGGAAATTCTCTACGGTATCGAAGCCCGCGACGCTCTTTGCAGAGGCGTTGATAAGCTCGCTAATACCGTTAAAATCACTATGGGTCCCAAGGGAAGAAACGTAGTTCTCGATAAGAAGTACGGCTCTCCTCTTATAACTAACGACGGCGTTACCATCGCAAAGGAAATCGAGCTTGAAAACGAAGCGGAAAATATGGGCGCTCAGCTCGTTAAGGAGGTTGCTACAAAAACCAATGACGCAGCCGGCGACGGTACTACCACTGCTACCCTTCTCGCTCAGGCATTTATCCGTGAGGGTATGAAAAACGTAACTGCAGGCGCTAACCCCATGGTACTCCGTAAGGGTATCAAGAAGGGTGTTGATAAGGCTGTTGAGGCACTTATCGCAAACTCCAAGAAGGTTAACGGAAGCGATGATATCGCAAGAGTCGGAACTATCTCCGCAGGAGACGAGGTTATAGGTCAGCTTATCGCTGATGCTATGGAAAAGGTTACTTCTGACGGAGTTATCACCGTTGAGGAATCCAAGTCCGCTGACACCTATTCCGAGGTAGTTGAGGGTATGCAGTTCGACCGTGGATATCTCTCCCCCTATATGGCAACCGACATGGATAAGATGGAAGCTGTTCTCGATGACGCTCTCATCCTTATTACTGATAAAAAGATCTCCAATATTCAGGAGGTTCTCCCCGTTCTTGAGCAGGTAGTTCAGGCAGGCAGAAAGCTCGTAATTATCGCTGAGGACGTTGAAGGCGAGGCTCTTACCACTCTCGTGCTCAACAAGCTCAGAGGAACCTTCGTATGCGTAGCAGTCAAGGCTCCCGGATTTGGCGACAGAAGAAAGGAAATGCTCCGCGATATCGCTATTCTTACCGGCGGCGAGGTTATTTCCTCCGAGATCGGTCTCGAGCTTAAGGACGCAACACTTGACCAGCTCGGACGCGCTCGTCAGGTAAAGATAAATAAGGAAAACACCATAATCGTCGGCGGCGCAGGCGCTTCCGAAGATATAAAGGCTCGAATCTCTCAGATCAAGTCCGCAATTGAGGTAACCACCTCCGACTTTGACCGTGAGAAGCTCCAGGAAAGACTTGCTAAGCTTTCTGGCGGAGTTGCCGTGATCAAGGTTGGCGCAGCTACCGAGGCTGAAATGAAGGAAAAGAAGCTCCGCATTGAGGATGCTCTCAACGCTACCCGTGCGGCAGTCGAGGAAGGTATCGTTGCAGGAGGCGGAACCGCTTACCTTAACGTTATCTCCGAGGTTGCAAAGCTCGTTGACACTGTCGAGGGCGACGAAAAGACCGGTGTTCGTATCGTTCTTAAGGCTCTTGAGGAGCCCGTTCGTCAGATTGCCGCTAACGCAGGCTTTGACGGCGGTGTTATCGTAAATGAGATCATGAAGAGCGGTAAGGAAGGCTACGGCTTTGACGCTTACAACGAGGTTTACTGCGATATGATGGCAGCAGGAATCGTTGACCCCACAAAGGTTACCCGCTCCGCACTTCAGAACGCGGCTTCTATCGCATCGGTAATTCTTACCACCGAATCGGTAGTAGCTGACAAGAAGGATCCCGCAGCAGAGGCTGCAGCAAACGCAGCTATGGCAGGCGGCGGAATGGGCGGCATGTATTGATCCGCTCGATCGCATAAAAATATAATCAAAACGGCTGTCTCGAGTCAATTCGAGGCAGCCGTTTTTGCCATGAGGACATGACAGGACATTTTGTTTAAAAAATGTCCTGTCCCCTATTGTAAAAGAATTTTTTTATGCTATAATTGCAGTAGAAAATCTGAAACGGAGGATTTTATGAAAGGAAAAGTAAACAATGTGCGTCTCGTATACGGAGATGCAAGGTTTCACCTGTATCAAATCAATCTAAACAACCCCGTGGAAAGGACAGAAACCGTATTTCACGATCATAAATTCTATGAAATACATATGGCAAGTGAGGGCTCATACACCTATACCACCAACGATAAGCAGATAACTCTCTCTCAAAACCAGATGCTCATAATCCCCCCCGACGTTTATCACTCATCTGTTCCCTCATCACCGTGGAACTACAAATTCTCCGCGCTGTCCTTTTCGATAACGAAGATAGACGGCGAGGAGGGATATTTCGATTTCTTTCAAAAGGCGTTGCTTGACTGCGCGCTCGTGCCGATCAATATCCCCCAAAAATTCATAAAAAGAGTCGCCGAGCTTTCCCGCAGAGAGCTGTACGGCTCGGTAAAGGGCGAATGTTATCTTAAGATGCAAGCAACCGCCGCTATTTACGAGCTTTTTGATATTCTCAACCAGTTCGGAAGCGCCGACACACTCAAAAAGACTACTAAAAAGGATATCGACAATCTGGTTCTTCTTGATGCGCTTCTCTGCTCTCCGGATAAGAGCTTAAAGGATATTGCCGACGAGATATCCTACTCCACAAGACACACGGCAAGACTTATCAAGTCTATCTACGGTTGTTCCATAACCGAATTAAGAAAGAAACAAAGCATAACTACGAAAGAAGATCAGTAAGCAATGATAAACAATATTAAAAATTTCATAAAAAAGAACACCTTCCTCTGCATTCTTGAGCTTGTTACCTTTACGTCCATTCTGACCACGGGAATAATTTTTCACCAGGAATTTTGGAAGATGCTCCCCCTCTTTATTTCGCTTGTTGTAATGCTTCTGCAGGCAAAGGTAAACAGGTACGCATATCTCTTGGGAGGACTTAATTCGATCCTTTATGCCGTCGCTTATTTCTCGATGGGTATAAGAGAAAGCGCCCTTTCTGCTTTGCTTATGTCCTTTCCGCTTCAGATAATAACCTTTATTCTGTGGCAAAGAAAGACCACGAAAAACGTAACAAAGCTCCGTAAGCTTAATGTTTGGGCAATTATGGGTATATCTGCAGCTTTTATACTTGCTTTTGTAGCCATGTTCTTCTGGTTTCCTCACGACGAGACTGCAAGCACCTTCACCGTCGTTATGGATACTTCAACTACGCTTCTCGGCTTTGTAACAACCATGCTCACACTCTTGCGTTTTCGTGAGTACATTATCACTCAGATAGCTGCATTACCCCTCTCACTGTCCATGCACGTTATGATAATGGTAGGCGGAAATATGGCTAACATCACTTACGTCATCTACACAGCATACTGCGCGGTTTGCCTTGCCATGGCGGCTGTTCGTATTGCAAAGCAGACACGGAAGACAAGGACCGAAAACAACACTGAACAGATAAAGGTCTGATAGCATAAACAAAAAAGCAGTTCCGTTAGGATATCCTAACGGAACTGATTTTTTGTTTTTACATTACCTTAACGGTAACTATTTCAAATCCCTTTATGGGACAGGTTACGGTACCGTTTTCTACGGGAAGCTCGCAGATCTCTCTTTCGAGAAGGTCGCAAAGGTATGCCTTCTTTGCGGGAATACCGAGCTTCACTTTTACGCTGTCACGCATATTCTTGTACTCGTAGAATCGGATAACTGTTTCCTCTCCGTCCTCTGCTTCCTTGACGGTCTCGCATATCACGTGGTCGCAGTCAAAGGTTACAGCCGAGAATTCGGGAGCGATTTCGTCCTTGCTTCCGCATGCCGCTACGGCGACCATGGGATTGTTGAGCATATACGCTCTCTTTACGGTATCGCTGTCATTAAGAGCTCCGTCGTGAGGATAGAGCGAATATGTAAAGCTATGCTCGCCCTGATCCGCTTCGGGATTGGGGTCGGTGGGGGAGCGCAGAAGCGAAAGCTGAATTACGCTGTCATGAATATCATGACCGTACTTACAGTCGTTCATAATAGCTATACCGTAATTGCCCTCGGAAATATCCGCATACTTATGAGCGCAGACCTCATATTTCGCCTCATCCCAGCTTGTGTTCTTATGGGTAGGACGCTCGATGCTGCCGAACTGAATGTCATATGTCGCTTTATCGGTCTGAATATCCACGGGGAATACAGCCTTGAGCATCTTGTGTCTCTCGTGCCAATCCACATGAGTATCGAAGTCTATCTGCGTCGTGCCGTCATAGAACCAAACAGTCTGAGTGATTACAGATTTGCCGTATTTGCGGACTATCTTTATTCCCTTGCGGGCGCCGTCATCAACAGTCTCAACGCTCTGAACGTCGGTTACGGACTTATAATCGTCAAGGGAGTACGACTTCCATTCCCATGCATCGTAATATCCGGGATAGTCGGCATGTATACGAAGCTCGTTTGCAACGGCATTTTTCTTCAAAAGCTCTCTCTCATTTTGCTTATCAAAAACAGAGATCATCTGCCAAGCATCGTCGAACACAACCTTAAGGCGGTCTGTCTCTACCGTATTTCCGATAATCGATACGTTGTTTTCTGTAACAAGCTTATCTGTAGCAGTATAGCCCTTGGGAGCTATTCCCTTAACGTATGCTGTCTTACCGTCAATATTTACGTATCCCTCACCCTCAAAGGAGTTGGGATTGAATACTGCGTATCCATGCTTTGCGTCGATGGACGACGCGATCTTCCTCTGTGCCTCGGTAACGATAGAGTTACCGATTTCGGCTATGACCTTATAGTCCTTTTCGCTCTGGTCATAAACCTCCTTGATCGACGAGCCGGGGATAATGTCGTGGAACTGGTTGGTAAGGATCATCTCCCAACCCTCGTGGAGCTTTTCCTTGGGGAATTTGTCTCCAAACAGAGACTTTGCCGTAACCCCGAGAAGCTCCGCGTTCTCATAGAGAAATTCCGACTTGCGGTTGCACTTTTTGTTATCCGCCATGGTCGTATAGGTTCCTCTGTGATATTCAAGATAAAGCTCTCCCTGCCAGGTGGGAAGCGCGGGGTTGTTTTCTATCTTTGATTCAAGCTTCTTAAGGAAGTCTCCCGCAAATTCTATTTTGGTCTGAGGCGAGCCGGGAATTCCCTTTTCCGCTCTGCGCAAAAGCTCGAGATGCTCAGAGGTAGGTCCTCCGCCTCCGTCTCCGAAGCCAAATGTTACAAGCACCTCGTCGCTCAGCTCCTTCTGCTGATAACGCTCGTAAGTTCCCGCTATCTGCTGAGCGCGGGGCATCGCGTTATACGTAGTTACAAAAGAACTGTACTTCTTCAGCTTTTCGGGAGGAATTGTATTTTTGGTATTCGCCGCCGTAAGGAAATAGCTGTTTATCTCGGTGCCGTCGATTCCCTTCCAGCTAAAGGTATCGTAGGGCATTTGGTTCATATCGTTCCAGCTTATCTTTGACGTTACGAACCAATCAACACCGCTCTTCTTAAGTATCTGAGGAAGTGCCGCGGAATAGCCGAACACGTCGGGGAGCCAGAGAACTCTGTTCTCAACGCCAAATTCGTCCTTGAAGAAGCGCTTGCCGTACATTACCTGACGGACAAGGCTCTCACCCGAGGACAGATTGCAGTCTGCCTCGACCCACATTGCGCCCTCGCATTCCCATCTGCCCTCTTTGATCTTTTCGATGACCTTGCCGTATACCTCGGGAGCCTCCTCCTTGAGATCCTTATAAAGGAGAGCCTGAGAGGACATAAACTTATATTCGGGGTAACGTCTCATAAGCTCAAGGACTGTCGCAAAGGACCTTTGCACCTTTTCTCTTGTCTGTAAAAGCGTCCATTTCCAAGCGCAGTCGATATGGGTATGACCTATACATATATCGGTCGCAGTCTGCTCGCGGCAATACTTTCCGTAAAATTCGGTTGCGAGATACTCTCTTGCCTCTCTTACCGACTCAAAGAACTCCTCGGAACTCATATCGTAAAGAGAAAGAATAGAGACTGCTCTGTGAAGATATCCTTCTATCTGACCGTACTCGGTTGACAAATCGGGAAGATAGTCAAGCATCTGGATGGGATACAAAATGTCGTAGTAAAGACCGTCTACGTCCTCGTTGAGTGTTCGGCGCTCTACGAAAAGCTTGGTTGACTCGACCTTAGGTCCCGTGTAAGCGTAAAGATAGATGTCTGCCTTTTCGCATTCACCGATGAGCACCTCGCGGTGGTTGGTGTCCATACCCTGGCGCATCTCTCCGTTTATATAGACTATAAACTGAGGGTTGTCGGCATCCCAGCCTAAGAGGTCGGTCTCGACCGAAAGATACTCGTTCCGCGCAACCTTATCAAGTGTGAAATGGAACCACGAGTGGCTGTCCCATCCATGTCCCCATACACCGCCGTTCTCAAAGGGAACGAACTCGTTCAAGGCGGGAGGCGTGTTGCCTGTTTTGTAGTCGCAAGGGCATGCGGTGATATTTTCCACGTCCGCCGACTTCGACCATCTGTTGTTGCCTATCAGCTCGAAATACTTTTTAATTTTTTGAAGCTTATAATCCATAACCGTATCTCCTTATAAATTATTTTGTAGCTCCATTATAGCATCATTTCTATTGACTTTCTTATGGTATTTTGATATAATCTTATTGTATAGTGATTTTTTCAACAAAGGAGAACGTCTATGGAAGCCAAGCTTTTAACCGCAGACAGATTCGTAGATGCCGATATGGGGATATCCTATCGCTACGTTCACAGCTCCACTGAATTTTTCAGACCCCATTATCACGACTACTATGAAATATTCATCCCCTTGTCGAGTAATGCCTTACATTTGGTAAACGGCAAGGAGATTCCGCTTCTTGAGAGGACCGTGATCTTTATCCGACCCGAGGATACCCACGACTATATATGCCAAGGCACCGACAGCTTCGATATGCTGAATATCACATTCACCAAGGAGACCGCTGAAGGCATATTCTCTTATATTGATATGCCCGATGCCCTCAGACATATCCACGCCTTTCCTCTGCCCCCCACCGCCCTTCTTTCCGAAAGCGAATTTTCCGCATTGCTTGACCGAATGAATTCAATACGACTCATAGGAACGGATAAAAAAAGATTAAAAGGAGCCTTGCGCCTGTTTGTCGCAAGGATAATATTCGAAAATTTTCTCGTTTCCCCGGAAGCCCAAAGCAACGTTCACATTCCGCTATGGCTGACCGAGCTGTGTGAAAGGCTTCGCGAGAACAACAATTTTATCGAAGGCATATCCGCTGTTGACCGCCTGAGCGAAAAAAGCCGTGAGCATATCGCAAGAAGCATGAAAAAATATTACGGCATGACCCTTTCGGAATATATAAACGACCTGCGCCTTAATTATATCGCAAATATGCTTTTGCACAGCAACCACGACATTCTCGACATTATTTTCCAAAGCGGCTTCAACAACGTGAGCTGGTGTTACAAGTGTTTTTCAAAAAAATACGGAGTAAGTCCCGATAAATACAGAAAAACGAACGGTTAACCGTTCGTTCTTCTGTTTTGCGCAGAATCAAGCTATCGCGTTATTCTTCCACGTTGTATATAAGCATATTCCAGGAGTGCTTCTTAAGCACTGTAGGTGCGCTTATATCACGCTCATTCGGGGTTACCGACTCTGTGTCGGCAGTATTTACCGCCTTAAGGTCGTCGCTGTAAAGCTCTACCCATTTTGAAAGCCTTGCGTTACCAAAGTTTTCAAGAACAAAATCAAGCTCAATATCATCCTCAAGAGAACGGTTCACAACGAAAAGTGTAACCGTTTTCTTTTCTTTGTCATATACCGCGGAGCACTCCACGTAAGGTACCTCGTCAATATCCTTTACTGAATAGCTTTCACATTCAACGAGAGGCTTCATGGCAATTCCACGTCCGAAATTAGACGCGTAGTAGAAAGGATAGAATATAGTCTGTCTCCATACTCTTCCGCCGTTTTCGGTCATAATGGGTGCTATCGCGTTAACAAGCTGAGCAAGGCACGCAATTTTTACTCTATCGGCATTATTCTGTAGAGTACTCAAAAGGCAACCGACCACTAAAAGGTCCTCAAAATTGTATATATCCTCAAGCTGTGGGGGCGCTATCTGCCATTTTTCGATTTTCGCGCCGTTGCTGTGAAACCACACGTTCCACTCGTCAAAGGAAAGGTTAACGGTTTTCTTGCTCTTTTTCTTTGCCTTGACTACGTCGCATACCGAAGCAACCGTCTTAATAAAGCTATCCATTACCATAGAACGCGCAAGATATGACGGTGTGTCGTTATCTTTGTTTCCGTAATAACTATGGAGAGATATATAATCAATATATTTGTATGTGTGGTCGAGAACTGTCAGCTCCCAATCTATGAAGGTCGCCATTTCGGGATAAGAGCTTCCGCAAGCCACAAGCTCTATGCTTGGGTCTATCGTCTTCATCATCTTTGCGGTCTCACAGGCAAGTCTGCCGTATTCCTCAGCAGTCTTATGCCCCATCTGCCACGGACCGTCCATTTCGTTTCCAAGACACCATATCTTTATTCCAAAAGGCTCCTCAAATCCGTTTTTACGGCGCAGATTTGCGTAATAGGTATCCGTAACGGCGTTGCAGTATTCAAGACAATTTCTTGCCTCATCCGCGCCTCTCGTACCGAGATTTACAGCCATCATTACCTCACTGTCAGCGCGCCTTGCCCACTCCTGAAATTCGTCTATTCCCACTTGATTGGTCTCAACAGTTTTCCATGCAAGCTCCATTCTTCTCGGACGCTTGGATTTATCACCCGTACCGTCCTCCCAATTATAGCCCGATACAAAATTCCCCCCGGGATACCTGACGACAGGAACATTCAATGTCTTGACCTGCTCTATTACGTCGCCCCGAAATCCCATATCGTCCGCCGTGGGATGCTTAGGCTCGTATACACCGCCGTATATGGCTCTGCCAAGATGCTCAATAAAGGAGCCGTATAGCCTTTTATCTATTTCGCTTATGCGAAAATTTTTGTTTACAATTATTTTAGCCTTCATAAAATATCTCCTTATATTCCGATGAACGCACCGTTAGCCTTCAGAGTTTTCTGAAGCCTTTCAATACTTATATCCTTTACGCTACTCTTTTCTGCCAACGCTATTCCCACAGCCGTACCGGCCGCCTCTCCGATACAGCAGACAGTGGGCATTATTCTGTAAGATGCCTGTGCGCCGTGGTCCGAGGAAATACATCTTCCCGCAACGAGCAGATTAGCGTATTCCTTGGTCTGCAAGCAACGGTAAGGAATGGTATAATAGGTTCCGGGCGCAAAGTAGTGATGGCTTGTACCCGCTCCCTCCGGGTTATGTATATCTATATCGTAGTTGCAAGCGACTACGGCATCCTCAAATTTTACGCAATCTCTGCACTCTTGCTCGGTGAGAACGTATTCCCCTACTATCTTCCTGCTCTCACGGACACCTATTTCGGATGCCGTCATCATAAGGAAGCTATCCTCTAGTCCCTCTGCGTGCTTTTTCATAAACTCGTATATTTCACGAACCTGTTTTCTCGCGATTATCTCTGCCTCAGTAACCTCAAATGCGTTAGTGGGATTCTTTTTTACAACTCGCGTAGTATTAAAATGCAGAACGTTCTTTATAGGAGTGCGAAAGACAAGTATATCCTCGCGGGGATTTATAAACTCTCCCCTTGCAAGCGCTTCCTTGTATTTTTCGTTTAATTTGTCTCTGTTTGCCCAAAAGCGTTCAACGTCAGCGTTTCCGACCCTGAAGCAAAGTGTCATAGGCTGACAAAGATGGTCGCCGTCTCTGCCGAGTGTGGTCTCACAGTCAGAAAGAAACGCAAGCTGAGCATCTCCCGTAGCATCTATAAAATAATCCGCACAAACCTCCTCTGCTCCACCTACGGTAGCAAAGGTCAGTGAGGATATTTTGCCGTTTTCACTCTTTACGTCGAATAGGTATCCGTGGTAAAGAACATCTATATTTTCCTTTTCCACCATATCGTTGAGCACAAGTTTGAGTCCTTCCTCAAGAAAATTCTTTCCGTTCAGTGCATCGGATTCCTTAAGCTTCTGATTTATTTCGCTGAAAATTCCCGCGGAAAGATCCACTCTTTTTCCGTCGATTTCAGTCCAATATCTCATAAAAGGCATAACAAGACAGTTAACTGCCGCCCCTCCAAGAGAATTACCCTTTTCAACAAGAAAAACCTTGGCTCCGGCTCTCGCCGCGGCAACTGCCGCCGCAACCCCCGCAAAGCCTCCGCCTACTACGGCAACGTCGTATTTTCTCATATAAATTCCTCCTACCTGTGAAATTTTCAGTCATAATCACCGGCTAAAGCGGTTGGGTTCATTGTATCATAACGCAACCCGAATGTCAACAGAATTTTTAACCCCCGTTAACTCCTCATATATATATCCGAGCTCATTATCGAGCGGTTATTTTTTTAAAGTTTACCAAAATAGTTGACAGAAGTCAAAATATGTGATATAATACAGTCGGTTTACAAAAGTTATGAAAGGCGTACCATGAAAAACCGTATAATTGATCTAAAAAAAGAAAAAAATGCCGTTATTCTGGCGCACTACTACGCACCGATTGAGGCTCAGGACGTGGCGGATTATATCGGAGATTCTTTCTATCTCGCAAAGATCGCCAAGGAAAGCACTGCGGACATCATCGTTTTTTGCGGAGTGTCATTTATGGGAGAAAGCGCGAAGATACTTAATCCCGACAAAAAGGTACTTATGCCCGATCCTAAAGCCGACTGTCCCATGGCGCATATGGTAAAAGACGGACTTATAGAAAAAATGCGCAAGGAGTACGAGGATCTTGCCGTTGTCTGCTACATAAATTCCACCGCGGAGCTCAAAAGTCATTGCGACGTCTGCGTAACCTCGTCCAATGCTGTGGGGATAGTCAAAAAACTCAAAAATAAAAACATTTTCTTTATACCCGACAAAAATCTCGGAAGCTTTGTCGCAAAGCAAATTCCGGAAAAGAATATAATTCTCAACGACGGCTTCTGCCCTATTCACGCTTCTATATCGGCTTCTGAGTTGCTGAGCTGCAAAGCGGCATATCCAAATGCTTTGGTACTTTCTCATCCCGAATGCGAAAAAGAAATACTTGACGTATCGGATTTCGTAGGTAGCACTGCGGATATTATAAATTACGCTAAGTCGTCGCTTAACAAGGAATTCATAATATGTACGGAGGACGGCGTTGAGTACAAGCTTACAAGCGACAATCGGGATAAGAAATTTTATTTTCCCGATCCCCGTCCCCGCTGTACCGATATGAAGCTTAATAATCTTGAAAACATACTTTCGGTTCTCCAAAACGAGGACAGAGAGATAACCATTCCCGAGGAGATAAGACAAAAAGCTCTTGCTCCTCTTGATAAAATGTTGGAGCTTGCAAAATAAACCATGAAAACAGACGTATTAATAGTTGGATGTGGAGTTGCGGGGCTTTACTGCGCGCTCAATCTGCCCAAGGAAAAGGAAATAGTTATCGTAACCAAGGAGGAAGCCGAGCTTAGCGATTCCTTCCTTGCTCAAGGCGGCATTTGCGTTCTACGAAACGATGACGATTACAAGGATTTCTTCGATGATACGATGAAAGCGGGACGATACGAAAACGACCCAAATTCAGTTGATATTATGATTCGTTCATCACGAAGCGTTATAGAAGATCTCGTCTCATTTGGTGTCAGATTTAAAATGGACGGAAATGACTTCGTATACACCAAGGAGGGAGCGCATACAAGACCCCGTATACTTTTCCATGAAGACGAAACGGGAAAGGAAATAACCTCCCATCTTCTCGCCGTAGCAAAAACAAGAAAAAACATAACGCTTATAGAAAAGTTCACAATGGTGGATATAATATGTAAGGATAATCTCTGCTCGGGTATAATCGGGCACAACGATAAGGGTGAGTACACCGCTATTCGGTCAGACTACACTGTCCTTGCGACAGGCGGTATCGGAGGGCTCTTCAAGCACTCCACCAATTACAGACACCTCACGGGCGATGCTCTTGCCGTGGCATTGCGACACGACATAAGGCTTCAGCATATTGATTACATACAGATTCACCCCACTACCCTTTACACAAACAAAAGCGGCAGAGAATTCCTAATTTCCGAATCGGTTCGTGGCGAAGGAGCAATCCTGCTCAATTCAAAGGGCGAACGCTTTGTAAATGAGCTTTTACCGAGAGACGTTGTCGCAAACGCCATTTTTGAAGAAATGAAAAAGGAGGGCAGCGAGCACGTATGGCTTTCGCTTTCCCCTATTCCAACAGAAGAAATAAAAAATCATTTCCCCCATATTTATCAACACTGTCTTGAGGAAGGCTACGACGTAACAAAGGAAAGCATTCCGGTAGTTCCGTCTCAGCATTATTTTATGGGAGGAATAGACGTAGACAAGAGCAGCAAAACCTCCATGGACAGACTTTACGCGGTAGGGGAGACAGCCTGCAACGGCGTTCACGGAAAGAACAGACTCGCAAGTAATTCTCTCCTGGAAAGCCTCGTGTTCGCAAAACGCGCCGCCTTTGACATAACGGAAAAATATTCCCCTATTTCCGACAAAGCCGAGATTTCGGTAAGCGGCGCCGACTATGAGGGATATGCCGAAAAATATAAAGCAGCTGTGCTTGACGCAATCGAAAAGGAGAAACTTAGCCATGAATAACATTTCTATGAAATTGAACGCAGATGAGCTCATTTTGAGTGCTCTTAAAGAGGACATCACAAGCGAGGATATCACTACGGCATCTGTAATGAGGGAATATAAAGCAGGCGAGGTCGAGCTAATATGTAAGGAAGACGGAATAATAGCAGGACTTGGTGTTTTCGCTCGCGTATTCGAGCTTTTGGACGAGACTACCGAAATAAGCTTTAACTGTAAGGACGGAGACCGTGTAAGAAAGGGGGAGCTGCTCGGTGTCATTCGCGGAGACATCAGAGTTCTTCTTTCGGGAGAAAGAGTTGCTCTTAACTATCTTCAGCGCATGAGCGGCATCGCGACCTACACACGCGCCATAGCAGACCTTTTGGAGGGTAGCCATACAAAGCTCCTTGATACAAGAAAAACCACTCCAAATATGCGAATTTTCGAAAAATACGCTGTAAAGGTAGGCGGAGGATACAATCATCGGTACAACCTCAGCGACGGAATTCTTTTGAAGGACAATCACATTGGAGCCGCAGGCGGCGTTAAAGAAGCTGTTATGATGGCAAAGGAATACGCTCCCTTTGTGAGGAAGATCGAAATTGAGGTCGAAAATCTTGACATGCTCAGGGAAGCCCTTGAGGCTGGCGCGGACATAATCATGCTTGACAACATGAGCGTTGAGGACATGAAGGAGGCTGTACGTCTCGCCAAGGGCAGAGCCGAAACCGAATGCAGCGGAAACGTTACAAGGGAAAACGTAGCGAGACTCGTGGACATCGGGGTAGATTATATTTCCAGCGGAGCTCTTACCCACTCCGCTCCCATTCTTGATCTTTCAATGAAAAATTTACATACGATATAAACAAGGAGAAAAAAATGAAAGCACCGGAAAGAAGAAAAGCAATTATCAACGCGCTTATTACCGAACAAAAGCCCATTTCTGGCGGAAGATTTTCCAAGGAGCTTGGCGTTTCGCGTCAAATCATAGTACAGGACGTGTCAATTCTGAAGGCTGAGGGATACGACATAATATCAACCCACTACGGTTATCTGCTCCACTCCACCCCCTTATGCGAAAGAGTATTCAAGCTTCATCATACCACCGAAAATACTGAAGAAGAGCTTAATACGATAGTTGACCTCGGCGGAACGGTTGTAGACGTTTTCGTATGGCACAAGGTATACGGTAAGATCTCCGCTTCCCTGAATATATTCTCAAGACTCCATGTAAAACAGTTTATCGAGGGTGTCAGAACAGGTAAGTCCACCGAGCTTATGAATGTAACCGGAGGATACCATTACCACACTGTCCGTGCGGAATCCTCAGACATTCTTGACCTCATTGAAAAGGCTCTTACCGAAAAGGGATTCATTGCTCCCGAAATATAATTTTCAGATAATCGAAAACGCTGACTCTAAGTAATGCTTAGGTCAGCGTTTTAGTTTTTAGCACAGTCAAATATTCTACGTAAAAACCGCTTTCACTACATTTACTGATAGCAAAAGCGGCTTCCTTTTTTATTCAGTGTGTTTTTGGTCTGCGCTGAATGGGACAATCCTAATTTATCTGATACCGTATTTTTCAATTATAAAATCCATGTCCTTGTCGCCTCTGCCCGAGAGATTGATAAGAACAGAACCCTTGCCCATAGTCTTTGCAAGCTTGATACCGTAAGCAACCGCGTGAGCACTCTCAATAGCGGGAATGATTCCCTCAAGTCTTGAAAGCTCAAAGAACGCATCTATGGTTTCGTCGTCATTTATTACGTCATACTTTACTCTGCCGAGGTCGTGGAGGAATGCGTGCTCGGGGCCCGAAGAAGGATAGTCAAGTCCGCTTGCCACCGAATAAACGGGTGCGGGGTCGCCGTTTTCGTCCTTAAGCATAATGCTGTTAAAGCCGTGCATTATTCCCTCCTCGCCGTATTTAAGACTTGCCGCGTGATCGCCGAGAGCAGGTCCTCTTCCCAATGGCTCTACTCCGTAGAGCTCTACGGGATCGTTAAGGAAGCCCGCGAAAATTCCCATTGAGTTGGAGCCGCCGCCAACGCACGCAACAACGGCATCGGGAAGCTCACCCGTCATAGAAAGGAACTGCTCTCTTGCCTCAATACCCACAACGCTCTGGAAATCTCTTACCATCATGGGGAAAGGATGAGGGCCGAGAACCGAACCAATGCAATAAATTGCGTGGTCGTATTCCTTGATATACGCATCAAACGCGGCATCTACCGCTTCCTTAAGGGTCTGCAAGCCGTCTGTTACCTCAATTACTCTTGCGCCGAGGATCTTCATTCTGGCTACGTTGGGTGCCTGCTTTTTAATATCAACAGCTCCCATATAGATATCGCATTCAAGTCCGAAATAAGCCGCCGCGGTAGCGAGAGCGACACCGTGCTGACCCGCGCCCGTTTCTGCTATGACCTTTGTTTTACCCATATACTTTGCAAGCAGTGCCTCGCCCATGCAGTGGTTGAGCTTGTGAGCGCCCGAATGATTAAGATCCTCACGCTTTACGTAAAGCTGAACGTTTCCGAGCTTACCCGAAAGTCTTTCAAGATAAGAAATAGGAGTAGGTCTGCCCTGGAAATCTCTGCGAATGGTGCGAAGCTCCGAAATAAACTTTGAGGACTTGCAGATAGTGAAATATGCCTCGGTTATCTCCTCCATCGCTTTCTGAAGCTCGGGGGAAACGTAAGATCCGCCGTATTTACCGAAATATCCCTTTTCATCGGGATAGTGCTTAAAATAAGTATCAAAATTAATGCCGTTGAATTCCATAATATATTTTCTCCTTAATAATAGATATTTTTTTGTGTTTTTCCGACCTAAAAACTAAGCCCGCCATCGTATGTCAAGCAATTTCATATTTTCCTCTTCCCCGCCACAAACAAAAATCGCCCATGACAGAAACTCAATTTCCGTCAAGGACGAACAGTAAAAACTATCCGCGGTGCCACCTTGCTTCACAAAACGTGCTCTTTTAAGATACCTTCATATCTCTGACAGTTTACGCCTGTCTTACGTCGCAGAATACTCGGATAACCTTATCCTTTGACTACGCCCTCCGCGGTCCATTTGCCAAGCAGTGTCTCGCCCGAATCCCAGCATCTCGGGCTCTCTGTGCAGTCTTGAATGGCTTTATCTCCGCTTCAACGGTTTATTATATTAAGTAGTATATCACCCTTTCAAAAGATTGTCAAGGGATTTTTTAATAAATTTTCAAAATTGCTTGACATTTTATTTTGATTATGCTATAACATAAAAAAAGATTCAACAGGAGAAATATTATGGATGCAAGATTATCAGAAAACCTATCGGGTAAGCACGGAAGCTATATGCTTCCGTTCCTGTGGCTTCACGGAGAAAGCAAGGAAAGGCTTTACGGGGAGATAATCGCAATTAAAAATAGCGGTATACGCGAGTTTTGCGCGGAAAGCCGCACCTACGAGCGCTTTTGCGAGGAACAATGGTGGGATGATTTCGGTTTTATTTTAAAAACCGCAAAGGAGCTTGATATGAATGTCTGGCTTCTTGACGACAAGCACTATCCCACGGGATACGCAAACGGCTACCCAAGAATGCCGGAATATGCCCATTTGCAGAAAAAACATATCCGCGAAAAGCAGATAGAAGCCGTCGGTCCTATGAAAAAAGCAAAATTCTTAGTCGGCGGATTTGTTGATAAATCCAACGAGCGGATATTGAAGGTAATAGCGTACAGACACGACGGCGAGGGCGAGCATCTGGACTATACGAGCGCCGTTGATCTTACCTCAACGCTTAACGACGGTACCGTTTATTGGGATATTCCAAGCGGAATATGGCGTTTATGCGTAACCATCGAGACGGGTGATACTATGCCTCAATCGGCGCGAAAGTACGGATATATAGATATGCTGAATCCTGAATCCTGCCGTCTTTTGATAAAAGCGGTTTACGAGCCTCAGTACGAGCATTTCAAAGAATATTTTGGCAGCACCTTCATGGGATTTTTCTCGGATGAACCGGGATTTCTCAACAGAGAGGGAACGTATCAAGATAAAACAGGTATTATAGGAGAAATATATCCTTGGAGAGCCGATCTTCCCAAGCTAATATCGGATAGCTCAGGGCTGAGCGTTGCCGAGGTTGAGCTTTATCTTCCCGCACTTTGGGAAGATATTGGGGATATAACCTCGTCGATACGTATGCACTATATGGACGTCATATCAAAGCTGTACCGTGATAATTTCGGAAACATGATAGGAAATTGGTGCCGTGAACGCGGTATTATGTACATAGGCCACGTGATTGAGGACAACGGAGCGCATATGAGAATGGCCTACGGAGCCGGGCATTTCTTCCGCTCCCTTGAGGGTCAGGATATGGCGGGAATCGACGTTGTTCTTATGCAGGATATTCCCGGGATTTCCGACGGAGCGCACCGCGCTCCTCTTTCCGAGGGTGGTCTCGTAGAGCCCGAATTTTTCCGCTATACCATGCCCAAAATGGCGGCTTCTCTTTCTCATATCCAGCCTCTAAAAAAAGGCAGAGCCATGTGCGAAATATTCGGTGCTTTCGGTTGGGCGGCCGGACTTCCCTTTATGAAGGGACTTGCCGATATTATGCTCGCAAGCGGTATCAACTATTTCGTTCCTCACGCGTTTTCCCCCAAGGAGGAGGACCCCGACTGTCCCCCTCACTTCTACAACGGCGGCAAAAATATTCAGTATCCCCTGTTCAAGGATCTCATGAATTACATGGGGCGATGCTCACATTTGCTTATCGGTGGTATTCACCGCGCAGACGTTGCCGTTTTCTATAACGCCGAGGGCGAATGGAGCGGTGGTAAAAACCAGATCTTCCACAAAATTTGCAAAGATCTTACCAATAATTTAATTGACTTCGACGTCGTTCCATACGACGCGCTTATAAACGCAACCGTAAGCAACGGAAAACTACTGATAAACGGCGAGGATTACGGCGCGCTTATAATATCAGAAAGCGAAATATTCCCAATATCGCGGCTTAAATGCTTCGAAAATCTCGCGAAAGCGGGACTTCCCGTTATTTTCACGGACAGTCTGCCTGAGCGCTCTTCAGAAAACGAAAATATAGACTCTCTTTTACCCTCGTTCGTTACGGTAAAGACAAAGGAGCTTTGCGCGTATCTTCGCAATAGAGGTTTATGCCACGTGAGCGGTAAGGGACAGGGCTTAAAGGATCTCAGATTCTATCACGTGAGCCGTGACGGGCGTGAAATATATCTTTTCTCAAATGAGGGTATAAGAAGTAATATAGATGCGTTTATGCAACTCTGCGATAGCGGCGAATGCCTTATTTACGAGCCGTGGGACAATAAATGCTACAGAGGATTTTCGCGCGACGGCGAGCTTCGTCTGAGCATCGAAAAGGGTAACATGCTCTTTGTTATATTCGGAGACGGAGAACATCCCGAGCTTCCCGAATTTTCAATAGAAGCAGACAGACGAAGCTTGTCTCTTTCTTTTGATATTGCCGTAAAAGAAGAAGGCGAAACAGAATTCAAGGTAATCGTCGAGACCTCGGAGCTTTTTGATATTTCCGCGCCCGACAGATTCCCCCGTTTCAGCGGATGGATACGCTATCGTACGTCATTAGAGCTTTTGGACGGATACTCCGTCCTCGATCTTGGAGAGGTCGGAGAGGTTGCCGAGGTAACGCTCAACGGCAAATATCTCGGCTCGAGAATTTGCGCCCCATATAAATTCGACCTCTCCTCTGCCGCAAGGGAAGGAAAAAACGAGCTTGAAATAATAGTTACAGGAAACCTTGCTCATCGCCGCAGAGACAAATTTTCCAAATTTCTTCAGCTCCCCCCGACGGGAATAATGGGAGATATTGCTCTGTGCAAATATGAATAACCAAGGAGGTCAGTAATTGGTGAGAAGCGAAATTATTGTACACAATACCGAAATAAGCAAAAAATGGATAGACCGTATGGCGGACGCGGGAATTACCGTAATGGGAATACATCCTGTCGGAGGAAGAAAAGCGCATTTGTCTCTTGCCGAGCTCGTCGAACAGATGAAATCGCCCGAATACAGAGAGCTTATCGACTATGCCCAAAGCCGTGGGCTCGAAATAGAGTACGAGCTTCATGCTGCAGGCTATCTTCTACCGCGCAAGCTCTTTGAAACCAATCCCGAATATTTCAGAACAGATACGAATGGCGAGCGTTCTCCCGACTGGAATTTCTGCGTTTCAAATCCCGCAGCCTTAGGGCTTGTATCCAAAAGAGCCGCAGAGCTTGCCCTATCTCTTTACGGAAGCGGCAACAAATTCTATTTTTGGATGGACGACGGCAGAAACACGCATTGTCATTGCAAAAAATGCGCTACCCTCTCGCCCTCCGATCAGCAGCTTACCGTACTTAACGCCATGCTGCGTGAAATAAGAAAGCATATTCCCGACGCGAAGCTTGCATATCTCGCGTACATAGACAGCATCGTTCTCCCCCAAAAAGTGAAGCCCGTTGACGGCATTTTTCTTGAATACGCTCCCTTTGAAAAGTACACCAACAAATCCGAAAACGCCCATGAGCTTATTGCAAGAGAGCTTGATATGCTTAAGCCCTTACTTGATTTCTTTGGAAAGACCGACGCGAAGGTTCTTGAATATTGGTACGACAATTCCCTTTTCTCGGGTTGGAAAAAGCCCCCGAAGCCCTTTACTCTTAACAAAGAAGGCATGGAGACCGATATAAAGATGTTCAAGGAAATGGGATTTGATTCTATCGCTACCTTCGGGTGCTTCCTTGGCGAGGATTACGAGGAATTATACGGCGACGTGGATATTACACCCTTTGCAAGGGAGTTAAAATAATTAAAAAACGAGCAATGCAGTGCAAACTGCATTGCTCGTTTTTTTACTGTCTTACAAATATAAACAGCTCCGCTGTATCGGGCTTTCCCGTAAGAGATACGGATATTCCATTTTGAAGCTCTACACCGGAATAGAGCTTGCCTGTGCGGATGTCGGAATACGTGGCATCTCTGTCTGCTCTGCGAATCTTGAGAAGCTTAGTCCTTCCCGCTTTGCAAGCTGCTGTTTCGATAACCGACAGCACTATCCTTCCGTTATCCCCGTTTACATAGTAGTAGGAAGAATAGGGATACTTTACGGGAGACGTAAGCATATAGTAATCGCCAAGACGCATAACGTCCTCAATAAGCTTGTACTCCTTTATCTGCTTAGCTATTTCGAGCTTTATCTCTTCGGTCATTTCAAGAATATTCAGCTCATAGCCAAGCATTCCCCCAAGTGCCACCTTGTATCTGAAATCAAGAGAACGCATGTCCCCCTTGGGGTTAGAAACGTGGCAGGACATGGTCATTGCGGGGTAAGCTGTCATTGCGGCAGACTGAATAAACGTACGGTTATAGGGATTCGTCTTATCGCTGGTCCATATCTGTATACCGTAGGTCATCATTGCCATATCGTAGCGTCCGCCGCCACCCGAGCAGGTCTCAATAACTGTGTTGGGGAACCGCTCTGCAAGCCAATCAAGGAGCTTGTAAACACCCTTCATGTATCTGAATGAAACCTCGTCCTGTCTGTGAGCAGGAAGCGCAGACGAGCCTACGTTCGACATATGGCGGTTCATGTCCCACTTAAAATACTCTATGTCTATATCTTTAAAGGTTTTATCGAATATACCTTTAAGATATTCTATTACCTCGTTGTTTGACATATCGAGCACGAGCTGATGCCTTGAGCGCAAAGGCTCTCTGCCCTCTACTCTCAAGCACCATTCGGGATGGGCTCTGTAAAGCTCCGAATCGGGATTTATCATTTCGGGCTCGATCCATATACCGAACTTCACGCCCTTGCTATGCACCTCGTCAACGAATGCCTTAAGTCCGTTTGGAAACTTTCGGTCGCTTACGTACCAATCTCCAAGAGCAGCTCTGTCGTTGTGGCGTTCTCCAAACCATCCGTCATCCATAACAAGCATATCAAATCCCAGCTTATTTGCTTCCTCAGCAAATTTTACGAGCTTGGGAGCGTCAATATCAAACTTACATGCTTCCCACGTATTCAAAACAACGGGATGGGGCTCAAAGGCAGCCTTAGGCATTATAGTATCTCTTATGTAATTATGGAAATTGCGGGTCATTTTGCCGAATCCATATGCAGAATAGGTCATTACGGCTTCGGGGGAAGAAAAGCATTCTCCGCTCTCAAGGGTATATCCGAAGCATTCTCCGCCAAGTCCCGTAAGGACCTTTGCGGTATTGAGCTGGTCAACCTCGACCTCGTTAAGAAATGAACCTGAATACATTAGGTTAAATCCGTAAACCTCTCCTCTTTCCTCGGTAGCCTTTTGACTGCAAATAGCCATAAAGGGATTATACTGGTGAGAGGATGCTCCGCGTCTTGACAT
Source organism: Oscillospiraceae bacterium (assembly GCA_015064735.1). Lineage (GTDB taxonomy): Bacteria > Bacillota > Clostridia > Oscillospirales > CAG-272 > HGM12713. The sequence goes on from SVRP01000005.1 coordinate 68,829, forward strand.
CACCGACTGCACTCCATGGTGCAGAGGTACCCTTTGATAGCTGCACTCTGCGTTGTGCCTGCCATAAAGAGTTACCATATCAAGGTCGCACCTGTCTATGCAGAGCTCTAACGACATACACTTTTCTATCTTAACGCTCTGTTTTCCGCAGTTCTCTATAACCATATATCTGCTTATCATATCGTACTTTTCAAATACGGTATAATAAAGCATAAGCTTACAGCCCGTTACGTCATCGAGCATGGTTATCTCAAGAGTTCTTGTTTTCTCGTCAGCTCTTGCAAACGGGATACCGTGTATATCTCTTCTACCGTTAAATATACGGTATGAGGAATAGGAGAAATCGGTAACACCCGTTCCGTCAGCTCCCTTTATACGTAGAGAATTCGCCCTGAAATCGCCCGACCCGAAAAAGGATATTTCGTTAGGGGTTGAATCGGGAGAGAATGATGGACCGAGCTCATGAACGTACGGTGAAAATGAAACTGTATTCAAAGGAGCAGGCTCAAAATTTGCAGTTTTCTTGCCGTAATAGATATGGCGAAGGTACTTCCCGCCAAGAATATCAAAGGCGTATGTGGTAGCCACTGTATTAAGCACAAACGTATTTTTTTCTTTTATAAATCTTATAGACATATTTTTCTCTGCCCAAAATTAATTATTAAACATGGTTCTCAGAAGCTCAACGGCGAAAAGTCTGTTCATTTCTCTTGTGGGATGGTTTATCTTGTTTGCCAACAGCTCGGTAACGTCAACACCGCTTGCGTCAAGCTTCTTCCATATCGCGTAGCAGTCGCAAACGGTAACGTCCATTTCTTGGCAAAGCTCGCGAGCCGCGTCAATGTGCTTATCAAAAAGACCTGTGTTCTGTTTTTTTGCGGCATCCTCTGCTATCTCGACGAAAAATGGATCGGTCATATGATAGCTTACACGGGTATTCATCATATTGGGAGTCATAAAAATAAGCTCGCTGTCGGTCTTCTTTATTCCCTCGAATATTCCTCGAAGTGCTCCTACGTACTCATCAATGCTCGTGTCGTGCCATCTGCAATCGTTAAGACCATAGCACACGACTGTAAGGTCGGGATTGTGTCTGAGAACGTCGCGCTCAAGTCTCTTTATACCTCTTATAGAGCGATCTCCGCTTATTCCCGCATTGATGATATTCACGGGAACGCTGGGAAACAGTACCGAAAGCATATCGTAAAGAGCCATTTCATATGATGACTTTTTATCATATACGGTTTCAAGAGTATCGGGACCTGTCCTGTATATCTCAAAACACCCCTGTGTTACACTGTCTCCGAGAAAAGCTATAGTTACCCCCTCGCAACCTGCGTTATCCTGCGCCTTTTGCGCCATTTTCTCAATTATTTTCATTTTATGCCTCCTATGGAATTTATTCCTCAAACAAACCGTACTGCGACAAAATATATTTTGCCGTCTCGTAATTGATCTCCTCAAGCTTCCGTCTTATAAAAAGCGGAGGCTCCGCAAGTCGGGTGTCTCTCTCGAATTCACGTCTGTCGTAAAGCCAATAATTACTTGGAACGAGAGACGAATCGCACTCAAGCGTAAAATATCCCTTGTAGTTGATATCTATAAGAGCGTTTATTATCTCATCGTGGTTGAGCGTACCGAAATACGGCATAACGTGCTGATCCTTCTCGCCCTGATTATCGTTGTAGTGTATGGCGTAAAGATGATCGCCGAGGGTCGTTATCTGCTCGTACTGTGAAAAGCCCTCGCAGTTTCCGTGTCCCGTATCCCAGCACGCGTGGAGCTGAGGGTGCCCCACAAACTCAAGAAAGTCCCTCATGTCCTTGCCCGTATTGGCAAAATATTTATCTCCCATATTGACCGCCGTCGAGTTTTCCGTAAGTACGTTAACTCCCGTAGCTTCCATAACGGGAAAGAGCTTTTTGTAGAATTCTCTGTTCAGCTCAAACCATTCGTCCTTGCCTATCCCTTTTCTCATTCCGGGATGGGCTACCGTGTTTTTTATCCCGAGTAAAGCGCATATTTCTATGGAACGGATAGTTGCGTCCAAAATAAATTTCACACGCTCCTCGTCATTTTGCTTTATGGGATTGCCGCCTTGAGAATGAGCCTGAACAAAGGCAATTCCAAGTCGGTCAGCCTCGTTCTTCAGCTCAGCAACCGCATCACGCCAGCTATCCTTCATATAATCGCAATCGGGCGTAAAGCAGTACATATTCAGGTCAATATAGCGAAATCCCGCTCGGTGAAGCTCTCTTATACGCTCAATGTCGTTTTTACATCCGAGCTTGTAATCCCCCGTAGTCGTTGCAATCTTCATGTTTAATTCACTCCAATATGTTCGTCGTTATAAAATCAACGCCCCATTTAGCGTATTTTTCCGCATCCTCTTTGCTATCCACCGTCCAGCAGTTGACCTTTTTGCCCATTTTGTGGAATCGCTTGACAAGCTCCTTCGTAAGGCACTTATGCTTGATATCAACGTCAAATCCGCCGTCGGTTATTTTTTGGATATAGTCGTCGTCAAGAGTTGAGGAAAGGTACTGAGCATCGCAATCGGGCAATATCTTTCTGATCTTTAAAAGCACACCGTAATTAAATGAAATAAACGTTACCCTGTGAAGATAATCAAGGGAGCGTATTATTTCGATATATTTTTCGGTTTCCTCATCGGTAAAGTCGGATTTCAGCTCAAGAATACACTGTTTGTCATATTTTTTGCAGATTGAAATATAATTTTCAAGCGTACAAGGACGAAGGTCGGCGCGTGTCTTGCTTCCGTCCTTGTCAAAAAGAACTATGCTTTGTAATTTTTCAAGGCTACTGTCCTCTACGGTTATTTCCTCACCGCCTATTCTTTTGAGATTACCGTCGTGGTTAACGACAAAATGACCGTCAGAGGTACGGCGAATATCGGTCTCTATTCCGTAGTAGGAGCGGTTTCCCGCCGCCACGAACGCCGCGTTGGTATTCTCCGCTTCAATTCCCGAAAGTCCCCTGTGGGCTACCGTAAGCGTATTTCTCCTTTTTATCTTAACAGTATTCATAAACTCTCTTTTTCCTTTACTTAATGTATTCCTTAACCCTCTCTACGAGCTTGCAAGCCAAAAGTCTGTATCCTTCCTTGGAAAAATGTACCCCGTCTGCGGAAATAAGGTCTTCATGCTCCTTAGTTATGCTGTAAAGGTCAACCACCGGAAGCTCATATTTCCTTGCAAGCTCCAGGACGACGCGATTTCTTGCTACTACTCTTTTATCTCTTTGAGCATCGGCAAGATGTGTGGTCAAAAGAAGCATTATGGGAGTATTTTCAAATTCGCCCATCAAAAATCGAATCATTTGCTCGTAGGCATTTGCGTATTCCTCCTCATCGTTCAAATGCCAACCGTGCAGTCCGTTATTGAAAAGAATAACATCTCTTTTCCCTTGTTGCCTTGCAAAGATTTTAACCGACTCGGCAAAATACGGATTATCCAGCGCCTTTGAGGTTCCAAAGCCATCAAAAAAGATTTTCTCCTCCGCCACCTCGGTAGCGATTCTTCTTGTAGCGCAAGATATCGAGTCTCCAATATAAAGAACTCTGGCATTTCCCTCTGTATCAGCATGCTCCCACCATACGTTATCCCATTCATAGGTCTCAAGTTTGTCGTTGCGGTTTTCAAATTCGTATGTATAGTTGCTCATTTTCTATTCTCCATAAATCAATATATCCGTTTCGGTCTCTTACCGTCAAAAATAGCTTTTGCGTTTTCTACAAAATCCTCAAAGGTAAGATTTCTGCTTCTGGGCATTGTCTTGGGCGGTCTCAAACCGATTTCGTACATCCAAACCCCGTCGTAGCCTACCTCTCTCAAAGCAGAATACAATTCGTGGAAATCAACTGCGCCCTCTCCCGGAAACCAATGCTTCTCGTCGATAAAATCGTAGTCAGAAACGTGAAGCGTTACTATCTTATTTCCGACTTTCTTAATAAAGTTGATATTAGTGTCCGCAAGAAGATGGTTAGTATCAAAGCAGACCCGAAGCTTGTCGTTTGCGCTTAAAAGACGAAGCATCTCGTCAGCCGTGTTGCCAATACAAGTGCGTGGCAGATCCTCAACGGCAATTACCGCTCCGCACCCATGGGCAATCTCAGCAAGACTGTCAAGACTCTCCATGGAATATTTTATGCGGTCCTCCCTCTCCTCCAACGTGTAGGGCTCTCCGCTTGGATGTACGATAAACTTATCAACCCCTATGTCAGACGCCTTTTTTATAAGCTCCGTATATAACTCTATTGTATATTTGCGCTTCTCCGCGCTCATAGACGCGATATTGATAAGACTAAAGGGACCGAAAGGCAAATGATAAGACCAAAGCTCAACGTTGTAGCGTTTTGACAGCTCCGACAGCTCTTGGTGATTTATCATCCTATGATCGTCCAATTTCATTGAAATTTCAATAGCGGATATTCCACTCTCATTCAGCTTTCTGAAATTCTCTTCGTTAAGTAAAAAGCCGCAGCTTGATAAGCCGATTCTGTACATAACTTCGTCCCCCTTGGGTAAATTTAAATCTTATGTTTATATTATCATAAAACGGATAATGAGTCAAGGGTTAAATATATTTTCTAAAGAGATTTTTATCGATATGCATAGCTTGCGCTCAGCGTGATATTTTTGCTTCGCAAAAGTGATATTGTTCGCTTCGCTCACAGTGATATTATATTCGCCTTGTTACTTTAAACGCACGAAGTGCATATAACTGCCGAAGGCAATATCACGCCCGAAAGGCATAGAACTCGCCAACGGCGAATATAACTGAAAAAAGCACATCTGCGTTGCAGATGTGCTTTTTTCTGGAGGCGCCCCACTCGCGTCGCATAGTCGATTGCCGTCGCCTGCGCTTGCTCGGCTTGGCACTCTCCTTGCTTTGGCTCCTTCGCTGCGTAAAAACAACATTCTGTTGTTTTTACTTGCTCGCCCGTAATTGAACCGATTCAGCACATGCCTTCGGCTTATGCTGAGCCGCTTCGCGTCTATAGGTGGCACCTCCAAAGAACGAAAAAAGCAACCCTATTGGGTTGCTTCGTTCTTTGGAGGCGCCACCCGGATTTGAACCGGGGAATAAAGGTTTTGCAGACCTCTGCCTTACCACTTGGCTATGTAGTATAAACCCTTGATTTATAAGGTTTTCAGATTCTCTTTGCTCTTTGAAAAATGATGCAAGAAACCAAATTGGAAACCAATTATTATCCAATCTTGTTGGTACTATTATTATACCATAAAACTATCATTTTGTCAACAAAAACAAAGCAAATATCAAGCAAAATCAAACATCTTTTGAGCATCTTTTTATCGTCTTATAATAAACTTTGAATCACATTTTTAAAAATTATGAGTCACTATAATGGTACACTCTCCTTTTCTGCTTATGGTATAATATACGTGTAAGATAAAGGAACGGGAAAGCGCGCATCTCTCTCCGACAGACTACAAATCTAAAATTAAAAGTATTGCTAATAAAAGCAAAAGAGAGGAAAATATGAAAATAAATAATATCAAGAAAAGAATTGAACTGACCGAAGTTGAAAACAAGAAGGCATGCATATACGGAACAGATGAATACAAGGATTTGGTATCCATGCGACATACCTTCTCTGACTATTCGATTTACGTTGTAAAGAACAAAAACAAGCGTACCGATAGTTTAAAAGGATTGACCTACGCTTATATGGAAGCTTATATTGAAAAGCACGGTTCTCCCCAGCAGATAAACGAATTCAAATATCTCCGTGGATCAGACGACGGTTTAAGCCATTTGTCTCCTTCCTATGGAGAGATAAAAAAGTGGTTTTTGTCTCAGTTCCCCGAAATTCTTGAATATAGTCAGAAGATCAATAGCATTCTTCGCGGCGAAGTAGCATAAGGAGGTGACAAATATGAAAAAAAATATCATAATCGACGACACCCTCCGTGTAATCAGAATAAGCAAGAAATTCTACCAAAAAGCTACAAACGCAGAAAGCACCGAATACAATACACTCCGATCAGTCAAATCCGAACACCCCACATACTCAATTTCCATTGGAGTAATCAAAAAGAAGGAAAACAAGGAATCCTATCGCGGTTTGACCTACGAATATATGGAACGTTATATTGAGGTTTACGGCAATGAGGGTGATCTCGATTATTACAAAGAATTGCGTTTCCTGTCCGAATGCCACTCGGTCAAATATCCCGTAATCAAGCAGTGGTTTTTGAACAAATATCCCGATATTGCAAACTATGGTATCCGCGAGGAGATATTATCCAATACCACCCACGCAGCTTGATTATTTAACAAAATTTTATTAAAATTATTATATAAAGAATAACAAAAAAGGAGATCAATAATGAGTACTAAATTTGAGACTGTACCCAACCAGAATGTTTATGTAGTACATCGCGAACCCGTTGGTAACAATTTCATTCAAATCAACAAATCCAACTATTCCAAAGCCTATAGGGATATGAGTAAAAGCCCAGCCGCGCTTGGTCTGTATATTTGGCTTGTTGGAAATCAAGATAAATTCAAATTTGCCTTTTCGCCGCAGGCAATTGAAAATCAGCTTGGAATGGCACGAAGCTCTTGTCATGGTGCTATAAGAAGATTGGAAGAGCTTGGATATTTGGTTCAGCGAGAAAACAGTAATATTTATGATTTTTACGAAGTAACAGGCAAGAAAATAGACCGAAAAATCGTTGAAAGCGAAATGCTAATTTTTGATGAAATGCCTGCTCAATGTGAAGCGCCAAAGGCAAAACCCGGAGAGTTCACGTTCTGAATTTGAATGAAACAAAAAACGAATCTTGGAATTTGCTCACAAGATTCGTTTTTTCAATTCGGTAATTGTATTTTTTTATACAAGTTTTAGTATAGAAATATATAAATAAACATTACAAATATTCCCCTTCGGGGATAAATAATATACGCCCTCTCTTAATTGAAAAGAACCACAGGACAAAAGAAGGAAAAACATTCATTCGAAAATTAAATAAAATATAGAAATAAATAAATCGGTAATTGGAAGCAAGCTTCCAATTACCTCTACGCCATCCCTGCTTCGCAGGTCAGGCGATAAAAGGCAATAGTAAAGGAGGTGAAAGAAGCATGATGCACAACAACAATAACGAGAAAAAACCATTTTTTCAGATCATTCATGAACAACACGAAAAAGCAAGGCAGCAGTTCATGAAACAGCGTGAGCAATAGGAATTGAAAGCACAGATAGCCAAAGAAATTCAAAAGCAACTGCCAAAAATTCTTGAAAAAGAATTTAAAAAATTATTAAAATAAAGACGAGCGGCAACCGCACCACTTCCCTCTCATGGGAAAGCATGGCGGTTGCCGCTTCTTTGTTTTTTGCTATTGAAAACGACCGTTTTTCGAAATCAAAATACGATTTGGAAACCGTGTGAGCCACGAATAAGACAAAATCGATTTTTTGAAAATTTTTATCCCGAAATAGGCAAAAATCTTATGCTAATGCGTTCATCTTGTTGAGCAGGTCTTGATAATTGGTTACATTCTCATATCTGACCTTGCTATTCGACATCTTGTTGAATAGTTGCTTTGCGCAGTCAATCTTTGCTTTCTCGACCGCACGAAGCTGAAGTGAATCAAGAGAGCCTTTTGTCTCTGCAACAAAGTAGATGTGCTTGACCGTACCCTCATGGAAAGCAATCGCCCAGTCAGGAGAGTAGTTACCGACAGGCGTGGGAATATAGAATCCTCTCGGAAGCTTTGCATATACACAGACCTCGGAAGCATTGTCAAGAGCCATTGCAAAATTGTGCTCAATAGAAGAAGTCTTGTTGATACCGTCTACAAACACATAGTCTCTGATATGCTTTTCAGCCTTGTATGCAAGCTTGTACTCCATAACCGACTTCGACTCTGTAAAGATATCCGAGTCAAAGTTTCCGTCAACGAGATTGTAGGTAATATGGTCAACAATAAGACTTGCTTTTTGCTCATTGATGTACTTGGATACCTTGTTGATAAACTCCTCGGGGTTGGCTGCATACATGGCAAATTTCTGCGGATTGATACCTTGCAGTATCTTTGCAACCGTCTTTCTTGTCAGCAGTGTATTGGCGACAATCTTACCGAGCAAATCATACTTGATGCTATCGGATGCAGAGGTTCGAAGAGTATCTGTTCTTGTCTTGGCTGTCTTGAAGGACATACCGTTCTTAATCTCTTCCGCATCGATTTCATTCTTCTGCTCACCGATAGAGACCGTGTATGTGAGTTTGGTAACATACAAATCGTGGTCGATAGCGGCGATGGCATTCTTGATAAGCTCGTCGGAATCAAATTCAACCGTATAGGCGTACTTGTGATTGATAAGATTCCACAGTGCTTGGAATTCCTTCTTTGCAAAGTTTTCGTTGAGCTTGTTGTCCTGTACCTTGGACTGATTGCCGTTGGAAATCATATCCTTGAGCGCATCGGCATCATAGGTGGAGCGTACAAGTTTGTGTATCGTCTCTCTCATGTGCGCAACCTCGTCGGGCAGAGGCGCGAGTGTGCCGTTTGTTACTGCATTCTTGTAGGTATCGGTAGGTTTATCGTTGTCATCAATGTAGTCGTTCTTGAGAAGATATCTGTAAATTGCGGTTGCCTGTTGTGCATTGATGGTAGTTTCCATACCGCCAACGATAACCTTTTTGCCGTTGAAGAATTCCTTGGATGCCTTGGACGGTCTCTCGTAGAGATTGTCTTTCAGCTCGGTCTGGAGTCCCTTTACAAAATCCTCGTAGGAATCGTTTGCAACAACAGTTAGTACATTGAGAGAGTGAACATTGAAGTTCGGAATGGTGGCATCCATTCTCTCACCTGTACTATTGACACAAAGACGAAGTCCACGACCAACCTCTTGGCGTCTCTGAACATTGGAATCGGAGTGCTTCAGCGTACAGATTTGGAACACATTGGGATTGTCCCATCCCTCGCGGAGAGCCGAGTGCGAGAAAATAAATCTCGTAGGCTCGTCAAAGGAGAGAAGTCTTTCCTTGTCTTTGAGAATCAAGTCGTATGCAGAGATATCATCGGAAATATCAGAACCTCTTGCCAAAGAAGAGTCCACCTTGCGTCCCTTTTTGTCAATCGAGAAATATCCCTTGTGAACCTCGGCAGCAGTCGTGCTCTTTAGATACTTCACATAGTCGCTATCAAAGAGCGTGATGTACTCGTTGATGATATTGTTGTATTCTTCTTCAAAGATTTTGCCGTACAGACCGTTGACCTCGTTGCCGTCCTCATCGTACTGACGGTATTTTGCAACCTCGTCAATGAAGAACAGAGAAAGCACCTTGATACCGCGGTTGTAAAGCTCTTCTTCCTTTTCGAAGTGAGAGCGGATAGTCTCTCTAATCTGAATACGGCGGATATCGTTCTCGGCAACATCTCCATAGGCATTACCAATCTCAATGACCTCACCGTTGAGGAATCTGACAGAGTTGGTAAAGGGGTCAATTTCGCTGATAACAAAGCCCTTGTATTGCTCCATTTCGTTTGAGGTCTGATAGAGATTGTCTCTGACCTTCAAAAGTCTTGTCTCACGCGCCAATTTGCCACTGGGATACTGAATCTCAAGTTCAATCTTGGCTTGGGGAGGCTTGCTCGGAGAGAGGACAATATCTTGCAGATACATATATCCATTTGTACCGCGCAGGTTCTTGATGGTAAATCCCTTGACTTGAATCTTCTTGACAAGCTTCTTGTTGAAAGCATCAAGCGCATCGAGAACGTACACAGTGTTGTGCTGTATTCTGTGCGTTGCCGAGAAATTTATCGAGAACAGAGGGTTAAATCTCTGCAAGGACTCCTGCGTTGCCGCGCCACCCATCTTTTGAGGCTCGTCAAGAATGAGGATAGGTCTGTTCTTGGCAATGACATCAATGGGACGACGGCTTTGGAATTCGTCAAGCTCCTCGTAGATTCTTCTTGCGTCAGCACCTCTTGCGTTAAACGCTTGGATATTGATTATCATGACATTGATGGCAGAGGAAGAGGAAAATTGCTCTATCTCGTCAAGCTTTTTGGAATTATAGATAAAGAAACGAGCCTTTTTGCCGTAGGTGTCCATAAAATGCTCTTGCGTCATCTCAAAGGACTTTTTCACGCCCTCTCGGATAGCAATAGACGGCACAACGACGATAAACTTGGAGAAGCCGTATCTCTTATTCAGCTCAAACATCGACTTGATATAAACATAGGTCTTTCCCGTACCCGTTTCCATCTCTACATCGAGGTCAACAGCACCCAGCGTGCGCGACAGAGTTTCGGACTCGCGGATATTAGAGATAGACTGTATGTTCTTGATATTGTCGAGAAGCATGCTCGGAGAGAGCTCAATACGGTTGTTGGCAAAGCCTACATCATAGTCGTCCTCGAGCAAAGAGGTCGGCGCATCCATATCGAACAAGCTCATCTGTGCAGACTGCTGTCTGATACCCATATCCATTGTGTACTTGGTTCTCTCCACATAGGGTTGACCCTTGAACACATCGGCAATTGCATTTACTGCATCCGATTGGTATTGTTGTATTTTAAAACGAAATTTCATAAAGCATTACCACTTTTCAAATAGTTAAAAAATATTGTTTAACATTAAATCAATATTAATATCATTTTTAAATTCCAGAAAACTACAATGACCTTTTCCTATATCGTACATTTCAACAGGGACTCCCTGAGCTTTTATGATACCCTTAATTTTCTCTACTTTTTCCTTATTTTCTCGTTTTCTAACAATGTAAAGTTTAGTTAAAAAAGGATAGTTGATTTTTATTCCACCAAGCGCATCTTCTCTGTCACACTTTTCCAAAAAATCATCTTCACGCTTTATAATTAACCGCCATTCATTCTCGTTTTTCCAAGAGCGATTCTTATATGTAAAAGATTTTTCTACGATTTTGTTGATAATCTTATCATGATATACATCTTTTATCTTCAAAGTCAAAAGATAGTCAACATCTATGCGCGGAATTGGTGCATTATAGTTCACCTTATGTAACCGTTTCCATATATTCAACTCATAGTCATCTTTTGTAAATTCACTACTATTCAAGTTGTATCGATTTTTGTCTAAAGCGAATTCGCAACAAAATCCATTGTAATTCTTGGCGTAAAAATACCACATTGATACATTATTTTCCGGCTTTGCCTCTGTAAAACAAGCAACATAATACGAATTTCTTATTTTGTTTATTTCTTTTAAATAAGCTTTGTATTTGTTTTTTATTTCTTTTTCAAGCAATGATTTATCAATAGGTGATACATATTCTCCTTCTGTACCTGTATTAATACTGTCAAGTAATGCATATAAATTTTCTTTTCGCAGACCAATATATCTTACAAGGTTTTCAAGAGAACTTTCGTATTCTTTGCTTTTTTTGATTGCTTCACAATATTCATTATTATGGATGTATTTTTTTAACAAGTATTTCTTTTCAAACTCCAAATAATCAAAATAAATGCATCCATCAAATACATCATTAAATAGTTTTGGGCTTGCCAAAAAAAGTTTACCTGCAACTATTGTTTTATAATTGTGTTCTTTAGCAGAGAACATTTTATATAGCGGTTTTAGATTTTGCAATTGTTTTCTTGTCATTTATATCACCTTAACCACAGTAGAGGGCGAATAAGTCTTAAACAACTGCTCGTTATTGATGCCGACGCTATCGGTGGCGAAGGACTTGTCCTTGAACACGGCGTAGAGGGGGGACTGTTTGGCTATGGCGGTGATGACATCGTTGTCGATATCGTCGTCGAAGCAAGCGATGATATCGTTGTCGTTGACCGCGTAGTAGGTCTTGCCGTTTACCGTGTGCTCGTCAATCTTTGCCGAGAGCTCAATGCCCAAATCGAGCATAACTTGGAACAAAAGGTCGAGCGGTGTTCTGTCAGACTTGACATTGTCAACGGTTTCATCAAGCAGACTTTGTGTCATGGCAGAGGGGTTATAGTAAACCTCTTGCATATTAGAGGAATCGAGTTTGAGGACACGGAAGCCTATATCAAGATTATCTAAAATATTATCATCATTAGCAGGCGTTACTTTCAAAGCATATTTGTCATCAAACGAACCATCATCAAGCAAAGTTCTTTGCATAAGTTTAGATTTATCAACATCTATTTTGATTGTTCTATCCTCTTTGATTTTCTTTCCTGCGCGACGGATTCTCTCTTCACCAATGTCACAAATAGTCTTGTATCCTGCCTTGTATGCCTCGGACTTTTCATCGCACTTTTCGGGCAACTGTACCATAATAAACTTGCGATTACCGCCATCCTCGGCATTCAACTGCATAACAGCGTCTGAAGTTGTGCCCGAACCACCGAAAAAGTCCAAAACAAGAGCATCTTTGTAACAATTAGCAACTTTAAGACAGTCAATAACTGCATAAATGGACTTAGGATAATCAAAATACCGCTCTCCCATTATGTCAATCAAATAATTAGTTCCATACTCCGTAGACGAATATCTTGTTTCATCCCACACAGTTAACGGAAGCATACCTTCTTCTTTCATGCGAGACTTTATATAGACAGCAAATTGCTTATCTTTGTCTGTTCTAATCCCCATATCTTTGGTATCAGAACGGGCTCTTTCTAAACTCCATTTCCACCGTCTCGCTCTACCTTCCTCGTCAATAGGATAGGAAATAAATTCGTCGGGATTAAGGGGTTCCAATATTTCGTATTCTTTTATTATTTCATCCCATTTTAGCTTTGGAATTCTAAAGCTACTTCCGTCTTTTTTGATATATATGGGGTAATACATAGTAGGAGCATCTTCTTTATATCCGCCATGTTTTCTAAAATTAACCCATTCAAAAAAGCCCTTGTCATCTTTCTCTTTATATCGAGCAATTTGTTTTTCATTGCGAGGCAATCTTCCCATAGTAGTGGTGTTTGTAGCCGAATAAAACAAAGCATACTCATGTGAAATTGATGCTCCTGAAACAGTTGAACGACCAGACGGGTTATTCTTTATTATTATGGTGGCAAGATGATTTTTCTCGCCGAAAATTTCATTCATAACCATAGTAATCGTCTCTATTTCACAATCATCAATGGTCAAAACGATTATCCCTGTTTCTTTCAGCAATTGACGAGCAACTTGCAATCTCGAATAAATCATATTTAACCAATCTGTATGGAATCGACCATTTGATTCAAGATTTGCCACCAAACATTTACCTTCATCATCAAACTGACCGCTACTAGACAAATAATCTTCGTAATTTGAGGAAAAATCATTTTTGTAGATTAAATTTCGACCAGTATTGTAAGGAGGGTCTATGTAAATAACATCGATTTTGTGAAGATAAGTCTCTTGCAAAAGTTTAAGAACATCAAGGTTATCACCCTCGATATAGAGGTTCTGCGTATTATCAAAATCAACAGACTTCTCCTTATCGGGACGGAGTGTTGCCGTGATGCGAGAGTTTGCCAGCACCTTTGCCTTGGACTTGTCGGGCCATGTCATCTGATATCTCTCCTGCTTCTCGGAGATAAGGTCGGCAGAAAGCTCCTGCTTCAGCACATCGAAGTCAATCGCAAGCTTTACCTTGCCATCCTCACCCATCACCTCGGTCACCGCCGACGGAAAGAGTGCTTGAATCTTACTTATATTCTCTTGGGTTATATCCATCGATTTCATGTCAAGTTTTTCAGCCATTTTCTTGCTCCTTTTGATTATCCTCAATGTTAAATTCTTTTCCTAACAAAAAGCCTTTATTTTTCATCCATTCGTCTATATGTTTGTCTAGTTCTTGTTCGGAATTCCAAAGGTCATTAAATTTTTTCGTTATATTGTTTGATTCATTATTAGGGGTTGCTACTATAACTTGAAAATTTTTCACTTTTTCCGCATAAGGAATAATTTTTTCATTTATTAGGTTTTGTAATTTTTCGTCTTTTAAAAAAGAACCTTGGTAATATTCTTTGAGTTCTCTATACAAAATGCTATTTCTATTATAGGAAATGTTAGTAAGGCGTATCGATGCCCGATGGTCGAGTTTTTTATCTTCTTCCAACACAAAGTCAGCTATAGAAGGCAAACAATAAGCATGTATTATTCTCTCGGGGGTTTTCCTTTTTTCCAATTGATATCCAATTATCGATGTTACAATTACGATAACTACACTACCTAAAACAGCCAAGGAAATATCCTTAATATACGGATTATCTATACACGGAACATATCCGAATATGCTATATGAAGTTAGAGAAACGATTCCAATTATGATAGACCAAACTAAAACTACTTTATTATATTTCATCTGACTTCAAAAACCTTTCCCTTTCCACTTTATATTCTTTCAACCTTGCGTTATACTCAAACCTCTTTTTCGACTGTGTCTCGTGTGCGATGGCAGAGGTTGTCTTGCCAATCTGAAAGTCGAGCTTTGCAAGCATATTGTATCGCTTGACATATTCCTCTACGCTCTCGCTCTCAAAGGGTGGGTATGCAAGGAATTTGGACAAGATGTATTTGTACATTTCGGGAACGCTACTCACAAGAGGAACATCGTGGTCGTCCTCGTTCTCCCAGTTTGTCTGCCAATACTTGCCCTTTTGCGTACCGAGCTTGTAGGATATCATTGAGAGCTCGTAGTCCTCGTGCTTTACATTGAACAGCGTGTGGAGCTTGATGCTCTTGTCAAGCTCTTTGATAAAGGTCTCGGGAACATATCGCTCTTTTACGGTTATCTCAAAGACATAAATCTCCTTGATTGCCTTGTCCGCATCGCAATAAAGTGTGGTGGGAGACAGAACATTTTTGAGCACGATGCTCTCAATCATCGTTCCATCTTTTTTTGCTTCTTTGCTTGCAGACATCTGTTTATAAAGGTCTGTTATTTTGAATTTTCTATCGACTACTGTTTTGGAACTGAAGTTAAACATATTGAGGGGTTAGGGGTAAGGATTTAGGGGACAGATTTTTAACCTTTAAATCCAACCTCTTTTTCTCCAATCTTTTTAATAATTGAATGTATCATTTTTCCTATTTCGTCACAAAGAGCAATTATAGAAGTTACATCTTCAACGTAACCAAGCATTTGGCATATCTCAAGTTGAGTAATAAGTTCTGCCTTGGAACCGTTGGCTATATGCAAAAAATGTATGTACTCTTTGGAAGAATTTCTTTCATATCCCTCAGCAATGTTCGAGGGAATAGAAACAACGCTTCGTCGCATTTGGTCGGCTAATGCATATTTTTCTTCTTTCGGCAAAAGCGCAATGACAGAATAAGTTTTCTTAACAAGTTCCATCGCCTTTTGCCATACTATTAAATCTCGATAGCTATTTAGCTTCATCACTAACTCCTATTCCCTGCATCCTAACTCCTGTATCCTAACTCCTGTATCCTAACTCCTCACTTCACAACAATAAATGTAATGAGTTCAAAGTCGTCAAGACCGCCGATTATGCCGCCGAAGAGCACATCAGAGCCGAGATTGAAGAGTGAGTCAAGGTCGTTGGATTCTTTGACATCGATAATAGACTCAATGGTGCTATCAAGAAGTCTTGAATACTTGTCCATTTTGTATCCATCCTTGGTCTCTCGATTGAAGGCACGGCAGAGGTCTGCGATAGGCTCATGCTCGTGCTTCGATGTCTTACGAATGACATCGAGTATCTTCTTGACTTCCATGTGGTTATGGACGACGGTGCCGTCCTCTTTGATATAAACAAGATAATACGGATGCAATCGGTTCTGCTTGCCGATATTGACCTCGGGATTGCGATTCTTGAGAACATAGATAACGCCCTTGGGGATGCCTGCTTCATCGTCGTGTCTGACAACAGAATACAGACCGTTTGCCACATTCTTGGGCTCTCCGTGTTCTTTGATATAGGCTACCATATCCATACGAAATTCATTGAGACCGAGGTCGGTGATGGCAATACTGCCGTCCACATCTTCGAGGTCTTGTAATTCTCCGTCTTGGAGCTTCTTTAACTGCTCCTTGCGGTAGTCGAGGTCAGCTTGCTCGCTTGTCAGCAGGTTATCGTCACCCGTGGCGGTTGCATCGACAAGAGCCATACGACCTTCTACGCGAGCGTTAAGGTTGATGTACTCATCAAGAGATACGTTCGGCCAAAAGTTGACGAGCTGAATGGAATCGTTTCGGCTTCCGATACGGTCGATACGACCAAATCTCTGCACAATGCGCACAGGGTTCCAATGGATATCGTAGTTAATACAGATATCGCAGTCTTGCAGGTTCTGACCCTCGGACACACAGTCGGTTGCAATCAGCAAGTCGATATTTGTATTTCTGTCCTCGGGGTATGTTTGCTCGCGCTCCTTTGAGAGGGGAGAGAACAGGGTCAGAAGTCGGTCGGTATCCTTGCTTCCGTCTACGGTAGCGGTATTTCCGCTCTGCGCGCCTTGGATTCGTGCGGTGTTGATGCCGTACTTGTCCTTCATTCTCTTGCTCAAGCACTCATACAGATAGTTTGTGGTATCTGCAAATGCAGAGAAGATAAGCACCTTGCGGTTGCCCTCATTGAAAGGATTCTCGATTTTGCGCTCAATCACTTCAATCAGCTTTTGCAATTTCAAGTCCTTTTCGGGAGTGACAAAAGCCATGATATCGTGAAGAATCTCAAGGGTATCAATATCTTTTTTGAGGTCTTTCTTCCACGAGCGCAAATCCATATCGGCAAAGTCAATTTTGACCTTACCGAGGGTGCTATCGGATGTAAGGTCGAAATCGTCGTTGTCAAAGTCATCCTCGGGAATCTGACTGAATTCCATCTGCTTTGAAGTGTAGCGGTTCTTTTCGTACTCAAGAATGGAATTGTAGGTGTTTAGGTTGACCTCTTTGACCTTATTGACGGTAATACGGAAGGAATCAACGCAGGACTCAAGACGCTTGAGCATGTTTATCGTCATCAGTCTTTGGAGTGAACGTTCACGATTTGACTGCTTCAGCGTCGATGCGCCAACCTTGGTATCGTACATTTCCTCGTACTTGGAAAGCTTGGATTTTTGAATGTAATTCATAGGTGCATAGACACCCATGGTAAGACCCATAAGGGTATTGAAAATGTCGTTGTATTCGAGGGTATCTTCCTTCTCGGCAATGTCACAGTAATACGAGAGCGGTTTTCTTCTCGTGGGGAATTTGCCTATCTCGGAAGTATCGTAATACTTGGTGATGTGTTTACGGCTTCGGGCAATGGTAACGTTGTCAAGCAGAATGGAGAAGTCAATGTCAATCATCGACATAAGGTCTGCCGCCTTGCGTTCCTCGCGAGGAAGTTTCGACCACTCGTTGAATGCCTTTTGCGCGTTTGCCAAGACGACCTCGACAGTCTTTGAGGTTTCAAGGCGCTCGTTGAAGGTTGCATAGTCATCGCCGTATGCCAAAGCAAGCTGATTTTTGAGGTCGGCAAAGCGGTTGTTGACAGGTGTTGCAGAAAGCATGAGAACCTTTGTCTTCACTCCGCTCTTGAGAACCTTTTCAAGAAGAAAATCGTATCTTGTCTCGCGGTCTCGGAAGCTGTTCGCGTTTCTGAAATTATGGGACTCATCGATGACGATAAGGTCATAGTTATCCCAGTTGAACTGCGCCAAATCGTGACCGTTGGAGAAGCCCTTCTTTCTGCCAAGGTCGGTGTGATAGAGCACATCAAAGTGGATTCTGTCCTTGTAGAAAAGATTGGTTCTTACGTTGTCTCTGTATTTGTTCCAGTTGTTAGCAAGTTTCTTGGGGGTAAGCACAAGGATATTCTTGTTTCGCGAAGAGTAATACTTCATAACCGCCAAGGCGGTAAAGGTCTTACCAAGGCCGACACTATCTGCAAGAATACAGCCGTTATATTTTTCAAGCTTTTGAATGATGCCCACAGCACCATCTCTCTGGAAGTGATAGAGCTTCTGCCAAATCAAAGAATTTTTGTAACCGGTACCCTCGTTGGGCATGAAGTCCTCGGACATAATATCGTCGAGGAATTCACTAAAAATATTATACAGAGTTACAAAGTAGATAAACTCGGGAGAATTATCTACATAGGCTGAAGAGATATAGTCAACAATTGCTTGAGTGACATCCTCGACCTTGTTATCGTCATTCCAAACATTCTTGAACTGATTGAAAAAGAACTTTGCATAGCTCGGGGCATCATTCTTGATGATACCTTGATAGAGCATGTTGTTCTTCTCATATCCAAGGTCGACGGAAGTAAAGCCCTTGATGGGCGTATATGTAACCTTTTTGTCGTCGTTTTCAAGATAGATGAAATTCTGCAATTCGCTCTCGGTGATATTGGACTTGAAGCGCACCTTCTGACGAATCCACTCTGCACATTCGCGTGCAATTACCTTTTGGGTGAGTTGATTGCGCAGACGAATCTCAAATTCTGTTCCGTAGAGGGAGTGTTCCATCATTCTTTGAGGGATGTAGTACTCTCTCTTTTCTTTTTTGATATTATCCTTGATACCCTTGTTTACAAAGGTGGGGGACGGGAAAATAAATTCTAAATCTTCGATAGACGAAAGTTCTTCCTTGAGAGCTTCAAATGCATAGATAGAGAAATACGATGCAACCATTTTGAGCTTTGCACCATGGGTTATTTCTTTTTGCAAGTCGTCGCCCAAAAGCTTGGACTTATTGTCAATCAGTTCCATTTGGCTCTCCTTCAACAAAAAATAATTATACAGAATATATTATATCACAAAAAAATACAAAAAGCAACAATCAAATAAAAAGGATTGAAAAACAAAGTTCAATATGTTACAATAATATCATGGAAAGGCGGTGATTTCGTGTCAAAAAATTATAAAAACTGTGGTCGCAAGCCAAATCAGCGGATGAAGGCGTATTTGCTGTTGCAATATCTTTTGCGCAATACCGATGACGAGCATGCGATCCCCATGGCTGATCTTGAAACATATTTGCAGGATGTATGCGGTATTGATGCCGAGCGCCGCTCGATTTACAAGGACATTCACGAAATCAATATTGCCAATTTGATGTTAGATGAGACGCCTTATTCTGAAGCGGAAGAAGCTTTGGCAGAGGATGAAGATCTCGCGCTGATTCGATACAATAACAGCAAGAAAAACAGCGGTTATTATATATGCGATCAACGCCGCTCCCTCTCGTTCGAGGATGCTCGCCTCTTGTCCGAGTGCGTTTATGCGGCAAGATTTATCCCTCAAAAGGATAAAAAGCACTTTATCGAATTGATCTCCGAATCTTTGAGTGAACACCAAGCCGCGCGACTAGATCATGATGTTGTTCTCTTGGATGCGCAAAGCACCATAAACTCCTACTCCCTCCGCAACATTGATAAAATCAAAGAAGCCCTCTCGGGGAAAGGATGCAAAATCCAATTTCAATATCTAAAGCATGAGCTTCAGAATGCAAAGCCGAAGCTGACCGAGCGGAGAGGGGGCGCGTCTTACGTTGTCAGCCCATACGCCATGATGATCGAAAACGGCAATTATTATTTGCGAGCCATCGACGAGCACTCCAAAAGCAAAAAAATGAAAATGTATAGAATTGATCGCATGCGGAAGATAAAACTATCGCAAGAGACGAGAACCGAAACCAAGGATAGCAAATCCTTGGATATGCGAAACTATGCACGTCGCGTATTTTTCATGTTTGAAGGAACGTCCGAGCGCGTGACCATTCGTTTTGTCAATTCTTCCTTGGATGCGGCGGTTGATCGCTTTGGTGTAGAAGATGTGATATACAGTCAAATTGACGATACACATTTCACCATAACCGCCACAGTTGACGTCAGCGAAGCATTCTACGGCTGGCTTTGTGGCTTCGGCAGGAAAGCAAAGATACTTTCGCCCAGTTGGGTGGCAAAGGGCTTTTCAGCTCACATCCAAAAGATTGCAGAGATGTATCAAAGTTGATTCAAAGATGATAAAAGGAGCAAGAAACTTGATGGTTTCTTGCTCCTTTTCGTTGTATACTTGATTCAATCCAAAAGGCATGTCACTCGGCTGATATCCTTTTCGAACAAATGTACGTAAATATCGTATGTTATTTTTACCGTAGAATGTCCGAGAAGCTCACTGACTATTTTAACATCCACGCCTTTGGCAAACAGCATACTTGCAAAGGTATGACGTAAAGCATGGATACCGTAATCTCCTTTTATACCTGCATTATTCAATACAGCATGAAATGAACGCTCAAAATTGCTCGGTAATACAGGATTATGTTTGCTGTTGACGATCACATACGGTGTATCATTGTTTTCTCTCAAAGCGATCAGTGCTTCTTCTGCGGAGCGGTTCATCGGTATAACTCTGTTTCCGCTTGCTGTCTTTGTGCTGTTCTGAGTTTGTATTTCGTAACCGCCTATCTTATTCCCTTCCGCATCTCTCCTTTTGGAAAGTACGTTGTTTTTGTTTATTGTGATAGTACGTTTTTCAAAATCAACATCAGACCACCGAAGCGAAAGTGCTTCACCCATACGCATACCCGTATTCAGAATAAGTAAATATGCATATCTATAGCAACACAGCGCTTTTCCATCAGGTTCATTCTTCATTAGCTCATGTTTCAAGATTTCAACATCATCAACCGATAGGGCTGATATCTGCTTTGTACGCTCATTTTGAGAGGGCAATATAATTCCAAGGCAGGGATTCTTAATAACGACGCCGTCAATTAAAGCATGCTTATAACAAGAGTTAAGAGCAACATACACCTTTTTTACACTGGAGTAGGAAAGCTTTTCTCTCTTATACAGTTGATTGATGAGCGCTTGTATTTGGTCTCTTGCCACTTTGTCGATTTTCAATCCGCCAATATGTGGAAAGATATGATTTGTAACAGTACTTTCCAAACGGTCATAGCTTAGCGGCTTTAATTTGTTGTATTGGTACTCACGCATCCACATAGAAAAATACGCCTGTACGGTATCATTGCTTGGCATATGCTTTTCTGCAAAATCTTCGCTTTTCTTGAATTCTTTCAGTTTCTTTTTGACTATTGCCTCATTCTTTCCAGAAAATTGTTTGATGTTTGGCTTTCCGTCGGGTCGCGTTCCGAGACTTATCTTGGCAACCCACTTATTCTCTGCCACTTGAAATATTGATCCCTCTCCATTTTTCTTTCTTGTTCCACTCATTTTTTAGTTTCCTTTCTGATTCTGGAAACCAATTTGGAAACCAATTGCATTTATGAAAGTAAAAAGAAAAACCAGTAGAAACCTCAAATACAAGGTATCTACTGGCTTTTTGGAGGCGCCACCCGGATTTGAACCGGGGAATAAAGGTTTTGCAGACCTCTGCCTTACCACTTGGCTATGGCGCCATTTCACTGCTGGGGCTCTGCTTTAAAGGCAGGGCTACAGCTATTATATTAACAGAATACCGTAGGTATTCCGGTTAGCTAAAACAAACGGGCACGCTTTGTACCGTGCCCGTTTTTCTGGAGCGGATTACGGGGATCGAACCCGCCACCTCGACCTTGGCAAGGTCGCGCTCTACCAAATGAGCTAAATCCGCAGATGGTGGTGCCTCCGGTCGGAATCGAACCAACGACACGGGGATTTTCAGTCCCCTGCTCTACCAACTGAGCTACAGAGGCATACAGCAAGGGCTGTACCAAATTGGCGACCCGGATGGGACTCGAACCCACGACCTCTAGCGTGACAGGCTAGCGTTCTAACCAACTGAACTACCGGGCCAAAAAAATATGGTGGGAACAATAGGGCTCGAACCTATGACCCTCTGCTTGTAAGGCAGATGCTCTCCCAACTGAGCTATGCTCCCATTTATTGTCTTCCTTGCGGCGACTTTGACATTATATCACAGTCTCTTTTCTTTGTCAAGCCTTTTTTGAAAAAATTTTAAAAATATTTTTTAAATTTCATTTTCACAGGCTTTCCTTCACTGCGCAGACAATTATACCATATTACTTTCCGATTGTCAATACCCTTTTACTATAAATTTTTCGTTTTTTTTCAAAACATTTTGTCTATATCGCTACGGGTAAATTTCTCGCTCCGTCCGCAGAAGCGGCAGTTGACCTCCAGCTCGTCAGCCTTTCCCTCCGCCTTTTGCTCCTCAAGCATTTTATAAAGCTCTGCCTTTCCGAGAGTAATAAGCGCCTTTTCGACTCTCTCCCTCGTGCAGTTACAGCTATATTCCACCTCAAGCTCGTCAAACACGTCGAACTCAACTCCCTTGAGCGCAATATCCGCTATTGCCTTATTATTCAGTCCTCGGTCGAAAAGTCTTGACACGTTTGCAAGCTCGGGAATATTCTTCTCTATTGCATCCACGGTCTCCTCATTGGCAAAGGGCAAAAGCTGTATAAATACTCCACCCGCCGCGCGGCAGCTGCAATCTGTATCTACAAGAACGCCCAGAGCGCACACGGTAGGTATCTGCTCACTGTTTGCGTAATATGCCGCGATATCCTCGGCTATCTCTCCGCTTTCAAGGGGAATAGAACCCACGTAGGGCTCTTTGCCACCCTCGTCTCTGATTATAGTTAACAGTCCCTTGCCTACTGCTCTGCCAACGTCAAGCTTTCCGTTTGATTTCAGTGGAAGCTCTACGTCGGGATTCTGAATATACCCCTTTACGTTCCCGTAGTAGTCTGCAACGGCAATAACTCTTCCCGCAGGTCCGTCTCCACCGAGTGTTACGGTTATTGAGCTTTCCTTATCTCCCATAAGCGAACCCATAACCGAGCTTACCGTGAGAAGTCTGCCAAGAGTTGCCGTAGCTACGGGAGAGGTTCTGTGTATTCTTACCGCCTCGTCTACTATTGCCTTTGAATTTATTACGTGTATTCTCGCGCTTCCGTCGCTTGTCATTGCGCGAAGTATCGTTGCATATTTCTTTTCCATTTTTTCTTCCTTTTCATTTTTTTGCTCTGGCGGCTATATACCACCTTTCGGTATCCTGAGTACACTCGGAAAAGCTATAATCCGAATATATCCCCAAAAGCTCGAACCCACTCTCGCAGAGGAGCTTCTTTACAGTATCAAGGGTGTAGCATTTTTCTCTTTGATGCTCGTCGGAGCGGTCGTAGCTTCCGTCCCCGTTTTCCTCAAACAGCGACAGATAAAAGTCGCATATACCGCTTTCTCTGTCATAGTCATTCTGCCAACCGCAAAACACTGCGCCTTCCTCCCCCTCATCCTCAAGAATATACGACATATCTCCGTATATATTCTCAAACTTGTAGGGCGTATTCATATCAAAGAGAAAGACTCCGTCCGGGTCAAGGTAATTATGCACGTTTTTAAAGGTAGTTTTTACGTCGTCCTCCGAAAGAAGATAATTAACACTGTCCAAGCAGCAAACTACCGCTCCAACCGTACCGTAAAGCTCAAATTCCCTCATATCCTGGAGCAGGTAGAGAATATTCTCCCCACCCTGCATATAGGCCTCGGAAAGCATGGAGTCGCTTCCGTCCACACCTATCATATCGTAGCCTCTTTTGGCAAGCGTTCTCGTCATTCTTCCCGTACCGCAAGCAAGGTCAAGAACCAGCTCGGGGCGTTTATTCAGAAACCGCTCAAAGCAGGCTTCAAAGAAATCCGCCCATTTTTCGTAATCTATTTCAGCATTTAGCTTATCGTAAACACGGGCAATAGCCTCGTATCCCTCACATCCACTCATTTCTGTTCTCCGTCAAAATTAAGATAATCAAAGACCTTGTATATATCTCCCGCGCCCATAACGACTACGGCATCCTTACTTTGCGCGTGATTATTTATAATCTCAGCTATATTATCAAAGCCGCTGACTGCGGTTGCCTTCTCTCCTATCATTGAAGCAAGAATTTCCGAGCTTACTCCAAGCGAATCGGTCTCTCTCGCTGCATATATATCCGCAACTATAATCTTATCCGCGATGGTAAGTGCATCTGCAAAATCGTCAAGAAGTGCGCTTGTTCTCGAATATGTATGCGGCTGGAACACGCAAATAAGCCGTCCTCCGTCCTCAACCAATCCTCGCGCCCCCGAAAGAGTCGCCCTTACCTCGGTAGGGTGATGCCCGTAATCGTCGTACACGTCAGCCCCACTTATCTGACCCTTAAGCTCCATTCGTCTTGACGCACCGCAAAAATGCGAAAGTCCTGAGGCTATTTTATCCCCGTCAAGTCCTGCAAGTCGGCAGACCGCTATACAGGCAAGAGCGTTATATACGTTATGGTATCCCGTAACCGAAAGAGATACCCGGCACAAAAAACAATCGTCCTCGTAAGCATCAAAGGAATATCTTCCCTTGCAAGACGAAATATTCTCGGCTCTGTAATAGGCATCCCTACTGTCAATACCAAAGGTTATCCTGTTTCCACCGTATGATTCAAGCGCCTTAACCACCTCAGAGTCGTCAGCATTATATACCGTGTATCCGTCCTTACCGGTAATATCGGAGAAGGACGCATATGAGCGTCTTATCTGCTCCATGCTCTTGAAGTAGTCAACGTGATCCATCTCAATATTCAGAACAACCGCAACGTTAGGATTAAAGTCGAGGAATGAATCCATATATTCACAGGCTTCAAAAACAAAATTCTCTTCCCTTCCGAGAGTATACGCACCACCCATAACAGGAAGCTCCGCCCCCGAAAGAACAGTAGGCTCCGCTCCCCCTTCGATAAGAGCTTGCGCGCACATAGAGGTACACGTGCTCTTTCCGTGCATTCCCGATATGCCTATTCTGCGCTTGTATCCGGTCATTATGTATCCGAGGAAATCCGCCCTTGAAAAGCAGGGCAGTCCCATTTTCCCGGCATAAAGATATTCGGGATTATCCGAGGATATTGCAACGGTATAAACCACTGCCCCGTATCCGCTTACGTTGTCCGCACTGTGCCCGTAATATACCGCTATCCCCTCTTTTTCAAGTTTGTCGGTAAGCGCGGTCCTTGCTCTGTCCGAGCCTCCGACCCTCATTCCCCGCCTTTTACATATATGGGCAAGAGAGGACATATTTATGCCGCCGATGCCGATAAAAAATATACTTTCGCAATTATTCAGAGCCTTTGATATTTCCTTTGCGCCGAAATGGGTATTTTCAGTTGCCATAGCTCCTCCCAATCGATTACTGTCGGTTTATTTGTTATTATCTGTTTTAAAATTTCTTTTAGTCGAAAAAGGATTTTTACTGTCAGAATTATTAATGGCTTTTTCAAATTTGTTCACAGAAAAACCTTAAAACCGTTGTATAACCGTCAAAATTAGAATGTATAATATTATTGGTAAAAATTCCAATTACAAAATCAATGAATATTTTTAAATCAACTCACATGGAGGTATCAAAAATGCAGATCACGGATATTAAGGTAAGAAAGCTCTTTGACGAAGGACCCATGAAGGCTATCGTTTCGGTAACCTTTGACGGACAGCTTGCCGTACACGACATTAAGGTAATCAACGCAAGAGACAAGTTCTTTATCGTAATGCCCAGCAGAAAGAATCCCGACGATACGTACAGAGATATCGTACATCCCATCAACGCTCAGTTCAGAAGCATGCTCGAAACAGAAGTCATAGCCGCCTACAACGCAGAGTGCGAAGCGGCAGAGGCTGCAAGGCTTGCCGAGGAAGCTGACGTTGCCCAGACCGTCTGAATATCTGTAGGTCGTTGCTTTTACGCAACGGCCTCTTTTTATTTTATGCTGCCGTGTGAAAAGAGTATCTGTCGATTTTTTATCTGTAAAAGTCCGTAGCTATGCGCGCCGAGACTTCCCGGATTGAATATATACAAAGGCCTTGAGAAAATATGTTCCCCGAGTTTCTCGCCCTCGGGAATATATTTTTCAAGGGTCTCATGAGTGTGCCCGAAAAGAAGAATGTCTGCTTCGCGCTTTGAAGCATACACCGCTGCCCTTTCATACCCCGATTTAACATTTTGAGTATGACCGTGCATAGCAAGAACCTTAAAGCCGTCAATATCAAGAAGTATTTCATTCGGAAAGCTACCGTCTGTGTTAAGGCTCAGCCAATCGCAGTTACCGGCAACACCCGTAAACCATTTTCTGCCGCCGTCGGTACAATCGTCGGGAAGATCGCGTACACCGTCTCCGAGAAATATGAGTCCGTCTCTGTCGAAATGTATATCAAGCAGATCGGAAAGCAGATATCCTCTGCCGTGAATATCGGATACTATGAGTATTTTCATACCGTCTGCTCTGCCTTATCCGACTTTTGGGCTTTGAGGTATTCACATCCCGCGGGGACAAGAAATCTTATCGCGCTGTCTATCGACTCAAGATGCAATTCCTCTGCGGTAATCACCTCTCCGTCCACACATATATTTGTGGTCTTTTCGAAGAAAATATCAATCTTTTTTGCCTTTTTGTTAGAGAGTATTTGCGTATACTTAAGGTGTGTTCCCTTTTTGTACGTTCCGACAATCGAAACAAACTTTCTTCTGGTAATATCCTTTACGAGAATTGTGTCTATACAGCCGTCAGAGAGACTGCTTTCGGGATTGGAGTGAAATCCGCCGCCGCAGTATTCACCGTTTGCATAGGTAGTCAGCAAAAGCTTTTCGTCTTCATGCCTCTCACCGTCAAGTAATATACAGCAATTTACACCCGGCTTCTTTATCAGTGTCGCCGCAAGTCCGAATATATAAGCAAGCTTTTTGGGAATAAATCTATGCTTCTGAAAAGCTCCCTTTTTGCATACTACCTCGCAGTCAAATCCAATGTTTACCATGTTGACCCCATATACGCCGTTACATTTAATAAGGTCTATTGACATAGGAGTTGAATTAAACTGAGCATTTATATCAAAAAAAGCGTCGCTATTTAAAAAATTGCGCACAAAGTCGTTTCCTGTTCCCGACGGCAAAGCCCCCACAAAAAGTCTGTGAGCTTCACCCGTAGCCATAATTCCGTTTACAACCTCATAAAGAGTTCCGTCGCCGCCGCAGGCGAAAAACGCGATCTCCTCGCAAGGATATTCACATACGCAGCTTTTTATTATATTCTGCACATCTCCGGTTTTTTCTGTATAACGGATCTCTGCGGATACCTTATTTGTTTGTGCAGTATCCTTTATCTTTTCGCTCATTTTCTTTTTAGCAAAAGAACGGTTTCCTGCCACCGGATTTACTATAAATATGTATCTCATTCTTTCTCCTTCGGCATATAGTTTCTGCATCCTGCATAGAATTGACTATCTAATATTTTATTATATCATAAAACTGCCGTTTCGTCAATTAATTTTGACATAATCGTCATATGGAACATATCATATTATCAGGCACAAAATTCCATAAGATCAGGAGGATACTATAATGGAGATAAACAGAGAAGCCGTAGATAAGCTTTTGACCCTTAACGACAGACAGCTGAAAATGATAATTCAAAGTCTCGTACGCGATAGCGGAATCGACCCGTCTCAATTCAACATCGATACGGGAAGTATCGCCAGCATACGCACCGCTCTTTCTTCCGCAACCGACGATGACCTCAAAAAAATAGCAGAGCAATACGAAGCTAACAAAAAAGGACGGAGATAACCATGCCCGACCAGGAAAAATCCCCCGCAGAGGCTATGCCCTCCTTATCGGACGCCATAGAAAAGCTTATGGCGAATCCGGAAATAATATCAATGGTCGCCTCCGCCATAGGCAATTCTCCCCCTTCCGGCGAAAGTCATGTTTTCGAGGATAAGGAAGAAAAAAATGAAGAAAGCACCGCCGTGGCAGCAGCTCCCTCACATGCGGACCTTGGGAATATTCTGTCAACCCTCGCTCCCCTTTTGTCGGGATTAAATAAGAGCGGCAATCATAGCTCTCACGAAAGCACCGACAGCGCTCACAACCGAGAGGCTCTGCTCTGCGCTCTCCGCCCCTACATAAGTCAAGGACGGAGAGAAGCTATTGACTACATTTTACAGCTCTCGCGCATAACCGAGCTTTTAAAGCAGGTAAAATAAGGAGGCAGTATGTACACAAGACACGCCCAGGGTACAAAAAGCAACAGAGAAATAAACCTTCCCGGAAATTATGGAGGAACTGCGTTCCGTAAGGACCCTATACCCGAAGCAGATGAAACGCATGAGCTGTACAGTGATGAATACGACGACACACAGGAAAAATCATTAGCAACCGTCAGTCTTTCGGAGCAAGAGCAAATACGGGAAGATAAGAACGCTATCCCAACTTTTTCCAACCGACTTTTTCCAAAAGAGGGCGGGATAGGACTTGAGGAGCTGCTTATACTCGGAATTATCCTTCTCGTATCACAAAACAGCGAAAAGGACGATAATCTGTCTCTTTTGCTCCTTTTGCTGTTATTTATCAGATGAAAAACGCAGTCTCAAACTAATGCTTGAGACTGCGTTTTTTATTATTTGCACTTACTTATTTTCTGTCTGCGTATATCGGTGCCCGCAAAAAGTATGGGGGCATATTCGCCTATAAGTCGGCTATAGGTGCGCTCGCCGTATTTTGCCTCGATCTCCTTTGAGGAAAGATTGGTGTTTATTATAGTAGACCTGCGATTGTTTATTCTCGCGTTTATTACGTCGTAAATACACGAAAGGGTAAACTGATTGGCAACCTCTGTTCCGAGGTCGTCTATTATAAGCAATTCAGCCTCTGTATATCTAGATGTGTCATGCTTTGCGTCCCCATCGTTGCCGAATCTCTTTGCTTCAAAATCTCCAAGCATTCCAACCGAGGTTACGTAAAGAACGTCATATCCTCTGTCTATGACTGTCTTTGCAACAGAGGTCGAAAGGTGAGTCTTTCCAAGACCCGTTCCGCCTATAAACAAAAAGTTTCTGTATGTATCCTTCGAAAAGCTCTCGGCAAAATTCTTCAGTCTGTCATAGGAAAGCTTCATATTATCGTATCCTACGCCACTGTAAAAATCCAAGGAAAAATTTTCAAAGGATTGGGTACGGATAAGCGAACCGATTCCCGATGATTCGTATCCCGCAAGAACCAACGCGCGCTTCATACAGTCGCACATTTTGGTATCGATAAATCCCGTGTCGCCGCACCTTTCACAGTCATACTGAATATCCGAATAATTTTCGGGATATCCCGCCTCACGAAGGATTCCCCCTCTTTCAAGAAGGAGCTTTTCGTTACGCGCTCTTATGGCGGCGACCTTTTCCTCGGCACCTGCTCCCGAGCCTATAACTCCCATTATATCCATGCCCGTTCTCGAAAGAATGAGGTCTATCTCCCTTACACGGGGAAGCTTAAAATGAAGCTCCGCGCGTCTGTCCTCCGCCCTTCCTCTTGCGGCTATGTACTTTTGCGAAAATTCCGCCTTTATTCTGACGTAGTCATCTTTGTTATAGCTCATGATTTTGTTCCTTTACTTTATATCCTCATAGCTTCTCTGAAGCGCCGCCTCAAAGAAATCGTCAGCATCGTAGCTCTTTGCAGCCTGAGACTTGCTCTCGCTCTGCCTGTCCTGGAATCTGCGGACGTCGTCAGCGGTGCGCAACCCCTCGGCATACCACCTCTCAAGTATTCCGTTGGTATATCTCGGCAAAGGCTTCTGAGTATTATCCACCGTAATATCGTACGCCATTTTTATAACGTCGGCATCAAAGCCTAGCTTTTCGGTCCAGGACGTGAACATCTTCTTTTCGGTAGAGGTCAGCGCTCGCTCTCCTATACCGAACATTATCTTTATCTTGGACACCACCTCACCCGCCTTTTCCATTCGGTCTATCCGTTCAATGACCGCCGCAGTTTCGGTTATTCCCTCATCGTAAAGTGCAATTGCAACGGTCTCCGCGTATCGAAGTGTCTTTTTGCCCTTACCCACTATGTAATTGAGTATAACAAGAACGGCTTCTTCCTCAAATCCGAGTCTATCCACCATTCCTACAAGAATTCCAATATCGTAGGTTCGGAATATCTTTCCGAGAACTCTTTGCGCTTCGTCCACAAACTGAGCGGACACCACGCGCCTTTCCATAATTCCCGCAAGCTCCGAGGAGCTGTACTCCTTCATATCAGAGCTTATCTCGACAACTCCGTTTCTGTGAGCGGTCTTTACTGCAGAATCATTTATTCCCTTATCTTTCTCGGCTGAAGCTGTTTTCACCGCCTTTTTAGAGGAGGCACCCGCGCTTTCAATAAATCCCGCGCCTCTCCAGAATTTCACCGAGCCCCTTATGTCTGCTTCGCTGAACCCCACAGCCTGTGATAAAGCCTGCAAGGACACCTCTCCGTCTTCATCGGCAAGCATCATAATTGAAACCAATATGTGAAGATCAGACTCGTCCGCCTCCTTGAGGGTCTTCGCAAGATTTTTAGGAACGTTGCCATTTCTGTATTTAATTTTGATACCGGTCTCTTTTTTCATAAAAGCCTACCATATCCTTACTTTTCGTTTTTACGGTTTTTGTCAACGCTTTTTGCCACGTCGTAGCATAGAGTCATAAGTGAGTCGCCAAGGTGAACATTTTCCACCACAATACTGCTTCCCTTTAATTCAAGCTCTTTTCCCGTAAAGTTCCATATGCCTCTTACCTCGGTCTTGGCAAGTCTTGTCGAAATCTCAAGAGCATACTCCTTGGGAAGAGTAAGTATCACTATATCAACGTCAAAATCTGAAAGTCTTGATTCCAACTCCTTAAGGTCGTAAACTCTTACGTTGCCTATTTTTTTGCCCACAACGGCATTTGATACGTCAAACATAGCAACAACGTCTACTCCGCGTTTTTCAAACATAGGGCTTCTTACAAGTGCGCTTCCGAGGTTACCGGCTCCCACAACCGCCGCGCGGAATCCGTATCCGACACCTAGAAGCTCGCATATTTTCGTATAAAGATAGTTTACGTTATAACCGTAGCCCTGCTGACCAAAGCCGCCGAAGCAGTTAAGGTCCTGTCTTATCTGCGATGCCGTAACGTTCATCATTCTTGAAAGCTCGGCAGAGCTTACACGGGTCTTTCCCATGCGTATAAGCTCACGAAGGTATCGGAAATATCTTGGCAATCTCTTTATTACCGCAGGAGAGACCTCGGGACGAAAGCTGTCTCTGCCGTCTATTTCCCACCGCATAAGCTCAAGAGATTTTTCCTTTTCTTCTCTCGTATTTTCGCTCATTTCTATCCTTTCTCAATCGTCAAGTGCTGATGCATTCAACGACGTATCCGCAAAATTTTTGTTTAGATATTCAAAATACCCCGCCGCCGCAACCATTGCCGCATTATCCGAGCAAAGAGACAGAGACGGACGGCAGAATTCCACACCGCGGCTTTGGCAAAGCTCGCTAAGTCCCCGTCTTATATGGGAATTGGCGGCTACTCCGCCCGCAAGAACCAGCCTCTTTGCGCCGCTCAATTTAAGCGCCGCATCTGTCTTTGTCTTTATCGCGTCAACTATCGTTCTTGTATAGGATGCGGTTATATCTGCGTGCGATGGCTCGACTCCCTTTTGCCTTTCGGAATTTATATAGTTGAGCGTTGCCGTTTTCAGTCCGCTGAATGAGAAATCAAGCGTATCTCCGACAAGGGCGGGAGACGGAAGCTTAATGGCATTTGGGTCTCCCTCGTACGCAAGCTTATCCATTGCCGCCCCTCCGGGATACGGCATGCCTATTACCCTGCCTATCTTGTCAAAGGCTTCTCCCGCCGCATCGTCTCTCGTGGAGCCTATCTCACAGAAATCGGTATAAGAGGTTACGTTGTAAAAAGAAGTATGTCCTCCCGATACCACAAGTGCCAAAAAGGGCGGCTCGAGGGTCTCGTATTCAAGATAAGCAGCTGCAACGTGCGCCTTTACGTGGTTAACGGCAACTAACGGTATATTCCTCGAATATGCCAAGGACTTAGCAAAATTAACACCTACAAGAAGCGCGCCGATAAGCCCCGGGTGAGACGTAACTGCTATACAGCCTATGTCAGAAAGCGTTACCTTAGCCACGTCCAGAGCCTCGTACGTAATTCTGCTTATGGCTTCAATATGCGCTCTGCTGGCTATTTCGGGCACGACTCCGCCGTAGAGTCTGTGAGTTTCTATCTGCGACGCAACTATATTGGAAAGTATCTCTCTTTTTCCGTTCTCCATACGGACCACGGCAGCCGAGGTCTCATCACAGGAGCTTTCTATTCCAAGAACTATCATTTTTTCCTCTTTGAAAATCAATCGAATTTATACACCATCTGTATAGCATCCTCGGAGGGATGTCTGTAAAAGCCCTTTCGCTTTCCGCACTCAAAAAAGCCCTCGGACAAATAAAGCTCTCTCGCTGTCGCATTTGACTCGCGAACCTCTAAAAACACCGAGCTTATTCCCCGTTTTTGAGCCTCAGCTTTAAGTGCCTTTACTATGGCTCTGCCCATACCTTGTCTGCGGAATTCGGGAAGAACCGCAATATTTGTAACCGCCCCTTCGTCAAGAACGCAGGTCATTCCTCCGTAAGCAACGACTCGCTCACCGTCAAGAATAACAACACCCAAGCCCCCGTCCGAGCAAAGAAGCTCAAGACTCTTTCTCGACCACGGCTCAGAAAAGCAAGCAAGCTCTATTTCATAAACACCGTCAAGATGCTCATGAGTCAGCAGACAAACCTCGCGCATATCAATAACCAAAGTTTCCCGAAAGAGAATCGTCGTTCTCTATCCAATCCTCTACGTTAACTATTCTGTACTCGGTAGGTGTGTCGCGGATAATAACCGTGGATATACCCGCGTTTATAACCTGGCGCTTACACATCATGCAGCTTGACGTACCGCCTACTGCCTCCCCTGTTTTCGGATCAACGCATACCATATACAAGGTGGCGCCAAGCATTCTTTCTCTTGCGGCGGCAATTATGGCATTTGCCTCTGCGTGAACAGAGCGGCACATCTCATACCTCTCGCCTCTGGGGATATTGAGCTTGTCTCTCATACAGTAATTAATGTCAGAACAGTTTTTTCTTCCTCTGGGCGCACCGTTGTATCCAGTGGATACGATAACGTCGTCCTTTACTATGATAGCGCCGAACATTCGGCGAAGGCAGGTGCTTCTTTCGGCAACCGTCTGCGCAATATCCAGATAATAATTGTGCTTTGATACTCTGCTCATGTCATTTTCTCCCGTAAAACAATAATCTTAAAGTGAATATACGTAATTAATTATACTACATTATTTCAGATAAATCAAGGGCTTTTTACAAGAAAAAAAGCTCTTGATTTCACAAGAGCTTTTCTGGAGCTGGTGATGTGACTCGAACACACGACCTGCTGATTACGAATCAGCTGCACTACCGACTGTGCTACACCAGCGACTTGTATATTATATTCTATTTTGTTTTTTTTGTCAAGTGCTTTTTCAAAAATAATAAATTCTTTAGCTCTCCCCTATTGCAAAAAGTTCCATTCTATGCTAAAATATGTTGAATAAAAAATACTTTTTGTAAAGGAAAAAGCATGAATCTTTGCGATATAAAGACTATAAAACAGATAATGGCGATGTTTTCTCTGAACTTCCGTAAGGAGTTCGGACAAAACTTTCTGACCAATCATACGGTTGTAGAGGATATTGCCGATAACTGCTGCGACAATGCTCACAGCACAATTCTTGAAATCGGACCCGGTATCGGCTCTCTGACTCGCGAGCTTGCCGAAAGGTACGAAAACGTAGTAGCCCTTGAAATAGACAAGGGGCTGATCCCTGTGCTCAAATATACCCTTGGAGAATACAGAAACGTAACCGTAATTAACGAGGACGTTATGAAGGCAGACCTCGACGCAATACTCGCCCCCTATTTTGAAAAGGGGCCCGTGTCTGTATGCGCAAATCTCCCCTACTATATTACAACGCCTATTCTTATGAAGCTTCTTGAATCGGGTCTTCCCTTTGAGAATATCACAATCATGATACAATCCGAGGTTGCCGACCGCCTGTGCGCGCCCCCCGGTGGAAAGGATTGCGGGGCAATAACGGCAGTGCTTAATTACTACGGCTCTCCCGAAAAATTGTTTAAGGTAAGCGCAGGCAACTTTATTCCGGCGCCCAAGGTAGACTCCTCGGTAGTGCGTATCCGTCTATATCCGGAAAAGCCAGTAAAGCCTTTGGATGAAGCCACCTTCTTCAAAACCATAAGAGCCGCATTCGAGCAGCGCAGAAAGACTCTGCCCAATGCCCTCTCAGCGGTATTCTCTGATATTTCCAAGGAGGACATAACAGAGATAATTGTTTCCTGCGGACACGAGCCTACGATCCGAGGCGAAAAGCTCTCTGTCGAGGATTTTGCAAAACTTTCCGACGAGCTTTATAAAAGGACAATGAAATAAACACAGGGCTGTCTCAATGAGACAGCCCCCTTATTTTTTATTCTGCTTTTATTATGCTCTGGTTCCATCCGTGGGGTAATTATCATTCAGGTCGTTAACACCGTCGTCGTCTGTATCCGCTTTGGTAGGATCGGAGTACATAATCTCTCTATTGTTACCGTCAGGGTTTCTGCTAATAATAATGCGTTCTTCGCCGTCAAGCAGGCCATCATCATCGGTATCGTCATCTTTAGGATTAGTATGAATCTTTCCGGTAAATCTAATCTTAGTTTTGTCATCGTTATACATCTTAACAAGAGTTACCTCATCACCGTCCCACAAGCCGTCACCGTCGGTATCACGATTATTCTTATCTGTAATCATGGGAGTAACGCCGTCCATGCTTACCATGTTTTCCTCATAGTAATCACATATGCCGTCGCCGTCGGTATCAAGATTTATATCAATACCTTTCTTTATCAATTCATATATTTCCTCAAGCATCTCAGCGTTTTCCGAATAAACGTACTTACCGCCGGTCTGCTCTGCAAGAGGCTTAAGATACTGTGTAAAATACGACGAAGATGAACTTCCGAGTCCAACAGTCCATATCTTGATACCCTTATCATTAGCGCTTTTTATGGTAGCGTCATGCTTTTCGGAGTCAAATGCCTCGCCGTCGCTCAAAACTATCATAATCTTCAAGGTTTGCGGATTGGTAGATTCGTATATTCCCATCGCCTCATCTATAGCCGAATACATATACGTTGTACCTTTGGAGTCAAAGCCATTGGTGTTTTGACTTGAAGATATTTTCATCAATTTCTGCAACGTAGAAATACCTGTAGCATCACACGTTACAAACCCGTTAGAAAGATTTCTGTAACCGCTGGAGCTGTCAAATTTTA
The DNA here is from genome assembly GCA_015064735.1 of Oscillospiraceae bacterium. Lineage (GTDB taxonomy): Bacteria > Bacillota > Clostridia > Oscillospirales > CAG-272 > HGM12713. The sequence goes on from SVRP01000005.1 coordinate 103,976, forward strand.
CTATAGAAGCTTTCACGTTATCTCCAAATTTACTAAGCATATCACGAACGACCTCAAGTCTCTTATGCTTAGGATCGTTTCCTCCGTTAAAGAAACCTGTGGAAGAATTATATCCGTAGTCTCCGCCCAAGCTTCCCGAGTCATCGATAACAAATACGACTTCCATGTCGGTATAATTCGTGCCGCTTCCCCAAACATCTATCCACTTATCTTCTTCCGGATATACACTTCTGTTAAGAAGAATATACGTTCCAAACTGATCTACAACTGCAGTTGCCACGTTTCCGTTTATAGTGGTCTGCTGAGGATAGAGACTGTTCTCATTGGGATCAAACCTGTATATGGTATAATCTGGAGTTGCTGCAGCTCTCAAAGAATAGGTAGTAGCGGGAGTGCCGAATTCGAAGGAAATCTCAGCGGACGTAACAGTTCCTTCAATCTTATACTCGTACGCTTTGCCCATATATCCCGCGGTATCCTCTTCAAAGAAGTCTATAGAGTTTACTTCAAGCGTATTAAGCTGAGCGCTTGTAATTCCCTGAACCGCAACTCCGGGATTTACAGTGTCCTCGGGGTCTCCCTCAAGAACTACGTCAACATTGAAGCTGACCTCCGCTACATTGGGATCTGTTCCGTATTTAACCTCGGCATAATCGGTAGCTCCGTCTCCGTCGGTATCCTCTTTATTTGCATTGGTCATATACGTAAATATCTCTTCGTAGTCGTTAAGGCCGTCGCCGTCAGTATCTGCATTCAACGGATCAGTGCCAAATTTAGCTATTTCATCTCCGTTGGTAAGACCGTCATTGTCATAGTCGCCTGTAGCCTTGAAAATTTCAAGCTTTGCGCATCCGCAAACCGAACAGGACACAAGAATGTTTCCGTCTGCCTTAGCAGTAGGCGCCTTAATCATAAAGACATTTCCATCCCATGTATGTCCAAGAGCAGGAATAAAATCATAGTCCAAATCGCCGCAGTTTGCGCAAACGCGGGAATTGAAGCCCATAGAAGAGCAGGTTGCCTTTTCGCCATCTACCCAATCCGAATAGAGATGATTGCAAGGAGCCATCATAACGGTAGAGATGGTACCAAGAGATCTTTCAGTTCCGTTTTCAAACTTAACGGTAACATTTAAGTCCTTTGTAATCGAGGTAGAAGCTACCTTGCCCAAGTTGTAAGTAGAGCCATCTATAAGGAATGCAACAACACTTCCGTCCGATTTAATAGAAATGTTTATTGCCAACTTACCGTTTACAATGGGATCAAATTTTTCGCATGCGAATCTTATACCCTGCTTAAGTGTAACGATAAGCTTTCCTTCGTCCGATATGCCTACCTTCGATATTTCAATTTCCGGAAGTCCAACAGAGGAAACATTTACCTTTCCAAGGTTGGATTCACTGCCATCGGTCATAGTTACTATTAATTCTCCGTTGGCATTTACAGCTATAGATTTAATTCCTACCGCCTCAGCCTTAACACCTGTATCGGTATTTCCTATCCACCAGTTACCATTAGAACCTATGTAAGGAGTGTCTCCGGCTTCGCCCTTTTCACCTTGAGGTCCTTGAGCTCCGGTTTCACCCTTCTCGCCCTGTTCACCCTGAGGTCCTTGAGGTCCCTGATCTCCGGTTTCACCCTTTTCGCCCTGTTCACCCTGAGGTCCTTGAGGTCCCTGAGCTCCGGTTTCACCCTTCTCGCCCTGTTCACCCTGAGGTCCTTGAGGTCCCTGAGCTCCGGTTTCACCCTTTTCGCCCTGTTCACCCTGAGGTCCTTGAGGTCCCTGAGCTCCGGTTTCACCCTTCTCGCCCTGTTCACCCTGAGGTCCTTGAGGTCCCTGAGCTCCGGTTTCACCCTT
>SVRP01000005.1:105933-161793 GCA_015064735.1 Oscillospiraceae bacterium
TCGCCCTGTTCACCCTGAGGTCCTTGAGGTCCCTGAGCTCCGGTTTCACCCTTCTCGCCCTGTTCACCCTGAGGTCCTTGAGGTCCCTGAGCTCCGGTTTCACCCTTCTCGCCCTGTTCACCCTGAGGTCCTTGAGCTTTTATGCCGGTATCGGTAGTTCCTATCCACCAGTTTCCGTTTTCACCTATAAAGGGTGTTTCGCCATCTTTTCCGTCTTCACCCTTCTCACCACCGATCTTACCGAGATTGATCGTGGTCTTATCTGAAAAGTAAAGTACGAGGTTGCCTTCAAACAGGGTAACGTCAATAATTCCTCTTCCATCCTGTCCTTTAACAAGTGCCAGGAATTCTTCCAATGTTCCAGCATAACCCAGATTCTGAGCTTTCATATAAGTCAAGGTAATTACATCTTGCTCACCTTCAATAGGTCGCGTACTTTCGTTGCTACTCTCTGTCTCTGGTTCAGATGGCTTCATTGAAATTTTATCACATGACGCAAAAGCCATCAAAAGAACAAGCAACAGCGAAATAATGGTTAAAAAACGTTTCATTTCTTCTCCTTAATACTAATAATAAAATAATTTCACAGTTAGATCCTTCTCAATTAATACAAACCTTCACCGTCTTCTCGGAATATATGCAGTCGAAAGCCCAAACATACCAACCAAAGAAAGAACACACTATGCACATTTTATTATACACATTTCAACCCGTCTTGTCAAGTGATATTTATCATTTTTGATAATTTAAAATCATTTTAGACAGTATATAATATATAAGGAATAATATTGAAAATGGAGACAAAAAAATGGATACTATCGCTGACAGAATTCGATACCTACGTGAAAAGGCAGGCTTTACGCAGACATATCTTGCCAAAAGGCTTGGCATATCCAGAAGCGCGGTTAATTCGTGGGAAATGTCTCTTTCTTCTCCGTCGGTTGCCAACATTCTTGAAATGATGCAGCTTTTTAATGTAAGCGCCGACTATCTCCTTTCTGTATCAGACAAACTTTCCGTGGATATTTCAGATCTTTCTTCTGAAGAACAAGAATTAATACTTAGGTTGATTTCCTGCTTCAAAGAAAACAAAGCAAAATAAAAATAACAGACCTGTCCAGTCTGTTATTTTTTTATTGCAAATCAGTTTTCTTTTTCTATTTCATCAGCAAAGCGCATGCCTGCCGTATCGGTTACGGGAAGCGAGAAGACTATTGCGTGAGCCTTGGTATCAACACCCGCATTTTGCATTATAGCCTTCATTATTTCCTTTTTCTGCTCACCGGTCGATACGATAAACACCATTTCCTTTTCCTCGGCAAGAGTCATTCCAAAGAATTTCGCAGCTCCGCCAACGGTTCCCTTTGCGTTAATTGCAGTTCCGCCCCGCGCTCCCGCTTCTCTTGCGGCATCCATCACCATGTCGGTATATCCCTTTTGATATATTGCTACTATAAGCTCTCTTGTTATTTCCATTTTTTCGTCCTCCGTATAATACTCCTCGGATACTAACTGCCCTGTCGTAAAGGATTCAAGGGTTTTGCTTCCACCCACCCCCGACATGGGAATTGCCAAAGCAATTCCTCTGTCGGGAAGATCTATCTTCATTTCATAGGACAGATCTCTCTTTAAAGTCTTAAGGGTCTGTCGTGTTACAGGCGAAAGAAGCATTGATTTTTCTGTTCGCTCTATTCCGAGCAGATTGAGGGTCTTTGTCTGAGCGGTTCCGTTGCATATTACGTGATATACAACGTTTATTCCCTTGCTTCTGTAAAACTCCTCATATTCCGCTTCATCCCTTCGGCGAACTATGGTAACAAGTAAAAACAAGTTTTTCAAATCAATACCTCCTTTACATATCGATAATGTCGTCGTCGGTAATAACTGTATCTGTTCCGACAGCGGCTTCTTTCTCTGCCTTCTTAAGCTTGCTCTGTTTAACCTTATAAACAAGACCGAGAATCTGAATTGCTATAAGAGGAGTCATGGCAACGAAAGCAACAAGGCCGTAAGCATCGGTAACTATGTTTCCGTCTGCTACGGTTGCACTGGCTCCAACAGCAAAGGGCAAAAGGAATGTCGCCGTCATAGGACCCGACGCAACTCCGCCCGAGTCAAAAGCAATAGACGTGAATATGTCGGGCACGAAGAATGACAGCGCAAGAGCTATAGCATAGCCCGGCACAATTATCCACAATATCGAGATTCCCGTAAGAACTCTTACGAGAGATATTCCGACTGCTGCCGCAACACCGATAGACAGCGTAAGCGACAAAAGCTTTCCCGAGATCATTCCCGCAGTTACGTCCTCGACCTGCTTTTTCAACACGTGAACAGCCGGCTCTGCCGCAACTATAAAATATCCCATTATCATTCCAACGGGAACAATAAGCCACTTAAACGAGGAATTAATAAATCCCTCACCGATAAATGCTCCCACAGGCATAAATCCCACGTTTACTCCCGTAAGGAAAAGCACGAGACCGACGTATGTATAGGCTACGCCCACGAAGATCTTGCCAAGTCCCTTGGTTCCCCTGCCTCCGCTCAGCGCGCGGAATATAAGGAAAAATACTACAATAGGACCGATTGCCACCGCTACATCCTTTGCATGGTGCGGAAGCTCTCGCAAGAATATAGCCATAAGATCTCTTGAATCCCTGACCACTTCCATTGAATAATCGTCCTGAGGACTTATGTTTCCCCCCGTAAGTATGCCAAGTATCATGACAGCAATAATCGGACCTACCGAGCAAAGAGCAACAAGACCGAAGCTGTCTCCTCCCTTGTCGTCAGCTCTTATGGATGCGGCACCCACACCGAGAGCCATAATAAACGGAACGGTCATAGGTCCCGTAGTAACTCCGCCCGAGTCAAAGGACAAGGGCAAAAAGCTTGGCGGAACGAATATTGCCAAAATAAACACTGCGCCGTAAAGAGCGAAAAGCAGATATCTAAGTCTTATAGAGAAAATAATTCGAAGCATTGCCACAACAAGCAATACTCCCACACCCAGCGCAACAGACCAGATAAGCACACTCGGCTTATCGGCAAAAACCTGCGCCGCAAGCACAACAAGGTCAGGCTCGGATACTGTTATCATTGCTCCCACAAAAAGCGAGACAAATATAATTACGAACAGATTTCTTGATTTTGTGATTTTAAGACCTACGTACTCACCCATGGGAGTCATGGCTGTCTCCGCTCCCAGAGTAAAAAGACCCATTCCTATTATAAGAAATACGGCACCGACAAGAAATGCAAGAAGCATCTCCGCATTAACCGGCATTATAGTTATCATTAAAAGAAAAACTATACCCGTAACAGGAAGCACAGAGGATAGCGCTTCGGCGATCTTCGGACCTAATATGGTTTTTCTGAAAAAGTTCAAGACTTCTCTCCTCTCATATAATCACCCTTGATTATATCATACAGAGAATTACGTGTCAACCGTATTTAAATAAAATAAGCCCTCAAGCTTTCTATTATCTTCTTCTCCTCTCTTGAGACCTTGACCTGCGTAAGTCCCAATATATTTGCCGTTTGCTGTTGCGTCATATTTCTGTAAAATCGGAGCGCCACTATCTTTTGCCATTGCTCTGGCATTTTCGATATTGCTCCGGCAATGGCTATCCTATCGCATATTCGCTCGGTCTCGAGGAGACTTTCCTCGTCAGGAATAACAGAGCCAAGCTCTGTATCATCGTCGTCTCCGTATGCGCTGTCAGACAAAGAAACTACGGGAGATATGGAATCAAGTGCCATTGCTGCCTCCTCGACACTTACCTTACATAGCCTTGCAAGTTCTGTAATCGACGGCTCTCTTCCCTCCTCAGATATGATTTTATTTTTTTCGTTCAGAAGAGTCGCTCCGAGCTTTCTGTAGTATCTTCCCACCTTTATAGGCCCTTCGTCTCTCATATAGCGGCGAAGCTCTCCAAATATAAGAGGCACTGCATAAGTAGAAAACTCGGTCCCCCTCAAAAGGTCAAAGCTGCGAATTGCCCGCAATAGCCCCATTGAGCCTATCTGTATCAGATCCTCCATATCTACCCCGCGGTCGCGGAATCTGAAGGCAATGCTCCTAACAAGACCCATATTACGGGCTATCAGCAGCTCCGTCGCTCTGTCTGCTTCCTCATTATCCTCGGACTGAGCGATACTTACAAGTCGAATATTGTCCGAGTATCCCGTCTCTCCCCCATCGGTCAGCGCCTTTTGAGCCTTTTGCAAAGCGTTACAGTCGTTCCCTTTCCCCATCGCGACACCACCTTTACCTTATCACAAAAACTTTCCATGACCGTAAAGCCCATTCCACTCCGTTCTCCTTCCGCATCGGTAGTATAAAGAGGCTGACGGGCAACCGATACATTCTCAATTCCGCACCCTTTATCACGAATTATAATCCTTGCCTCTCCGTCGTCAAAGAGCTTGACGGTTATGTATATAATACCCACCGCATCCTTGTAGGCATGAACCGTGCAATTAGTAACCGCCTCGGAAACAGCGCATTTTACATCGGCAAGCTGTGATGCTGTGGGGTCAAGCTGAGCGCAGAATGCCGCAACCGCCGCTCTTGCCATTCCCTCATTTACAGACAGCGACGGCAGCCTAAGACTCATTTCGTTTACGCAAACGGATTTTTTATTATTTCTTCTATTTTCGGTCATTTTATTTTCTCCTCCTTTACGTTTTCTACTTTAACGATACGCTGAAGTCCCGCAAGCTCGAATATCTTTACTATACGCTCGTTGGGATTTTCAAGAATAAGCGTACCTCCGAGCTTTTCCATAAGAGCGTATCTTCCCATTATAAAACCAAGTCCGGAGCTATCCATAAATCCTATTTCGGACATATTGAGCAAAAGCTTTTTCGGTCTTTCACGGTAAATAAGCTCGTCTATCTCACCCCGTACACCTACCGCATTGTGATGATCCATTTCTCCTTTAAGGCATATTCTCATAGCCCCGTCAAGCGACTCAACGTCATAAAAGCATGTTCTTCCTTTCATTTCTACCTCCCAATATTTTGTTAGAAATATTTTATCATAATCAAAATAAAAAAACCGTCGCATAATGACGGTAAAAATATAAATTTATTCATAGACTTCACATTAGTAGGTATAGCGGGGTTTTCATTATACAAGAAAGGGCTGATTCTATCCGAATCAACCCTTTTAGATTTAAGTATTATGCGTTTTCTTTCTTATAGTTCTCAACTATCTTCTGAGCGATATTGGCGGGAACTACATCGTATCCCGTAACCTCGTACTCAAAGCTTCCTCTGCCCTGCGTCATAGCGCGCAGGATTATGGGGTATTCCATGATCTCTGCCTTAGGAGCAAGAGCCTTAACGGTTGTGTATCCCTTCTTCTGAGCGGGATCCATTCCCATTACGGCACCGCGTCTCTTGTTGAGATCTCCCATTACATCTCCCACGATAGAATCGGGAACCGTAATGTCAAGATTTCCTACAGGCTCAAGAAGCACGGGAGCCGCAAGCTCAAGGCACTTCTTATAAGCTATATTAGCAGCAGTCTTAAAGGAGATTTCGTCAGAGTCAACGTCGTGGTAGGAGCCGTCGTAAAGATCAGCGGCAAGCTGAACCAGAGGGAAGCCCGCAACGCCCTTTGCCATCGCGTCCTGCAAGCCCTTTTCTACTGCGGGATAGAAGTTCTTGGGAACAGTTCCGCCTACAACCGATACGCTGAAGGTAAGTCCCTCGTCCTCGCCAGGCGCGAAGCGGATCTTAACGTGTCCGTACTGACCCGAACCGCCGTTCTGCTTCTTATGCTTTCCTTCTACGTCAACCTTCTTGGTTATCTTTTCGCGGTAAGCGATCTTAGGAGTATCAAAGATTACGCTTACTCCGAACCTGTTCTTAAGCTTTGCGGAAAGAACGGCAAGGTGCATATCGCCAAGTCCCGATACGAGCATCTGCTTGGTCTCGGGATTGTTCTCGTAACCGACCGTAAGATCCTCTTCAAGCATCTTAACGATACTCTGAGAGATCTTGCCCTCGTCCTTTGCGGATGCGGGAATCATAGCCTTTACATAATAGGAATTGGGGAAGGTTATGGGAGCGTAGCTGAACTCCTTATTCCACGTAAGAGTATCGTTGGTATTTGTCGCTGTAAGCTTTGCAACCATTCCGATATCTCCGCACGCAAGCTCGTCTACCTCTGTCTGCTTCTTACCGAATACGGTATATATATGAGCAAGCTTTTCGTTGTCTCCCGTGGTATTGTTTCTCATGAGCATATCGCGCTTTACAGTACCGTTCATAACCTTGAAGAAGGACATTTTTCCTACGAAGGGATCGGCAACCGTCTTGAATACGAAGAGCGCGGGCTCACCGTCGGGATTGATTTCCATATCATCGCCGTCTGCAAGCATCTCGGTCTTCTTTGCGGTGTGTCTCGGGAAGGACTCGGTAATTTTATCAAGGAGAGTCCATACACCCCAAAGCTTAGTAGCCGCTCCGCAGAATACAGGAACGATATCTCCGTGGATAATACCCTCGTGAACTGCGTTGATAGCCTCCATGTAGGTTATCTCCTCACCCTCGAAGTACTTCATCATAAGATCCTCGTCGGTACTTGCGACTGCTTCCATGAGCATATCACGGTACTTTTCAACCGCTTCCATGGACTCCTCGGGAATTATCTCAACGCTGTGGCGTCCGTTTGCGTCAAATACGTGAGCGGACTGGTCGATAAGGTCGATACAGCCCTTAACCTCTCCGTCCTTTATCATAGGAATGGTTATAGGGCATATATGCTTTCCAAAGCTCTCATGCAGAGAGTCAAGAACTCTTGCAAACCGAGCCTCATTATCGTCGAACTTATTAATAAAGAATGCTCTGGGAAGTCCCGCATCCTCCACATATCCCCATGCAAGCTCGGTTCCTACTTCAATTCCCGCCTTACCGTCTACTACGATAATGGCGCTGTCGGCTACGCGAAGAGCCTGAGCGGTCTCACCGACAAAATCAAGGTAACCGGGGGTATCGATTATATTTATCTTGGTATCCTTCCATGTTGTGTTCATGAGAGACGCGGATATAGAAAATCCTCTCTTGATTTCCTCTGCGTCATAGTCGGAAACGGTATTTCCGTCCGGAACCTTTCCTATACGGTCAGTAGCTCCCGTAATATATAAAATGGCCTCGGAAAGAGCGGTCTTACCGCATCCTCCGTGTCCTAAAAGCGCTACGTTTCTTATTTTTTTAGTTTCTACAACAGCCATTGGCTTCCTCCTTCTCTGTCCCCGACAGATTAAAATATATGAGTTTGGATCGCTTTTCTATGACGCGATCGCAACAACTACACTCATTATACAATATATTTCCATTAATTTCAAGTAGGTTTTTTGTGTTTTTCGAAGCATAGACGTAAAAAAACGCAGATGTTTTTTGGTGAATTTAACCAAACATCTGCGTATTTTCTATATCTCAAAAAGTCTTTTGGCGTTATTTGCCGTAAGATTCACGACATCATCGAATCCAAGACCGAGTATATCGGAAAGCGTCTTTGCCGTGTATACCATATACGACGAATTGTTTATATGACCTCGCAAAGGATGCGGCGCAAGGTAGGGACAGTCGGTTTCTATAAGGATCCTGTCGCGGGGAACGACAGCCGCTACTTCTCTTGCCTTTCTCGCGTTTTTGAAGGTCAGCACTCCCGAAAAGGATATATAAAAGCCTTTTTTGACAAGCTCCTTTGCCATTTCCGCGCTTCCGCTGTAGCTGTGGAAAACCCCAACGGTTTCGGGATGTCTCATTACCGTATCAAAGCAATCTCCGTGGGCCTCTCTGTCGTGGATTATTACGGGCAGAGAAAATTCCCTTGCCATTTCAAGCTGACATTCAAAAAATTCGGTCTGCCGAGCCTTATCAACAGGCTGCCAATAATAATCGTAGCCAATTTCGCCTATTGCGACTATCTTGTTCTCCGCTCTTTTTTTTGGAGTGTCAAGAAGCGTACGTATTTTTGCCAGTTCCTCGGCTGCGCTGCCGTCAAGATGCTGACAGTCCTCGGGGTGAACACCCACGGCGGCATACATTTTCTCGTACCGCCTTGCCTGCTCTATACAGAGGATAGAATTTTCGGGATTTGTTCCCACGTTGATAACGGCAGAAATCCCCTTGCCGAAAACCTCGTTCTGAAGAATTGATTCCGCTCCCCCCTCGACCTCGGCTTCAAAGCGTCGGTCGAAATAATGGGCATGGGAATCTATAATGCCTCGGCAAGAAAATTCTTCATTTAATACAACATCCTCGCAGGACATTATCTTACTCTTTCGCCAAGAGGTGTATCCTTATCAAGGAATACGACTCTGACTTCCTCTTCACCGCTTGCAAGTATCATACCGTTTGACTCTATTCCGCAAAGAGTTGCGGGATTAAGATTAGCAACGACTATGACTTTTTTACCGATAAGTGCTTCGGGCTCGTAGAACTTAGCGATTCCCGAAACGACCTGTCGCTTCTCATATCCGAGGTCAAGTTGGAGCTTGAGAAGCTTCTTTGCTTTGGGAACTCTTTCACAAGCAATTACCTGAGCGGTTCTCAGTTCAACTCCCATAAAGGTCTCAATTCCGATAAGAGCGCAGCCCTCAGGTTTTTCGGGAGCGGCATTCGCCTTTGCTTCCTTTTCAGCCTCTGCGATCTGTCTCTGTCTTTCTTCCTCAAACTCAGCAAGCTTCTTCGCTTCGTCAACACGGGCAAAGAGCACCTTGGAGTCGGCAAGAGTACTGCCTACGGTCATCTTACCGAAAGCATCAACTCCGCCGAGCGTATCATAGGTACGGGCATCGGTATTCAGCTCGTCAAGTATCTCCTTTGCAGAGGTAGGAATAAAGGGTGTGAGCAACACGGCTCCCCAACGTATAGCCTCAAGGAGATTGTAAAGCACGGTGCCAAGACGCTCTCTGTTTGCTTCGTCCTTCGCGAGTGTCCAAGGAGCCGTCTCGTCAATATACTTGTTTGCTCTCTTAAGCATTGTAAAGATGCATTCAAGAGCATCGGCTATGTGATAGTTATCCATATTTTCGATAACTCCCTCGTAAGCCTTTGCGCATGCCGCCTTAAGCTCATCGTCAAGAGCATCGGGAGCGGTGGGCGCCATTACTTGCTTGTTAAAGTACTTCTTTGACATATCAAGAGTACGCTTCACAAGGTTTCCGAGGTTATTTACAAGGTCAGCGTTGTATCTCGTAATAACAGCCTCGTAGGTAATAGAGCCGTCAGAGTTATAAGGCATCTCTGAAAGAGCGAAATATCTTACGCCGTCAACACCGAAGTGGTCGGCAAGCTTATCCGCGTAAATTACGTTACCCTTGGACTTTGACATTTTATCCATACCGAAGTTGAACCATGGATGTCCGAACACCTTCTTGGGAAGCGGAATATCAAGTGCCATAAGGAATATAGGCCAATATATCGTATGGAAACGAAGAATATCCTTACCGATCATGTGAACGTCGCAGGGCCAATATTTCTTGAAATGCTCGCTCTGCTCCTCGTAGGACTTGTCTGGGTCGTAGCCGAGAGCGGTTATATAGTTTGTAAGCGCATCAAGCCATACGTATACTACGTGTCTGTCGTCAAAATCGACGGGAATACCCCACTTAAAGGAGCTTCTCGATACGCAAAGGTCCTGAAGTCCTGCCTTTAAGAAGTTGTTGACCATTTCCTTTTTACGGGATTCGGGCTGAATGAACTCGGGGTTGTCCTCGATGTGCTTCATAAGGCGGTCGGCATATTTGGACATCTTAAAGAAGTAAGCCTCCTCCTTTGCCTGCTCTACGGGACGTCCGCAGTCGGGACACTTGCCGTCTACCACCTGGGTCTCGGTGAAGAAGGACTCGCAGGGGGTGCAGTACCAGCCCTCGTACTCGCTCTTGTATATGTCGCCCTTGTTGTAGAATTTCGTAAATATCTTCTTAACTGCCGTCTCGTGATTTTCGTCGGTAGTACGGATAAAGTAATCGTAGTCTGCATCCATTCTGTCCCAGATGCCCTTTATCTCTCCTGCTACCTTATCAACGTACTCCTTTGGTGTAATACCCGCCTTTGCCGCAAGGTTTTCGATCTTCTGACCGTGCTCGTCGGTACCCGTGCAGAAAAACACGTCGTATCCTCTCGCCTTTTTATATCTTGCCACAGCGTCGGTCATAATTACCTCATAGGTATTTCCGAAATGGGGCTTACCCGAAGCGTATGCTATGGCTGTTGTTACGTAAAACTTTTCGCTCATTTATTTTTCCTCCTTTGGATTTATGTGTCAAATTATTACATTATCGATTTAGTATATCACAACTTCTTCGATTTTACAAGTATATTACCGAATTTTGGTTAATTTTTGTTGACTTGTATGCTTTTATATGGTATTATATCCGTAATAAACAATTAAGGAGCATAGCCATGAATACATTTCTGATAACAGATTACGGCGTAAAGCGCGACGTTTCGGACATACAGACAGAGGCTCTTCAAAGTGTTTTCGATCTTTGCAAAAAAAGCGGCGGTACGGTAGTAATTCCCGCGGGACGGTTTTACACCGGTGGACTTTATATCCATTCGAACACCACTCTTCTTTTGAAGGAGGGCGCGTGCCTCTGCGGAAGCGATGACTGTAACGATTACGAGGTGTTTCCCTTTCCGAGCGGGCTCGAAGTGCGTTCGGACATGGAGATGATAACTCAATATTACAAAAACAATCCTTGGGAGACCTACCGAAGAGCGATTATTTCATCATATGGCGAGAAAAATATCTCCATCATAGGTGAAAAAAATTCGTTTATAGACGGACAGAATTGCTACGACCCCGACGGAGAGGAGCGTTATCGCGGACCTCACGCCATATATCTTACCTGCTGCAAAAACGTTCTGCTTGAAGGCTACACTGCTCAGCACAGCGGAAATTTTCTGCACGAAGCCAATAACTGCAGAAATCTTACCATGCGCCGCGTTACCTGTCTTGGGGGCTCGGACGGCATACATCTTCACTGCTCCGAGGACACCCTTATTGAGGACTGTCTGTTCAAAACGGGCGACGATTGCATAGCGGGAATAAATATTAACCGTTTGACGGTGCGCAGATGTATTCTTAATACATCCTGCAATATTTTCAGAATGGGCGGAATACATATTCACGTAGAGGATTGTCATTCCTACGGTCCCGGATACTATCCCCACAGAAAAACGATCGTAAAAGGAAAGAACGATTATCTGCCGAGAACCGAGGGCAGACACAATACTCTTATGCTGGTAGAATACTTTGCAAGCACCAACTATCCTTATGAAGCATCAAGGGATATCGTATTTAAAAACTGCCTTTTCGAAAATCTGAAGGGCGTTCTCCGTTATCTTGCGGACCACGGAACACTTCAAAGCGGAACGCATCTCTCCGAGATATCCTTTGAGAACGTGCGCTTTGAAAACATATCGGAATGCTCTGTTATTGAAGCATCAAAGGAAGAGCCCCTTACAATAAAAATGAAGAACGTAACCTTCACACCCGACGACGCCGAAAATATGAGCTGTATTTTTGCCCCCCATGCTCCCAATACCGAAATAATAGAATATTAAAATAACAAAAACCCGATTGCATCGCAATCGGGTTTGTTGTTATAAAGTTAAAGAGAATTACTTATACTTTCTCTTACGTGCTGCTTCCGACTTCTTTTTGCGCTTAACGCTGGGCTTCTCATAGTGTTCTCTCTTGCGAAGCTCGGTGAGGACGCCGGAACGAGCCATTGCACGCTTAAAGCGACGAAGTGCGCTGTCAAGAGACTCGCCTTCTTTTACTCTAATTTCTGCCATTTTCTATTTCCCTCCCTCCGCATATTGCCAGAGACAATCAAAATCACATGTTATTATACACCATTTACATTTATTTGTCAATAGCTTTTTTATTATTTTTTATTTTTCTCTATTTCACCTATTGCGATTGCGACAAACGAAGCAAATCCGTGGTCATAGCTTCCCTTTCTCTGGGTATAACGGTATTCCCAAAGCGTACCGGTGGCTTCCTCCATGCCTCCGAAGAATGACTTTATATCATCTTCAAGCATGTCAAACCAACCAAGCTTCATCATAGCGCACATCTTTACGTAAAATCCGATAAAGGCGTTTACGGGTACATAGCCTCTGTCGGAAATATCGAGCTCCGCAAATCCGTTACATATGTGAGCTTTCAGCTTTGCATATTTTTCGTCGTTTATATCAAAATCGCCGAAAAGAATTGCGTAATATTGCCCCGCCTCGGAGGAATTTCTCGTATTTACAAGCACTCCGTCTGTAAGCACGGCATTGTCAATAAACACCTCTCCGTCAAAGGACCTTTCAGCTGTTACGGCGGCAACACGCTCTGCCTTCTTGAGTAAACTCTCATCTCCGTACAAAGCATATGCCGAGCGAAGGACCTCCGCGTAGAGGAAATTCGTAGGATAGTTTACGTCATGAACCCACTCGTTAGCCGTTGACCACTCAACAAAATTCCAGCTGGGAAGATTTTGAAGCAATCCGTCCTTGTTTTCATATCTTTCGAGGAATTTCACTATTCCCATAACACTCTTTTTGAACAGCTCCTTATCAACCGCGGTATTTCTCTCGGTCAGGTATTCCTTAACCTCAAGTACGTACCACATTGCCCACTGGGGAATAAACTTGTTATTGTCGTGAAAATCCGAAGGATAGCACATGGGAATTGCGCCCTCAGGCAAAGAGCCGTCGTTTTCAAAAAGCCTGTAATTTTCAAGAAACGCGTCCTCAACAAGTGTCTTACCCGTAAGGAAATATTCGGCTCTGCCCGTAAAGAAAGAATCGCAAAGCCATCCCGCTCTTTCGCGCGAGGGGCAGTCTGTATAAATATCTACCGCATTGTGAGCAAAGGTACGCTCTGCCGCGCGGTATATAGCTCTGAGCTCGGGATCCTTGTAGCTTCTTTCAATAATATCCCACATGGGATATTCAAGGGTGCGTACAGAATACCCCTCAAGCGTTACAGCTCCGTTCCTTACCATAATTATGGCAAAGCGGCAGGTATAAGGCTCAAAGCTCTCGGCAGATACACTCATTCCCTCCTCGACAAAATATTCTATTACGTTCTGAGAATTTATATTCGTAAATTCGAAATCAGCTTCAAAGCACGCTTCGGAAAATCCGAGAACCACCTCGGAATGCGCGTGAGCGGTCATGTTAACGGTAAGAAAGCCCGTTTCTATTCGTCCAAGGTCTACGATAACGTAATCTCCGCGCTTCATCCTCAGCGGAAAATCTCTGTCATCGCCCTTTTTGTCAAGTACCTGCCTTTGAATCCAACGGTAGGGCTTTGAAAAAATCTCGCCGTCGGCAAAGCACCCCCATTCCTCGGTTATCTCAAAGGACGACCGTTTTTTTCTGTAGGGTATGGTATCGTCGAAATTGAATTCACCGAAGGACGAGCATCCGTCCATGTGTACCGTGTCGTACGTAGGCACAGGCGCTTTTCTTTCAAGATATTTGGGACGGTTGGTCGTTTCCGTGAGGTTGACCTTCTCTCCTAAAATCCCGTCGAAGGTATAATTATGTATCTCTCCGAAATGTCTTTGAGCGGAATATCTCTCGACCTTTTGCATCATTTTAGCGGAACGGTATCCGCAAAAGTCTCTGCCCGTATAAAGCAGCACCTCATCCTCTCTGCGAAGCTCTGCGACCACGAAAGAGGTCTGTCTTGCGGTAGACAGAGACGAGCAGTTATATCCCGCCACCTCAATGACGATATCATTTTTTCCGTCCGCGCTGTCGCACCAATCAAGGGAAAGCTCGTCAACTCTTGCGTATCCCTTTGCGGCTCTCGCGGGGCCAAAGGAAACAAACCGTCCGTTTACGCTCAGGCGATAAAACGAAAAGGCGGAAATATAGAGTGTGGTATCCTTTAAGCTTTCGGCCTCTGCATGCAAAACAAGATGGTAGTTAAGAGCATTTTCCTTGCCCTCGGCAAAAACCGGTATAGCTCTTTTGAACATAATTCTCTCCTTTATATATATGGGCAGTCTCGGGTTTGAGACTGCCCATAATCGATTATTTAACAACTATATTTATAAGCTTGTTGGGAACAACGATCTCCTTAATAACAGTCTTTCCCTCAACCATATCGGCAACCTCTGCCTTTGCGGCAGCGAGGGCTTCAGCCTTATCCATATCAACGGGAATGTTGATCTTCGCTCTTACCTTTCCGTTGACCTGAACTACTACCTCAACGGTATCGTCAGCAGTCTTGCTCTCGTCAAAGGTAGGCCAAGGCTCGTATGCTATGGTGTTGTCATGACCGAGTACAGACCAAATTTCCTCACCGATATGAGGACAGATACAGGAAAGCATCTTGATAAGTCCCTCTGCATAAGCTCTGGGACACTTACCCTCCTTGTATACGGCGTTTACGAATATCATCATCTGGGAAATTGCCGTATTGAAGCCAAGCGTCTCAAAGTCCTCGGTTATCTTCTTTACACTCTTGTGATAGATCTTTTCAAGGGCGGGAACCTCACCGTCAACGATATTCTCAGCCTCGGTGAAGAATGCCCATACACGGTTCAAGAATCGTCTCGCGCCCTCAACTCCCTGATTGCTCCAAGGCTTGGATACCTCAAGAGGGCCCATAAACATCTCGTAAAGACGGAGGGTATCAGCGCCGTAATCACGCACAACGTCGCTGGGGTTAACAACGAACTCGGGGAATCTCTTACCCATCTTGATTCCGTTGGAGCCGAGTATCATTCCCTGGTGAACAAGCTTCTTGAAGGGCTCCTTTGTAGGTGCAAGACCCTTATCGTAAAGGTATCTGTTCCAGATTCTCGAATACATAAGGTGTCCCACAGCGTGCTCGGGACCGCCAATGTAAAGGTCAACGGGCATCCAATGCTTGAGAAGCTCGGGGTCGGCAAATGCCTTATCGTTGTTGGGGTCTATATAACGGAGGAAGTACCAGCTTGAGCCTGCGGAGCCGGGCATGGTAGAGGTCTCTCTTGTTCCCTTGATTCCGTTTGCATCATACTTTTTCCACTCGATCGCGTTTTCAAGAGGCGCCTTTCCGCCCGTTCCCTTATAATTCTCGAGCTCGGGAAGCACCAAAGGCAATTCTGCATCATCAAGAACGTGAATATTACCGTCCTCTCCGTGTACCACGGGAACAGGCTCGCCCCAATAACGCTGTCTTGCGAATATCCACTCTCTGAAATGGTAGTTGACCGTTCTCTTGGCAACGCCCATCTTTTCAAGCTTATCGGTGATAGCTTCCTTTGCTTCCTCGACGGTAAGTCCGTTGAATTCCTCGGAATTGATAAGCTTGTATCCCTTGCCGAGATACTCGCCCTTTTCGAATGCCCTTTCGGATACGTCAACATGACCGAGCTTTTCGTCTCCGTCAATTACCTGAAGCATATCTATATTGTGCGCAATAGCGTACTCAAAGTCTCTCTGGTCGTGAGAGGGAACCGCCATTACAGCGCCCGTTCCGTAGTTTGCAAGAACGAAATCACCAATAAACATTCTGACTTCTCTACCATTTACGGGGTTAATACAGGTAACGCCCTTAAGCTCGCACCCGGTCTTGGTCTTGTTGAGCTCAGTGCGGTCCATATCGTTCTTCTTAAGTGTCTCGTTAATGTATGCCTGTACCTCGTCCTTATTTTCCACTCTGGGCATAAGGGACTTTACTATGTCTCCGTCGGGAGCGAGAACCATAAAGGTAATGCCGTATATGGTTTCAATACATGTTGTGAATATAGAAAATTCACCGCCGCCCACAATTTGGAATTTAACCTCAACGCCCGTGGATTTTCCTATCCAGTTTTTCTGCATGAGCTTAGTGGACTCGGGCCAATCTATCTCCTCAAGTCCCTCAAGAAGCTTCTCCGCAAAGGCGGGCTGATTGATGACCCACTGCTTCATATTCTTTCTGATAACGGGGTATCCGCCTCGCTCGGACTTTCCGTCGATAACCTCGTCGTTGGAAAGAACCGTACCAAGCTCCTCGCACCAGTTAACCGGCATATCGATATACTGAGCATATCCGTCAAGATAAAGCTGCTTAAATATCCACTGGGTCCATTTGTAATAGTTCGGGTCGCTGGTAGCTATCATCTTGCTCCAGTCATAGTCAAAGCCAAGCTCCTTAAGCTGCTTTGAGAAGGTCCCGATATTTTTCTCGGTAAAACCGTTAGGGTGGTTACCCGTGGTTACGGCATACTGCTCCGCGGGAAGACCAAAGGAGTCGTATCCCATGGGGTGAAGGACGTTGTAGCCCTGCATTCTCTTCATTCTCGCAACTATGTCGGTTGCCGTATATCCCTCGGGGTGTCCCGCGTGAAGACCTACGCCCGACGGATAGGGGAACATATCCAATACGTAATATTTAGGCTTAGAGAAATCCCAGACGTCTGTCTTAAAGGTCTGATTTTTCTCCCAATATTCCTGCCACTTCTTTTCAATTTCGCTGTGCTCGTATCTCATCATATTAGTCCTTTTTTTATGTTATTTTACCGATTCGGAATCAATCGGCATAAAGCTTGTCAAGATTGTAAAATTCACGGGATTCACGGCTGAATATATGAACGATTACGTTGCTGTAATCGACTATCAGCCAAGAGTTATTGTCTCTGCCCTCAATTCCGTAAGGGGTGAGTCCTCTTTGCTGAAGTCTGTACTCGACCTCTCCCGCAAGAGCCTTTATCTGTGTGCTTGAGTTACCCGTGCAAAGCACGAAATACTCGGCAATTACAGTTTTGTCCTCTACGTGAAGAACCTTTATATCTCTTCCCTTTTTAGAGTCAAGAACCTCGGCTACCGCCTCGGCTATTTCCTTTGCGCTTGCACTCTCAAGAGAAGGAAGCGCTTCCGTTGTGGTTTCAAAATGTTCCATTTTTTACTGCCTTTCAAAAAACTGCTCTTTATATTTTAATTCATTATCATTATTTTGTCAATACTATTTTAATAACTGACGCTGCCTATTCCGTTTTTCGCAATATCATCAGCGCAGTAAACCGCATATTCACTGTATTTGCGATATATCTCCGAAAAATCGGCATTACTTCCGTTCAAAAAAACACGATCTCTGTCAAAATCATTTTCCCATTTTCCAAGCAAACGGTGCCGAAGCTCATTCATGGCGGGAGCTGATAAAACGTAAAATGATGCTCCGCTCGTCTTGGCGGTTACTGCCCTTCCCGGGGCTGTAACGAAAAATATACTACTCTGCTCTGTTTTGCGCGCCGTATCCGAAAGCAAGCCTACATCTGTAAGCGTAATATCGGTATCCACCCGCCCGTTGAGCGCGTCAAAAAGCTTATACGAAATATTATCATCATGGGAATCTAAAATTTTTTGCATAAGAGCGCACATGACTACCTTCTGCGTATCCACTCTCCCAAGGTCTCCGTCGGCATACCCAGCTCTGTATCTTACGAGCTGCTCTGCGCCCTTTCCGTCAAGCCGATGTCTGCCCTTGGTTATGTGAATATAAAGCTCTTGCGCGGGATCGTTGTAATAAAGGGCCTTGGTAAGCTCTACCTCGATACCTCCGAGAGCATCCACCGCATAGCAAAAGGCATCGGGGGACAGCACCATATATCGGTCTATCTCAACTCCAAAGCCGTCGGAGATAAAATTCTTAAGCCCCTCTCCGCCAAGTCTGGCATAGGCGCCGTTTATTTTTTTGTAACCGTTTTCGCTATATACAGCGTAGGTGTCTCTTGGTATCTGTAGCACGCTCACTCCGCCGGCATCGGTATCGGCAGAAACAATCATCATAACGTCGGTAAGCCCCGACACTCTGTCGCACCCGGCCACAAGAACGGTAAAATGACCTTTTTTAACCTCGGCTCGCGGAATATCCGTCAAAATCTCGGTCCCTGTTCCCGCATATTTTACGGTAGCGAATATAACTGCCGTTACAGTCACGGCAAGAGCTGCAGCTATAACAGCTTTGAACGCTTTAATATTTATTTTCATTATCCGGACTCTCTTTTTGTTATTCATATATCCTTAGGCTTGTCGTTAGGGTATATGTAGAGGGTTCGGCCCTTTATTTTTTCATAAGGCTCAATACAAGCTCATTCCTTGCTTTGAAGGTCTCCTCGCTTATAGGAAGCCCGTCAAACATAAGTCCGCTGACCGTCATGTCGTAGGACAGTATCAGCGTGCTGTCAAGATGACGCAAAAGCTCCGATTTACTCATTTTTTCGGGCTCCGCGTCAAAGAAATATTCTCTCAGACGCACACAATCCTCAAAGGTCCTCGACATATCTATGTAGTCAGCAAGGTAAATAATTTTTTCGGTAAGAGTCATTCCCTCTCTGCCCGTAGTATGATAGCGAACAGCGGATATTATCTCCTCATCGGCAAATTCGGGATATCTGTCGGGAATTATTGCCGCGGCCGTTCTCGCGTGAAATGTCTTTGGAGAGAAAACGTCTCTCTCGCTTACGGGAAGCCCATATTTCTCGCACACCTCAAGCTGTCCGTCAAGAGTATATTCCTTGGTTATATCGTGCAAGAGCGCAGCCGCTCTCATTTTATCGGTCGCATCGGGACAGAAAAGCCCGCAAAGACGAACCGCCATTTTCTCGACCTCAAGCGTGTGCTCGGCTCTCTTTTTCGACATATTTTCGATCACACTTTTGCGAAGCACCTCAAGCATTTGTTCAGTAATTTTCACACCGTTCTCCTTAGTCCAGATAAAGTCTGTTCTCTCTTATGAATTTTTCAACTGCAGGCGGAACAAGCTCTGAAATATCCTTGCCCTCTCTTACCGCCCGTCTTATATCGGTAGAAGCCATAGGCATGGGCTCCGTAACGATTCTTCGGAACATAACACCGTGCTTTTCGTAGTATTCCCCGATCTTTGAAATTATTCTCGCCGTAAGCAGAGGATCATCCTCCCGTCTTACGTAGGTGGGATAACACATTTTAAGTATATCCTCGTATCTGTACCACTTATCGAAGGTCAGCACCATATCTGTTCCGCAAAGAAGAAACAGCCTCGTATCGGGACGCTGCAGCTCCTTCAAGGTATCGTAGGTGTAGCTTCTTCCGCCGCGCTTTATCTCTACGTCAGAAATAATAACTCCGTCGGTGCCCTCAAAGGCAAGCTCACACATTTTAAGACGGTAGAGTGGGTCATCCGAGCGGTCTACCTCCTTATGTGGCGGGATAAAGGTGGGGATAACGAAAAGATAGTCGAGCTTCATCTGCTCCATAAATGCCTTTGCGACCGCAACGTGGGCGTTGTGAATAGGCGCGAAGGTACCGCCGTAAACTCCTACGCGGAGCATATCCATTCCGTTCATAGCTCTATTCTCTTATTATTCACCGATTCGCGGTAAAGTATTATTTTTCTGCCAACGACTCCGACCACATCGGCATCAACCAATGATGCCAGCTCGTTTGCGACCTCCTTGGGCGACTCCATGGAGTTTTCAAGAACAGTCATTTTTATAAGTTCTCTTGCTTCAAGGGCATCGGATACCGTCTTGATAAGATTATCTCCGATTCCTCCCTTGCCTATCTGCATAATTGCGGGAATACCGTTGGCAAGTCCGCGCAAATATGCTCTCTGCTTTGATGTTATCATATTTTCCTCTTCAGTTTTTCAGATTTTTCAGCCATTCCGCAAAAAGCTCTATGGCTTTTCCTCTGTGAGATATGGCATTCTTTTCTTCTCCGCTCATCTCGGCAAAGGTCTTATCCATACTCTCCACGTAGAATATAGGGTCGTAACCAAATCCGTTATTTCCCCTGTATTCGTTTATTATCTCTCCGTAGGTTTTCCCGACGAAAAGCTCTCCTCCCTCAATATTATCGGGAAGAACACAGGCAATGGTGCAAACAAAGCTCGCGCTTCTGTCGGTCTTATCGGAGAGCTTTGAAAGCAGCAGCTCATTATTTTTTCTGTCGTTTCCGTGTTCTCCAGCATATCTTGCGGAATATATTCCCGGCTCGCCGCCAAGCACGTTTACCGAAAGACCGGAATCCTCGCCAACTCCCATATATCCACTCTTCGCGGCGACTCTTGCCTTTATGAGCGCGTTTTCGGCAAAGGTCTCTCCGTTTTCCTCTATATCACCGTATATACCGACCTCGTCAAGTGAAAGTATCTCAACTCCGTCAACATATTTTCCGAGTGTCGCCTGCCACTCCTCTATCTTATGCTTATTTCTCGATGCAAGTACTATTTTCATATCATTCAAAAAGTGCGCTGACAAATTCCTTGCTGTCAAATTCCTGCATGTCGTCTATCTTCTCGCCGACACCTATGAATTTAACGGGAATGTCAAGCTCGGTCTTAATAGAAATAACTATACCGCCCTTTGCCGTTCCGTCAAGCTTGTTAAGAATAAGTCCCGTAATGTTTGCCGCATTGCGGAATTCCTTTGCCTGAAGGATCGCGTTCTGTCCCGTCGTAGCGTCAAGGACGAGAAGATTTTCCCTTGCCGCGCCGGGCAACTCTCGGTCGATTACTCTGTTTATCTTCGCAAGCTCGTTCATAAGATTTACCTTATTATGAAGTCTGCCCGCCGTATCCACGATAAGAACGTCTGCTTGCTTTCTCTTTGCGTAAGCAATAGCGTCAAATACGACAGCCGCGGGGTCGCTTCCCTCGTTCTGCTTAACAAGATCCGCGCCCGAACGCTCACACCATACAGCCAACTGGTCGATAGCCGCCGCGCGGAATGTGTCGGCTGCGGCAACAACGACCTTTTTACCCTTTGATATGAGTCTGTTGGAAATTTTACCGATAGAGGTCGTCTTTCCCGCTCCGTTTACTCCGATAACGAGAATTACTGACGGAGTTGTGGTAAGCTCCAGCTCTCCGCCCTCTCCTATCATATCCTCAAGTATCGTCTTAAGAGCGTCAATTACCTGCTCCTTTTCCTTAAGTCTGCCCGACTTTATATCGTCGCGCAGTCTTTCCATTATCTCCTCGGTAGCATTTACTCCCACGTCGGAGGTTATAAGCAGCTCCTCAAGCTCCTCAAGCATATCCTCGTCTACTCGCACGAAGCTCTTAAGAACCTCGTCTATCTGTCCGAAGATAGCCTTTTTGGTCTTTGAAAGTCCTGCCTTGAGCTTATCCAAAAATGCCATCCCAATCATCTCCCTTTTTCTTTGAAATATCGTCCACGTTAAGCTCGAGAACCTTGGAAATTCCTCTCTCGGGCATGGTTACTCCGTAAAGACGGTTTGCCGCCTCCATGGTACCGCGGCGGTGGGTTATCATTATAAACTGAGTTCCGTTTGAATACCTCTTGATATACTCCGCAAATCTTGCTACGTTGACCTCGTCAAGCGCCGCCTCTATCTCGTCGAGAATACAGAAGGGCGTGGGGTTGACCTGCAATATTGCAAAGAAGAGCGCGATAGCTATAAAGGACTGCTCTCCGCCCGAAAGCTGAACAAGGTTCTTGATTATCTTTCCGGGAGGCGCCGCCTTTATCTCAATGCCCGATTCAAGCACATTTTCGGGGTCGGACAGCGTTATCTCCGCGCTTCCCCCGCCGAAAAGCTCCGAGAAGGTGCGGTTGAAGTTCTCGTTTATCTTGTTGAAGGACTCCATAAACGATGTCTCCATCTCACCCTCAAGCTTACCGATTATATCAAGAAGGTCTGCGCGAGATGCTTCAAGGTCCTTTATCTGTCCCTCCATATAATCGTATCTTGACTTGACCTCCTTGTATTTGCTTACGGCATCAAGGTCTACGTTACCCAGAACACGAAGCTTGTTGCGACACTCGGTCTGTTTTGCAGCCGCCTCGCCTCTCGTCTCTGCCGTAAGAGCGGGATATCCGAGAGCTACGGCATCGCCTCTTGTAAGCTCATGCTCGTCCCAAAGCCTTGTGGCAAGCTTATCCTGCTCGACTCTGAGATTTGCGAGTCTGTTTTCGTATCTGGTGTATTCCTTAAAAATAAGCTCCTTTTGCTGAAGCTTTTCACGGGTCCTTGCGGTTACCTCGCTTATCTTTCGCTTGAATTCGGCATTTCCGTCCTCGAGCTTTGTACGCTTTTCGCCAAGCTCCTCAAGACGCTTTGCACTATCAGCATAGGCATCTCTGTTATCTGCCTTTTCCTTTTCATATTCGGAAATTCGCTGATTCAAAAATTCGATTCTCGAAAGCTGCTCTACCTTGGCGGCAACAAATTCACCTATTCTTGCCTCGCTCTCCTCGGTCATTCGCTCCTCGGTCTCAATATCCTTCTTGATTTCGTTTATGGCAATGAGAGCCGCCGTCATTTTTTCCTCTGCCTCGGTCTTTTTGTCAAGAGCTTCGTTCTTCTTTACGTCCATGTCTGCTCTTGCGGCGCTTATTTCGCTTATCTGACCGTCAAGCTCGGTTCTGCGGACAGCAAGGTTCTTCTTATCCTCCTCGTATTGTTCTCTCTCACGAAGAAGATCCCCGTAGTCTGCTCTGAGCTTTGCTATGAGCGCATCGTTTGCTTCAAGCTTCGCCGTTATCTGCTCAAGGCGGTTGTTTTCGGAATCTCTCATGACCTTAATAAGGCTTATCTTCTGCTCAAGTGAATCCTTATCGTCCTCGGTCTCCTTTATCTTTTCCGCAAGCTTACGTAGCTCTCCCTCTGACTTGTCTATTTTCTTAAGCAGCTCGGAAAGCTCGCCTTCAAGCCTCTTTATCTCTGCTGCTCTTCCGAGAATATTCCCGTTCTGACGTACAGAGCCTCCGGTGAATGAACCGCCTACGTTGATCTGCTGACCGTCAAGCGTTACCGCCTTTACTCTGTATTTGAGCGACTTCGCCATATTGTTTGCGTGATCGATAGTATCAAATACAAGAGTTCTGCCAAGAAGTCCCGAAAGTATCTCCGAGAATTTTTTCTCGGCTCCCACAAGCTCGTCGGCAACTGCAATGTAACCCTCGTATCCCATTGCCTCATTCATTTCGGCGGTTGCGCTCTGTCCCTTCATAGAGGTCAGGGGGAAGAAGGTCGCGCGTCCCGCTTCTGCCTTCTTAAGGTGGAACATAGCCGCCTTTGCAACGCTTTCGTCCTCAACTACTATGTGCTGAAGATTTGGTCCCAGCGCCGTTTCTATTGCGGTTATGTACTTATCGTCAACCTTGATAAGTGTAGAAAGCGGACCGTATATTTTGCCGCACTTTACTCCGTAACGGTCGGTGATCTCACCCTCTGCATACTTCTTCATAACGTGGCGCACGCTTCCCGAATATCCCTCGAACTGCTGCTCCATAGTCTTAAAGGTATCTATTCTCTGATTTAGTGAATCTCTGCGAAGCTTCATAGAGGTCAGAGCCTCGTTGTCGTCCTGGCGCTCGGAGTAAAGATCCGCAAGGTCTGCGGTAAGAAGGTCTACCTGTCTTGCGCTCTCGGCAGTTGCCGTGTCGTATTCCTCAACAGAGCTTCTTATCCTTTCGCTCTGCGCTCTCATATCGGAGGACTGCTTCTCGTAATTTTCTATTTCACGGAGAACAGAGCTGTTCTTATCACTGTCGCTTTCGGTGGAATTTTCTATAAACTCTATTCTCGCGTTTACGGAAGCAAGCTCACCCTCAAGCGCGCGTATGTCGGACAAAGCCTTGTCTATTCCGAACTCAAGCTCTCTTGCCTGCTCGGCAACCTTGACCTGCTCTCCTCTTAGTGTCTCGTAATCATTTTCCTTCGCTCTGAGCGTAGCACCAAGCTCCGAAAGCTTTTCTGCTCTCTTGGCATTTGCCTCTGTCTCGGTCTCTGCAGATTTCTGCGCAGATGCAGCAATTCCCTCTGCTCCCGCGATCATCTCCTTTGTATGGAGAATATTGGTCTCGGTTATACCGTATGCACTGTCAAGTCCGTGGCAAATCTCGGTCTCCCTGCGTATCTCGGAAAGAAGATTTTCGGACTCTGTCTGATTATTCTGCGAAATTTCAAAAAGTCTGTCGCTCTGAACCTCAAGCGCCTTTACAGAGTCCTCTGCGTTTCGCAGGTCAAATTCGGCATTTCTGAAGCTTTCCTCGCATTTGCTTACGTCCTCGCGAAGTCTCTCGGTATCAAAGAGCCAAAGCTGAACGTCAACTCTCTTTTTTGTCTCAAGAAGCTCAATAGCCTTTTTTGCCTTCTCAGCTTCCTTTTCGAGAGGAACGACCTGAGCCGCCACCTCGGCAAAGACGTCGTTTATACGGGTCATATTGTCCTCGGTGTTCGCAAGCTGACGCTCGGTCTCACTCTTTTTGTGTCTGTACTTAGCTATACCCGACGCATCCTCAAATATGCTTCTGCGCTCGTCGCTCTTTCTTGAAATTATCTCTGCTATCTTACCCTGACCGATTATGGAATATCCGTCTCGTCCCACACCCGTATTCATGAAGAGCTCGTAAATATCGCGCAAGCGCACTGCTCTGCGGTTTATATAGTATTCGCTCTCTCCCGAGCGGTAATATCTTCTGGTTACGGTAACCTCGTCATAGGGACAGTCAAGTCTTCCGAGCATTCCCGTATTGTCAAAGGTAACCGACACCTCCGCATATCCCATGGGACGGCGGCTGTCCGCTCCGCCGAAGATAATGTCCTCCATCTTGGTTCCTCTGATGCTCTTGGAGGATATCTCTCCGAGAACCCAACGCATGGCATCCGATATATTCGATTTTCCGCTTCCGTTAGGTCCTACGATAACCGTGGCTCCCCCCTCAAAGGTAAGCTTTGTTTTATCGGGAAAGGATTTGAAGCCCTGTAATTCAAGTGATTTAAGATACACGCACTGTCTCCCTTCAAAAGAAATTATCAAAAGTTTTTTGCCTACAATATTCTAATATAATATTATAACCTATTATTTCATTTTTTTCAAGTACTTTTACCTGTCTGAAGCCATATTTTTCGCATAATTTTATCTTATTTTTACGTTTTTGACCAACAGCCTTGGAAACAGAGCCGCAAGACACGAAAACGGTAAGCTCTCCGCCGCGTATATTCATACTGTCAAGCTCGCGGCAAATGCGCCTGAAATAAAGCTCACTCATCGCCATTTCTCCTATGGAAGAATGATTTGCGCCGCCAACAACAAGGCTTTCGTCCGAAAGGTTTTCCGACGCGCAAAGCCCGACTCTTATGCAAGGAACTCCGCACCTGTCAAAGACGTCAAGAACGCTCGCAGTCCTCATTACCGCCTCCTCGTTGGTAAGAGGCGAATACTCTCCTCTGTAAGTCATACACGCAAGCTCGGTATCCTTAAACACAACGGTAGGATATACCCTTGCGCCGTCGGCTCCCGCTGCTATTATCTTTTTTGCCGTTTCTATTTCATCCGATTCGGTTGACGAGGGCAGACCTATCATCATCTGACCTATAAGGTCAAATCCGTATTCCTTTACCATTCTGCAAGCCCTTTCGGCACAGGCGGCATCGTGTCCTCTGCCCGAAGCTGTCAGCACCTTGTCGGACATGCTTTGAAGTCCCAGCTCAACCGTCTTTACCGAATATTTTGAGAGTATATCAAGTATATTTTTGTCAATATAATCGGGACGGGTAGACAGCCTTATAGATTTCACTCTGCCACTGTCTATGTACTTTTGCGCTCGCTCGAGAAGATCGGTCATAAGCTCTATGCCGATACCCGTAAAGGAGCCTCCGAAAAAGGCTATCTCGCAATCGTCCTCCGCGCCTACGGTGGAAAGAGCCTCGTCTATTTCAAGCTCCACCGACGAGGGGTCGAAATTCATATGTCCCGAAATCGAGCGCTGATTGCAAAAAACGCAGGCGTTGGGGCATCCGAGATGAGGTATGAAGATAGGAATATTTATATGTCTTGGCATGGTATACCTCCGAGAAAATCAATCGTGAATATTATATCACAAATATATAAACAAACTATTACGATTGAAGCTTTTTCTGAATAAATATAAGAAAAAGAGCAATTTCAAAATTGCTCTTTTAGCTTTTTGAGTTTTTCGTCAAATAAGATCAACTATCCTCTCGGCGATCCTCTCCATACCGAGATCGCTTGGGTGTCTTGCCACGCCCTTATGCTCGAAAAGACCAATAGCCATGTTGGCTTCGTCCTCTTCAAGATCGTGAAGCTGACAGAAGGTATATCCCTTTTCCTCGCAGATCTCCTTGATCATTCCGTCTCTCGGATCGTTTCTCCAGAAGCTGTCGGTAACTATTACCTTTGCCTTTTCATTGGACGCGAAAAACTCTATCATTTTCGCAAATTCGGGCTTACAGTCGGGCGCAGAGCCTTTTCTCATGTTCTCTCCGATACGGATAACCACCACGTCGGCTTTGAAGTCTCTTGCCTGCCAATATTTTTCGTTAAGCACGGTGTCGGTATTCTCGTAATCAATCTCCCATGTTGACGCCTGAGAGATACACGCGTATATTTTTCCGTATTTTTCTTCAAGCATGGCAATGGCTCTGTGAACGTAATCCTTTTCCTTAGATGACGCAGCCATTCCCCAATCCACGAACCAGCCGATATCCGCTTTATATCCGTGTCTCGTTATGGAATTACCCACGAAAATAACACGCAGACCGCTCCCGTCCCCCTCAAAGGTTACGTTTGGGTTTCCGTTAAGCTGATTTTTTGCCGCTACGTTATTTTCAAGCTCGTTTTTCGAAATATAACTGTTATTCTGCATTGTTTTTCTCCTTGTGATGAGTTGAGGGTATTATAGCACGGAAACCTTGCTGTGTCAATACGTTTTAAAAGAATCACAGCGAAGCTGTGTATATCATCAATGCAAAGCATTGAATATCACCAACACGAAGTGTTGTATATCATCAAGCCGCAGAAAGATACACGCTATAGCGTGATGATATACAGCCCCTGCAGTGGCTGATGATATACGCCGCACTTTGTGCGTCGATGATATACCAAGCCTGTGGCTTGGATAAAAAAAGAACGAAGCAATCGCTTCGTTCTTTTTTCTGGGGAGAGATATGGGATTCGAACCCACGGCCTTCAGGGCCACAACCTGACGCGCTAACCAACTGCGCTAATCCCTCCGTATGGCGTGCCTTAAGGGATTCGAACCCCCGACCTACTGCTTAGAAGGCAGTTGCTCTATCCGGCTGAGCTAAAGGCACAAGCTTTTATACTGCATAAATGGCGCATATTCATATGCGCCATTTATATTGGAGCGAGTGATGGGAATCGAACCCACGCGACCAGCTTGGAAGGCTGGGATTCTACCATTGAACTACACTCGCATATAGTGTTTCGGAAAACTGCCCTAATATATTACCATAAATAATTTGCCTTGTCAACCCCTTTTTCGCATTTTTTTAAAGTTTTTTTATTTTTTCAAATCTATTGCGATTTTTAGCTTTATATGATAAAATATTTATGTAAAATGAATAATAAATTCAACAGTTAAGGATACACATCACATGAAAAAGAAGAAGCTTCGCAGTCTTTCATATCTCCTGACTCCGGATTATATGTTCAAAACCTTTGACGAGGTAACTCCGGATTTCCTTATTTCCCACGGAATCGACGCTCTGCTGATAGATATTGACAACACTCTTGCTCCCTACGAACAGGCAGAACCCGATGAAAAAATATTATCCTGGTTTGATGACCTGAAATACTTTGGAATAAGAGCGGCTCTTATATCCAACAATCATGCAGACAGAGTTGAGCTCTTCAATAAAAAGCTGGGGCTTCCCGCATATCCCGACAGCGGAAAGCCTAAAAGCGGAAGTCTTATAGCCGCCATGCGTGAAATGGGTACCATGCCCGAAAACACCGCGGGGCTTGGCGACCAGCTTCTCACCGATACTCTTGCGGTCCACAGACTTGATATGATATCTATAATAGTTCCCCCTATAAAAGACAAGAAAACTCTCTTTTTCAGATTCAAAAGGTTTCTTGAGCGTCCTTATATAAGAAAATACAAAAAACACAGAACTAATAATTTTTGAGGTATAACAATGGCAAACAGAATAGATTTTCCTACTTTTGGCCCCGGTGGAAATAGCGAATCCTTTTATAACGAGGGCTACAAATCTACGCTTCAAGCTCCCCGTTGGGTAAAGGAGCGCGGACTCGATGCATACGAATACCAGGCAGGCAACGGAATCACCGCATCAGACGCGACCCTTGCCGCCATCGGAGAAAAGGCAAAGGAGCACGGCATCCTCATGTCGGTCCACACCCCTTATTTTATCTCTCTTTCCGGTGTAGTTGAAGAAAAGCGTCTTAAAAGCATAGAATACATTTCAAAATCTCTGCACGCGGCAGAGCTTCTTTCCGCTGACACTATAGTGATCCACACGGGAAGCGCGGCTAAGATATCAAGAGAGGAGGCTATGTCCCTTGCTTCCGATACCCTTGAAAAAAATCTTGAAATTAACGGAAGCACAAATATCCGCATGGGTCTTGAGACCATGGGCAAGCTCAATCAGCTCGGAACTCTTGAGGAGGTCCTTACCCTTTGTAAGATACATCCCATATACTACCCCGTGGTGGATTTCGGGCATCTGAATTCAAGAAATATCGGCGGACTTTTCACCGATTGCGACAGCTACCGCCGTATATTCGACACAATAGCAAACACTCTCGGAGACAGCTACGCATACAATCTGCACTGCCATTTTTCAAAGATAGAATATACGGGCGCGGGAGAAAAAAAGCACCTGACCTTTGAGGACAACGTTTACGGTCCCGAATTTGACGGACTTGCCGAGGCGATAGTCCGCGAGGGTGTTTGTCCCCGTATAATCTGTGAGTCTGCGGGCACTATGGCAGAGGATGCTCTTTCAATGAAAAACATGTGGCGCGCCGCCAAGGAGGCTCTGTCATGAATCGCTTAAGCAGACTTCAAGAGGCTCTTTGCGCTACCGATACCGACTGCGCGATAATTTCTTCGGAGCTTAATCAGCGTTATCTTTCGGGGCTTTCATTCTCTGACGGATATATTCTCGTTACGCAAAACGACGGCTACCTGATTACCGATTCAAGATACATTGAAATTGCAAAACGAACGGTAACCCACCTTAACGTGATCCTCGCAGACCGTCCCATGACTGAAATTTTAAGCGACATTATTAAGGAGAAAAACATAAAGCGCGTGGGAGTTGAAGAAAAGGAGCTTTCTCTTGCAGACTACGAGAGGTTCAAAGCTGCATTTGACGGATGCACGGTTGTTTCTGGCATTTCCGAAATTATGAAAGAGCTGCGAGCGGTAAAGACTCCCGACGAGATAGCCTTGATTGAAAAGGCTCAAATCATAACCGATGCGGCATTTTCTCATATTCTGGAATTCATAAATCCCGAGGTAACCGAAAAGGACGTAGCTCTCGAGCTTGAATTCTTCATGCGCAGAAACGGAGCGGAAGGATTGGCTTTTGAAACCATTGCCGTTTCGGGAGCATCATCCTCTCTGCCCCACGGCAAGCCTTCGGACGAAAAGCTTCGCAAAGGCTTTCTTACCATGGATTTCGGGGCAAAATACGAGGGCTATTGCTCGGACATGACACGAACGGTTTGTATAGGCAAAGCCGATGAGGAAATGAAGCTCGTATATAACACGGTTCTTTCCGCCCAGATACACGCTCTTGAAAGCATAAAGGTCGGTATGCCCTGCCGCGATGCCGACGCCCTTGCCAGAGATATTATCCGCGAGGCGGGCTACGGCGCGAATTTCGGGCACAGTCTCGGACACGGTGTCGGAATGTTTATTCATGAATTCCCGCGTCTTGCGCCAAGCGCCGATGAAAATTCAAGGCTCAAAGCAGGACACGTTGTAACCGTGGAGCCGGGTATATATCTTGAGGGAAGATTCGGTTGCCGAATTGAGGATATGATAGCCATAAAGGACGACGGCTCGGTGCATAATTTTACCAAAAGCCGTAAGGAGCTTATAGAGATTTAGTAAAAACCGCAAAACGATCCGGCTAATATTTGTAGGGACAGGCGTCCTCGACTGTCCTAAAAAAGAATCGATTATTGCTATTAAAAATTATTAAAAATAAAGATATTTTTCTTTGTGTGATGAAAGGATTCATTATCTCGCAAAGGACAGTCGAGGACGCCTGTCCCTACAATTTTGTGGGGTGCTGTACCTTAAAATTCAAAAAGGGAAACCGCGTGCGGTTTCCCTTTTTTTTAGTTGATATTTACACTTTTTAGCTCTCTGCTTTTGTAAGAACTCCGTCGGAGCAGGTTACGGTGTATGAGCCGGTGTTGTTATTCCAATAAGAGTATTTAGTTATAGCCTTCCACTGCTCCTTTGTACCGTTGTAGTTAATACTCGTAAGTCCGCTACAGCCGGAGAACGCATAATCGTCTATTCCCCATACGCTGCTAGGTATCGTTATACTCGTAAGTCCGCTACAGCCTTCGAACGCAGAACCGGCGATGATTGTTACGCTGTCGCCAGCATACAGATAATCAAAAGGATCGCCAAAAGTTTTTTCATATCTTTTCCTCCAAAAATGTAAAAAGTGCGCAGCAGAAGCCATAGCCTCATGCTGCGCACGAAAAATGTATAGCTCCTATTGCTGCGACACAAGTTAACTTTTTATATCCCAACATTTCAAGAAGGTGCACAAAAAGGGAGCGTACATTTTTGCCAAAATAAGAATAGCAAAAAAGCACACCTTCACCAATGCTAAGATGCGGATAATATTAACTTGTGTCGCAGGGATATTATAACACAATTTTTTATCTTTGTAAAGTCAAGTTTCAAAAATTCTCTTGCGGCGCGCCGTATTTTATGGTAGAATAAAGAAAAAAACAAGGAGTATATTTATGTTAAAAAAAAGCGAAATAAGAATCCGAGACCCCTTTATACTCACCGACGAAGAAAACAAATGCTATTACATGTACGGTACTACCGCGTTAAATCCCTCAACACTTCACTGTAACAATACGTTTTCCGTGTACAAGACCTACGATCTTGAAAATTTTGAGGAGCCAAAGGTAGTCCTTGACGGATCGGCTCTCGGGCTGTGGTCGGACAGAGATTACTGGGCGCCCGAGGTATATTTTTACAATGGGAAATACTATCTTTTCGGAAGCATGAAATCGGACACTCATCACAGAGCTACGCAGATATTCGTATGCGACACTCCCGACGGCGAATTCAAGCCCGTATCGGGTCCCATGACCCCCGAGGATTGGGAATGTCTTGACGGCACCTTCTACATTGAGGACGGAATTCCCTACATAGTATTCTCTCACGAGTGGACTCAGATAAAGGACGGTGAAATATGGGCTATGCCCATGACCGACGACCTATCCGCCCCCGCAGGCGAGCCTTTTAAGCTCTTTGCCGCATCCGAGGCTCCCGACGTTACAGCCATACGTGGGGACTGCTACATAACCGACGGTCCTTTTCTCTACCGAGAGGACGGAAAGCTTAAGATGATATGGTCAAGCTCTGCCAAAGGTAAGTACGCGGTGCTTGATGCCGAAGCCGACTCTATCCACGGCAAGTGGACCCACAAGGGTAGCCGCTATGATTTTGACGGTGGACACGCAATGCTCTTTTACACCCTTGAGGGCAAGCGCATGATATCTCTACATGCGCCCAACAAGGCAAACTACGAAAGAGCGGTTTTCTTTGAATTTTAAAAAACAGCGGAAATGGGATATCCCATTTCCGCTGTTTTTACTTGTTTTCGGTTTTTTTCATACCCTCTACGATTTTTGCGTATATTTCTTCGCTTTCCTCATAGCTTCGGGGATTTTTGTGAGACTCGCAAGCGATGGTCGGCTCGCTTCCGTCGATACCGAAAAAAGGTGAAAGGGTATCGTTTTCGTATTTAACCCTATCCTCCTCCTTATGAAAATCGGGAATATCGTAAGGCATGCCGCCCTCAAGCATACTTCTGTGAGAAAGCATTGCAACGGAAGCCATGGTCGTAGCAAAATATTCATCCATTATGGGGCGCTTGTTTTCTCTTATGCAATCGAAAAATTCACGAATAACTATAAAGTCTCCGCCGCCGTGCCCCGCCTTTTCGATAAGAGTGTCGTCCTTATCCTTAATGTCGGGAACATAGAGATTATATCTTTCGGTATTTTCGGGAGTTTCCCATTTGTTGTATCTGAGAAGAATTTTAACGTCCTTATCAAGAACGTTCTGGACCTGCCCCCGCTCACCGCAAATACGGTAGTAGTTTCCGTGAGCTCCAAATGCCGCGCAGCCCGTTACGGTAAATACCGAATCGTCATCATTCAGAATGTTGACAATTGCGGCTCTGTCCTGAACCCTTACTGTCATAAGGGAATCCTTGGGGTAAGGCAAATATACTGGCATTGCCGTAACCCTCCTAGGCGTTGCTCCCGTAATATACATAAGGGGCGCCAACGAGTGCGTTATATAATAGGTTCTCGGAAGCATATTGCGCCAGTGTGTTGCGTAAGGCATAAGTCCAAGCAACGTCTCATTATCGTACGGATCTACGGGGTGATTGTATTCTCCCGTCGCATACATTATTTTTCCAAGGGTACCACCGTCGTGAATACGCTTCATTTCACGGTTGAATTTCATAAAGGGATAATTTTCGCTGATCATGTAATACGCCTTACTCTTCTCTGCGGCTCTGACAAGCGCAACTCCTTCCGCCATAGTTCCGTTTGAGGTACACTCGGAAAGCACGTGAATATTCTTTTCCAACGCGCGTATGGCGTAGGGCGCGTGCTCGTGAAAATAGTTGCAAAGCATTACCGCTTCCAGTCCCTCGTGTTCAATAAAGCTATCAAAATCTGTGTATCCCTTAACACTTTTTCCGAGTAATTTTTTCGCTTCCTCTATTCTGCTTTCGTCCTTATCGCAAACGGCTACCACTTCACCGTTGTTGAGCATGATGTTATCGTAAAAATAACTGCCTCTGCCGAGTCCGAAAATACCCATTTTAACTGTCTTCATGTTGCTTTCCTTTCCGCACCTCTTCTTGTAGGTACGGTTTCATTTTATCACAGTTTTTTCGGAGAGTAAATAGAAAAAATCCATTACAATATAAAAAAATCCCTTTTTATTGTTGACAAAATTACATTCAAGGATTATAATCGTATTTGAATAAATTTGGAGAAAACTGAGATGGAAAAACAAAACGTTTGCAAATATAATTTTAACCGCTCAAGCGATCTTATCTGCACTAATTTCGTCCACGAAAGGAACGAGAGCCAGCATGAGGAATCCATAGCAAAATGCCACGGTCTTTACGTTGTTATTAACGGAAGCGGTACACTGTCCGTTCAGGAAAAGCAAAAGGACATAAAAAGAGGAGACATATTTCTTATACGTCGAGGAAGCCGCTTTTTTATAAGGTCATCCGACTCACTTGAATACTGCTACGTCAAATTTCACGGCAGACGCAGTGATGAGCTTATTGAAAGAATTGATTCCTGCGGTGATACGGTCTACCGAAGCGAAAGCGATATTATTCCCTTTTGGACTCACTGTATCGACGTTGCGGAAAAAGGAAACGTTGACCTTCTCAGCGAATCCGTGCTGCTCTATACCTTTGCTCAGCTTAAGCCTATGCCCCCCGAGCAAAGCAGCCTTTTCTCGACTATGGTGGAAGTAACCCACGACAACTTTTCGGATTCTGATTTCAATCTCCTGTCATTGGCAGCAAAGATTGGATACGACGATAAGTACATATCCTCGGTATTCAAAAAGCACAAGGGTATAACCTACAGTCGGTACCTCCGAGAGCTACGTCTGCAACACGCGGTATTTCTCATGGAGCAAGGATTGGTAAGCATAAAAAACATTGCCATTCTTTCGGGATTCGGAGATCCTTTGTATTTTTCAAAGGTATTTAAAACAGCCTACGGGAGCACTCCTAAGGAATATATAAAAAAAATTCAGACAGAAAGCAAGGAATAAATTCAAACAGACATGAACGAAACACATCATCACGGTGCCGATCTGCATTGGATAATGACCCGCGTATGGTCCTTTCTAAAAAAGAACCTCGTTCTGGTCATTGCCTTTATTGCCGCCGCGGTAACCACCATATTCGTCCCTATTGACAGGGAATATATCGGATATTTCGATTTCAAGACCCTTTCCTGTCTTTTCTGCGTGCTGGCAGTAGTCTGCGCTCTCAAAAATATCAACTTTTTCTACGTACTCGCAAAAAAGATTGTAATTCTTTTCAAAAACGCAAAAATATGCGTTCTGATGCTGGTATACATTACGTTTATCGGCTCAATGCTTATCGCCAATGATATGGCGCTTCTCACGTTTCTTCCCTTGGGCTATCTCGTTCTTGAGAGCACGGGCAAGAAAAAATATATGGCGTTTACCTTTATTATGCAGAATATCGCCGCAAATCTCGGCGGTATGCTCACCCCCTTCGGAAACCCTCAGAATCTCTATCTTTACACCAAATTTGAGATACCAAATAATGAGTTCATGGCAATAATGCTTCCGCCTTTTCTTCTGGCGATAGCGCTTATTACTCTGTGCTGTCTTATTTTCGTTAGGAGCGAGCCTCTTTCGGTTGCCGACGAGCACGTTCCCGTGAACCGCAAAAGAGCGGTGCTCTACCTTCTTCTCTTTGCGCTATCCATCGCCATAGTATTCAGAGGTATACCCTATTGGGTCGGATTGATAGTTATTCCGGCGGTTCTTATTTTTGCCGACAGACGCGCCCTGAAAATGGTGGACTACCCTCTCCTCTTTACCTTTGTTTTCTTCTTTATATTCTCGGGAAATATGGCAAGAATAGAAGGAGTAAGAAATCTGTTTTCTATGCTTCTCGGCAAGAGCACGCTCGTGTTTTCCATACTTTCATGTCAGGTAATAAGCAACGTCCCCTCTGCAATACTTTTGTCGCAATTTACCGACAACTACCGCGAGCTTCTTCTCGGAGTAAATATAGGCGGTGTCGGAACGCTGATTTCCTCGCTTGCAAGTCTTATTACGTTCAGAGAATACGTAAAGCATGGCTCGGGTAAAAAGAGATACCCACTTTACTACATATTGCTGTTCTCCGCGTTTAATTTTGCATTTTTGATAATACTCACTTTATTTATGTTGATACTCTGAAATAACGGGAGGTATTTATATGAACACCATTTATGACGTATGTGCAATAGAGCTTGCAAGAAAGCTCAATTCTTTTACAAAGGTATTCCCCTGCAGTAAAGGCGCCAACGAGATGATAACCTATCTCGTAAGCGAAAATACTCTTGGCGATTTTTTATGCACCGCAGGTGAATGCGGATTTATAAAGGTTTCCGAGGATATAGACGAAAAGCATATCTTTTACACACTTGAGAGCAAGAGAGAGCGTATGTACGTTCTCTATCTTAAGTCTTGCGAGGAGCTGAAGCTCATATGGGAAAACATTGAAAAACTCCCTGCCACCGATACCGACGGACAGAGTGAAGTCAAGGTCTTACAGCTTGGTATAGGAAACTACGGCAAGCACACCGACAATCCAATGGTTGGAATGGGATATATTATAAAACTCGCAAACTCTCATGCAATAATAGTTGACGGCGGATATGACACCGAGGGCTGTGCGGACAATCTGTTTGCCTCTCTTGAAAGGTTAGAAATTGCCAGAAATAAAGAAAGGTTCATCATCGATGCGTGGTACATCACTCACCTCGACGGAGACCACATAGGAATTCTGAAATCCTTTTTCTCTAAGTATTCCGACAATGTAGCAGTGGGCTCTTTCGTTCAGAATTTCCAGGTAGGAGACCCCGCCATAAACGAATACAACTACAAGCAAGTAGGCGACGATTATATCACTCTTATGGAAAGCGCTTGCCCCGATGCCAAGGTAATAACAGCACATCCCTCGTGCGTGTTCAACTATGCGGGCGCAAGTATAAGGATACTCTACACCGCAGAAATGTATTACTCGCTCTTTTCAAGGCTCATGGACGGAAACGACGCAAGTCTTATATTTATGCTTGAGACCAACGGAAGGAAGATGCTCTTTATGGGAGACGGTGGTGAGGTCAGCGCAAGATGTCTTTATTCGGCTTACGGAAAGGACACGCTGAAGTGCGACGTGCTTCAGGTTCCCCACCACGGTCTTACAACGGGACATATGGTATTCAAGCGTCCTATGTCCGAGCACGCTTATCTTAACAGAATATACGAATACGCGTCCCCCGATTTTGCCGCTATGCCTATGGGAGAAACATTTAATCCATACAGAGATTGCTACGGAAACAATCAGCGAAAGTTTGTTTTGGAGAACTACCCACAGGACGGATATTTTATAGACAAGAGCCGTGTGGATATGGGATACGATGGCATAAACGTTATATGCTCTCCCAAGGACGGAGGCAAGGTACTCACCACTTATATGATGTCCTCGGACCGCGAACCCATGGCTACTGTTTTTTCATTTGGCAAGGACGGTGTTTCGGTTCAATTCAACGATACTCTCTCCTCATTCCTTTCGTAAACAATAATTATATTTTCCTGTTGCAAAGTCAGGCTTTTTGTGATATAATAGATAAGATAAAAACAAATCCAAGGAGGACTGAAAAATGTCGAATTACAAAATAGAAACAAAATGTGTGCAGGGCGGATATACTCCCGGTAACGGAGAGCCTCGCCAAATCCCGATAATTCAGAGCACAACCTTCAAGTATGCTTCAAGTGCCGAAATGGGCAAGCTCTTTGACCTTGAGGCTTCGGGATATTTTTATACAAGATTGCAAAACCCCACCAACGACAGCGTTGCGGCTAAGATATGCGACATGGAGGGCGGTACCGCGGCTATGCTTACGTCGTCGGGTCAGGCAGCGAATTTCTTTGCGATATTCAACATTGCTTCCTGCGGAGACCACGTAGTTGCAAGCTCTACCATTTACGGTGGAACCTTCAATCTGTTCTCGGTAACTCTTAAGAGAATGGGAATTGAGTTTACCTTCGTTTCTCCCGACTGTACCGACGAGGAGCTTAATGCCGCATTCAGGGAAAACACCAAGGCTGTCTTTGGCGAAACTATCGCTAACCCCGCTCTTACTGTTCTTGACATTGAGCGTTTTGCAAAGGCGGCTCATGACCACGGTGTTCCGCTTATTATTGACAATACCTTCGCAACTCCCGTAAACTGCCGTCCCTTTGAGTGGGGAGCCGATATAGTTACTCACTCCACCACCAAATACATGGACGGACACGGTGCGGCTGTAGGCGGATGTATCGTTGATTCCGGTAAGTTCGATTGGACAAAGTATCCCGACAAGTTCCCCGGACTTTGCACCCCCGATGAAAGCTATCACGGTGTTACCTACACCGAGCGTTTCGGTCTTGAGGGAGCGTTTATTACAAAGGCAACCGCTCAGCTTATGAGAGACTTCGGCGCAATTCAGGCTCCTCAGAACGCATTTCTTCTCAATCTCGGACTTGAGAGCCTTCACGTAAGAATGGCAAGACATTGCGAAAACGGACTTGCCGTAGCTAAATTCTTAAAGAACGATCCCCGCATTTCTTGGGTAACCTATCCCTCTCTTGAGGGCGACAAGTATTACGAGCTTGCGCAGAAGTACATGCCGAACGGAACCTGCGGAGTTGTAAGCTTCGGCGTTAAGGGCGGCAGAGCTATGGCTGAAAAGTTCATGGGCAACCTGAAAATCGCCGCAATTGAGACCCACGTTGCCGATGCGAGAACCTGCTGTCTCCATCCCGCAAGCGCAACTCACCGCCAGATGAACGAGGAAGAGCTTGTTGCATGCGGTATTTCGGGAGACCTCGTACGTCTTTCCTGCGGTATCGAAAACAGCGACGATCTTATTGCAGACATTAAGCAGGCACTTGATGCCCTTGATAATTAAATTTCAGGAGTGTAACGGTAACTATGCCGATAAAAATACCAAATCTTTTGCCTGCCACGCAGGTACTGTTAAACGAAAATATTTTTGTAATGACCGAGACCCGCGCCATTACGCAGGATATCCGTCCTCTTAAGATACTCATGCTCAATCTTATGCCTCAGAAAATAACCACCGAGACACAGATAGCAAGACTTATAGGTAACACCCCCTTGCAGGTCGAGCTTGAGCTTTTGCAGACCGCCACACACAAATCCAAGCACACCTCCGCCGAGCACATGCTTGCCTTCTACAAGACCTTTGACGAGGTAAAGCATAAAAAATACGACGGCATGATAATCACGGGAGCCCCCGTTGAAAATCTCCCCTTTGAGGAAGTGGATTATTGGGATGAGCTCTGCGAGATAATGGAATGGAGCAAGACCCACGTTACAAGCACGTTTCATATCTGCTGGGGCGCTCAGGCAGGTCTTTACTACCATTACGGAGTCAAAAAATACCCTCTTGAAAAGAAGCTATTTGGAGTTTTTGAGCACAAGCTCGACTACAAGCAGTCTATCCTTTTCAGAGGCTTCGACGACACATTTGTTGTTCCCCATTCGAGACACACAACCTGCAAACGCGAGGATATAGAAGCTATTCCCGAACTTAAGATACTTTCAAGCTCCGATGAAGCGGGTGTTTTCGTCTGCGCAACCGACAAGGGCAGACAGATATTCGTTACGGGTCATTCCGAATATGACGGCGACACCCTAAAGAATGAATATCTTCGCGATAAGAATGCAGGACTTCCCATTGATCTTCCCAAGTACTATTTCCCGGACGATGACGATACAAAGGAGCCTATCGTCAGATGGAGAAGCTGTGCAAATCTTCTCTACTCCAACTGGCTCAACTATTTCGTATATCAGTCTACGCCTTATAACATTGAGGATATAGAATAAACTCTTCGGAGGAAAACATAAATGAAGAAGCTGTTCTCCCTGCTTCTTGCCTTGATTTTATGCGCACTGTGCTTTGCATCGTGCGGCAAGGATAAGGTCGAGCAGGATGATAATTTTTACTACTACCGTCTTGAGGACAACACCTACGGAGTGTCCTTGAAAAACACAAAGCTTACCGACATAGTCTTTCCCGATTCCTTTAACGGCGCACCCGTAACCAAGATCCTCTGCTCGGATTTTGTTTCATCCAAAGAAATTACCGTAACGATTCCCAACAGTGTAAGGATTATCGGCGAGAGTGCTTTTGCAGGACTTTGGGGACTTAGGAGCATCAAGATTCCCGCAAGCGTTACATCAATCGAAAAGTCCGCTTTTTCAGGATGCACGAATCTTGAAGCCGTTGTCTTTGAGGAAGGCAGTCAGCTTAAGATACTTTCGAATCACGCTTTCTCGAACTGCACTGCCCTTACGTCATTCCATATTCCCGACTCGGTTTCCACCCTGGGAGACAGAGCCTTTGCATTCTGTATAAATCTCCGTGAAATAACACTTCCCTCAAGTGCCGAAAGCATTGCCACGTGGATGTTCCACGGCTGCTCTGCTCTTGAATCGGTAACCGTCCCGGAGGGTACGGTCAATATCGGAGACCGCTCATTCCACGGATGTACGGCTCTTAAAACTGTTAATCTTTCACAGAGCGCAACTCACATAGGAAATTACGCCTTCAGCGGATGCACGTCCCTCGAAACCGTAAGCTCTCCAAACGGAGTATCCTATATCGGAACAGAAGCCTTTTACAACTGCTCAAAGCTTACAGGACTTAAGATCTCGAACGATATCCAAACAATATCCAACGATGCCCTCAGAGGCTGCAGCAGTCTTGCTTTTAACGAATATGATACAGCCTTCTATCTCGGAAATGACAGCAACCCTTACGTGGTTCTCGTAAAAGCTAAGCCTCAGAATATCACCTCCTGCACCGTTCCCGACGGCACAAGGATCATTTACAACGGGGCATTTGAATATTGCGAGTTTTTAACTACTGTTACACTTGGTAACTCTGTAACCCATATCAACAGATGCGCTTTCTACAACTGCGATGCGCTTACTTCAATAACGATACCTAAAACCCTGACAGAAATAGGCGAGTTTGCTTTTTACCGATGTACAAACGTATCCGATTTAAGATACGCGGGAACCGCCGATGAATGGCGAAATATTGCGTTTGGTGTCCAGTGGAATGAATATTCCTCGGCTTACACCGTTTATTGCTCCGACATAACACTGAATATCGGCTAACACAAAAACATACGGGCTGAGTCAATTTGACTCAGCCCGTATGTTTTATTAGTAAAGGACAAGGTGGAGTTCGATATTACTTATCTTCCTCAACACCGGTTTCATCCTTATTAGCCTCTTCACAGGTCTTTTCGATCTTCTCATCAACCTTATCAAGAGTCTTCTTTGCAAAGTCCTTACCGCCAAGACCGAATGCGAGTGCAAAGGAAATAGCGATAGCGGAAATGGTTACGATAAACGCGGTGTTAACGATTACGGATGCGATCTCGAGCTGGCTCAGGATCATGAATCCTGCAACAGTAAATACCGCTACCTTTACGATCTTCGCAAGACCTGCGTATGCGGGTCTGGACTTAAGAATAAGTGCCTCAAGGAAGTTAGCACCGATAAACGCAACGAGAAGCACAACTGCTGCCTTGATAACAAGGGGAAGGTATGCTACCACTGCGGTTACAATCATTGTAAGGATGGAGAGGTTAAGAGCTTCGATACCCTGAGCCGCTACAAAGATAATGATTATCGTTCTTACAATGTTTACTACGATCTTAGTTGCAGAGAAGTTAAACTGGGGAATTATCTTCTTTACTACGTTATCGAAGTTAGTAGCAATAAGTACGTTATAGAGGAATCCGCATGCAAGGCTTGCTACGAAAATACCTACGCTAACGACTACTGCCGCAAGAATTATCTTCGGAACAGCTCCGAAAATAGAGGATACTATTCCGATTGCGGGTGCGGAGATTGCTTCGATGTTAAGTACGCCAAGGGCAGCTACTATTGCAACGAGAATGATAACACCCATAAGGATTTTTACGAGTACGTCCGAAAGAAGAATTACCTTCTTTTCATCGTCAACATCTTTTCTCTTGATGAAAGAATCGATCTTTGTCTTCTTAAGAAGAACAGAAACGATCTGACCGAGAATCTGCGCGATGAGAATACCAATGTAAATAAGTATTACTGCCGCAATGATATTGGGGATGTAATCGATGAATTTGGATACAAATCCGTTAATGGGGGACGAAACACTCGTAACACCGATAGCCTCGAGTGCGCTGGGGAGGAAGAGCAAGAATACTATAAGGTATACCAGCTTTCCTACGAACTTCATTGAAGTTCCGAAGGTTCCTTCGTTAATTCCCCACTTCTCAAACTTCTTGTCAAGCTTTACAAGCTTAAGAAGCTTTACTACAAGCCAGCTTACAAGCCAAGCCGCAAAGAAGCCCAATGCAAGGAACACAACGAATCTTACGAATCCGATAGACCAGATATCACGTATGACATCTAAAAAATCTTGAAACATAATTTTTCTCCTTTATTTAAATTTTATTTTGGTCATTTCATTCTACCATAAATATCAATTATAAATCAACACTTTTCCCTAGATTTAACACTTTTTTAACAAAATAACCTAGCTATCTATTCCAAATCTTACGAAAGCATATCCATCGTTGAATTTTTCGCATTTTCCGTTTTCCCATTTTTTCTCGAATGAGAACGTTTTGGGATTCACGGATAACGGCTCGGCTATTTCACCGTGATGGGGTCCCATAAGATTACGGTAGCTGTTGCAAAGTGTTACGGTCAGCTCATTTTCTCCCTCGCAAAGGAAGTCTTTAAGATCAATATCCTCCGAAAGCAAAAGCACTCCCACCTTTTTCCCGTTCACCGATATTTCCGCGGTTGCGTATCTTCCCGTAAGACGAAGCCACGTTGTGTCTCCCTTTTTGTGAGTTACCGTTGTGGAGAAGGTTATCTCTCCCGCAAAGAAGGGATATCCGTCGGTTACGATATTACCTGCGTTTATATCCTTCCTTTGAGCTACGAGAGCCAAGCCCCCCTCCTTTGAATAACGAATTCCGTTATTTTCGCAAAAGGTAAAGCATGCGGGATCTGTATCTACGGCAAAATTGCCGCGGAGATATACGTTTTCTATTTCAGTGTCGAAAACCAAGCAATTACGCAATGACTCGGAAACTCCGCCGTAAAGAACGTAATATACGTAGTCGCTTTGATAATAATCAATATCCAGCTCAACGTTATTTGCCCCCTCCTTTACGTAGGGCGCGATATCCGTAACTCTAAAAGAACGGTCAATTGCAAAATCATTCCCCATTTTTACCTTTTTGCCGTTTACTCTTATATACTCGCTAACTCTCGCAGTCTCGGATATAAGCTCCAGCTTGTTCGGAGTACATTTCAGTTCAAAGGGAAAAATCAAAGTAACCTTTCCGCAGTAGCGGTCATAAAGAAGCTCGTCTCTTATTCGCTCCATAGGACGCAATTCAGATGGCTCTGCGCCGTTAAGAGATACTCTTGCTCTGTCAAGAGTAATATAGTTTACAGGCAGGTCCTTCACCTTAAACGGCGAGTTCAGCTTGATAAATTTCTTGGGCTCACTTTCGACATAAGGAAGGAAATCGGGAGCCTCATATTCGCAAAGAACATACGACTCGCTTCCGAAAAGATCGATTATCGCCTCCACCCCGTCGGAGGTCTTTCTTCCTCTGATCGCGGATATATCAAGAGCTGCTATATCAAGTTTGCCGAGTCTTTCGCTTCCCTTGCTCTTTACGTTTATACCGTAAATATCCTTACCCGTAAGGTTAGTAATATATATAAGTCTGCCGTATTCGGTGCTTCTTACCATTACTCTAACGTCCGAAAGGGCTACGTTTTCCGGGTATTCAAGAATCACGGCCTGAGAGCCGAGAATTTCGGAAATGACATCCGCATCGGTAACGTCTCTGCAATTACCGAAAATATCAAGCTCTGCCAATCTACCGTCTATCCGCTTGGGCAAATGATGCTTGTAAGTATAAACCTTTCCGCCGTTTTCCATAAACTGTGAAAGAAGCTCAACCGTCTCTTTATCCAGCGTATCGCAAGCCGGCAGAACCACCTTGTTATATTTGCAAAGGCCAATCCTTATGTAATTATCCTCAACAGACGCAAGATTCTTCATTATTTCTTCATTTCCAAAATGGTATCCTATTCCGTTTCCGGAAAGCAGAT
This sequence comes from Oscillospiraceae bacterium, assembly GCA_015064735.1. Classification (GTDB taxonomy): domain Bacteria; phylum Bacillota; class Clostridia; order Oscillospirales; family CAG-272; genus HGM12713. Next base: position 148,945 of record SVRP01000005.1, read on the forward strand.
AGCAGAGAGCTTCAAAATCTCCGTCAAGCTCGGCAACCGATGTCTTCATCTCAATGCGCTTGAATTTCAGCCATGCGCTGTGAATAGGATGTATAACCAGAGTGTCTGCCACCTCCTCGCCCATAGAAAGCATATATCCGAGGTTATTGAAATATTGGTTGAAATTCTTCATTTCCTTGCCCCAAAGATTGTGCTCGGAATAGAAATTGGGATAGTCTCTCTTTCGCTCTCCTCTTATAGAATATGGCAGAAGGTGCTGACACGTTACGTTTACTCCGCTTGCATACTGAAGCTCGGTGATATGCTTAAGCTCTCTCGGGGAAACGTCCCAGCCGCAGCAACCGAACATTTCGGATATGGCTTTCTTTCTGCCGGTCTGGGCGCAGACACTGCCGAGCTGCTTGTGAGCAAGGTCGGTCTGCAATTTTCTGCCGAGATAATCTATACCGGGAATATGCTCGTACAAATATTGAGGCATTATATCCCCACAGCACATCATCTGTCCTCTAAGAGAATTTTCCTCAACGAAATGCCCCGTAATTCTTATTCCGTTATTTTCCGCCCAATCGTACATTCTCTTGGAAAAATTCTCGGTGAATTTTCTGTTGGTCATTTTGTGATAGTCGTATCGGAATTCCTCTGCTCCCTTGTAATCACAGAAAAGTGAGGGCAGAGCTTCCTTTACAGAATATCCGTACTCGTCAAGGAACCACTCGTCCATTTTCTTTGAAAAGGGTGTTTTCCAACGGTAATACTGAGGCTCATCGGTGAAAAATCCCGTAAGTCCGCGACCGAAATCCTCGGGAAACTTTTTCTTATATTCACCGTGAGTGGCTTCAAGAAATTTATCGGTAACGTCGGCTCTCATGGTATCTACGTAGGAGCCGTCGGTACCCACGGTAACGTGAAGATATCTGCTTGCTCCGTCTACGACCGTTTCGGTAAGTCTCGGAATTCCGTTTCCGTCAAAATAATAGACGGCATACGTATTTTCGACAATCTCGGGATATTTTTCGCAAAGCTCTCCCTCGACGAATACTGCGTGATTTTCGGGATCCTCAAGAAGCTTTCCTCCCGCAAATCCGCTGGGCCAGCCGTTTTCGTCATACGCCCATGCTTCAAGCCCGAGCCTTTCCGCTTCATCAATACAGGTCTTTATACAGTCGTACCATTCGTCGGACAGATATTCTGTTTCAAGTCCCGTTCTTGCATGCATGAAGAAGCCTCGGCAGCCCATATCCTTGATGTAATGCATCTGACGGATAAGCTCCTCGCCCTTAAGTCTGTCATTCCAACACCAAAAAGGAATACTGCCGTATTCTATTGCGTGTTTTTTTATGTTCTCGGCAAATTTATTCATAAACCGTTTCCTCCACAAGCTTTCTTAAATCGATTATACCATATCTTTCCGCATAATGCAAGAAAAATAACGGAGAAATCAAGATTTCTCCGTTGTATCGATATTGCCTTTTTTCTTTATATCAAAGCGCGCTATTGCTATTATCGCCGCCACAGTAAGAATTATATCGTTTATAATTCCGCCTATGCTGAAATAAATTATGTCGTAAACAAGCCACAAAGGATAGGTTATAAGATTTACCTTTCTTATAACGCCCGTATTCTTCACTCCGTAGCAAACTGTGGTCATGACCTTTGCAACCATCGCAAGCAGACTTGCGGGTCCTCCCCATGTAAGTATTCCTATACCTATGAACAGAAAGCAGAATGCTATCTGAAAAGGCAGCGTTGTTTTCTTTCTGTTTATTCTGTATGCGTAAACGCCGTTGGTTCCGCAGGATACGAGATTGGTTGCCATTCCCGTGTATCCGCCGAGAAGCAAATACTGAAATCCGAACACGAGCGACGCCATTATACGAAAAAATATCATACGGTTATACTTTTTGTTCTGTATACTGAAAACAGTTATTATAAGTCCTAAAAATCCTAAGGACTGAACGAATATTTCATTTTTTACGACGTTTAAAAATATCTGCATATTCCTCTTGCCTTTCGGTTTTGCGTATGATATAATTATACCATACGAACAAATAAAACACAATATTTGTTTGTTACGCAGAAAATCGAACACATGATCGAACATTACGGGGGTATTATGTTGAACGAAAGACAAAATCGAATACTTGAAATAACAGAAAAAAGAAAACGCGTTTCTGTGGAATTTCTCGCAAAAACACTGTACGTCAGCGAAATGACAGTACGCAGAGACCTACAGAAAATGGACCGTGAGGGGCTTATCAAAAGATATCACGGCGGCGCTCTTGCCTGCGAGGACTATATTGATTATTCCTTTGATCTCCGTATGCGAATGAACGAAAAGGAAAAGAAAAAGTTAGCGGCAGAGGCTCAAAAGCATATCCGAGACGGTCAGACTATATTTTTGCATTGCTCATCCACCTGCGCTTATATTATTCCATGTCTTAAAAATTACAAAAATATAACCGTCGTTACAAATTCCGTTCAGTTTCTCCTCATGCTCTCAAAAATGAATATACGCTGTATTCTTGCGGGCGGAGAATATTACGGCAGCGAAAGATGTCTCGTGGGTCGGGCAACAGAAAATTTTCTCCGAAGCATAAACACCGATATAGCCTTTGTTTCGGGCAGCGGGATCTCCGATGACGGAGCGGTAACAGACGGGGACGAGGCAACGGCGGAAATAACCAAGGTCGCTATAAAAAACACCTCTAAGCTTGTGCTGCTGTCGGACAGCTCCAAGCTCGGCTTTAAATACACCTACAATATATGCCACAAGGACGATGCCGACGCTATTATAATCATCTGAGGAATATTTATAAAACTATTTTTTCAAAAAGGTTGACACGGCTTTTCAACCGTGCTACAATAAGTTAACCTGAATCAAGGTATCAAGAAAACGGAGGAATAAAAAATGGAACTTCAAATTTTAACTCGCACTCCCGTGCTCAACAGCAGCACCTATTCGAAAATGACTATCCTTGAAAATTATACCGTTAAAGAGCATGCGGCACTCGTTGGCTTTTTGACCAATGCGGGATATGAACAGCTTTTCAAAAATTATGAAAAGAGCGTCATCACCTGCGTATATAAAAAGGATGAGGAAATAGTTACGGTTTGCCGTAACTCCGCAAAGTCCGAGGTAAGAGTTATGTGGGAGGATGCAAAATACAATTCTCTTGACACCATAACCGCTCCCGAGACGGTCGGCGACGGCGAGACCACTCTTTCACAGATAGGTGTCGGCGGATACGGTCATTGCACCGACGACCCCATGATAGGTCTTCATTACCTTATAAAGAACTCCGACGGTAAGGCTATTATTCTTGATGGCGGTATATTCGAGGAAAATGCCGACGATATATACAAAGCACTTGAGAGCCACAATATCGCAAAGGACGAAAGCGGAAAATTCATTATCACCGCTTGGATATTTACCCACGCTCACGGCGACCATATAGGCGCGTTCAATCAGTTCTCTCACAAATACAATGATAAGGCGACCGTTGAGTATATTATGTACAACTTTCCCGGCGACGGAAGAGTCGCTACGAGAGAAGCGAATTTTGACGCGTTTGAGAAGAACATCGACGAGCAGTTTCCCGAGGCAAAGCGCATAGTTCCCAGAATCGCGCAGATTTACTATTTCGGGAATATAAAGATAACTATCGCTTGCTCTCCCGACATGCTCTACACCCCAACACGTGTTCTTCCCTACTTTAACGATACGAGCATATACTTTATCCTTGAGGCAGAGGGGGTTAAGACCCTGTTCCTCGGTGACGGCGGTGAAATGTGCGCCGAAAAGACCCTTGAGTGCTTCCGCCCAACAACCTTGAAGAGCCACTTTGTTCAGATAACCCACCACGGTCTCTATACAAGCGCGTATAAGACCCCCTATACTGCCGACGAGGCAACTCTTCTCACCAGAGAAGAAAGGAACGCAAGAGAGGCTGAGAGACACGTTCACGAAAATCTTACCAAGCTTTACGAGACCGCCGCTCCTTCTATTGGCTTGTGGCCTATGGGAGATACTCTCGGACATCCGAGAAACGGAAGAACAACCGTTATGAGAGACTGGTCCCGTACCTACGGTCAGGTCGCTCACTTTGTTGACATCGATTCTCCCGATTCGGGATATGACGGAGTAAACATAGTAAGAAAGGGCGATCTTATTACCTACACCATGTCCTCCGAGGATAAGCTCATGATAACCAAGTTCCTTCTCAAGGACGGTAAGGCAGAGCTTATTACCAACCAGACCTACGAAAGCTTTCTTGCTGAATAAGCCATAAAAAATACGGAGAGCCGAAATTCGGCTCTCCGTATTTTTTATCTTATGTTCATTTCCTTCATTTTTTGGGTAATGGCGATATAAGCTTCTCTCGGGTCGGTTATATCAAGTACCGCCGCTTCAAAGGGGCAGATTCCGTTGCCATGCCTATTGATTATATTATCCGCAAGAATTCCGTAAGATACGTCAACTCCGTTCTTCGACAAAAGCTCAAGGGCGGGCTTGCTGATAACGTGTGCGTAAAGCTCCCGTATTCCAAGCAATAGATACAGAAACGCGGCGCCTCTGCCTACAACCTTATCGGCAGCAGACCCGTTTTTCATATCCTCACCGCTCTCATGCCAAAGAACAAGAGGTTTTACTCCCCTATCGGTTGAGGTAAAGGTCTTATCACTCTTGCAAACGACACAGGTGTAGCTATTATTTTTCAGGATTTCTTTTGCTCTGTCAAGATGACTCATTTTTTCAGCCTCGAGGCAAAATCGTTCATCATTTCGCTTATCTTTATGTTCTGAGGGCAAACAGCCTCGCAAGCTCCGCAACCTAGGCAGGCAGAGGGCTTTCTGTCCTCGGGAAGCTCGTTTACCCTTGCGTTATCAATGACGCCTCCGCCCGAATGGATATATCCGTTATATATCTTTATAAGCGCGGGAATATCAAGCTCCGCGGGACAGTTTGTAACGCAATAGTTACAAGCGGTACAAGGCAAGGTCTTCTTTTCGAGTATTTCATCGGCAATTTTCAAAATAACAGCCTTTTCCTTCTCCGAAAGGGGCTTTTCTTCCCTGTATATATCGATATTTTCCTTTAACTGCTCGAAATTTGACATACCCGAAAGCGTAACTCCCACAGTGGGTACAGTCTGCAAAAAGCGAAATGCCCATTCAACAGCGTCGGTATTTGGACGCAGGTCCTTAAGCCTTGCCTCGTGCTCGGGAGCAAGGGACGCAAGCTTTCCGCCGCGGAGAGGCTCCATGACCCACACGGGAAGACCGTACTCACCAAGAAGCTCGATCTTTGCTTTCGCATTCTGAAGCTTGTAATCAAGCCAGTTAAGCTGTATCATTCCGAACTCCAGATGCTCTCCGTAAGCATCAAGAAATCTGCGGGTATTTTCAATGGTCGCGTGAGTGGAAAATCCGAGATGCTTTATTCTGCCCCTTTTCTTCTGTTCAAGAAGATAATCAAGTATTCCGTATTTAGGATCTAAGTACGCGTCTATGTTAGACTCATTAAGGCTATGGAAAAGATAAAAATCAAAATACTCCACCTGACACTTTTCAAGCTGTTTTTCAAATATCTCCTCTACCTTATCCATATTGGCAAGGTCGTATCCGGGGAATTTGTCGGCAAGATAAAAGCTCTCTCTGGGGTAATCCTTTAAGACCTCCCCCATAACAAGCTCAGAATAACCGTTATGGTATCCCCATGCGGTATCAAAATAATTAACTCCGTTTTTAATGGCGTAAGCAACCATCTCCTTTACGGCTTCAATATCAATGTTTCCGTATTTGCTCTCTCCCATGGGCAAACGCATACAGCCAAGCCCTAGCGCAGAAATCTTTTTATCCTGAAAGTCTCTGTAAATCATTTCTTTCCTCCGTTTTTTCTTTTTACATAAAAAGTATACCATATTTTTTTGAAAAAATCAAATATTTTTTATTGAACGCAATATTTCTGTCTACATCTTGAAAATTCCTTTTGAGTGTGGTATAATGACCTTATAAATTAATATTTGTTATACTTTTGGAGGTCAGCGTGTCAAGAGACAGATTTGGAAGCCGATTAGGCTTTATTTTACTTAGCGCGGGATGTGCAATAGGTGTGGGAAACGTCTGGAAATTCCCTTGGATGGTAGGTCAGTACGGAGGAGGCGCCTTCGTGCTTGTTTACCTTATATTTCTGGTAATTCTCGGATTGCCCATTATGACCATGGAATTTTCTTTGGGAAGAGCCAGTCAGGCAAGTCCCGTAAAGCTTTATCAGAAGCTTGAAAAGCCCGGTCAGAAGTGGCACGTTCACGGCTATGCCTCTCTTGTGGGACTTGTGGTTCTGATGATGTTCTACACCTCGGTGTCGGGTTGGATGCTTTACTATTTCATAGGATTTCTTTCGGGCAGAATGACAAATCTTTCCCCGGAAGCATCAGCATCGGTATTCCCGAACATGATGAGCAATCCTCTCATAATGGTTGGATTTATGGCAATCGTAGTAGTTGCGGGCTTTGTTATCGTTTCTATCGGTGTTCAAAAGGGTATAGAAAGAGTTTCAAAGTACATGATGGTAGCACTTCTCGGTCTTATAATCGTTATTGCGATATATTGCATGACTCTCAGCGGTGCTAAGGAAGGCTTGAAATTCTACCTTATGCCCGACTTTACAAAGATAAACGGAAACGTTATAGTCGGCGCCATGAACCAATCCTTCTTCACACTCAGCATCGGTATCGGCTCTATGGCAATATTCGGAAGCTATATCGGCAAGGAACGCTCTCTTCTTGGAGAATCGGTAAATATTCTCGTTCTCGATACCTTCGTCGCATTTACCGCCGGACTTATTATATTCCCTGCTTGCTACAGCTTTGAGGGAGTGGAGATTTCTGCCGGACCCAGTCTTTTGTTCGAAGCAATGGCAGGTGTATTCAATCGAATGAACGGCGGCAGAATTTGGGGAACTCTTTTCTTCCTGTTTATGTTCTTTGCCGCGATGACCACCATTATTGCGGTTGCGGAAAACATAGTTGCCTGCGTATGCGAGATTACTAACTGGAAGAGACTTAAGAGCAGTATCATATGCGGAATAGCCGTTCTCATTCTTTCACTTCCCTGCGCACTCGGATTTAACCTTTGGTCCAAGGTCGTTCCCTTCGCCACGGGTTCAAGCATTCTCGACCTTGAGGACTTTATCGTATCTAACTGCCTGCTTCCTTTGGGTGCGCTCTGCTTCGTGCTTTTCTGTACTTCAAAAAAGGGTTGGGGCTTTGATAATTATTTTGAGGAAGTCAACACGGGTAAGGGCTTAAAGGTAGGAAAATGGATAAGACCATACGTAACCTACGTTCTTCCCCTTATAATAATATTCGTATTCTTCGTGGGAATTCTTACCTTCCCGTTTGCCGATAATTTTACCATTTGGGGTTGGCTCCGCGGATTATTTGCGTAAGCATCCAAACTAATGCTCAACAGAAGTTGAGCATTAGTTTTTTTTTCATTTCTTGACATTTTTCTAAATTCGTTGTATAATTGTTAAGGTGATAAGTCTTTTGAGTTAAAAACGCTTTCTTTTGTGGATAGAAAATGATAAAATTATTAGTTTGCCTTCTCGCGGGTCTCGGCGCAGGTCTCGGCACCGGCTTTGCAGGAATGAGCGCAGCAGCCGTAATTACGCCTATGCTCGTAACCTTTTTAGGTGTCCCGGCATACACAGCAGTAGGAATAGCCTTGGCTTCAGATGTTTTCGCAAGCTTGATTTCGGCATATACATATAAGAAAAAAGGCAATATTGATATAAGAAACGGACTTCTTATGATGTCCACGGTGTTGTTATTCACCGCTGTCGGAAGCTTTGTATCAAGTCTTGTTCCAAACGGCACTATGGGAAATTTTTCGGTTTTCGTTACACTCGCCGTAGGAATAAAATTTATTATAAAGCCTATTTTAACCACCAAAGAATCCATGCTCAGTGTATCTCCTAAAAGAAGAGCCATTGAGTCCTTGAGCTTTGGATGCTTAATAGGATTTATATGCGGATTTGTCGGAGCAGGCGGCGGTATTATGATGCTTATGATACTCACGTCAATCCTCGGATACGAGTTAAAAACAGCAGTGGGTACAAGCGTATTCATTATGTCGTTTACCGCTTTAACAGGCGCCGTATCGCATTTCATTATAGACGGTCCTCCCGATATTTGGATATTGATCATGTGCGTATTATTCACGCTTATTTTCGCAAGAATCGGCGCGCGGATCGCCAACAACGCATCCCCGATAACACTGAACAGAATAACGGGTATCATTCTCGTCGTTCTCGCAATCGCCATTTTTTCGGCAAATGCAATTTTGTCCTCAAGAGGTTAAAGCCATAAATTACATATTGAAATTCCCGTAAAGCTGTATATAATAATGGTACAGTTTTTATAGGAGAAACAATATGCAATACGTCGTTTTACAGGTAATTCTTAAGGAAAAGCTTATTGGTACAGGTTCGGGCAATCTTACGGAGCTTGAAAAGGTTATAAATACTCAAGCCTCAAAGGGATATCGGCTGCATACCATTTCCACCGTTTCCTCAGGAAGTAAAGGTCTTATGCGGGGAGACAGAATACAGGCTACAATGGTTTTTGAAAAATTATAATCCGAATAAAAATAAAACGGGTCGATCGACCCGTTTTATTTTTTATGGAACGCCTAAATTTTTTCCATTTCTGTCGCTCCCTTTTTCCTAAGCCATACAAAAAGCAATATAGCCAAAGCAACGAACAAAACGCAGATACAAATGAAATATACCAAGGGACTCATAAATTTGTGTACCGCAAAGAAAAGTCCCACAGCTCCGCCGGCTAAGGCCATTCCGCCGAAGAGAGTAAGCGCTACGCTCATAGACTGCTTTATGGGAATTATCTCGTTTGTCCAGTCGAAGCTGTGCTTTTTGAGATTTATGAAAAGACCGAATTCAGCCATAACAAGCTCAAAAGCAAGAACGGTAACTATCATAAGCATGGAAGATATGACAGAAAGTCTGAATACGGCAATAGCGCATACAAAAACTATTACCGTGGGGACGGATACGATTATCATGTGCATGGAAAGCTTTGCGCGAAGTACCTGCCAACCATTCACGGGAATTACCTTAAGTATCCAGAGATTCTTTCCCTCAAGAGAAATTGACGGCGCAGTAATATCCAATGTAGGTACCATAAAACATATAATGACTGTCAGGACAAGCGCCACAAGCTCTGGTCTTTTGCCAAAGAGAGCGTCGAAAAGCATGCGAAGATCGTTTGCCTTAATTACAATGGCAACAGCCGCCACTATCAAAAAGAGCAATCCAAGTCCGCAGTTAAGCATATACGTGGCGCTTCCCGTAAATCTCTTGAATTCCTTACGTAAAAGGGCGGTATTCACGTTCGCACCCTTTGCCTTCTTTTCTCTATAAGCTTTTTTACGCTCACCCTTATTGACGGTAGCCAGCTTAATAAAGCTCTTGGAAAGAACAATATAAACCGTTAAGAAAAGTACGGCAACGATAGCTGTGAATATAAGCAGCGATACTACGCTGCCCTCTGCGGCGCGTCCCATATGGTAAAAGGGATAAAGAGCCTTTTTGAACGCGCTTGCAAGTCTGTCGGCATACGCAAGTATATCGGTAATAACGTTGAGCATTTTAGTATACAGAAACCAATACGCCGCCAATAGCGCAATGCTCAATATAACAGCCGCAAAGTTCTTTGATTTCATTCTTCCGCTGATTGCCGCAACTACAAATCCCAAAACACAGGACAGAACCAAAATAAAAAACGAAAGAACAACGGTAACAAGCAGGGTAAAAACAACTCCGAAAGCATCGGGATTTCCATGTATAAACCACGCAATAACAATGGGAATCATTACGGCAAGCTCATAGATAAGCCCCCAGATATAGACACCGAACAAGCGAGCAAAAAGGATAATTCGGGGTTTTATGGGCATTGACAGCAAAAGGTCGTTATCCTTTGCTCGGTACAGTGAGGAATAGGTGCTGAAAACACTTCCGAAAACTCCGAAGATCATTGCAACAAGCGCTCCTATGGCAATATAAAGCCAACCGAGTCCCACCTGCGCAAGGGGCTTACACATGCTTCCGAACAGGAAATAAAAGGATACACAGAGATATGCAAAAAAGAACACAAGCAAAACGGACATTACTATAACGCCGCGCTTATCTCTTCTCGTACCGTCTCTCTTTTTACCGTAGCCCGAAAAAATTTCGGACATCTGCTTTTTCATCAGAGCCTTAATCATCGCTCTCATCCTCCAGCTCAAGGAATACACTCTCAAGAGAGGTGTCGCCCTTGACCTCGTCCATGGTTCCCGACACAATAAGCTTTCCGTTCTTTATTATAGCGACCTTATCGCAAAGCTTCTCAGCGACCTCAAGAACGTGAGTCGAGAAAAATATTGCTCCGCCGCCCGCACACATTTCTCTCATAAAGAGCTTTAACGTATGGCTTGCCTTAGGATCAAGTCCCACGAACGGTTCGTCCATGATTATGAGCTTCGGGTCGTGTATCAGTGCGGAAATGATAGCAAGCTTCTGCTTCATACCGTGAGAGTACGAACCCACAGACTGTCCAAGGTCTTTCTTTATTCCAAGCATTTCGGAATACTTCTCTATCCTTTCTGCTCTCTCTGATTCGCCCACACCGTATACGTCCGCTATAAAATTCAAGAACTGTATACCCGTCATAAACTCGTAAAGCTCGGGATTATCGGGAATGTACGCTATCTTGGATTTGCACAAAAGAGGGTCCTTGGTTATGGAGACTCCGTCTATAAATATCTCTCCCCCATCAAACTGCAAAATGCCGCAACATGCCTTTATAGTTGTAGTCTTTCCCGCACCGTTATGTCCTATAAAGCCGTATATTTCACCGGGCTTTATATGCAAGGTCAGGTCATCTACCGCCTTTTTATCTCCGTAGGTTTTTGTAAGTTTATTGATTTTGAGCATAATAATATCCTCCAAAAAGATTCTGTTCTAATGATACCACAATATGCAAAAAAAGTCAATAGAATAATAGTTTACTCTTGATATTTAAGATTTTTCATGATATAATGAGCAAAAAAATCTTTAAGGAGAAATACCATGAATAACATTCCGATTTTTTGTGGGCTCGAAACCGCAGAAACACAGGCTAACAAAAATTCAAGAGTGCTTACTGCGTCGGGAGCGAGCCTTCAAAGCTTTCAGAACTATTGCAAGGAGCTTTCGGTTATCGGATTTCAAAAACAGGAAAATTACTCAGAGGGTGATCATTACTACGCTTCGTTCTCCGGAAAGGACAACTGTGTTTTCGTAAATTATTTTGATTCCATAGGTGAGATTTTTGCAACCGAGGAAACCAACTGCGCTTATTTCTCATTTAAGGATAACTCAGAAACAGGCTTTTCCGTCTCCGCTCAGATAACGCAAATAGACCTTGTGGACTTCGGAATGTCCTATGCTATAAGACTTACCGACGGCAGATTCATAATCATTGACGGCGGTCGTGAATTTGAGGAGGATGCCGCTAAGCTCTGGAAGTGCATAAGTGAGGGTACTCCCAATGGAATGACTCCCACGGTGGCTTTATGGATACTTACACATCCTCATAGCGACCACTATCACGGTGCATTTACCTTTATAGAAAAGTATTTGAACTCGGTCAAAATTCAGAAATTCCTGCTCAACTTTCCCGAGCATGACGATTTTGAGCACTACCCTCAGCTTCAGAGCAAAGATTTCCGTTTTGAGGATTCCTCGGGATACACCAACATTCCCCGTATGTTCAGGGCAATAGAAAAAACAGACGCTAAGGTTTTCATGGCGCACACGGGACAAAAGTACCGAGTCGGCGGCGCAAGTATCAAAATTCTTAGTTGCATGGATGACACAATTCATATAAGCGACAGCATAAACGCATCCTCTATCGTTTTTCGCATGGAGCTTGCGGGACAGAGCATCCTCTGGGGTACAGACGGAAGCTTCAGCACAAGCAATCTTGCCGAGCGTTATGGAGAGACTCTGAAATCCGATATTCTTCAGATACCTCACCACGGCTTCAGCAGCGGCACTGTTGAAGGCGAAATAACAGCATACAGACACATTCGTCCCTCGGTCTGCTTTTTACCCGTATCGGATTTCAATGCTTATTACGTATTCAGCTCCTTTAAAAAAGGGACAGAATTTCTTATGAAGCACGCTGACGTTGACGATATAATTTCGGGCACGGGTCAGCGCACCGTAACACTGCCCTATATTCCCGATGCCTACAGAAAGCGGGAGTACAAGGAAAAATACGAAAAGGGGCAAAGAAGCTCGGGAGCGCATACGTGGTTCTTCACCGACCTTTCAACGGCATGCGAGGAGGACTTCGTGTTTACCGTCCTTAACACGGTTACCAACCCCGCCACTGTTTGGATAGAACTATTTTTTGAAGACTATCACGATAATATAAGACATATAAAAATCACAGTGAAAAGCTGCGCTATGAAAAAATTCTCAATTATAGGCGACGAGGTAGACCCGGATGCCGTATTCTTCAACTGGATGTCCTTAAAGGAAAAGGGTATTCCCGAGAATACGACCTTTGCCGTAAGATTTATTTCGGATATTCCCGTAGTTATCTCGCACCAAAGGCATCAGGCGGCTTATCATGATTAATTAAAAAATGCGTTGAGCTGTTTAGCTCAACGCATTTTTTATATTGTTAAACGAAAACCACCAGCAGTGCTGGTGGTTCCAAAAAGCTTTAGCTATGCGTAGAAAAAATACCTCCTTTGATGTATAATAAAGTTGGTCTGCCAACCAAAACAATAAAAACA
>SVRP01000029.1 GCA_015064735.1 Oscillospiraceae bacterium
AGCTCTTGCTCCTTGGGAAAAGAGTCATAAGCTGCCAAATATCAATCACCATTTTATGATCCTCGGAAATATACTCTCTCACGAAGTCGAGCATCCCCGCAAAATATTCGTCAAGATCGAGGGTTGCACCCTTGGCGTTCTCGTTCCAACGAGGAACCTCGGTGGTGCGAATGATGCGCATTTCATACACACCCATTTCATCCAAAGCTCGAGCCGTGGGGAGCATAGATTCGATATTTTTTCTGTGTACGTTGGTCTGCGCTTTGACACGGAAGCCGTTATCCACGCAGAGTTTGATCGCACGGAGCGCATTTTCTTCCGCGCCCTTACGGTTTCTGAGCCAATCGTGATACCCGATACCGTCAAAGGAAATCTTGATCAGCGGATTGCATCCGATCTCCTTTATGCGGTCAAGCACAGCTTGATTTATGTAAAATCCGTTAGTGTTGAGTTCCTCAACGAACATTCCGCGCTTGTAAATGCCCTCGATTATAGGCAAAAAGTCTTTGTGGCACATAGGCTCACCGCCCGTAACGGTAAAAGCGTTGATGCCGCACTTTTGTGCTTCATCAAGCAGCTTTTCGGCTTCTGCAAGCGTAAATTCAGCCATCAAAGGCGAATTATCCGATGCGTTGAAGCAATGCAGACAGTTATAGTTGCACTTGCCCGTGATCATAAGGTTCATCGCAGGAAAATAGCGGTTATCACAGTCCATCTTCTGCCACGGATCAAGGCAAGCCGCGCCCACCTCGCAAGCGGAGATCATTCTTCTTTGAACGAGGCGCTCCACAAGAGAACTGTCGGCTATCTCGGTCTGCCCGTCACAGAGGGAGAGCAATTCAAATTCTTCTTTTGTCAACCTCTGCGCATCACGCACACCTTTTACGTAATAGGCGTAAGGCACGCGCCACCACGACCGCAGAGCGATGTTTTTATTCAGTATAAACGTCATACCCACCTATTATTCGCAATGACTTCTTTTGCGTTTTTCATCCTTGTCTGCCTCAAGATTGTAATTCATTATAGGCTCACTCACAATCGCACCGCCCGACACCATATCGAGAAGTTCATCGTCAAGAGCGGGCAAATTGATCTGCTCAAAATATTTCCTTGCTTCGTCTTCGGTTATATCGATTCCCTCAGCCTTTGCAAGCTCAAACAGTTCTTTTGCGGACTTTGCCGCTTTTGCCTTTTCAATCATCTCTGCGTTAAAGTTTTTCATTGTTTTTCTCCTAATTTTGTATTTGAATTACGAGTTTTTCATTGCAAGCTTCAGCTTACTTATCGCTTGGTGCTTAATAAATTTCGCATTGGTATATGTAATACCCATTTTTATAGCAATGTCCCGAAGGGGAATTTCGTGATAATAATAAAGCACAATAACGTCCTGCTCACGCTCGGAAAGGGTTTCCAAAGCTATGGCTAGACTCTCCTTCAAGATCTCGTTTTCAATTTCAGTCATCACGTCGTCTGTGTCAGAGTAGAGAGCGTTCTCATCGAGGGAGAGCGCTCTTCTCGACTGCTCACGGTAATAATTGCATACCGTATTGTGGGTGATGGTATAGATCCAGGTGGAAAGAGTGGCTTTTTCCTCGTCGTAGGAATCCAGTGAGGTCTGAACCTTTAGAAAAATCTCCGAGGTGACGTCCTCGGCATCTGCCAAATTACGCACCTTTCCTCTGACGTAACGGAAGACCTTTTCTCTGTATTCAAGATAGATTTTTTCCATTACGTCCACGTTATTCATCCTCGTCCTCCTTTTTGGAGGGAGGAATATTTTGCTCTCCGGCAGCACTGACCCAGCCGAGCGCTTCGTCATCGAGCTCGGCTGAATCTATGCCGTATTTCTTTTCTACTCTAGAAATAATGTCGGAGAGGTGCTTGTTAGGCACTTTTTTTTGCGAAGACATCGCCCGTCTGATTACTTGTCTCATAAAATATTTGCATCTGCCTTTCGGAGCATAATATTTTCAAAAAATCGCAGAATCATTTTATATGCTTTTTAGAGAAGGAGCACCATTAAAGATGCTCCTTCTCATTGGCATATACAGTTGCTTTAACAGCTGAATCAGAACTTCATTTTTGTGCAAATGTCAGCGCTACGAACCTGTCTGCAGTGTTTGCATGTACCGCAGTGACGGCCATCTTTAGTATGGGAATGAATAGGAGTTGGGGAGGATTCATATTCTCCGCAGAGACATTCATCATTCTTACTAACTTTAACGTAACCTTCCTTGTTCAAGTCGGTACCACCTGCAACTGCGTCAAGATCGTCATCGTTAATTTCACCGTTCTTGAGATTTGCGGTCTTGATCATAGCCATAGCTTCCGCGATATCTTCTTCGGTGGGGGCAATACCCAACTTTGCAGCGACTTCAAGAAGTTCCTCTTTGGTCTTGCAGTCTTCAAATGCAGCGATCTGATCTTCGGTTAACTTGTTAAGAATAGACATAATTTTTCTCCTTTTAAATTATAATAATTTCTTAGTCTTTTCCGGGCTGTGCGATACAAACGATCTTGTTGTTCATAGATCTGCAGTTATCGCAACCGCCGCACTGCATGTATTCTGCCTTGGGCCAAAGCTTGAGATCTGCAGGAGCGGGAACGTACTTGTCGGGAACGGTGCAGGTATCCTTCTTGCCGACCTTCTTGTATCCCGTCTTGGTGTACTCATCGGCACCGCCGGCAATTGCATCGAGAGCGTCATCGGAAAGCTCTCCGCTTTCTGCACTGATAAGTGCCATTGCCTCGTCGAGGTCTGCCTCTGTAGGTTCAAGACCGAGTTCCTTAGCCTTAGCTGCGAGCTCTTCCTTGGTGGTGCAGTCGTCAAATGCAACAATCTGCTCGGGGGTGAGTTTCTTCAGAATTGACATAGTAATATGCCTCCTTTTTATTTTTTCCCTTTCGGGATATTTAAACTATTATTTTTTGCCTAACTTTTCAGTGTAGGTACTATAATGCCGAACCTTATTTACATATTCGGCTATGAAATTATGGTCCGAAAGCGCACGCATTTTGCTGTTATTGGTATAAACCGTAAATGTAACTGTTCTGATGCCGCCAGCAATGAGATCGGTATATGTCTGGGCAAGCGGACATAAGAATGCGCCCGGAGGTGAATGCTTTGCCCTTGAGAGTAAATGGAAAACGGCAGTATCGCCATTGGTATTAATAAAAGAAAATGCAACCGGTACTTCGTTTTTATCAAAAAGGCAGTAGGAATATCGTCCGTCGTATGAAGCGTAAAGCGCGGGATTTGTGTTATGGGCAAATTCCTCGCCCACCATATCGCTCAACAGATCAACAAGTCCCTCTCCGCACTCATCAAAACGCCTAAGAGTGTATCCTCTTTTAAAAATAAAGTCGGATATCCTTTTATATCTGTTTTCGCAAAATTTTTCGTGTACCTGAACACATTTTTGAACTTCAGATATATATGTAGATGCTGAAAAATTGTGTTCCAACTCAAATTTTCTTACGAAAGCCAGCAAAATTTCTTTATGCGGATGATCGTCGTATACGCATATGGAAACAGGGTTACGCGAAAATTCCATCAGCTGTGAAAACAGTTCAGTTGCTATTCCCCTTCCTCTGAAAAGCGGCTTTATGTAGATATACATCAGCTCGGTAACAATTAAGTTCTCCCTTGCCGCCACATATCCGATCGGGTACCCCGTTTCGGTTTCTGCCATGAGCATTACTCCGTATTCCGCGGAAAAGCACATTTCTGCGATTTTGTCAGCCGTCGGCGCAAACGAAGGATATTCATTTTTCTCTATCTTGCGTATTTTAAGTCCTATTTTTATCACCTCGTCTTTTTATACACGGAAATACTTAAAAGGTTAGACCGAAACGAAAAAATTTTAAAAATTTGAGTTTGCCATGCGTCAGGTATCAAGTCGCTGTCTTTCAACCAATTCAGCAAACTTTCCATTGAGCGCAATCAGCTCGTCATAGGTTCCGTCCTCGACAATCTTTCCTTTTTCAAGATAGATAATGCGGTCGCATTCCTTGATAGTAGAAAGCCGGTGCGCAATGACGATACGGGTACATTTGAGCTTTTCAAGCGACTCGGATACGATTTTCTGTGTGATATTGTCAAGGGCACTCGTTGCCTCGTCAAACATCAGAATTCTCGGCTTCGGTGCTATGGCACGCGCGATCATAAGTCGCTGACGCTGACCGCCCGAGATACCGCCCGAGCCCTCGGAGATAATCGTGTGCATTCCCATGGGCATTCTGCGAATATCCTCGGCAATGCCCGACATCTCCGCCGCCGCCCAAGCCTCGTCCATAGAAAGCTGCGGTGCGGAAATCACGATATTGGAATAAATATCACCTTGGAAGAGCTTGCCGTTCTGCATTACCACGCCAATCTTACGGCGCAGAGATTTGAGGTCGATGCCTGCAAGGTCTTTTCCGTCATAATAAACCGCACCCTTTTGGGGCTTTTCAAATCCGAGCATAATGCGCATAAGGGTGGACTTTCCGCAACCCGTAGAGCCAACGATGGCAACGTACTGACCGGGTCGGATCTTTAAGGAAAGATTATCCACAACGTTTGGCATATTCTCGTTATAGCGGAAGGACACGTTGTTCAGCTCAATTCCGCCCGAAAGTCGCTCAACTACCAGCTTACCCTCGGAAACCTCGGGAATTGCATCCATGATCGGCTTTGCCATCTCAATGGTGGGCTTGAATTGCGCTATCGTTGTTGCAATTCCTGCAATCGACATAAACGCGCCACTAACCAAGCCGTATGCGGTATTGAATGCGTAGTAATCTGCCACGCTGACACCGCTTTGTACCGCCATAAAGTACATCAGTATCATTCCACCCATGGAAATGATTGCGCTGAACGCACCGTTGGCACGGAGGAACATCGGCGGATTGTAGGAAACTGCAAGCTGCTCGGAATAGAGCTTTGACCAACGGGCAAACATTCTCTTTTCCGCTCCCGAGAGCTTGATCTTCTGCACGCCTGTGATCATGGCGTAGCTCATACCGGACTCCTGTGCGGATAACTCCATTTTTCTCTTTGTGTAACGCATCTGTGTAAAGGTTGTAATCAGCGAGAAGATGATCGTCGCAAAAATAATGCCAAGAGCCGGCACGACAAGTGCAGGTGCATACGCGAATATCTGCGAGATATACATCAGAGAAAAGAGCGAGGTAAGTCCCGTAGTGAGTACGGTGGATATGAGCATTGAGCAAAGGGACTGTATGTACTGCGCACGGGATGAAATATCGCCCGAGGCGTATTTTTTGAAGAAGTCGGCAGGTAAGGACAGCACACGCATCATGGTTGCCGCCTGCACCGAGAGTGTCATTTTGGTATTGATCCGCGCCATCAAGAGAGATTTTACCGATGTGATCAGCATCGTACTGATGCTAACGCTTATCATAAACACCGTAATGCCGATGAGAAGCTGATAGTTTTTGCTGTTTACGACTGTTCCCATCAAGAGATTATTGAGCTTGG
>SVRP01000006.1 GCA_015064735.1 Oscillospiraceae bacterium
ATTATATTCTTATAAATCACGGCGCGAACGACAGAGGTCATACGGCTGAGGAATACGTAACAAAATACGGTGAGCTTCTCGACGTTATAAGAAAGCTCAATCCCAACGCAAAGATAATTTCTCTTTCCGCATTCTGCGGAGGACATCACGAGGCGCTTGAAAAATTCATCGCCGAGTATAACGAAAAGAACGGAACGAATATTCCCTTCATCGACTCCACGGGCTGGGTTCCCGTTGAACCTCTCCACCCTCTGCGCGACGGTCATAAGATAATCGCGGAGCATTTGACAGAAATACTCAAAAACATACTTTAACGCAAAAAAATATTGCCCACCGCATACGGAAAATCCGTATGCGGTGGGCTTGTTTTTGTATGCTTTCTATTAGTTTGCCTGAGCAAGGAATTCGTCCATAAAGTCAAGGCTTTCATTTATTGTAGCCTTGTACTGGGTGTATGCCGTCTCAAAGTTGGTAGAACCGGGGTTGCTTAAATTATTGAGGAGAGGTCCTCTCCAAATCTTGTTACGGATATAACCGGTAGCCTGTGCGTAAATATCAGCATAGTCCCAACGAGCGCCGTTAATAATAAGAGTAAATACATCGAAAGAGTTCTTGTCAAGGATCTGTCCCTTAACGATCTTCTCTATGTAGAAAGGACGAACGTTATCGTAGCTGAGAGAGTTAAACTTCTCCATAACAGCACTTATCAAGCCGTAATCAAAGGTAGCATTGAAGGCTACACCCGTTATGTTGTGAGCATCCTGTACACCGGTGTAATACTCGCCCTGGTCGGTATCATACATAGGCATAGGAAGAACACCGAATCCGTCTTCCATGTTCTTGAGTTGTTCAAGACCCGATTCATAGTGGTAAACTACGTCGATGTCAAAGAGCGCATGACCCTGAGTAAAGAAATCATAGTTTGCTCCGGAGCCATTGATTGCTATGGTTCCGTCGGTAGCCCAGAACTCAGCAACCTTACTAAATGCATTCGAAGTCTTGGTGTAGTTGGCATCGCTTACGAGGACTCTCTTGTCGGTATCTCCGTCCTTCTGTGTCAATTTTGCATTGAACGCATAAAGGAAACCGTCGCAGAACTCAGCGCCCTTGATCGATGCGAGGCCGTAGAAGTCATCGCTTTCGTCGGTGGTACCGTTATCCTCGTGGATATCAGCAACCATCTCGTAAAGGACGTCGTACGTCCATTCCTTATCAAGAACCATCTGGTAGAGCTGGTCGAAGTCACCGAGACGCTCGGTAGCCTTTGCCTTGTTAAAGAATACAACGTGGCAACGGTCGAAAACGGAAAGGTTAACGTCACCAACCGCGAGGAAGAGCTTATCGTAGCACTCTGCTTCGCTTATGAAATTCTGATTCCAGTAAGGCTGGTCAAGATTCATATTATAAAGCTGAGCGTTACGAAGGTTCATAAATCCTCCGATGTTGTTCATGGTTCCTGCGTATGCAGCATAGTTACTTATGATATGGAACTGACCTGCTCCGCTCTTGAAATCTCTCAGAATAAGGTCGTTCATCTTGTCATCAGCTTCGGTATTCTTATAAAGATTGAGTCTTACGTTAAGCTGAGTCTGAACGTCTGCGTTACGCTTGAAGATAGCTGTCTGGAGATTATCGGGTTCTGTAGTGTCAGATGTCCACTCTCTCATATACTGCTCAGCCGATCTGATGAGAACCGTTACCGTTTCACCGTCAAAGGTGTCAGCGGGTATGTCAATCGTAACCACTGAACCGTTAAGATAAACCTTTCCTATATTCCATGCAGGATTTGCGTACTTATTACCAAAGGAAATAGCGTTAAATTTATCAAGGTCTGTAATATCTATTCTCTCGATTGCCTTACAACCGACAAACGCATTCATACCTATTGCTGTTACAGCCATAGGAATATTTATTGTCTTAAGAGAAGCACATTCCGCAAACGCTCCCGCGCCTATTGTAGTTACCTTTGCGGGAATATTTACCGTTTCAAGAGAGCTACAGCCGCTAAAGGTATTATCCTTTATTTCGGTAATATTCTTGGATACGTATACCGTCTTAAGCTTGGGGCAATTCTCGAATGCTCCTGCGCCTATGCTCTTTACGCTGTCGGGAATGAGAATAGACGTAAGATTTTCGCAGTTTGCAAAGCCGTTTCCAATGATAGCCGTTACAGCCTTGCCCTTATGCTTTGAAGGAACTTCTATTACGTCCATCATTATGGAGTTACCGACGCTTACGGCATAAGTGCCGTCCGGCTGTATAAAGAAATCAAGATCGGATTCAAGATAAGAGATAGACTCCTTGAGCTTTTCGATTTCAGCCTCGTAGAACTCTTCAAGAGCCTTGAGAGCATCTTCGTTTGCCTTATTCTTTGCCGCAAGCTCTGCAACCTTTGCGTTGTAGGCATCGGTAAGAGCCTTGATTGCGTTTGCGTTGGTCGTATCGGCATTCTGGAGCTGGGTTATGAGGGTGTTGATCTCACCGATCTCTTTTTCGGTATCAGCTTTAACTTGATTTATTTTCGCTTCAAGCTCGGTTTCAAGATTGGAAATAGCCGTCTCATTTGCGCTTATCTTTCCGTTAAGCTCGGCAACCTTTGCTTCATAAGCGGTCTTGTGAGCGTTAAGTGCGTTTGTGTTTTCGGTTATCTTATTATTAAGCTCTGTAACCTTTGCGTTGTATGCGGTGGTGAGAGCATCAATTGCCGCCTTGTTGTCGGTGTCAGCCTTTTGAAGCTTTGCAAGCTCTGCTTCGTACGCCGCCTTGTGAGCCACGAGAGCGTCTGCGTTTGCTTTATCAGCCGCTTCAAGCTCTTTTACCTTTGCATTGTATGTAGCAGTAAGAGCATCTATTGCCGCCTTGTTGTCGGTATCGGCTTTTTGAAGCTTTGCAAGCTCTGCTTCGTACGCCGCCTTGTGAGCCGCGAGAGCGTCTGCGTTCGCCTTGTCTGCATCTTCAAGCTCTTTTACCTTTGCGTTGTAAGCGGTAGTAAGAGCTTTTAGCTCCTCCTTTGCTTCATCGCTACTCTTTTCAAGAATGGCGATCTTTGCTTCACAAACAGCCCTCAAGCTACTGATTTCGGTAAGTGCTACATCGTTTTTAGCGGTTACCTCGGCTTTAAGGGTATTTACAAAACCGTCAACCTCAGTTTTTGTGTAGCCGTTGCTACTACTCACCTGATCCAAGCACGACGTCATGGAAAATACAGATGCGCACATGAGAATTGCGAGAACTACGGATAAAAGTTTTTTCATTTCTTTCTCCTTTGGTTTTTTTATTTTATATTCAACCATTTAACTTTAGAGGCTTTCTCCACAGAAAATTCCGCATGCGTATCTACAGCGTGTCATACTGACGGATACTCAGGCTTTTTTGGACGCAGTTAAATGCAAGCATCTAAAATTTTATGACATATTATAACACTTTTCTTTATATTTGTCAAGACTTTTTAATATCCGTACTTTTCCCTTTTTATAAATACGAAGAACAGCGAAATCGCAACAGCCATGACCTCGGCGACTACCACCGACCACCAGATCCCGTCTATCCCGCCGAAAATCAAAGGCAAAAGCATAACCGCTGCCGTTTGAAAAACAAGCGTACGCAAAAATGATATGAGTGCAGAGGTAAGTCCGTCGTTAAGGGCTGTGAAAAAGCTCGAAAAATATATAGCAAAGCCCATAAATAAAAAGGACAGCGAATAAATCTTAAAGCCCCGCGCAGTAAGTCTGAACAAATATTCGTCGTAGCCTACAAAAAGTCTTGACATAGGAGATGAAAGGAAGAATGCCGCCCCTAACATACATACCGAAAATATTCCGATTATAACACAGCTTTTCCTCAACAGTCCCCGAAGCTCCCGTCTGTTTTCAGCTCCGAAATGATACCCCACAACAGGTGCTACACCTATTGAATATCCTATAAAAACAGCGTTGAATATCATTCCCACGTACATAAGCACTCCGTAAGCCGCCACACCGCTCTCGCCCTCATATTTGAGAAGCTGAAAATTGTAAAGAATTCCCACAACAGAAAAGGCTATATTTGACATAAGCTCGGATGAGCCGTTAGTACAGGTCTTAAGCAATGCGGCACCGTCCATTTTTGTTCGGCAAAGGCGCAACAGACTCTTGTTTTTTCTGCTGAAATACACTATTGGCACAACAGCTCCTATACACTGACTGACGGCGGTAGCGATTGCCGCTCCCTCAAGTCCCGCGCCGAGAGCGCCCACGAGAATAGCGTCGAGCGCCATATTCGTAACACCCGAGGCAACCGTTACAGCAAGCCCGAGCTGAGGCTTCTCCGCTGTTATAAAAAAGCTTTGAAATTCCATCTGCAAAATAAACGCGGTAAGCGCTGAAAGTATTATTCTTCCGTATACTACCGCTCTTTCGAGAAGAAATCCCTCCGCCCCGAAAAGTCGCGCCACCGTCGGCATAAAAATTATTCCCACGGCTGAAAGCAACAAGCCTACGGCGATCGACACGTACACGATAAGCGAAAATATTTCATTCGCCTTTTTTGCGTCTCCCTCTCCGAGTGTCTTTGACACAAGGGCGCTGCCACCCGTTCCAAACATAAATCCTACCGCTCCGAGTATCATCAGGAATGGCATAATGAGATTTATAGCCGCAAATTCGGTTGTATGACAGAAATTAGACACGAAAAAGCCATCAACCACGCTGTAGATCGAGGTAAAAACCATCATTATCATTGACGGCAAAGTAAATCTTAAAAGTTTTTTATAATTAAAGTGATCCGAAAGACTGATATTCATTTTGCGTCTTTTACTTTTTCAATGTGTTTGATATATTAAGATAGTCGTTTGTGAGGATAGTGTCTATGCCCATTTCACGGTACTTTCTTGCCTCTTGAGGGTCATCGGCAAAGAATACGTTGCAGAGTATACCGTGCTCATGTGCCTTTTTAACAGTTTCCTCTGTGAAATAGGGCTTGAAGAGCTGGATCTTGTATGCTCCAAGCTTGATTGCCCGTTCGACCATAGACATGGGGTCTTTGTTTCCGTCCCAGCCGACACAACACCTGATGTCGGAGGCATATTCCATGGCGCGCCTTATCATTTTATCGCTCGAGGTCATGAAATATACGTGCTGCGAACAGTCGTATTTGCGGATAAGTGCGACTATTTCTTCGAGCATGTCGCATTCAAATTCATGATCCCATATCTTTACGTGGATGTTCATAATCACCCGTCCCGCAAATTTTTGCAGGATCTCCTCAAAGGTGGGTATCTTAAGACCCGCAAATTTTTCTCCGTACTTTGCCCCGAAATCAAGCTCTAAAAGCTCCGCGTAGGTATGATCGTATATCTTTCCCGTACCGTTGCTGACGCGGTCAAGAGTAGAGTCGTGACATGAAACGATGACTCCGTCCTTTGTTGACCAAAGGTCAAATTCGATTTCCTCGGCACCGAGAGCCACCGCCGCGCCAAAGGCTGGCATACTGTTTTCGGGAGCTACCGTATTGAAGCCTCTGTGAGCGCAGATTCGAGGATATTTCATTACCTGATCGAATGGAACTACGGATGCCCCACCGTTTCGGTAGAGCCAAGGACGTCTGCCTTCCTCTATGTATTCATAGTGAGCCTTAGGAGCACCCATATGTCCCGCAGGCTTATAGTATTTTGCCCTTGGATCAATGTCGCAAATACCGAGACCTACACGGCTTTCCATATTCAAAACCGTTTTTCCGTCCGGAGCTACCACCATACTGCATCCGCATTTTTTCACGTCCTCTCCAAGGGAGACAGACGCGCGAACAAGATATGCGTTGGTGTTGTAGCAAAGGAATTTGTTGATTATTGAAAGAGCCTCGTGGCTGTCGGTGCGCTGAAGTGAGCAGCCGATGATTATATCCACGTTTTCTCGCGCGATCCTTGCGAAATTCTCGTAAAAATAAAAGTCGTAACAGGTAAGGAATCCGAATCGAAGACCCTCTATCTCCATAACGTAGGGCTCTGCGATCTCATAGCTGTAAGCCACGTCAAGCTCGTGTCCCCCCTCGGCGTCGGTCTTTACCTCGCTTGGAGCGGGATGCGCCTTAAAATATCTGCCCACGATCTTCCCGCTTCTGTCAATGGCATGGGTGGTGTTTCTCACACCGTTTTCGGTTTTATATCCCGCGTTTACGAAAATCAGAGAATTACAACGCTTGGCGGTTTCCGACGCTTTTTTCATTAACGTTTCGTTGAACTCTCTTACCGCTCCGTAAAAGCCTTCCTTTCCCACAACGTCGGCAAGCGCGTCGCTGTATTCGGGCAGGACTATAAGATCCATACTGCTATCGCATTTGTCCATAAGCATAAGAAGTTCTTCAAAGCATTTTCTCGCGTCCCTTGGGTCAAACGAATATTTCGGCTGAATAACGCATATCTTCATATTTTTCTCCTTTGATATGAAAAGATTTTCTGTATTGCCTATATTGTAACACAATTCATTATTTAAATCAATAAAATTTCCCCAATAGATATTGATGTTTTGGATGAATTATGATACAATTATTAAAACAATATATTCGGAGGTTTTTTATGGAGCTCAAGGTAATAAGCTTTAATATACGTTGCTGCGATGACAAAAACGGGCACTCCATCGAAGAACGCGCCCCAAGACTTGCGCAGACGATTCTTCCCTGCGACGCTGACCTTATAGGTATTCAGGAATTTCGTCCCAAATGGGAGGCTCATTTCGAAAAATATTTCGGTAAGGATTACGAGCTGTTCAACAAGTACAGAGACGATACAAGATTTGAATCCGCGCCTATTCTTTGGAAGAAGGACAAATTTGACGTTATCGAAAAGGGATATTTCTGGCTCTCGGACACCCCCCAGATCATGTCCGCAGGTTGGGATTCTCTCGGACATAACAGAATATGCGAGTACGTGATCCTGCTCCACAAGGAAAGCGGCAAAAAGTTCAATTTTATGAACACTCACTACGGATTTAGCGACGACTGCCAGATCAAAAGCTCTGCTCTTATCGCAAATAAGGCAAAGGAGCTTTCAGCGCTTCCCACCTTTGTTACGGGAGATTTCAACATGACCCCGGGCAGCGCGGGCTACGCTGAGCTCACCAAGCACTTTGCAGACTCAAATATGCTTACCTCAAAGGATACGAGAGCTACCTTCCACGGATATGCTCCCGAAAAGAATTCTACCGAGCATATAGACTATTGCTTTGTAAGCGAGGGCGTAACCCCCACTCACAGAGAGCTTCTTGACAAGACCTTCGACGGCAAGTACCCCTCAGACCACTACGGTGTTTTCGTAAAGCTTGAAATATAATTTATACATATATAAGGAGATTTAAAACAATGGAACTCAAAGGAAAAGTAATTAATTTTCTTGGAGACAGTATTACCGAGGGTGTAGGCGTTTCGGATATTCCCAACTGCCGTTACGATAACGTGCTTCACAGGAGATTCGATCTTGCCGGACACAACAACTACGGCATAGGCGGCACCCGTCTTGCCTATCAGGAAAGCCCCAGTGAAAAGCCCGCTCACGACCTCTATTTCCTCGGCAGAGCGCACAAGATGACCTCTAAAGCCGACATGGTAGTCGTTTACGGCGGCGTTAACGACTATATCCACGGCGACGCGTATTTCGGAACCATGGACGACAGAACCCCCACCACCTTCTGCGGAGCTGTATGGTGTCTTATGGACTACCTCACCACCGCATACGAGGGCAAGCCCATAGTATTCATGACCCCTGCTCATATGCATTTCAAGGGTGTTTCGGATAAGGAAGTATCTCCCCGCCCCATGAAGAAGCCCGACGCAAAGCCCCTCCAGGCATACGTTGACGTTATCAAGGCAAGAGGCAAGGAATTCAACATCCCCGTTCTCGACCTCTTTGAAAATCTCGGTATCGACCCCAACAACGAGGAGCAGAGAGAAAAGTACACCGTTGACGGCCTCCACTTCAACAATGAGGGACAGGCGTTCCTTGCAAAGGCTCTCGGAGATTTTATCGAGGCGCTTTGATTTAAGTATCAATTCACATAAAACAGAGCTGTCTCAATTTGAGACAGCTCCGTTTTGCTCTAAAGCTTAAATCAGATAATACCCGTAACTGCAAGTGTAGTCGTTCCGGGGATCACGGTATAGCTTCCGTCGGGATTCTGAACGTAGGTGGCTTCGGGTACTGTGATAACTCCCGACACGGTTTCAAAGAGACCTGTGGTCTCATTGTAGGTGTACTGTGTCGTGGGAGAGAGAGGCGTTCCGTCAAGGGTTACCGAGCTGATATCAAGAATAGGGTCAAAAAGGTCGGTAACAACTACATCGTCGGTAGCGACTGTCGCTCTGTTGCCGCTATTGGATATAACGAAGGTATAAACTATCTCCCCATTATCAAGCACCGTAAGAGGTGAGAGAGCCTTGTTTATAGAAAGATAGGGCGCATTACGCACCGTTACTGTTTCATCTGCGGTTAGATTTTCGATAAGTCCGCCGCCCGTTACGGTTACAGTATTGGTTACCGTTTCACCAACCGCAAGAGGCGCAAATGAATTAGTCTGTGCCTCATAGATTATAGTTGCGTTTCCGCCTGCGGGAATATTTATTCCGCTGAATACGAGAGGGGGTCCGTCTACTACCGCGGGAGCTGTCTGGGGTGTTCCGTTTATAAGGTAAAGAAGTGAGCCTTCAACGTAGGTCAGAGGATAAACTGTGGTCGTATCAAAAGCATATCCGCCGAGATCATCGGATACGACAAGTCCCGTAAGGGCGGTAGTTCCCGCATTTACAAGGCTTATAACGTAGGTTATTACCGACTCGGGTCCATAGCTGTCGGGAAGCGCTATCTTACTGACGGTAAGCAGCTCCGTATAGCTACCCGTTACGGTATTTGAATCCACCGTTATTCCGTTATAGGAAAGAGTGGCTTTATTGGTAAAGATTGGCATGAAATTTCTCCTTAAAAGTTTTACGGCATTACTGCCATTATCATCATATGCACACATGAAGCTGTTCGGCATTTTTTGTCGGACGGTAACTTTAAAAATATCTTAAAATCATCTGCAATATTTTACTTTTTCTTATTGAAAAATACGCTTGATTATGGTAGAATATAACTTGAAGGAATTTTTAATAATTTGCTGAATTTCGTACATACATAAGGAAGTAAAAATGAACAATAATCCAAATCAGACAAGAACGCCAAACGGTCAGCAAAACAGACCGCAGACGGGTCAAAGACCTCCTATGCAGGGACAGAGACCTCCCATGCAAGGACAGAGACCTCCAATGCAAGGACAGAGACCTCCAATGCAAGGGCAGAGACCTCCCATGCAAGGACAGAGACCTCCAATGCAAGGGCAGAGACCTCCCATGCAAGGGCAGAGACCTCCAATGCAAGGGCAAAGACCCCCTATGAACGGTCCGCAGAATCGCAGATCCGCTCCTAAAAAGTCAAATAAAACGCTTATAATTGCTTTGATCTCTATTCTTGTCGTTGCGATCATCGGCGGACTTATTGCAATGACTATAGTTCTTGTCAATAACGGGAACGGCTCTACTACGGAAAACGCGGGTGGCTCTGCGGGTAAAAAGCCAAGTACAAATAAACCGCCAAAGGACACAAGGCCTGAGGTTGAATATACCATTTCCCTACCCTCTGCCACACAAAGCGGAGTAAACGTAAATTATTCCGCACCCGCGGAGGAGATAAGCGGAATTGCATCACAAGCAGCTGTACTTATCGACATGAGTAACGGAAACGCTGTAGCGGGTAAAAATTCCGACACAAGAATCTATCCCGCATCTATGACCAAGGTAATGACCCTTCTTGTAGCCTGCGAAAAAGCTCCCAATGCCGGCAAGCTCCTGACTGTCGAGCAATGGATGATCGATTATCAGCAGAGCAACAAGGCTTCGGGTATTATGGGATTTGTTGCCGGAGATCAGATAAGTGTTGAGAGCGCACTTTATCTTATAAATTACACGTCGGATACCATTGCATGTCTTCTTATTGCAGATTACATAGCCGGAAGCGAAGCCGATTTTGTGTCTCTGATGAATCAGAAGGCGGTTGATTTAGGACTTAAGGATACCCATTTTGTAAACACTACGGGACTCCAGGACGCAAATCACTATACCACCTGCCGTGAAATGGCTATCATAATGAACGAGGCTATGAAAAATCCCACGGCAAAGAAGATAATCACCTCCTACGTGGGAACGACCGTTGACATATACAGTGGCTATGAAAGCGGAAACACAGACCCATACAGACAGCCTACCATCTACTCGTCGTGGTACAGCGAGAGAATGGGAAACGACCCGAAAGTCAACAGCAATATTACCGTTATCGGCGGCAAGACCGGCTATGAAGATATCCCTACAGGTTGCTTTGTAACGGTTGCAAAAAATGCTTCAAACGGTAAGCAGTACATATGCGTCAACGTTGGACGTATAGACGAAACACAAACAGAGGTTTCGTCTTCACAGTCCACCAAGGATAGCATAACAATTTATAAGAATTACGCAAAATAACATGAAAACAGACCTTTCGGGCTATTCCGAAGGGTCTGTTTTAATTTGCGACAAAAAGTACTATAATACCGCTTAATAGCCCATTATTCCCCCATAACCTGACACCTTCGACGATATTTTTTTATTTCGCAAAAAAATCTTTCTCTTTTTTTCTGGAAAATTCTGTAAAACACTTGATGTTTTTACCAAAATATGGTAATATATGCATATCAACATAAAAAGGAGCAGGAAAATGGAAATAAACACGAAAATACTTATAGCTGACGAAAATCCCGCGGGCAGACAAGCTCTCTGTAACGAGCTAAAAAAGGCGGGATATAAAAATATAGAGGAGGCGGCAAACGGCGAAGAAGCTCTTATAAAAATAGGACGCTACCATCCCGACGTGGCAATACTTGACGTATGGCTCTCAAAGCTTGACGGAATAGGAGTGTTGAGAAATTGCAGATCACTTCATTTCGGAGACGATCTTCCACCTGCTTTTATTATAGTTTCTATGGTTTCAAATCAGAGCATATTTATGGAAGCGGCGCGTGCGGGAGCCGACCTTTGTCTGCTAAAGCCATACAATATCGAAAGTCTTTGCCAGCATATACAGTCTCTTTCGGCAGGCAGATATATGATAGCCGAGCCCGTACAGCAGGAGCAGGCCGACAGCGTTCCCGATATCGAAACTCAGGTAACGAGAATTATTCACCAGATAGGCGTACCCGCGCATATCAAGGGATATCAGTACCTGCGTACTGCAATTTTGCTGACCATCAAGGATAGCGACATGATAAACTCGGTTACAAAGGTCCTCTACCCTTCCGTGGCAAAGAAATACCAGACCACCACAAGCCGAGTTGAGCGCGCTATTCGCCACGCAATCGAGGTGGCGTGGGACAGAGGCGACGTGGATACTCTGAATTCTTATTTCGGATATACCATTCAAAACACCCGCGGTAAGCCCACAAACAGCGAGTTTATTGCGATGATAGCTGACAACCTCAGACTGAAATATAAGCTGTATTAATAATAGCCTTCCCCAGTGGGGGAAGGGGGACCGCGTGAGCGGTGGATGAGGTGTTTAAAATGCGTAAAGGACTCCTCATCCGTCAGCCTTCGGCTGCCACCTTCTCCCACAGGAGAAGGCTTCTGTATCGAAAAGCCCACAAACAGTGAGTTTATTGCGATGATTGCTGACAACCTCAGACTGAAATATAAGCTGTATTAATAATAGCCTTCCCCAGTGGGGGAAGGGGGACCGCGTGAGCGGTGGATGAGGTGTTTAAAATGCGTAAAGGACTCCTCATCCGTCAGCCTTAGGCTGCCACCTTCTCCCACAGGAGAAGGCTTCTGTATCGAAAAGCCCACAAACAGCGAGTTTATTGCGATGATAGCTGACAACCTCAGACTGAAATATAAGCTGTATTAATAATAGCCTTCCCCAGTGGGGGAAGGGGGACCGCGTGAGCGGTGGATGAGGTGTTTAAAATGCGTAAAGGACTCCTCATCCGTCAGCCTTCGGCTGCCACCTTCTCCCACAGGAGAAGGCTTCTGTATCGAAAAGCCCACAAACAGTGAGTTTATTGCTATGATTGCGGATAATTTGAGGCTCAAGTACAAACTCTATTAAGTTTTATAAAATAAGGGGACTTGACACTTGTAATACAATAAACACTCTTGATTTATTGGGTACTGAAAATCCAAGAATCAGGAGTGTTTTTTTCTATGTTTAATTATCACCTTGATTTCCAACTTCACGACTTTATACGCCGATGCCACACGGCAATTGCGATAATGATCCGCGCGTGGAAAGCCGAAGAATTTTCATTTACAATTCACGGTTGTATTAATTACACCTTTCAGATGGTTGACAATTTTGAATAAAAAATGTAAAATTTAGATGTAACAATCTTTTAGATGGAGGTGGGGTTATGAAATCCAAATTATTACTGCGAATCACAACGAGTCTTTTGGCTGTATGTATGTGTATTTCACTTGCCGTTACTTTTGTGTCGTGCTCCGATAAGCCTTTGGAGGATACTGATAAAATAACCGATGGAGAAACGGAGAGCGGTACAATTACAGAAACACAACCCAACGTTGACAATGATAAAGATACCGGTACGGATTTTGATTGGGATGTACCTCATACTAAAATCGAGCTTTCAAACGAGAATTTGGAGGACAAGATAGCAGGTTCATGGGTAGGTCAGATGGTTGGTGTATCATGGGCGGCATCAACGGAGTTTAAGTACAAAGGAACTATAATTCCGGAAAACGAGGTTCCCGTGTGGACGTCCGAAATGGTAAATAACGCTTTCTCACAGGACGACCTTTACGTGGAAGTTCCCTTTATGGATGCTATGAAAGACCATGGCATTGACGCAACCGTAGACGAGATTGCCCCCTATTTCCGTGATTCCGACTTTGCACTTTGGCATGCGAATTATTTTGGAAGACTTAATCTTCAGATGGGTATTGAACCAAGCATGGCGGGGCATTATCTTAACAGCTATTGTGCAGACGATATAGACTGGCAGATAGAATCTGATTTTCTCGGAAATATTTATCCCGGAATGATGTCTATGGCAGGAAAGCGCGCCTTTGAGATAGGACACCTGATCAATTACGGTGATGGAGTTTACGGTGGAGTATTCGTTTCGGTAATGCATTCGGCAGCTTTCGTAACAGATGATCTTGATGCGGTGATAGATGCAGGTATAGGTGCTATACCCGAGGGCACTAAATTCCGCAAAGTAATGGATCAGGTCGTAAAATGCTACGAAAAAGGAATGACCTGGGAAGAGTGCTGGAGTGAAATTGAGAGTGCTTGGGGAACCGACGACAAATGTCCCGACTGTAGCGGAAATATCGACGCAAAGCTAAATGCGGCGTATATCCTGATCGGTCTTCTTTGGGGTGAGGGTGATTTTGAAGACAGCATGGTTATATCCATGAGATGCGGTCAGGACAGCGATTGCAATCCTTCAAGCGTTGCCGCAGTTCTCGGAGCACTTTACGGTCTTTCGGGACTTCCCGAAAAATACGTTAGAGGAGTCAATTATTCCCAAAAGAAATTTTCTTACACCGACTATACCCTGCAAGATTGCATTGACGTTAATACAGAGCTTGCTCGTGAAGCACTTACCGCATCCGGCGCAGTCTGTAACGAAGGGGTATGGACAGTGATTGCCGAGACCGAAGATGTTCCCGTGCCGTTTGAACAGTGGCCTGATGACATTCTGACGGTATATATGGATATTGTTAAAAACAACAATGGAGTTATAAATATCACAACAAAGGCGGTAGCCCCCAAGGGAGAATCTGCATCTGACATAGAATATTCCTTTGATATGGGAGACGGTGTGAAAGTACCCTCTAACGTCTCGTCTTACAAATACTTGAACGCAGGCGTTTATACTATAACCTGCACAGCTAAGCTTGGAGAATATACAGCCAAGACATCTAAAACGGTAGATCTTAGCGATCTACTCGGAGACAGAGGCTTTAAAATCACGCCTACCTGCTCGGAAACCTCTCCTTGGGGTGCCGGCAGTAAGGATATATCCGTTATAACCGATGGCTACGTTCCGACATCAAGGAATGAGTCGGCAAAGATTCAATACGACACCTACAAAAACGGAGCAATGACCGATGGCTGGTTTGCGCTTAACTTCGACCATACGGTAACCGTATCCAAGGTGTTGTTTACCGAGGGAGTGAATTATCACGATGGCGGTTGGTTCAAGAGCACTCCGACTATTGAGGTTCTGATTGACGGAGTATGGAAAAAGGTAGACACAGAGTGCTCACCCAAATATGTTGAAACAAATACGTTGGAGGCACAGGGCGATCCATACGAGACCTTTGTGTTTACCCTGAAGGAGGAGATCGCTTGCCGCGGAATACGCATAACAGGTGAGGCGGGAGGAAATAAGACCTATATTTCCTGTGCCGAGCTTAACGTAGAAGTAACGCACGTTGAAAATCCGACCTACGAGGAAATAAAAACCAACTCGCCTACGGAAAATGCGATCATACTCGTAAGCATTTCCAATCCCAGCGGTGAGGGTAATAAAAATATAAGCGTTATAGCAGACGGTGTAGTGCCCAACGTCGGAAATACCGATTCGATGCTTCAGTATGATACGTACAGAGGAAATAACGAGCCCCATGAGGATTATTACGGATATATATTCCGCGAAGAGTGGACGGTAAGTGAGGTTGTATTTACAGAGGGTAAGCATTTTCACGACGGCGGATGGTTCAAATCGGGCACATTAAGGCTCCAGCTCTTTATTAGAGGAGAATGGATCGATGCCGAATTTACCTTAACTCCCGATTATCCGAACGGAAATGCTATTTCAAACTTCGGACAGAGTTGCGAGAGCTATACCTTCAAGCTCACAACCCCCGCAAAGTGTAGTGGCATACGTATAATCGGTGAGGCAGGAGGGGTACATTATTTCACCTCCATATCCGAGCTTGCGGTAAAAACCGCATAATTATAAGTTATATTAATCAAAAATTGGCTGACTCAAACGAAAAGACGGTTTGCATAATACAGACCGTCTTTTTATTTTTTCTCAAATTCTTTACCGAAAATAAGATAATCTATTGATACGTTAAAATACTCCGAAAGCTTTATAAGCATTTCGACGTCGGGACTTCTCTTACCTGTCTCATAGAACGAGATCGCCTCTCGGCTAATATTAAGATCCATAGCAACCTTAAGCTGATTATATCCTTTTTTCAGCCGTATTTCTCTCAACCCAATCATTTTCATATTTTATCACCTTTTAAAAAAATACTCTTGACATAATTGTAACATTATGTTACAATTCATATGTAACAATTTGTTACATAGCACTGAATATATGTTATGAGATAAAATAATGCTCTCTATGTTGCTTTACCAAGCACGCTTGGGCTAACATAGATTTTATTTCACAAAGTGTGCAAAATTATTTTACGGGGACAGATTATGAAAAAGTCAAATGAACAAAAAGCCGAAGTTATAACGACCAAGGAAGCATTGATTGCTGACATGAAAAAGTGCAAAAAAGAATGTTCAATTCTATCTGTTATTTTCTTTATTTTAGGATTTGTAATTAATATATGCGGTATAATCATATCAACAAGCTCGAATTTAATGGTTGAGGATTCATTTATCATAATACCGCTTTTGGGTATGTTATTTGTTCTTTTTGCAATAATAAACGGATTTCGCGGACTTTCGATAAAAATTGCCATGACCAACTACAATTCCTTGGAGAAAAGACTGCAAAAAGTACAGGAAACACAAAGAAATCCATCTCAGACACAAAAGAAATGGAGATGGATATCCGTAATACTCGCCGTTATTCTTGTTGTCGGCTACTGGAGCGTTTTTCTGATAATAGAATCAGATAATTCAACCCAATACGGTATCTCCGATTCTTACGGCTCTTCGGGGTCTTCGGGATCATCATCAACAAGCTGCGGACACCCCTCGTGCGCTGAATACGGTCCGTTTCCTTGTTATGGAAAAAACAACACGTGTACCAATACAACGAGCTGCTATCAGGATATGTATTGTAACTCTTGCGATTGATCAAATAAATCGCTATATCAATTATGTGCGCAATCAAGGTCGGTGTTCTCGGTGCGCCGACCTTGTATAGCATAAATTTTTAAATCAAATCAAACATCAAAAGGAGACAACAAAATGTTTTGTAAAAATTGTGGAACCAACATTGGAGACGCAAGATTTTGCCCCAATTGTGGTACAAACATTAACGGTGAACCGTTCATCTCACCGGAACCCGAGCACGCACCTGTAGCCGTAGAAAACAGTGCATCTCGAAAAAGGAGCTTGTCGTTTATACTGTATACCGTTTTAGGTGGCTTTACAATAGGATCTTTTTTTATTTCAAAATTCTCCACCTGCCTCAACGAAGAGTTCTGGAGCTCCAGATATTACGGATATGGCCAAGAAAAGCTTTCTTCCAGCACAACAAACTGTAGTTTTTGGGATTTCACCTTCTTGTCTTCATCAAGCATTTGGGCAATTATAGCTATACTACTTTTTGCTACAACTATTATACTGTCATTTGCTAATTTCTTCGCAAGAAAAAAGTCAATTTCGGT
Source organism: Oscillospiraceae bacterium (assembly GCA_015064735.1). Classification (GTDB taxonomy): domain Bacteria; phylum Bacillota; class Clostridia; order Oscillospirales; family CAG-272; genus HGM12713. The sequence continues at coordinate 16,636 of SVRP01000006.1, forward strand.
TATCAATACAGTATTTTCTTCCGTTTCTTTTGTTTATATGCTTGTAATGCCCTTAGTTTCAACTCACTATCATTGCAATGAATTTACCTCTTACGGTATAACAAAAACATACGTACATAGCCTTGTGTCATTTGACGTACTGTTCTACGTTACCCTCGCAATTTCCGCTTTTCTGGTAGTCGTATCTATATTTGATACCGCCAACAAGCCTTTGATCAAATTGTCGAAATAACGCCTATACACCGAGAAACCGCCGCACCCTCATGGATGCGGCGGCATTTTATTTTTCACTTCAAAGCTCTATTTCCTTATAAACCTTACCCTCAAGGTTACAGAATTTCATTCTGCGGTTTTCGTACAGTATATATCCCTTTTCGGAGTTTTCCTTGGGTATGGATACCGAGCCGGGGTTTATATAGATATTGTCGTTGCCAAAAGGAATCGCCACGGGCACGTGGGTATGTCCGTGCAGAAGAATATCGCCTTTTCTGAGGGGGGCGGGTTATCCGTGTTGAATTTATGTCCGTGAGTTACAAATTAAAATTACGAAAGACTGTTTGCATAAACACAGACCGTCTTTTTATTTTTTCTCAAATTCTTTGCCGAAAATAAGATAATCTATTGATATGTTAAAATTCTCCGAAAGCTTTATAAGCATTTCGACGTCGGGACTTCTCTTCCCCGTCTCATAGAACGAGATCGCCTCTCGGCTAATATTAAGGTCCATAGCAACCTTAAGCTGATTATATCCTTTTTTCAGCCGTATTTCTCTCAGCCCGATCATTTTCATATTTTATCACATTTTAAAAAATACTCTTGACATAGTTATAATATTATGCTACAATGCATGTGTAGCAGTTTGTTACGTTCACTGTGCAAATATCGCTGCATGTAATACAAAATCAAACTATATTTGCCATGTGCAAAAGGAAAGGATCAAAAAATGAAAGTAAAATTTTTGAGAATTGCGTCTTTAGTATTGTGTATTTTTATGTTTTGTGGATCACTGATGTCCTGCGGCAAATTCTTGTCCCTTTTAGGTATGAAACGTATTGATGCGACCTCTAACAACCCCGATGAAAACGGCGAAGGCAATCCAATCGACAACTCCATTGTTGAGGGTGGCAAATATATATTCGAGTCTGCAACTGTAGAGGTAAAACCCGGCAGATTCGATGCTGATGATGCGGCGATCTCCAAGGATCAGTACGATGCGCTTGTAGCACAGCTTCAAACAGAATCCGAAGCCAAATTGCGGGAATGGGCATCAAATAAAACAATGTACGTAAAGTCCGAGGGCAATTACGTTTTGTATAAGGAGTATTTGCTTTTTGAAAACGGCATTGTTAAGGAATTCGGTGTATATTCAAACGATGAATCCCTTGAGGAAAAGGACGGCATAAAGGTATATCCTTCTATCGACAGTACCTCGACGGGTTATGACTGCGCTACGTACTATGAAAACAGTATCACTGCCAACAACGACGATACAAGAATCTCTGTTTCCGGCAACAAAGTTACAGTTGAGGATACAAGACATAACGATGCCCTCGAATGCGACGTAATATACAAATATTATTACATTCTTGAAAAATAATTTTTTGTTTGCTGAATACATAATATCATTTACGGTTCTCAATTCATAATAAAGCAACAACCGCCGCACCCTAATGGATGCGGCGGCATTTTATTTTCTATTCGGTTCAAAGCCCTATTTCCTTATAAACCTTACCCTCGAGGTTACAGAATTTCATTCTGCGGTCTTCGTAGAGTATATAGCCCTTTTCGGAGTTTTCCTTGGGTATGGATACCGAGCCGGGGTTTATATAGATATTGTCGTTGCCAAAAGGAATCGCCACGGGCACGTGGGTATGTCCGTGCAGAAGAATATCGCCTTTTCTGAGGGGGGGCGGGTTTTCCGTGTTGAATTTATGTCCGTGAGTTACAAAAAATCTCAATCCGTCTACGTCGATAAAAGCGTAATCGGCGAGGACGGGAAATTTCAGCACCATTTCGTCAACCTCCGCTTCGCAGTTTCCTCTTACGCAAAGTATATCGTCCTTTATCGCGTTTAAAAGCTCAATGACCTTTTTTGGAGCATAGCCTGCGGGCAGGTCGTTTCTCGGTCCGTGGTAAAGCACGTCGCCGAGAAGCACCAGCTTCTCGGCTCCGCTTTCTTTGTATCTTTCAAGCAAAAGAGCCGTTGTCTTTGCGTCTCCGTGAATATCCGACGCTATGATAAATCTACTCATCTTACTGCTCCGTTTCCTCTTATGAGATATTTTTCGGTTGTAAGAGCGGGCAGTCCCATAGGTCCTCTTACGTGGAGCTTCTGGGTTGAAATTCCTATCTCGGCTCCAAAGCCAAATTCTCCTCCGTCGGTAAATCTCGTTGATGCGTTTACGTATACTGCCGCGGAATTTACTTCCTTAAGGAATCTGTCTGCATTCTCCTTATTCTCGGTAATTATCGCCTCACTGTGCCCCGTGCTGTATTTATTTACATGGTCTATTGCCTCGGTGCAGGAATTGACAACCTTTATCGCAAGAATATAATCGTTATACTCTGTATTGTAGTCCTCGTCGGTAGCCTCTTTTGCGTCGGGAACAAGAACTCTTGTCTTTGCGCATCCGCGTATCTCAACACCGTATTTCTTCATTTCCTCGGCAAGGCGGGGCAAAAGCGCGCCCGCTATACTCGAATGAACAAGCAGAGTCTCCATTGCGTTGCAGACAGACGGACGGGAGCATTTTGCGTTTACCGCTACCTTTATTGCCATATCTACGTCGGCGCTTTCGTCTACGTAGGTGTGGCAATTTCCCGCTCCGGTTTCGATTACGGGAACCTTTGCGTTTTCAACGACGCTCTTTATAAGTCCCTTTCCGCCTCTGGGAATAAGCACGTCTATATATCCTCTCATGGTCATGAGAATATTTGCGCTTTCTCTTTCGGTGGACATTACAAGCTCTACGGCATGGGGGTCAAGCTCACATTCATCGAGAGCCTTCTTTATAAGCCTAACAATTGCCATATTGGTATTTATAGCCTCTTTTCCGCCACGTAAAACTACCGCGTTACCCGTTTTCAGGCAGAGCGCTGCGGAATCCACGGTTACGTTGGGGCGAGCCTCATATATCATGGCAACTACGCCGAGAGGCACTCTCGTTCTCGTTATCTCGATTCCCGAGGGACGGCTCCAGCTCTCGCTTTTGCCTACGGGATCATCAAGCTCCGTAAGGTCGCGCAAAGATGCGCACATATTTGCAAGTCTTGTCTTGGTAATTGTGAGACGGTCCAGCATTGCCCCCGGTACACCGTTTGCCTCAGCTGCAGCAAGGTCAAGCTTGTTCGCCTCGATTAAACCATCACCCTCTTTTTCTATAAGCTCTGCTATTTTGAGGAGCGCTGAATTCTTTTTATCGGTATCCACAAGAGCCATTTTATGCGATGCAACTCTTGCGCAGGTACACATTAATTCCATTTCTTCTCTTAATGACATAAAATCACCTCATTTCTTACATCTATATTTTACCATATTTTTTTATTACAGTCAATCGAAAGACCCACTTAATTTTTAAATTAAGTCTAAAATTTGTAAATATTTTTTGCAAATTTTGTATTTATTTTTTTAACTTACTCGACAATCAAACCCTTTAGGTGTATAATAATGCAGTATTTATGAATATTTTTCACAAATGAGAGGTATATACAATGCAAAACAACATAAAATTCATAAGGAAGCTTCCGATACCGATGGACGTTAAGGCGCAGTTCCCCTTAAAGCCCGAATACGTACAAAAGCGTGAGGAACGCAACCGTGAAATTGCCGACATATTCACGGGCAAGGATGACAGACTCGTTCTTGTAATAGGTCCCTGCTCTGCCGACAGAGAGGACTCGGTTCTCGACTATATTACAAGACTTGCCGACATTCAGGAAAAGGTCAAGGACAAAATAGTAATTATTCCGAGAATATACACGAACAAGCCCCGCACCACGGGAGACGGCTACAAGGGTATGGTACACCAGCCCAACCCCGATGCCGCTGCCGACATGCTTGAGGGTATTATTGCCATTCGCCGTCTGCATACAAGAGCAATAGAGGAAACCGGCTTGTTCTGCGCCGACGAGATGCTTTATCCCGAAAACTACCGTTATCTTTCCGACCTGCTCGCGTACGTTGCCGTAGGCGCGCGCTCCAGCGAGAACCAGCAGCACAGGCTTACCGCCAGTGGCATTGACATTCCCGTAGGTATGAAAAATCCCACCGGCGGAGATATCTCTGTAATGCTCAATTCCATAACCGCCGCTCAACATTCTCATACCTTCCTTTATCGCGGCTGGGAATGTGTTTCGTCGGGTAACCCCTTAGCCCACGCGATCCTGCGCGGATACGTAGACCAGTTCGGCAACTCCCACCCCAACTATCACCATGAGGATCTTATGAATTTATACAAGGATTATTCATCTAAGAATCTCCAAAACATGGCGGTAATTATTGACACAAATCACGCAAATTCGGGTAAGAAATGGGCAGAGCAGCCGAGAATATGCAAGGACGTTCTCCACACCTGCCGTCATTACCCCGAAATAAAGGGACTTGTAAAGGGCTTTATGATAGAAAGCTACATTGAGGACGGCGCGCAAAAGATCGGAGAGCATATATACGGCAAATCTATCACCGACCCTTGTCTCGGCTGGGAAAAGACCGAGCGTCTTATATTTGATATTGCCGAGCTTTGGTGATTTTGATACACGCAAAAGATGGCGCTCTCATTAGAGACCGCCATCTTTTACTTTTATATTGACATTTTTACGCAATTATGTTATAATATAGGTACAGGTGTTGACAAAGCTATTTTGCCGATACGTTTTCTGTGCATAGCTTTGGAAACAAAGGTATGCGTTTTTTGCTTTCACACACATAAAAAACACACAGGAGGACAATGTTATGAAATCACCCAAGAAGCATTTAAGAATTTTTTTACCCGTTTTGCTGATCTTATCTATGCTTCTGGCGGGATGCAAAGCAAGCGGTCCCTCAGTCTCGGAAAAAGCAGAGGAATCCGAAGTTCTTCAAGACGGCACAGTGGTAAACGCAGAGCTTTATACCATTGAGAGAATAAACGGAAAGTACTATCTTGAACCCAAAAAAGGAAAAGAAAAGGATCCCTATTGGAATAAAGGGTGTGTAAGACACCTAAACACTATTTATGGCAACAGCTTAAAGGAATTACGTGAGAAGATATATACAGGAAGCCTTACACAGCACGACATTGACGAAGTAGTAAACGGATTCCCGAGAGACGAGAACAATAATATTCCGATTGCCGATCTTGAAAATCTTTATATCCCGAAGCTGCCTGAAAGCGCAAGTTACGGATACGTTAATGTTGGAGGAGAAGAATATTATTTCTTCTTAAGGGATAACATTACGAATAGTCACATGGGAAATTTTCATATAATAACCCAAAAGAGCTTTGAGAAAGTAAAGTCCGATTTTGATACTTACTCACCAAGCGACCTGATTTCATCCACCACCATTTCGGGACAAAACGCAACGGTATATATATACGGATCCGAATCCTACATGCGTCAAAAGATCAACTTCTCGATAAATCTTCCCGATAAAACCTTATATGTATCTGAAACCTATTTAATTCGCAATACGGAGAATTCCAAACACATAGCATCCGACAGCATTCCAACATCTGTAGAAATATTTGGAATAGATAACGGAGTCTTTTTCAAGGTTATTTTCTTCTATTCGTATGACTTTACCGAAAAACCCGATATAGAATTTTATAAGAGCTTCGGTGTAGAAAAATACGTTGAATAGGTTAAATAAAGCAAATAAAGTAAAAATCAGGCTGCTTCGTTTTGAAGCAGCCTGTAATTTTTATTCTGCGGTGTAGTTATCGAAATATCCCTGAATGAATACGATAGGAGTTCCCTTATCTCCCGAACCCGAGGTAAGGTCGCAAAGAGATCCGATAAGGTCTGTAAGACGTCTGGGTGTCGTTCCCTCGGATGCCATCTTTCCAAAGAGGTCCTCGTCCTTTTCGTGGATCTTGGACTTAATTGCTTCCTTAAGCTCGTCGCCCGAAAGTCCTGCGAACTCGTTATCCGCAAGATACTTGAGCTTAAGCTCGTTGGGCGTTCCCACAAGTCCCTTGGTATATGCGGGCGCTACGACCGGGTCAGCAAGCTCCCATATCTTTCCTACGGGGTCCTTGAAGGCGCCGTCGCCGTATACCATTACCTCAATGTTCTTGCCCGTCTTCTCAAGAAGCTTGTCGTGAATAGCGTCAACTACGGGCTGACAGTCTCTCGGGAATAGCTTTATCTGATCCTCGGTTGCCTTGTTGGAGCCGAGAAGTCCGTAATTCTCGTTATATCCGCTTCCGTTTACGGGAGCGTTGAGTATCTCATCCATTCCGAGAACGATATCAGCGCCTGCCGCCTTAAGTATCTTCTTGGTACGGAATCTTGTGTGGATATCACAGCAAAGAACGTTCTTGGTATAGTTGAGAATTGCCTTTGCGTTGTTAGCGAAGATTATCTCGCAGTCTGCTCCGCAGCCGCGTACAAGCTCCTCGTAGTATGCAACGTAGTCCATACCCGTAAAGATGTGCTTCTTATATCCGAAAAGCTCACGGTACTGCTCAAGAGAAAGAACGTCCGTATAGGGATTGATTCCCTTTTCATCAACGTCGTCAAGAGTGATAAGGCTGTTTCCAACCTCGTCGGAGGGATAAGAAAGCATAATAACTACCTTCTTTGCGCCCTTTGCGATTCCTCTCAAGCAAATAGAGAAACGGTTACGGGAGAATATGGGGAATATAACGCCCACGGTCTCTCCGCCGAACTTTGCCTTAACGTCTGCGGCTATATCGTCTACCGTTGCGTAGTTGCCCTGCGCTCTCGCTACGACAGCCTCGGTCATTGCAACGATATCACGGTCGTGAAATTCAAATCCTGCATCCTCAGATGCCTCGATAACAGAGTTTACGACGATTTCAACTATGTCGTCTCCCTGTCTTATAATAGGCGCTCTTACGCCTCTGGATACTGTTCCTATCATGCGGCTCATAATAATAATCTCCTTAAAAGAACGGTCTTCGCAAAGCTCTCAGCAGAAGCTGTTCGGTTCACGACACTATATTATATCACAGTCTGTTGATTATTTCAATATATTTTTTGAATTTTTTTTAAAATCTTTTACTTTTCAGAGCATAGTCGAAATTATTTCCTCGTAGCTCTTGTCGGTAAGGTATGCGGGAGGCACGTCGAATACGGTCTTACAGCCAATCATTCCCTCTCTGTACATTCTGTGAACAGCCCTTGCGTAAGCGGCTATGACCGATGCGGTAAATTCGGGGTTAGAGTCAAGCTTTAGGCTATATTCAATAACATGTGAGTTTTCAAGCTCTCTGCCGGTCTTGCCCGTGCGTATTACAAAGCCACCGTGAGGAATACCGCCATGGTCTCTCTTAAGCTCTTCCATAGTGATAAAATGAACTGTCGTATCGTAATCGGCAAAATAGTTGGGCATCTCTTTGATCTCTTTTTCTATTCTCGCCTTATCGGCTCCTTCCTCTGCTACAACGAAGCATTCGCGCGTATGCTTTTGTCTTACGGTAAGCTCGGGGCAGCTTCCGCTTCTCACGGCATCAAGCGCAGCTTCCACGGGAATCGTATACTGCTTTCCGTCAAGAACACCGTCAATTCTGCGGATAGCGTCCGAATGACCCTGACTTACTCCCTTTCCCCAAAAGGTATAGTCCTTTCCGTCGGGAAGAATGGCAGACGCATAAAGCCTGTTGACCGAGAACATACCGGGATCCCAGCCTGCCGAAATAAGGGCGGTCTTTTTCCCCTCTCTTGCCGAGACGTCAACGTTGTCAAAATGCGTAGGGATTTTCGCGTGAGTGTCAAAGCTGTCTACTACGCAGAATTTCTTTGCAAGCTCGGGAGTTTGCGTTGGAAGGTCGGTAGCGCTTCCGCCGCAAAGTATCATAACGTCTATTTTATCAACGAAGGAATCCACGTCGCTTACGTGGCAAACGGGAACTCCCTCTGTTCCTATTTTGAGGGTCGACGGATCGCGTCTTGTAAAAACGGCAACAAGGCAAAGATCGGGACGCTGACGGATAGCATTTTCTATTCCCCTGCCAAGATTTCCGTAACCGTAAATACCTATTCTTGTACTCATATTCATATCGCCTTTCAGCACCTAAAAATTTACGGGAGTATTATACCATATTTTTTATTAATTTGCAAGTAAAAGAAAAAATTTTTTTCTCTGCGCTTCAATAAAGATCCGTAAAATAGAGTCCTCCGTTTTCACGGCAAAAGCTTTCAATTTTCGTGTCTCCCCCAAATCCCACGAAGGGAGTTTCCACCGAAGCGGCAAATACGAGAGAATGAAATCTCATTCCGCACACCACCTGTCCTCTCTTAATTATCCCAACCATATCTCCCTCTCCTATTCCCTCAAGAAGGACTCCCCCAAGACGTCTGCAAAGTCCAAGGCTTTCCTCTCGGTCCTCTTTCGGAAACATAGGAACGACAAGAAGCTTTATTCCGTCGAGAACCAATGAAAGAAGCCATTTGTCAAATATCTCCTTATATCCTTTGTTCTCGCTTCCTTTGACGGCAACCACCGCATAGCCCTTTGGCGCGGTTTTTTCGGTTATCCCCACACTTTTCAATATATAGTCAACTCTTTCGCTGCATGCGGGAGCTTTTCCTTTTGCCAGATCGTCCTCACGGCATATATTGCTTTTCTTACCCTCTCCGAGTATTTCAACACATTCCGAAAGCGATGCACCGTCTCGGATTCCAAGATATCGACATTTTGAAAGCGCGCTTTTCATCAGCTTTCGTCCGAGGTCGCTTCTCGGAGCACCCAATCCGTTTCCCCACAGCTCTACGGGAACACCCTTTTTCCACGCATATTTTATTATTGACGAATAATACCACAAGGACCGAAGGCTCGTATTTTCCTGAAGAAGCGTTCCGCCGCCGAAAGCGAGCACCGACGCTCTGGATATTTCCCTGCGAACAGCAAAAGGAGAGCTACGCCTGACACACCGAACGTTAAACTCGGACTCGTCCTTCCCCGGCGATTTGGTAAGAGCGCATACAGGCTTGTCCTTGTACCTTTTTCTCGCTATATCAACGGATGCTCTTAAAAGAGCGTTATCTCCCATGTTTCCGAACCCGTAATACCCACAAAGGAGCACCCCTCCCTCCTTTTTTTTGCTCCGTTTGTACACCTCGCCGTAGGCGTTAAGATTTTCCCTTGCCATAACGGCGGCGGAATGATTTTGTTCCACGTATTCGAAAAGCATTTTGCCAACACCTTCTCTCTCGGTCTTTGAAAGAGAAAGCCCCTTGCAAATATCGTAAAACAGTCTCTCCTCGGTAGTAGGATTCTCCCCACGGCAACAAAAATTGCAAAGAGCCGCTCTTTTTAACTGTTCCTCATTTTCAATCAGTCCAATATATCCCTCGTCTCCCGAAAGAATCGTGGGAATACCGCATGCCATAGCCTCCATTGCTGCCCGTGATACCCCCACAAACATCCATGCGTCGGTAAGAATTTTTTCCATTTTACCGATATCTCCAAGCATCCTGAAAAAAGGCTTACCCTCGGCTTTGCTTGCAAGCTCTGAATATTTATCCCCACCTCCGCAGATAAGAAATTCCGTGTCGGGGTAGTTCTCGCAAATCCGTTCAGACAGGGAAAGTAAGAGAAATGCCGTCCGAGAGCAATCTCCGTCGAGTCTGCTGGCAAAGACAATCTTTCTCTTTTTCACATCGTTTTTCCGGGGATAAAATCTGCTCACATCAACTCCGTTTGAAACAACTCTTGTGTTTTCAGGACTGATTTTATAGCTTTTGCAAAGATAATCTCTCAGATCCTCGCTAACGGCTACGGATATATCCCCCCACCTTGACAGCCGCCTCAGATACCAAGGGGTCGCGAATTTGGCGTGAACCGTTGTAACAAAGGGGATATGAAGCTTTTTAGCTATGGGCGATACGGCAAACGCGGCTATTCTTGAATGAGCGTGTATTACTGTGGTTTTCTGTTTTTTGATGATTTTTTTCAGCTTCCGTCTGCTTTTTACTATATTCCAAGGAGATCGGCTATCAAGCGCTGTCCTATAATGATTTATTCCCTCAGCCTCAAGCTCTGATACAAGTCTGCCTCCCGACGACACTACCGCAACAGAACAACCAAGCTTTTGCAATTCCTGCGCAAGAGTTATTACATGGCTCTCCGCTCCTCCTCGCTCAAGAGATGATGTAAGGAGAAGCACTCTTGGCTGTCCGCTCATACATCGGTATCCTCAGTCGATAAATTCAAAATCCCGAACATAAATATTCTTTCCGTCAAAATGAATCTCAACGGGATAACCGCTTTTTTTGTCAACGTATATTTCATAAATTTTTCCTTCCATTTCTGTATCTTCAACCGTTACGCACAACAGCGAAGCTCTGCCTTTAACCTTATTTTCTCTTGACATCTCTCCCTTTGGAACAAGGGCGCATGCGTAGGATATGAGCTCCTCAAAGACTTTCGTATTTAAGCTCATTCCGCCGTATTCGACTTTACCTTTACCGTAAATTACAACTCCCGCAAGAGCATCTGGAGAAAGTATCTCCATTTGCGTATTCTCAATATCCTTCACCGTCAAATCGGCACAGATTTTCCTCTCCCCTACCGAAAAATCTATTACACACCGAAACGGACGGCTTCTGTAATCGTCAATTTTTCCGACAGTTCCACACGAACACAAAACAACTAAAAGGCAGCTAAGCGTAAGTACGGCAAATATTTTCTTCCTTATCATCCCCATACTTTTCCTCCGTAATTCCTTTTTATGTTAAATACACAAAATTATATGAATTTGATAATATTTTAATTCAAAATTGGTTGCAATGGATGAAGGTTTGTGTTATAATGAGCCTATAATCGTTCTATTGAGGTGGATATGCAGGCTTTTTACGAAAAAGGAAGCAAGGATCTGTATTGCCGAGACAGCGAGGTATCCGGAGGAACCATCGGATATACTTCACACCTGCACTATCAGATTGAGCTCGCAATGATATTTGACGGTCATACCCATATAACCGTTGACAGCGCAGAGTATGATGCTCTGAGCGGAGACGCTTTCGTTGTATTTCCAAATCAAATACACTCCTTTACGACCGTAAAGCGGGAATCCTACGTGCTATTGAAAATCAATCCGGACTATATTCCCGAGCTCCTTCCACTGATATCCTCGTCTCTGCCAAAGAGCGCCGTTATCAAGGGAGCCGCAAATGACCGCGAGTTGGCATATCTTGTGAAAGAAATTTCCAACGTATATCACAAGGATGAGCCATTCAAGGACGCGATACTGCGCGGTCTTGTCCTAGTGTTTCTTTCCAAGGTTATGCGCAGACTTGAGCTTTCGGAGGCTTCTGCCGTAGACTATCACGCAGTAGGCATCATTATGGACTATTGCAATAAAAATTACAACAAGCCCCTCTCCCTCGGCATTCTTTCAAAGGAGCTCCATCTGAACAAGTATTACATATCGCACGTTATCAGCGAAAAACTCAATATAGGCTTTAATGATTACATTAATTCCCTGCGTGTATCAAACGCCTGCAAGCTTCTGGTAAAGTCTGACCGCACGGTAACCGAAATAAGCGAGGCGGTGGGCTTTAATACTATGCGCACCTTTAACCGCGCCTTTATGAAGCAAATGTCCTGTACACCCAGTGAGTACAGACAAAAAAAGAGAAACGAAAGTATTTCCTCGAAGAAAACCAAATGAAACCAAAATTTTTATATAAAATTTATTTTTACAAATTAACAAGGAGAGAAAAAAATGAAAGTTATCGTTGTAAAAAATTACGATGAAATGTCCAAGGTAGCTGCGAATCACGTAGCGGACGTAATGAAGGCAAAGCCCGACTGCGTACTCGGTCTTGCTACCGGAGACACCCCTATCGGAATGTACAAGAATCTTATTGAGATGTACAAGAACGGAGAAATAGACTTCTCCAAGACCACCTCAGTAAACCTCGACGAGTACTACCCCATTACACCCGATAACGACCAAAGCTACCGTTATTTCATGAACTGCAATCTCTTTGACCACGTGAACATCGACAAGGCAAAGACCTTCGTTCCCGACGGACAGGCTAAGGACGTTGAGGCTCACTGCAAGGCATACGAGGACCGCATTGACGACCTCGGTGGCGTTGACATTCAGGTTCTCGGTATCGGAAGAAACGGTCATATAGGATTCAACGAGCCCGATGACGAGCTTATCAAGGGTACGCACCTTACTGCTCTTACACAGAGCACTATTGAGGCTAACTCCCGCTTCTTCGCATCTGAAGCTGACGTTCCGAAGCACGCGCTTACCATGGGAATCGAAAGTGTTTTCAAGGCTCGCAAGGTTATCGTTCTCGCTTCCGGAGCAAACAAGGCTGAGGCTATCCGCGCAATGCTCAAGGGTAACATCAGCACCAAGTGTCCCGCATCCCTTATATGCTTGCATCCCGACGCAGTTATCATTTGCGACGAGGCAGCTTATTCCTTAGTTTAATTTCAAGAATATAAAATAAAAACTCGGGGCTATTAATATAGCCCCGAAAGCTTTGAAAGGTTATAACATGACTCGAAAGAAATGGTTTCTCAAGGGGATGAAGGCAGGCATACCTATTTCCCTTGGGTATTTTGCCGTAGCTATTGCCCTCGGAATTGCCGCACGGAATGCGGGATTTAACCCCTTCCAGGCAGCGCTTACCAGTCTTCTCATAAATGCGTCTGCCGGTGAATACGTGGGATTTGATATGGTACGCGTAGGCGCGCCCATACTTGTTCTCGCGCTTATGGAGCTCGTTGCCAACGCAAGATATCTGCTTATGTCGGCATCCATGTCTCAGAAGCTCAAGCCGGGTGTGGGTACACTTCAGCGGCTTTTGCTCGGCTTTACGGTAACAGACGAAATATTCGGTGTATCCATGGGACTCCCCGTGCCTCTTGACCCCTGCTTTACATACGGTGCTTTCTGTGTTGCAACCGCAGGCTGGACATCGGGAACCTTTGTAGGCGCTCTACTTGGAAATATTCTGCCCATATCGGTGCTCAGCGCTCTCGGCGTCGGACTTTTCGGAATGTTCATTTCCATATTTGTTCCCGAAGCAAGAAGAAACAAGGTCGTAGGCGCTCTCGTGCTTATAAGCTTCGCGCTTTCGGCAGGATTTCATTATCTTCCCTATCTGCGCAATATAAATTCGGGAATTACCACTATAGTTCTCACCGTTGTCATTTCCCTCGGCGCCGCCATTTTCTTTCCCATCAAGGATAAAACCGACAAGGAAGAAAAAACAGAAAGCGAGGAAACGGCATGAATATTTATCTTTATATTGCCGTTATGGCAGGCGTAACCTTTCTCATCAGAGTTCTTCCCTTGACTCTTATACGCAAGGAAATAAAGAACAAGACCGTGCGGTCGTTTTTATACTACGTTCCTTACGTAACCCTTGCTGTTATGACCTTCCCCGCAATTCTTGAAGCAACCCAAAGCCCTACTGCGGGACTCGTAGCATTTCTTGCAGCACTTGTTCTCGCGTTTTTCGGACGAAGCCTCTTTCAGGTTGCCGTGGCATCCTGCCTTACGGTGTTTATCGTTGAGCTGTTTACTCACCCGTTTTGGTGATAAATTTTATATCAAGCTTAAAATTCTCCGATTGAGTCATTGCAGATCGGGGAATTTTTGTTTTCAAAATATCCGTCAGCGTGTCGAGGACATCACGCCGTACGACGGAGAATGTGCGGAATACCCGTCAACATGTCCGATCAAAAATATAGTCGCCTCGTCGGCTAACGCTCCGATGCTCCTTATTTTTTCCCTTGTCGCACTCCCTCCTCCTCGCACTGCGAGCGGTCGTGCTCCAAGCATCCTGAGCGGAGCGCAAGCGTAGTCGAAGTTTTGCGAGGCGAACCTGCGAAGCAGTGAGTGAGCAAAACCGAGTTGCGTTAGCAACGATGGGATCTCGTATGGAGTTTTGTTGTCTTTCTCGGGATAAACTTACATTTTGCTGTACTGCGAAAAAAATAGTAACTTACTGTAAGAAAGCTAATGAAAAGTCATAGTAGATCCCTGCGCCGCTAAAAGCGGCTTGATTTTTTCTCAGCTCGCTTAGTAGCAAGCCCGCGAGCGGACATTGCTTCGCTCCTTCGAAAAAATTTCGGCTCCGCTCAGGATGACATGTAGCCGTTTTCTAAGGATGTTCGCGGGGCGCCCCGTCAGCGTGTCCGCTCGAAAATATAGTCGTCTGTAGTATCCGTCAGCATGTCATCCTGAGCGGAGCGCAAGCGGAGTCGAAGTTTTGCGAGGCGAACCTGCGAAGCAGTGAGTGAGCAAAACCGAGTTGCGTTAGCAACGATGGGATCTCGTATGGAGTTTTGTTGTCTTTCTCGGGATAAACTTACATTCTGCTGTACTGCGGAAATAATAGTAACTTACCGCAAGAAAGCTAATAAAAAGTCATTGTAGATCCCTGCGCCACTAACGTGGCTTGCTTTTGCATCGGTTCGCCCTGCCGCACACGACACGGCTCTCCTCAACAAAAGTTCGCTTCGCTCGAGGATGACATGTTGACGGACGCGAAACATAAGCGACAATGTTTTGGATTTGGCACGTTGCCGAGGATGCACAGCATTTTTGTATAACATATTTCCGCGTCCCCCCACGGAAAATTCCGTGGGGGTGCTTTTTTTGCAAAAACTAACCCTCAAAAATTCTGCAATCTCAAAACAACTTCACATATAAGACTACTCATCCGTCAGCCATTCGGCTGCCACCTTCCCTGACAAGGGAAGGCTTTTTGTAAGTTAGACATCAAAAAATTTTTATCCAAAGTAAACTGTAAAATGATAAATGGTAAACCAATACCCATCGTTACGCAAACCAACTTAGCCTTCCCTTGTCAGGGAAGGTGGCAAAACCTTTAGGTTTTGACGGATGAGTAGTCTTGTACACAAACTAACTTAGCCTTCCTCCCGGAGAAAGGCTAAGGTTAGTTTTGCGTAATAATGGGTATTGAGTTATCTTTCTCTATTTTCCCAAAAATCATTGACATTTTTTTCTTCTTATGTTATAATAATATGCTATGTTTAATTTCAATTGTTTTAAGGAGTAACTAAAATGCATTGGTCAGAAGAAATTGCAGAAAAGATCATCGCGAGAAATCCCGACAAGGAGGAGTACGTATGTGCCGCAGGTGTCAGCCCCTCGGGCTCTGTTCACATCGGTAACTTCCGAGATTTTGCCACGCCTCTGTTCGTGGTAAAGGCTCTCCAGAAAAAGGGTAAAAAAGCGAGACTTCTCGTTTCGTGGGACGAATTCGACCGTTGCCGCAAGATTCCCGCCAACGTTCAGGCTGTGGTCGGAAGCGACTACGACAAATATATCGGCTGTCCTTACGTTGACATTCCCGACCCTTGGGGCTGCCACAAAAACTACGCGGAGCACTTCGAAGCTGAATTTCTCAAGGGAATTGAGCCCTTTGGCATGGAGCTTGATTGCCGTTATCAGGCAGAAATGTACCGCTCGGGCAAGTATACAAAGGACATTATCGAGGCTATCCGAAAGAGAGGCGAGATCTTCGAGATTCTCGACTCATTCAAAACAAAGGACACCTCAAAGAGCGAGGAAGAACTCAAGGCTGAGCATGATGCCGAAAAGGCTGCATACTCTCCCGTAAGCATCTTCTGCCCCGAATGTAAGACCGACTTCACAAAGATAACCGCCTTCTCCGAGGACGGAACCGAGGCTGACTACACATGCCGCTGCGGACACTCGGGACACTTCAATTTCCTTGAGAACTTTAACTGCAAGCTCGGTTGGAAGGTCGACTGGGCTATGCGTTGGAGATACGAAAACGTTGACTTTGAGCCCGGCGGAAAGGATCATGCAGCTCCCACAGGCTCTTACAGCAACTCCAAGATTATTTCCAAGAGAATATTCAACTTCGAGGCTCCCATTTTCCAGGGCTATGAATTTATAGGTATCAAGGGTATGACCGGCAAGATGTCCAGCTCCTCGGGTCTCAACCTTACTCCCGAAACGCTTCTCAAGCTCTATCAGCCCGAGGTTCTTCTCTGGCTCTACTCCAAGACCGAGCCTACCAAGGCGTTCGACATCTGCTTCGACGACGGTATTCTCCGTCAGTACTTTGAGTTTGACAAGATGCTCACCGACTACCGAGAGGGCAAGGCTACCGACGCGGTCAAGGGCATTATGTATAACTGCGAAATAAAGGGTCGTGAAATATCCACCGTACCCATGGGTCTTATCGTTCAGCTTGGTTCTATCGTTAACTTTAACGTACCCATGCTTGAAACTGTGTTTGAGAAGATCGGCACTCCCTATAAGGAAGCGGATTTTGCCGACCGTCTCGCAAGAGCTGAATTCTGGCTTGAGCAGTGCGCTCCCGATCAGGTAAATAAGCTCCGCAAGACCAGAAACTTTGAGGTATACGACACTCTCGACGAAAATGAGAAAAAGGCAATCGAAATGCTCCACGAATATATCGCAAATGGCGGTTACAGCCTTGACGATCTTAACGCAGAGCTTTATGCGATCCCCAAGAAGATATACGGCACAGACATGACCGACAAGGAGCTTAAGGGTATTCAGGGAACATTCTTCCGCAACGTATACAAGCTTCTTATAGACAAGGAAAAGGGTCCCCGTCTCTATCTCTTCCTTTACGCTATCGACTCCGCGGACTACGTAGGACTTCTCGATTTCTCCTATCCTCAGACCGAGGAGGAAAAGGCGGCTGACGCTCCATGCGAGGAGTGCGCTCCCGTTGAAGAAAAGGAAGAAGTTATTCGTGAAGCCGACCCTGTTGAACCCGTTAAGGAGCAGATCACCATTGACGACTTTTCAAGAATTGACCTCCGCGTATGCGAAATACTCAAGGCAGAGGGAGTAAGAAAATCTCACTCCTGCTTGAAGCTCACACTTAACGACGGCATCGGAGAGCGTGTTATCATGTCCTCTATCAAGGAGGAATACAAGCCCGAGGAGCTTATCGGCAAAAAGATAATCGTTATCGCCAACCTCAAGCCCGGAAGAATCTGCAACGTAAATTCCGAGGGTATGCTTCTTGCGGCAACCAACAACGCTTGCGGCTGTAAGATAGTTTTCATCGATCCTTCGGTTCCCGCAGGAACTCAGATAAAGTAAAAATGCAAAAGCTCTTGAAATTTTTTCAAGAGCTTTTTTAATATATTACGGAAAAATTATTGACATTTCTTGCAATAAATCGTATAATAATCGCAAGAATTTGATTTGCAACGGAGAAACATATGCCAACGTACAGTTCCCTTCACCAGCCTCAAAACACCTTCAGAAACGTAATGACTCTGTGTACCTACACGGATTTCAGCACTCCGATACACTTTCACAGAAATCTCGAGCTTATATACGTTGACGAAGGAAGCGCAACGGTAACCGTAGCCAATGAAAATCACATCTTAAACAAGGGACAGTGTATTCTTGTATTCCCCTACCGCTTGCACAGTCTCAATATTCCAAAGGACGCAAACGTCTGGGTAATAACCTTTTTGCAGGACTACGTTAAAGCATTCTATAAGCCCATGGCAAGAAAACGTGCCGTTAACCCCGTTTTCGATCTTTCCGATGCAACCAGAAACTTTATAGAGCAAAAGCTTATAATACCCCTTAAGGGAAATTCCTTTTTCTCTGCCATTTCGGGCATCATGGAGCTTACTTTGAAGAGCTGTCTTTATGCCGTATGCTCGGAATTCTGCGAAAAGGTAACCGTTGTCAACGAAAGCCGTGAGGCAGATACTATTGCCGTAAATATTCTCCAATACATATCCGAAAAATTCAAGGAGGATATTTCTCTGCAGACCGCCGCCGACGCCCTTGGATACAATTATCAGTACATTTCAAGAACCTTTAACAGTATGGTTGGCTATAACTTTAAGACCGTACTTAACCAGTACCGCTTTGAATACGCACTTCAGCTCCTGCGTGAGAGCGACAAGTCCATAACCGAGGTTGCCTTTGAAAGCGGATTTCAGTCTCTGCGCACGTTTAACAGGGTAAGCTACGAAATGTTCAATACCTCGCCGAGAAGGTGTCGATCTTCTATGGGAGAACGAAACAAAAGATCTCAATAATTGACACTGTGCGGTACTGAGTGATACTGTCTTTGTTAATTCAAAATGATATAATACCGTCAGCTTTTGGGCTAACCTGAAGCTATCTTCCCTTTACCGACGGTTACTTTCCCTTTAAGGGAGGTGGTCATTTTGTATATTACTTTGGAACAGCTCATTCTTTTGGCGACCCTTATCGTAGCAATTCTGTCTTTTTTCGAGGATCACACCAATAATTAGTTCTTTGTACAAATACTGTAACGGGAAATAATCAAATAGGGGGCAATCTCTTGCTATGCTTGAGATTGCCCCCTGCTTTTGTGGGATCATTTTTTTCTTTGATGCTTTTTCTGTATATTTTTCGGGCTGCTCTTTCCCTTTGAGCTTCGGCTTTGATTTCTGCTCTGAGCCGATTTTTCGGGGGCTTTTTTCTTCTGTCCCTTATACGTATTCTCTTTTTCCGGACGAACAAGACATTCCTTGCCATAGCCTATAAGGTCTTCTCTGCCGAGCTTCACAAGAGCCTCGCGTACAAGAGGCGCGTTTTCGGGTCGGTTAAACTGAAGAAGAGCCCTTTGAAGCTGCTTTTCATGATAATCGGTAGCAACGTACACAGGCTTCATATCAAGGGGATTTATTCCCGTATAAAACATAACGGTTGACGCGGTACCGGGTGTAGGATAATAGTCCTGAACCTGCTCCGGAGCGTAATTATCGCGTTTTAAACACAAGGCAAGCTCCAATGCGTCTTTGAGGGTCGATCCGGGATGGCTGGACATAAGGTACGGAACAAGATACTGCTCCTTCCCCACCTCCCGTGTAAGCTCAAAGTATCTTCTTCTGAACTCCTCGTAAACACCGAAATCAGGCTTGCCCATGCATCTGAGAACGGCAGACGAGCAATGCTCGGGTGCAACCTTCAGCTGACCGCTTACGTTATCTCTTACGAGCTTTTCGAAAAAGCTTTGATTTTTATCGCAAAGAAGATAGTCAAACCGTATGCCCGATCTTATAAACACCTTCTTTATCTTCGGTAATTTTTCAATTTCCTCAATAAGGCGCAGATATTCGCTGTGATCGGCCTTGAGATTTTTGCACGGTGTGGGAGCCAAGCACTTTCTTGATGAACAAACTCCGTCTTTAAGCTGTTTGTCGCAGGCGGGATATCTGAAATTTGCAGTGGGTCCGCCCACGTCGTGAATATATCCCTTGAAATCCTCAAGCTCGGTGATCTTCCTTGCTTCGGCAACCACGCTTTCTATACTTCTTGAGCGCACGGTTCTTCCCTGATGAAAGGCAAGCGCACAGAAATTACAAGCTCCGAAGCAGCCTCGGTTATGGGTGATCGAAAATCTCACCTCCGCAATAGCGGGTACCCCACCTTCCTTTTCATAGCTCGGGTGATAGGTTCTCATATACGGAAGCGCGTACACTCTGTCAAGCTCCTCGCGCTCAAGAGGCGGCATGGGGGGATTCTGTACCAACAGCTTTCCGTCGTAATTCTCCACTATTGCCTGTCCGTTTATCGAGTCCTGATTTTTATACTGCACGCCGAATGCCTCGGCATATTTTTTCTTGTTTGTCTTAAGCTCATTATAATCGAAGGTCGCTGCAACCTCATAGTGTATCTTTTCGTCAGGTCGGCACATGTAAACCGTTCCGCGGACGTCTCTTATTTTCTTTACGGGCACACCCTTGTCAAGAAGAGCGGCTATACGCAGAAGTATATTTTCTCCCATGCCGTAGGTAAGAATATCGGCTCTTGAATCTACAAGTATAGACCGTCTTACACTGTCAGACCAGTAATCGTAGTGAGCAAATCTGCGCAAGGATGCTTCAAGTCCGCCAATAATTATCGGAACGTCCCCGTAAGCCTCGCGTATGCGGTTACAGTAAACAATAGTCGCTCTGTCGGGACGCTTGCCCATTTTTCCGCCTGCGGAATAGTAATCGTAGCTTCTTTTCTTCTTTGCAGCCGTGTAGTGCGCCACCATGGAATCTATATTACCGGCTGTAACCAGAAATCCAAGTCGCGGTCTTCCGAATTCACGGAAGGCATCGCAGCTCTTGTAATCGGGTTGCGCAAGAATTGCCACTCTGTATCCCGCATTTTCCAGAACACGCGATATTATTGCCACTCCGAAGCTTGGATGGTCAACGTATGCGTCGCCGGTAACGTAAACGAAATCGGGACGGTCCCAGCCGAGAGCGTCCATATCCGCTTTTTGTATAGGTAAAAATCCTTTATTCATATATTTATCAATCCTCGAAAGATCAGCCTACGAGACGTCCTTTTTCGGCAAACTCGGAGGGAGTAAGCCCCGTAATGCTCTTGAACACCTTACAGAAATAAGAGGAATTTGCGAAGCCCACTGCCACGGCAATATCCTCAACAGACCCGTCAGACTTAAGAAGAAGCTCCTTTGCCTTGTCAACTCTGTACTGCTGAATATATCTCGTGGGCGCAACACCGAATACGGATATAAAAATACTGCGGTAGTAGGTCTCTCCCATTCCCGACATTTCAGCAAGCATGGGGGTATAAAGATCCTGACGGCTGTAATACCTTTCAATATATTTTACAGAACGGTGTATCATGCTGTACTTTCCCGCAAGAGAGCTTGAAAATGACTGAACAGAAGATATTTGCGTAAACAGTCCGTAAAGCTCGGACAGACATTTTGAACGGTATGCGGGTCCGCGGAGAGTCCAATAATGTAAAAGCTCCTTTACAGTATCGGTAACATCCTCGTCTCCCTCGGTACAAAAGCTGCAAAGACCTGCCGACGTATAATCCTCTGCGGTATCAAATTCGATAACGGTACAGTCCCCCGCCTTTCCTATGTAAAGCGAATAAGCACAACCCTTGGGAATGAACACCATGTTCTCGCTGTCAGCTACATGCTTTGATGCTCCTGAGGTGTAAATACTCTCTCCCTTGGATTTTACAACAAGCAGACAGTGCTCCGCTACCGCATCTGCCTCGCTATCCTCTGCAAGGTGCGCGGCATATATATTGCATATGTTTGAAACTGTAATGCTGGATATGTCAAATTTTTTCATGTTTTCCGTCCTTTTTCCAAAGTATGTAAAATTTCATCACCGTATTTTTTGATAATTACATTTATAATTATACCACACAATATTTATTTTGTCAATATTTGTCGAGACATTTTTGTGATGAATTTTATAAAAAATAAGGCCGTCTTTTTCAAGACAGCCTTAATATTTTGTTGTGATCCTTACTCGGAAACCACTTCAATGCTTTCGATAACGATAGGCTCTACAGGAACGTCCTGCATATACCAGCCGTAGTTTCCGGTCTCGGTATTAGCTATTGCATCAAGAACGTCCAAGCCCTCTGTAACCTTACCGAATCCTGCGTACTGACCGTCAAGATGGGGCGCATCCTCATGCATTACAAAGAACTGAGAGGAAGCCGAGTTAGGCATAGAGGTACGCGCCATGGAAAGCACTCCTCTTGTGTGCTTAAGTGTATTTTGCGCAAAGCCGTTTGCTCTGAATTCACCTCTGATCGCGTCGCACTCCTTCTGCTCCATCTCCTCGGTAAATCCGCCACCCTGAATCATGAATCCGCGAATAACTCTGTGGAATATCAGTCCCTCAAAAAAGTTGCTCCGTGCAAGCTTCACAAAGTTTGCAACGGTAAGAGGAGCCATTTCGGGATAAAGCTCAGCTGTCATTGTGCCGTAATTTTTTACGTTGATTTTTATTACAGGATTGTTCATTTCTTTTTCCTTCCTTATTATATATTATTTGTTTCGTTTTTATCAGCTTCGTAAGCAAGAGCAAAGAGCTCTGCAATTCTCTCTTTTCTGCCCTCAAGGTGAAGATATCCGAAAAGCGCTTCCATTCCCGTAGCACTTCTGTATTCAGACACGGTTGCAGACTTCGGGATATTGGTATGACCCATATTTCTTCCCCGCTTAAATACAGCTTCTTCCTCCTCGGTAAGGAGCGGCAATATTTTTTTCATAGCCTCCGCCTGCCTTGAAGCCTTTACGTATTCAAGGGCTGTACTGTTCAGTCTTGCCGACGACGACAGGCCACTATTCACGAGATATTCTCTGACGCACACCTCAAGCACCGCGTCTCCGAGATACGCAAGAGCCGCCGCAGAGCATTCATTAGGTTTTATTCCCATAACTTCTCCTAAAAAACAATTCGACGAACCGACTTAACCTTTTTTGTATCGGTATCAAGATCAAAGATAGCTCCGCACGACCTGATTTCTCCGTCGGCGACCCTAAATCTTACAGGCATTTTTGTGCGGAATTTTTCAATAACCGCATCCGCTTCAGTTCCTATTATTCCGTTCACAGGCCCCGTCATTCCAAGATCTGTTATATATCCACTGCCATTTGGCAATATTTGCTCGTCTGCCGTTTGAACGTGAGTATGTGTGCCGAAAATTACAGCTATCCTTCCGTCAAAATATCTTGCTAGCGCAAGCTTTTCAGAGGTTGTCTCCGCATGAATATCCAAAATCGCAAAGTCATAATTTCCCTTCTCACGCTCAAGTATTCTGTCCACCGTCGAAAAGGGACACGCAAGAGATTCCATAAGCGCCGTCCCTAAAATATTTATTCCGAGAACGCGCCAACCGTTAATATTCAGCAGCGTATATCCGCCACCGGGAGCCATAGGCGGATAATTTGCGGGTCTTATTATACTTTCACTTTCCGAAAGCAGCTCGCATATGTCGCGTCTGCCGTAGGTATGATTACCGAGTGTTATAAGATCCGCCCCGCTTGAAATAAGTGTTTTTGCATCAAGCGCGCTTATTCCGTGAATCTCGGCGGCATTTTCGCCGTTGACCACGGTAAACTCTATTTGATTTTCATTTCTGATCTTCCAAAGATTGTCTTGAAGATATTCTACCGCGCGAGCGCCAACAACATCTCCAACTGCGAGAATTTTCATTTTTATTTCTTTCTATGTTATTTTTATTTGCTTTGAGTAGTATATGCCGTATTATTCAGCAGCAAAAACTCCATAGTTTTATCGTATAGCATGGCATCATATATCTGTTCCGCCATTTTTTCGGATACATAATTTATGTCATATCCGTACAATTCCACAAATTTATCCACATATTTGCCGTAAAACCGAGTCTTTTCATCTTCGGTAAGCACAATTCCGGCATTTTTTACTATATAAGCAAGAACAAGATCGTCTTTCACAAGCCCTCTTGCCTTTTCGTAAATGCCGTCCTCAGTTACTCCAAGCGCCTCAAGAAGCTCGTTATACCCGACTCCGTCTCTGCTTGCGTAATATCTGTACCTGGCTCTTTCCTGCTCGGCATAGTACTCAACATGAGCCGAAGGATAGATTATAATCTCCGCGCTGTCTGATATGGCGCTCCACAGCTTTTCCTGCGCGCTCTCACCCATGGCGTAATATACCGTATGTCCCGTATATTCAAAGGGCTTTACGTAGCTTTCGATATTTTCCGTATCGTATCCGGGAAGTCCGCCGCCGAAGGATTCCTCAAAGCGTGCCGGTTCTTCGTTTTCTTTCTTTGAACATCCGACAATGCCAAATACGGCGGCGCAGACAAGTAATGCCGACATAAATCGAATAAGTCCTTTTGTTTTCATAATAAAGACCTCTCTTTTCGATATTTGCAAAGACCTATAAAGAAAACGGTCCCTTAAAGAACCGTTCTCTTTTCAATTATTTGCTCTCAACCTTGAGAACTTCCTTGCCGTCATAATAACCGCAAGCCTTGCATACACGGTGATTTCTTACGAATTCGCCGCACTTGGGGCACTTGGTCATGCCGGGGAGCATAAGCTTCCATGTGCTGGAACGTCTCTTGTCTCTGCGAGCCTTTGATACTTTCTTCTTCGGTACTGCCATTTCTACACCTCCTTGAAGCGTGTGAACACAACTTTCATTTATATAAATTAATTTTTTTCGTCCTCGTCGTTGTTGTCAAAAAAATTCTTGAGGATCGCAAGTCTCGGATCTATTTCCTTATCCGAGCATCCGCATTCACCCTCATTTTTAGGCTTTCCGCAGCGAGGGCAAAGCCCTAAACAATCCTCCGAGCAAAGCAATCTTGTGGGGAATCCCAGAAGAAGCTCCTCCTGCAAAGCAAGATCAACGTCAAGCTCACTTCCGTCAAGAACGACGTATTCGTCGTCAAGCTCGGCAGTCTGCTCCTCAGTAAGCATCTCCTCGGTTACTACTGTGCGCTCGAAGTCAAGAGAGAAAACTCCGCCGGTCGGAGCAAGACATCTTGCGCATTCGCCATGGTATTTAAGCTCTGCCTTAAGGATAAGTTTCATGTAGCCTGCCCTGTCGGTAATGCAACCGACCACACGGGCGTCGGATTCAAACACGATTCCGTCAATCTGCTCGGGGGAAAGCGTATAATCAATATCCATACGTTTCACCTCTCCTCGGAGAAGCGGAGCGACGTCCACTGTCATACACATACCTCCTGCGTTATATTTTGTTGACACAAAATGCGACAATACATATTATAATCCATATTTTTTCTCTTGTCAAGAGTTTTTTCAAATATTATTGGGAATTGTTAAGAAATATAAGTTTATTTTAACAAATACAGAGCCAAATTATTTACTTTGTCCAAGTATTGTGGTAAAATATCCGTACAATCTACTTTGGAGGCTTTTATGCATACTGTTTTTTCATACAATAAGGATAATCTGTCGCTTATGCCTAAGCGTACAGACGAAAGCAACAAGGGCACCTACGGCAGGCTTTTGTGCGTTTGCGGCTCTGTCGGCATGTGCGGAGCGGCATATCTTGCCGCAAAGGCAGCTTACAGGACAGGCGCGGGGCTTGTTGAAATACTGACCGTAAAGGAAAATCTTATTCCCTTGCAAGGTTCTCTGCCCGAAGCTATAATATCGGTTTACGACGGGAACGACCCCGACCTTGATGCCGTTTTGACCTCTGTGGAGCGTGCTGACGCTATAGTTATAGGCTGCGGACTCGGACGCTCAGCGGGAGCAAGAAAAATACTCGGAGCAATATTAAGAAGCACCGAAAAGCAATGCGTGGTAGATGCCGATGCGCTTAATATTATCTCGGCAAACCCCGCCCTGAAAAAACATCTCAGAGACAAGATAATCACTCCTCATCCCATGGAATTTTCAAGACTTACGGGAATATCCACAGACGAGATCCTCAAAAACACCGAACGGCTTGCCTACGGCTTCGCAAGAGAAAACGGCGCGGTATGCCTTATAAAGCGACACGAAACTATCATCTCCGACGGCTCGGAAAGAGTTTACGTCAACAAGAGCGGAAACAGCGGTATGGCAACAGCGGGCTCGGGAGACGTCCTTGCGGGAATCATAGGCGGAATTCTTGCCCAGAATAAAAATTCCGACCTGTCGCTCTTTGAAGCGGCATGTCTTGGCACGTATATACACGGCCTTTGCGGTGATATTGCCGCAGAAGCGCTCGGAGAATATTCACTTATGGCAAGTGATATCATTGACAGTCTGCGCAAGGTATTAAAAAGCATATAACAACGCAAAATGCCGTCCCGAAATCAAATCGAGACGGCATCTTTTTTATTATTCGTCAAGAGCCTCGAACTTTTCTCGCGCACGGAAAAGAAGAGACACGCACCAAATACCCGCAAGAGCTACTATAGTATATACTATTCGGCTTCCGAGCATCTCCTGTCCTCCGAATATCCATGCAACTATATCAAAACGGAAAAGTCCTATGCTTCCCCAGTTCAATGCTCCTATGATCGAGATAATAAGCGCAATTCTATCCATTATCATTGCGATTTTTCCTCCTTCTTAGGCACAAATCCGAACTTACAAGCTTCATAAGTCCGAATTTGCTAAACGGTTTTCCGTTCATGTTTATTTTTTGCAATGATTCCCGATTTATTATCGGCAAGTTTTGGTATGATCTTTCAAGCTCCTCTTCACAAAACATTCACTTATCAGAAGCTTTTGTTCACATAATTTTGCCAAAATAATAATTAAATGTTAAAAATATAGTGTTATAATATAAGGTGAAGTTTTATTTTTATTTCAGAGGAGAAAAAATGCTCGAATTACACGATATTGTAAAACGCTACGACACGGGTGGAAACGAGGTCCTTGCGCTTAACGGCGTAAGCCTTAAATTCAGAAAAAATGAATTCGTTTCCATACTCGGTGCTTCGGGTTGCGGAAAGACCACCATGCTTAATATCATCGGCGGACTTGACCGATATACGAGCGGAGATCTGGTAATAAACGGAGTCTCTACAAAAAAATACAAGGACAGAGATTGGGATACCTATCGCAACCACTCGGTAGGCTTTGTTTTCCAAAGCTACAACCTTATTTCACATCAAACCGTTCTTTCAAACGTTGAGCTTGCCCTCACGCTTTCGGGCGTTTCCCGTGCGGAACGTAAAAAGAGAGCAACCGAGGCGCTCATCAAGGTAGGCCTTGGAGACCAGCTTAACAAAAAGCCCGGGCAGATGTCGGGCGGTCAGATGCAGAGAGTTGCCATTGCCCGCGCACTCGTAAACAACCCCGATATTCTTCTTGCCGACGAGCCTACGGGAGCGCTCGATACGACTACAAGTGTACAGATAATGGAGCTTCTTAAGGAGGTTGCCAAGGACCGTCTCGTTATAATGGTTACGCACAACCCCGAGCTTGCGGAGGAATACTCCACGAGAATCGTTAAGCTCTCGGACGGTGTGGTTGTTGGAGACAGCGACCCATTTGACGGAGTTGAGGATATTGAAGAAACCGTAGCCCCGGAAGAACCCGAAGGCGTTATTCCCAAAGTCGATACAAAAAAGACAAAGGGAAAGAAGAAAAAGACATCCATGTCCTTCCTTACCGCGCTCTCTCTTTCGAAGAACAACCTTCTTACCAAGAAAGGAAGAACGGCTCTCACATCATTTGCGGGTAGTATCGGTATTATCGGTATCGCTCTTATCCTTTCCCTTTCCACGGGTATTCAGGCTTATATTGACCAGGTACAGGAGGATACACTTTCGAGCTTTCCCTTGACGGTTTCAAGGCAAACTACCGATATGTCGGGTGTTGCTGACGCTATGCAGCAGGTAAGCGACGGAGTTGCGGCTCCACCTGAGGGTTATATCGGCATCGATAATTCCGCCGGAACACTTATGAACGCTATGACGGCGACTATACAGAACGACGTTAAGAGCTTCAAGGCATATATCGACGCTCATTACAACGAGCTTGCTCCCTACGTAAACGACATTCAGTACACATACAATTTCGATCTTCAGGTTTACGGAACAGATGCCAAGACCACACAGGTCAACCCCACCACCATTTTCGAAAGCATGGGTGAGGACTATGCGAGCCTTGGCGAGCTTATGGAGGCTATGGGCTCCGACAGCTTCAGCATTCTTTCCGAAATGATAAACAATCAGGAGCTTCTCGATCAGCAGTATGAGGTAGTTGCGGGCTCGTGGCCTAAGAATGCAAACGACATTGTTCTCGTTATCAGCAAAAACAGCCAGCTCACTCTCCTTTCGCTCTACATGCTCGGTGAAATGGATCAGTCCGAGCTTGCCGACGTTATGGAAAGCCTTGCGTCGGGTGAGCAATATGAGCCCCCTGAGATTCCTCCCTACTCCTACGACCACTTCCTTGGCAAGGAATTCTATCTCCTTACCGATTCGGATTTCTTTATCCCTACAATGACTCCCTACGAGTATGAAGGCAAGACCTATCCCGTATGGAAGGATCAGCGCGATGAATTTACTCCCGACGACCTTACGGACTTCGTAAAGGCTAACGGTGAAAAGCTTCGTATATCCGGTATCATCCGCCCGAGACCCGAAGCAACATCGGCATCTATTTCGGGCTCTTTGGCTTACACCAAGGCACTTACCGATAAAATACTTGACAAAAACACAAAAACCGAAATAATCAATCAGCAAAAGGCCACTCCCGAAATAAACGTCCTTACGGGTGCCCCCTTCGAAAAGACTGTATTTACCAAAGAGAATATTTACCTTCTTTTCGATGCTCTCGACGCAAGAACAAAGAGTACTATGTACTCCATGTTCAAGAAGGAGCTTCTTAGGAATCAGGGAGCGATTCCTCCCGAGCTCTGCGCAGCATTCCTTCCCGACAGAGACCTTTCCGAGCTCGTCGGTAAAATCATCGACAAGGTAAACACAGCCGACCCCTCAAAAACTATGCTGACACAAATTATCGGCGGACTTAACGCACAGCTAAAGCTAACCGATATAACATTGACCGAGGGTAACCTCATATCATTGCTGCCTGCCCTCAACTCCGAAAATAAAATAGCGGTAATTATGGCATTCTCTATGGCTTACGACAATATAGAAAAGAATGCCGTAAAGAATATTTGCACTCCGTATATCGACAAAATAGAAATAAACGACGATAATATTTCCATGCTCATCACTAAGCTTCCCGATGATAAATTTGACCAGCTTCAGGCGATCCTTTACGAAAACGCACCTCAGCTTGATGCGACGCTTGAATCAAATCTTGAGCTTATGGGAGATGCGGAGCAGGCTGACCCCGAATCTATCAACTTCTACGCAAAGGATTTCGAATCCAAGGAAAAGATTGAGGAATTTATCGCAAACTATAACAGCCAATTCCCCGAGGATTCTCCCAAGAGAATAGAATATACTGACCTTATCGGAGATCTGCTTTCCGCAGTTTCTGTTATCATAAACGTAATTTCCTACGTTCTCATAGCGTTCGTTTCTATCTCTCTCGTTGTTTCCTCTATAATGATAGGAATTATAACCTATATATCGGTTCTTGAGCGTACCAAGGAAATCGGTATTCTCCGAGCTATCGGCGCGTCCAAGAGGGATATTTCGAGAGTATTCAATGCAGAGACCCTTATCGTCGGATTTATCGCCGGCGCCGTGGGAATTCTCTTCACTCTGATTATGATACTGCCTATAAACGCAATAATCCACGTTGTAACCGAAAATTCTGCGGTAAACGCTATACTTCCTTGGGGTGCTGCGCTTATCCTCGTGGGCATCAGTATGCTTCTCACATTTATCGCAGGACTTATCCCCTCAAGGCTTGCGTCTAAGAAGGACCCCGTAGTTTCTCTTCGTTCCGAGTAATTAAAACGTTAAAAAAGAAAGGACCGCTCATCCCATGGGTAAAATAAGAAACTCCCTTTCACGCTTTTTTGGGGGACGTTACGGTACCGATACACTTAACACGGTATTAATAATTATTTATACGGTAGTTTTCATTACCTACACCGTTCTTCGTATCGTATTCGGTGTTACGATGCCTGAAAGCAAAATAGCACTCCCCGTTCTCGGAATAAGCTATTTCGTCATTTCGACCGCGCTTATCGTTTGGGTGTTTTTCCGCATGTTTTCAAAGAACATCGGAAAGCGCAGACGCGAGAACGAGAAATTCTGCGGATTTTTCAAGCTTCAGAGAAATAAGTTCAGAGACAGAAAGACCCACGTATACCGCAAATGTCCCACCTGCAAGGCAATTTTACGTCTGCCCAAGTCAAAGGGCAAGCACACTGTTCTCTGCCCCAGATGTAAAAACCGATTCAGTGTAAAGGGTTAGAACTGTAATACTTGACCGCTTTCCTAAGTAAAGGCTGCTTCATTTGAATTTTCATTCAGATGAGGCAGCCCCTTTTTTTAAAATGCTATTGCATATTTCTCCTAAAAATTATATAATATATATATGGATAAATTTTTTGGAGGAAGCTCATGAAAAAAAGCGCTCTTTTGGATTACGTAAATAACAGAAAATGCGATATTCTCGGTCTCGGAGTTTCTAATCTTCCCTTAGCCAATTTTCTGGCAGATAACGGTATTTCTCTTTGTATAAGAGATAAAAAAACGGTCGATGAGCTTGGAGACGGAGCGCGTACTCTTATGGGTTTGGGAGCTTCATTCGTTACGGGAGACGGTTGCTTCGAAAATCTTGAGGGTGAGCTTATTTTTCGATCTCCCGGACTTCGTCCCGATCTTTCGGGACTTATTGACGCAAGGGCGCGCCATGCTGAGCTGACCTCTGAAATGGAGCTTCTGCTCTCTCTTACAGACGCTCCAACCTTTGCCGTTACGGGAAGCGACGGAAAGACTACATCAACGACTCTTACGGGAATGTTTCTCGATGCTGAATACAAACGTAAAGGTACAGGAAACGTCTTTGTGGGCGGTAATATAGGTGAACCTCTGCTTTACAAGCTTGATTCAATTTCAGCCGATGACTGCGTGGTTGCCGAGCTTTCAAGCTTTCAGCTTATGACAGTAAAAAAAGCTCCATCCTACGCGGCTATTACAAACATCTCTCCAAATCATCTTGACTGGCACAGAGGAATGGACGAATATATAGCGGCAAAGAAAAACATAATCGGAGGCAATACAAAAAGACTTGTTACAAACGGAGACTGCACTCCGACTCTTGAAATTGCATCCGAGCTTTCGAAAAGAGAGCGCCGTCCCAACATATATATTTTCTCGTCCAAAAAATCCCGCTTTGAGGATATATTTACCTTTGGTGCAGGAGAAAACGACAGAGCCCTTTACGTCAAGGACGGATATATTATAATCTCAGACGGTAAAAAAGAAACTCCTATTCTTGAAATTTCAAAAATCCGAGTTCCCGGGATTCACAATATAGAAAACTTTATGACCGCTATCGGCTTGACGTACGGTTTTACGGATGCGTCGGTATATTCATCGGTTGCCGACTCCTTCTGCGGTGTTTCTCACCGACTTGAGCTTATACGCACATTAGATGGGGTCGATTACTACAATAGCTCTATCGATTCGTCCCCCACACGTACCGCCGCCGCTATTTCGGCTCTTGCGGGACGGGATATAGTGATAATTTGCGGCGGATACGACAAAAAGATTCCGTATGAGCCTTTAGCTCCCGTGCTTTGCAAAAACGTCCGCGCCGCAGTTCTTACGGGCGCTACCGGCAAAAAGATAGAAAAAGCTATTCTTGAGTGCGATGAATATGCAAAGGGAGCTCCCGAGCTTGTGTATATTCCCGACTTTGAGGGTGCAGTAAAGGAAGCGAGAAAATTGGCGTCTGAGGGTGGTTGCGTCCTTCTCTCTCCCGCATCGGCAAGCTTTGATGCGTTTCCGAATTTCGCCGTAAGAGGCGATACCTTCCGAAAAATTGTAAAAGATTTTTAAAAGATATAAATATTAACAAATTCAGGGTAGAAATAAAGCTTTAAATGTGGTAAAATAAAGGATATGATTGTTCTAACATAAAGATATACGAAAGGACGATAAAATGCTTAAGAAAATTATTGCCTGCTTACTGATACTTTCTCTTGCCGTATGCGCAGTTTCCTGCGGAAAGAAGAATGACGAAAGCTCCGATGCCCCCGAGGGCATGAAGTCGGCTACCGTTGACGGTGAGCCCTTTGAGCTTTTCGTTCCCATGTCGTGGCTTGGAAACACTCTGTCGGGTATTTCAAGCGCAACCTATCCCTATACTCAGGGGATTTCGGTCAGCGCAAGATATATCAGCACAGCTGACGATCTCGACACCTATCTGAGAAAATTCCATGACGACCTTGAGGGTCAAAAGGGATATATGCCCATAGAAAAGAATGCCGATACCCTCCTCGGAAACGAACCTGCAAAGCGAAGCACCTACAGCTACGTTAAAGGTGAGGAATCCCTTCGTATTACATATATCTCCGTAAAGCGCGGAGATGATATTATTTCTCTGAGCTTTTTCTGTCCTGCAAGCGAATACGATAACCGCACAGAAGACTTTGAAAAGATACGTACCAATTTCAGATTCAAGGAAAAGACCTTTGCCGACGGCGAGGTCATTATAGATGAGGACACTCCCGCAGGAATGAAGCTTGCTTCAAATCCCGAAATAGAATATAAGTTTTACGTTCCCACAACCTGGGCATGCTCACCGAACAGCGGAGCAAGCGATGCTTATTTCCCGGAAAGCGAGAAGACCAACGTAGTCGTTACGTCTTACATTCCCCCAAATACGGGACGGGTATCGGTTGAGGACTATTTCAAAGACTGCGAACGTCAGTACATTGCAAATTTCGAAGAATATACCCTTATTTCCGAATCCCCCGAAATCCGCAAAAATCCCATTGAGGATATGAATATGTATTGCTATACCTTTACTGTAAAAGCGGGCGGAGAAACAGTAAGGATTATGCAGGCTGTCTTCGCTTTTAATCAGAGCTTCTACACCGTAACCTATACGGCAAGAAACGAAGCGAAATTCAATGAGCACCTTGAAGACTTCTATAAGATACTCGATAACTTCTGTTTTATCTAATCTTTATTATTATGAACAACCGAAAAATATATCTTGACAACAGCGCAACTACCCCGCTTTCATCTGTCGCAAAGGAACAGATGTATGCCGCTATGGAAATCTACGGAAATCCTTCGTCGCTTCACAGCGAGGGTCAGGAAGCTGAAAAGCTCATAAGTACAGCACGCGAGCAGGTACTTACGGGTCTTGGGCTCCGTCCAAGGCAGAAGGACGGGATCCTCGTGTTTACGTCCTGCGGCACCGAAGCCAGCTCCCTTGCTCTTTTCGGTACGGCTTATGCAAAATCACGCAGAGATGCTACGAGAATCCTGACTACCGATTCAGAGCATCCGTCCGTGGCACGTGTTCTGGACAAGCTCGAAGCCGACGGCTTTGAAGTGATCCGCATTTCCACCAAGGGCGGAATACTCAACACTGACCAGCTGGATGCCGCGCTCGATAAAAAAATACTCCTTGCATCCTTTATGCTCGTTAACAATGAAACCGGAGCTATATACTCTGTTGGCGACGCGTTCAAAAGAATCAAACAAAAATATCCCGATGCGGTAACTCACTGCGACGCGGTGCAAGGGTTTATGAAGATTCCCTTTTCTCCCGCAACTCTCTCTGCCGATCTGATAACCGTAAGCGGACACAAGCTCCATGCCCCCAAGGGTGTGGGTGCGCTCTATATTTCCGCTTCTATCATTAAAGCTAAACGCACCGTTCCCTTCCTTCTCGGTGGCGGTCAGGAGGACGGCTGGAGATCGGGCACGGAAAACGTTGTTGGCATTTCTGCATTCGGCGCATCGGTTGCCGATATTCATAGCAGAAGGGCTGAAATAAGCGCGTATATGCAGAAGCTTCGTGCATATACGGAAGAAAAGCTTGCAAGCCTTGACGTAAGAATAAACAAGCCCCAAGGGGCGTATCTTGCCAATATTATAAACATTACTCTTCCGAGCATAAAAAGCGAAACTATGCTTCACGCACTGTCGGCTGACGGAATTTTCGTCTCCAGCGGATCGGCATGCTCCTCTCATTCCCACGGCGCAAGTCCGAGCCTTCTGGCTTTCGGTCTTTCCGAAAAGGATGCCGACTGCTCTTTGCGCATAAGTCTGTCGGAATATAACACTATGGAGCATATGGACGCTCTCGCAGATTCTCTTCAAAGAAATCTTTGTAAGCTCGTAAGGACAAAATAAACTTCGAAAGGTACAGTATGGCAGCAAAAAAGGAAACCGCAAAACAGTATAACGACCAAAGTATAAAGGCGCTCAAGGGCGCTGACCGTGTGCGTAAGCGTCCGGGAGTTATTTTCGGATCTGACGGTCTCGAGGGCTGTGAGCACTCATTCTTTGAAATTCTTTCTAACTCTGTGGACGAAGCCCGCGAGGGACACGGAAACAATATTACGGTTACTGCTTACGCAGACCATTCTATATGCGTTGATGACCACGGACGCGGAGTACCCCTTGGATACAACGAAGCCGAGGGCAGATGGAACTGGGATCTTATTTACTGCGAGCTTTATGCCGGCGGTAAGTATGACAATAACAACGGCGATTCTGCTTACGAGTTTTCTCTCGGTCTTAACGGTCTTGGCGCATGCGCGACTCAGTACAGCGCCGAATACATGGACGTTTATTCCTACGATGGAACTAATGAGTCCAAAATAAGCTTCAAAAAGGGGTCTCCCGTTACGGAGCTCCTGGTTCGTCCCCTTGAAAAGAACGAACGACGCACCGGTACGGTCATTCGCTGGAGACCGGACCTTGAGGTCTTTACCGATATAAATATACCTCATGAGTTCTTTATTGAGACTATGCGCCGTCAGTCGGTCGTCAATCCCGGCATTTGCTTTAGCCTGAGACTTCAGGGCAACGACGGAAAATTTGAGGAGCAGAAGTTCCTTTACGAAAACGGAATTTCCGACTACATTGCCGAGCTTGCGGGCGATACTGCCCTCACGGCTCCCGTTCTGTGGCATCTTGAGACACAGGGACGCGACCGCGCCGATAAGGACGAATACCGCCTCAAGGCTGATTTTTCATTCTGCGTATCCAATACGGTCAACGCAACCGAATATTATCACAACTCAAGCTTTCTTGAATATGGCGGCTCACCTGATAAGGCTGTAAAGGTCGCTTTTGTTTACGCTCTGGATAAATATCTGCGCAATGCGGGCAAGTATAACAAGAACGAATCCAAAATAACCTTTACCGATATTTCCGACTGTCTGCTTCTCGTTATAAACAGCTTCTCAACCATGACGTCATACGAGAACCAGACCAAGAAATCTATAACAAACACCTTTATTTACGAAGCCATGACCAATTTCCTCAAGGAAAATCTTGAAATTTACTTTGTGGAAAATCCCACCGCCGCCGAAATATTCGCCAATCAGGTGCTTGTGAACAAGAGAAGCCGCGAAAGTGCGGAAAACGAGAGACTTAACATCAAGAAAAAGCTTACCGGCTCTATGGCTGATATTGCAAGCAAGGTGGAAAAGTTCGTTAACTGCCGCTCAAAGGACCCTTCTGTCCGCGAGCTTTATATAGTTGAGGGTGATTCGGCACTTACCTCGGTTAAGCTTGCGAGAAATGCTGAATTCCAAGCTGTCATTCCCGTAAGAGGAAAGACGCTCAACTGTATGAAGAGCACATATGACCAGATATTCAAAAGCGATATTATCACCGATCTGCTCCGAGTTATAGGCTGCGGTGTCGAAATAACCGGCAGAAAGGTAAAGGGAGACATGGCTACCTTTGACCTCAACGCGCTTCGCTGGTCAAAGATAATCATATGTACCGATGCGGACGAGGACGGATTCCAGATAAGAACCCTGCTTCTCACATTGTTTTACCGTCTGCTCCCCACTCTTCTTAAGGAAGGAAAGGTATTCATTGCCGAGACTCCGCTCTTTGAGATAACCGTAAAGGACGATATATATTTCGCTTACGACGAATTTGAAAAAGCGGAAATTCTCAAGAAGATCGGCAATCAGAAGTACGTTATTCAGCGTTCCAAGGGTCTTGGCGAGAACGAACCCGAAATGATGTCAAAGACAACCATGCACCCCGCTACGAGACGTCTTATTTCAGTAACTCCCACCGATGCGGCAAAGACCGAAGAGATCTTCGACACGCTCCTTGGAAACAATCTCCCCGCAAGAAAGGAATTCATCGCTACTTACGGAAGCAAGTATATGAAGGACGCGGATATATAATAAAAAATACAAAATTCAAGAAAAGGAACCGATTCATTGTTTGAGTCGGTTCTTTTTTATAATTATAAGATGTATTTTGATTATTCTTCGTTAATTCCGAAAAAAACTGCGTATAATAATCTTAACAAAAAAATGAAACAAACAAAGGATTACTATGATTACGTTAAGCGGAAAGGGTGTTTACGGGGGCATCGTTATAGGCAGGCTATGCTTTTACAAGCGGGAAAACAACGAAATCCCCAAATACACTGTAAAAAACGTCGAAAACGAGCTTATCCGTTTTGAAAGCACTTTAAAAAAAGCGATTTCCGACCTCAAAAATCTATATAAAACAGCGCTCAAAGAAATTGACAAGGAAAGCGCGGCAATTTTTGAAATTCACGGCATGATGCTTGAGGACGAGGACTTTAACAATGAAATCATTGACACCATAAAGCATGAGCGAATAAATGCCGAATACGCAATCTTTTCAGCATCGGTGAAATTTTCCAATATGTTTGAATCTATGGACGATTCCTACATGCAAGCGCGCGGCGCCGACATTCGTGATATTTCTAACCGTCTTATATCAATTCTTCTGGGAAAATCATCAAAGGATATTTCTCTTGAACAGGGAGATATCATCTGCGCTGACGACCTCACACCCAGCGAAGCTATGAGCCTAGACAGAGGAAAGGTCTCGGCATTCGTAACCTCGGCAGGCTCCGCCAGCTCCCACACGGCAATACTCGCCAAGAGCATGGGCATCCCTGCCGTTATCGGTGTGGGCGACGATCTTATGACTCTTACGGACGGAGCAGAGGCCATTGTTGACGGTTTCTCGGGAAAGGTCTACATTTCTCCAGATGCCGAGACCTCTGCCCGCATGAAAGATAAGCGCAATGCCGACCTTCAGAGAAAGGCGCTTCTCGAAGAATATAAGGGGCTTGAAAATATAACCCTTGACGGCAAGAGAATCGAGCTTTTCGCAAACATTCAGTGCTTACAGGAGCTTCCATCGGTTACCTCAAACGATGCAGGAGGAATAGGGCTTTTTCGAAGTGAATTTCTCTACATGGACAGAAAGGACTTCCCCACGGAGGACGAGCAGTACGAGGTGTACAAAAAGGTTCTCTCCCACATGGAAAGCAAAAAGGTCATAATACGCACCCTCGACATCGGTGCGGACAAGCAAGCCGACTACTTTATGCTTGATAAGGAAGAAAATCCCGCTCTCGGGTTGCGGGCGATACGGATATGTCTTACCCGTCCCGACATTTTCCGTCCTCAGCTTCGGGCGCTTCTGAGGGCATCGGTTCACGGAAATCTCGGTATAATGTTCCCAATGATAAGCTCTGTTTCCGAGCTCAAAAAGACACTGACCATAGTTGACGACGTAAAGCGTGAGCTGACGGCAAAGGGTATTCCCTTCTGCACCGCTACCGAGCTTGGAATTATGATTGAGACCCCCGCGGCGGCAATTATCAGCGACATTCTCGCCCCGCTTGTGGACTTTTTCAGCATAGGAACAAACGATCTTACTCAATACACCTTAGCTCTTGACAGACAAAACCGACTGCTTGACAGATTTTTCGAGCCTCATCATGAGGCTGTGCTCCGTCTTATAGAGCTTACGGTAAACAATGCCCATGCACACGGCAAATGGGTAGGAATCTGCGGAGAGTTAGGCGCTGACGTTGAGCTCACCGAGCGATTCCTGAGAATGGGCATTGACGAGCTTTCGGTTTCACCATCGTTTATTCTTCCTCTGCGCGATAAAATAAGAAAGACAAATCTGCAAAAAGAGAAAGGAATCAGAAAATGAATAGCTTTGAATACACCGTTAAGGATGAAAACGGTATCCACGCGCGCCCCGCGGGGCTTATTGCCAGAAAGGCAGCAGAGTTCGCATGCGACGTAACCATAGAATGCAATGGCAAGAGCGCGAGTCTCAAAAAATTGCTCTCTCTTATGGGAATGGGCATAAAAAAAGGCGATACCGTCAGAGTTTTCGCATCCGACAGTACCGCCGACATTTCATCACTCAAAAGATTTATGGAAGAAAATATATAAAAAACACAGGGTTGCCGCAAAATGCGGCAACCCTGTAATTTGTATTAAAGATACGAGAACAGCTTTCTCTTGCTATTTGCGTCAAGGGCATCTATATCGGGGATTTCGTATCTGTTATCGTTAGAATCTCTCACTATAATTCGGGGAGTTCCGTACAGATGCTTTATGTCGCTGTGGCGGTTCTTTATGTTAAAGGTTATCTCACCTCTGTCGGTATCCACCGTCCACTTAAGCGTTCCAAACTTATCCTCAACCTCGATAACGCTCGTTATCTTAGGCACCATGTAATATTCCTTAAAGCATTCCTCAAGTGCCTTCTTAGAATCACTGTCAAGCTCCTCAAGGTCGCGGACAAAACCAATCTCATGTTCGTCCTTGTCAAGAAGCGTAATATACATGGTATGATTAGTGTATGGGAAGAGCATTCTGGGCTCAAGATCCTCGTAAACCGTTCCGTCCTTCATTGTAAGCCTTATAAGATATATGTCGGTCTTTTCGATTCTTCCCGTATATTTATCTACGTATA
The DNA here is from genome assembly GCA_015064735.1 of Oscillospiraceae bacterium. Classification (GTDB taxonomy): domain Bacteria; phylum Bacillota; class Clostridia; order Oscillospirales; family CAG-272; genus HGM12713. The sequence continues at coordinate 54,948 of SVRP01000006.1, forward strand.
TTCTTCTCATATGACACCTCATTCAAAGTTCTCGGCGCGCTTGGATTCGTTTATCTTGTCAGCCATAGACTGTATCTCAACCAGCTTATAATACTTACCCTTCATTGCCATAAGCTCCTCGGGAGTTCCACACTCGATAATCTCGCCGTTATCCACAACGACTATCTTATTCGCCTTGGAAAGCGTGGAAAGTCTGTGAGCTATCATAATGGTTGTTCTACCGCTTATAAGCTTTTCAATCGCATCCTGAATCAAGTGCTCGGTCTCAGAGTCAACAGCCGCGGTCGCTTCGTCAAACACAAGCATTTTGGGATTTCTAAGCACCGCTCTCGCAATCGAAAGTCTCTGTCTTTCTCCTCCCGAAAGTCCCACGCCGCGTTCTCCGAGCACAGAATCGTATCCGTCGGGCTGGCGTACTATAAATTCGTGCGCGTTTGCTACGTCCGCGGCATTTATTACCTCGTCAACAGAGAACTCGCCGTTTCCGTAGGAAATGTTATTGTAAATAGTGTCGTGGAACATCTGAGGCTCTTGCTGAACGTATCCGATATTTTCTCGGTAGTATTCCATGTCTATCTTTCGGATATCCACACCGCCGACGGTTATCTTACCTTCATAGTGGTCATAGTATCTGAGCAAGAGATTTATCAACGTGGACTTACCGGAGCCCGTAGTTCCGACTATACCCACAATGTCTCCCGGCTCAATGCGGAGATTAATATTCTTAAGGACCTTCTTGGTACGGTCAAAGGAGAAGTTAACGTTCTTAAACTCAATAACTCCGCCCATGTCAGCATCGGTATTTCCCTTTCCGAAGTTATGCTCCGGCTCCGCGTCAAGAATATCCATTATTCTTTCGAGAGATGCGGTTGCATTCTGCATAGAGTCGGAGAGGTTTGCAAAGAAGTCTACGGGACCGTAGAACATCGTAGCGTAGGAAATAAAGGAAACGAGAAGACCTATGGTTATAGCCGATTCTCCGCCGTTTATTACCATGTGTCCGCCAAGCGCCCAGATAACTACGCCTCCAAGCTGAATAAGACAGTTGATTATAGCGGGATACGCGTTAAGTATCTTACCTGCCTTGGTGTCGGTCTCCCTCCAATTATCAACGGTAGACGCAAATCTTGCGGTTGCGTTCTTTTCGTTGGTAAAGGATTTTACGACTCTTATACCCGGAATGGTATCGGTAAGCACCGAGGTTACAGCCGAGCTCCTTCTCCATATACGGCGGTAGAAGGGGGCTATCTTCTTTCTGAAAATTCTCGACCCGATTACGACGAGAGGAACGGGAATAAGAGAATAGAGTGTAAGCTCAGGATTGATTACAAGCATTACGATAACTATACCGATAAGCTTGAAGAACTGTACTACAACTTCCTGCGTAATACGAAGCATAAACGCCTGAATGGTCGCCGTATCGCTGCTTATTCTGTTAATTACAGAGCCTGTAGAGGTCTTATCGTAAAACCTCATGGGCAAATACTGCGCCTTCTCGTAAACGTCGCATCTGAGCTTTGCGATTATCTTATTACCCGAAACACGGAGCATATATCCTCGCAAGCCGGACAAAACGTAATGGACTATATGAACGCATATAAGGAGGACAACTACCGCGGCAAGCGAGCCGTAATCGGAGTTGGGAAGTATGTTATCAACGAGACTCTTTGTAAGCAGAGGGGGCAAAAGTGTGATAGCCGTTGTAATTATCGAAATAATTACGGAGATTATAAGTATGGGCGCTTCGGGCTTTAGGTATCCGCCCAGCTTCTTTATAAGTCTTCCCTTGCTCATACAGTGCACACAGGGAACACCGGGAGCGGAGAGAGTTCTGCCACACTTGGGACATACCGAAAGCATCTTTTCATAGACTGCTTCCATTACACCGTAGGCTTCCTTTACGTCCGTACCGTCTCTTACGTCCTTGACAAAGGTTACCGCCGCATCACAGAGAGCGGTTACGGTAAAGGTAAAGCGGAATACATCGCTTTTTTCGCCATTTTTGAGAACAATTCTCATTATTCCGTTACCGTACATTCGCTTATTGAAAATATCCTCGATATCTTCAAATGCGTAACGCTCGGACAGCTCGTCTTTTCCAAAATCGTAGGAAAAGATATGAGCTTTGGTGGCAAGAAGAACACAGGAGCTGTAATTGGCTTCCTTGGAGATCTCACCGCAAACAGCAAAGAGAATGGGCTCTTCCTCGTTTCCTAAAGAAACGAGCTTTTGAATCTGATTGGCAGACAACTTCCGATTGGTTAAAAAAGGCGCATCCATAATCAAGTCGCAACCGCTGTTGCTCTCCTTATTTATTTTCTTTCGTGAATTCTATCACCATATAGCATAAATGTCAACCCCTTTTTAGATATTTTTTTAATCTTTTTCACATTTATTTTTTTTAAAATTTTTTACAGACTTTTTTTGCAAAAACTATTGATTTTTATTATTTTATGTGGTATAATACCAAAGTCGGCTACGGAGAGATGGCTGAGCTGGTCTAAGGCGCACGACTGGAAATCGTGTGTAGGCTAATACCCTACCGAGAGTTCGAATCTCTCTCTCTCCGCCAAAAAATCCTCGTTCTTCGGAACGAGGATTTTTTTATCCAAGCCGCAGGCTTGGTATATCATCGCCGCACGAAGTGCGGTGCATATCATCAAGGGCGGCAAGCCGCCCTTGTATCTCATCACGCGCCAGCGTGCATTTCCCTGCGGCTTGATGATATACAATGCTCCGCATTGATGATATACCGCAACAAGTTGCGGATGATATACACGCCTTCGGCGTGATTGGGACGCGCAACCAAATTCCCACCCTCAAATTCCCGATTTGCAGTTGATTTTTGGGCGAAAATATGCTATAATAAACACAGAAAGGCGGTGGGGAGATGAAATTTAATACATATGATAGGACACCAAGGATAAAAACACAAAAATGGATTAAAATATTTCTGATTTCATTTTTTGTATTCTTTACCGCCATTATGTTGTTTGTGGGAATCATAATATCAATTGATAATCAGAGTATATTCCCAATTCTCATCACCGTTATATCTCTTACGTTTGTCGCATTCATGGCGAGTATGTATATTTATAATGCATATAAGGCGTATTTTGAAATTGATGCAACCACAATTAAATTGATTAGTTACCCTTTTTTCAAAAGGCGTGAAAAAATCTTTTCGTTGAGTGACATCAAAAAAATAAAGCGGCGATATGGAGGTCGAGTGGGAATCTCGTATCTCATATTTATAAATCAACAAAACAAGGTTTTGTTTCAAACCATGAATGTCCCTGAAATAAAATCCTATTTTGAAGGTTTAGGCTTTAATCTTGAATGATAAAGTAGGCAATCGTCTATGTATCAAAATTACAGTTATTTGCCAACAAAAACAGAACATTTGTCTACCGACAAATGTTCTGTTTTTGTTTATCCAAGCCGCAGGCTTGGTATATCATCGCCGCACGAAGTGCGGTGCATATCATCAAGGGCGGCAAGCCGCCCTTGTATCTCATCACGCGCCAGCGTGCATTTTGCCTGCGGCTTGATGCAATAAGGGCGTAGCCCGTCATTCGCCGAAGGCATATACAACACTTCGTGTTGGTGATATACCGCAACAAGTTGCGGATAATATACACGCCTTCGGCGTGATTGGGACGCGAGATTGCGGAAAGTTCTTGAATTACTTTGCAAAATATGATATAATGCTTTCGAGGTAAGTGATTGTATGGCTAAAAAATATTTATTGATCTATTCGGAGCAACTTGTTTGCTGTGCCGCCTCAATCTATTAAAAGGAGTAAAAATATGAAAAAAGTACTATCTTTAATCTTGGTATTTGTATTTCTTTTTTGTTTTACATCCTGCTCATTTTTTAACCGCTTCAAAGGCGATATGAGTAAAATTGATTTCGATGAAGATAAAAATTTATTGTACAGCGGGAACACGTATTACCGTGCAGACGATCGCTTTACGGTTTGGACAGATGAAGATGTGGTTGAAATTGGATGGCACTCTCAATTCCCCTTTTTCCCCGATATGCACTATTATGTTTTTAATGACGAAAACCCTTTATTCATTTTCTGTGCCAATGGAAAAAGCAGTGTGTATTTCAGTTTGTTTTTCAGGTCGGATTATGATCTTTACGGTGCCGTATACACGGTCAATAATACCGACATTGAGATAGTTCTTAACTCTGACATATTGCCAAGCGACGTCAACGCTTCCGCAATAAAATACGAATATTCGCAGCAATTCCACATGCGCTTAAAGGATGACTCCCGTGTTCGGGTAGAGTTCTCGGGACCGTATAAGCATGGCGATAACTGGTATTTTTTGCACTCGGACAATGCTTGGCTCTTAAGCGACCAATTTGTTACGATGTTAATAAATAACGGTATTATAAACGAATAATTCTTGTATTATTTCAAACTAAAAGAACTGCTTTGCGGTAGCAAAGCAGTTCTTTTTCTGTTACATCACATAAAATATCACAGCCATTGAATGGCAAAGACTGCCGATGACGGTAAATATATGGAATACCGAGTGAAAATACCTTTTCTTCACCGAAAAGAAGTAAACTCCGAATGTATAAAACAGTCCCCCAAGAAGAACCAGCATAAACCCTTTGTGTCCGAGACTTCTATAGGTTTGCGGAATCGAAAACACAACAGCCCAGCCCATTGCGATATAACATATCATGCTGAACGACTTATACTTTTTCAGGTCAATGGCATTCAGCGTCATCGCCAATATTGCCGTTCCCCAGACAAGAGCAAAGGTTCCCCATGCGGCAAGCGGATAATCTTTCGCCACCGAGCATACAAGAATGGGAGTATAAGTTCCCGATATGAGAAAATATATAGAACAGTGATCCATTATCTGAAACACCTTTTTCGCCGTATTCGGACGCAGTCCGTGATAAATGCTTGACATGGTATACAGAGTTATCATGGAAAGTCCGAACATAGCTCCGCAGAGCACTCCCACTGTTTTTCCGTTAAATGCCGATATCACCACGCAAAGCACGAGGGTTATTACCCCCACAGCTCCGCCTACTATATGACTTACCATATTGAATATCTCTTCGCCCTTGGTATAAAAGGGTAAAATTCTGTCCTTCAGCACTACTCTTTTTGTTAACACGTCTTTTACCTCCTCAAAATATAGTTTTTAATACTACATTGTATAGTTATTATATCACAGATTTTTAAAATTATCAATACATTATATGAAAATTTTTAAAAAAATTTCGGGAAGAGCCATTGACTCTTCCCGATTTTTTAATAGGTTATATATTTTTCTCTTTTTTGAACTATCTCGTTCACTGCATGGAAATTATTGGTCAGAATAACGTCTATACCCATATCAAGAAATCTTTCTGCTTCCTCGGGATCATCCGACCAAAATACGTTACATATAATTCCGTTTGCATGCGCCTTATCTATCATTTCCTGATTAAAATATGGTTTAAATAGCTGAAGCTTCTTACAGCCGTATTTTATAGCCCTCTCAACTATTCCCCACGGGTCGTTTCCGCCGCCACAACAGCGCGTGATCTCGGGATATTCGTTTTGGAGACGTTCAAGCAAGGTGTCGCTTCCGCTCATAAAGTAAATATACTTTTCGCAGTCGTATTTTCTTATGAGTCTTACGACCTCGTGTAAATCCTCGGGGCGTTGACCGCACTCCCCTTTAAGGTGGATATTCATTACGCAGTGGCAAGCGAATTTTTTCAGAATTTCCTCAAAGGTAACTATGCGCAGTCCCTTGAAGCTCTCTCCGCTTTTAGAACCGAAATCAAGCTTGCAAAGCTCTTCAAGGGTATATTCGGCAACCCTTCCCACGCCGTCCGAGACCCGTTCCAGCTTTGAGTCGTGAACCGACACGGGAATTCCGTCCTTGGTAAATCTTATGTCGAATTCTATTTCCTCCGCACCCATGGCTACCGCTGCTCCAAACGCGGGCATGGTATTCTCCGGAGCCACCTTATTAAATCCTCTGTGGGCGCAGGTTCTCGGATATTTCATTATCTCGTCGTATCTTACGATGGCGCTTCCGCCGGGACGGTATTTCCAAGGACGTCTTCCTTTTTCTATATACTCATAGTGAGCCGAAAGAGGATTTCCAAATCCGGCAGGCTTATAGTATTTCTTCTTGGGGTCGATGTCGACAGTTGCAAGTCCTACCTTACTGTACATATTAAGAAGCACTTCTCCCGTGGGAGCAACTACCATAGAGGCTCCGCCTATATCCGAATTCTCGTCCATCGAAACAGATGAACGCAGTACGTATGCGTTTGTATTATAAGCAAGATTTTGGGACATTATCTGCAATGCAAGGTGAGTATCGCTTCGCTGATGTGAGCAGCCTATAACAACGTCAAGATTCTGTCGTGCCATATTTGCGAACGCCTCGTAAAAATAAAAGTCATAGCAGGTCAAGAAGCCAAATCGTATTCCTTCCATTTCGATAACGGTAGGCTCGGAAAACTCAAAGCTGTAATCGCTGTCAAGGCGGGTCTTTGTAACCTCTCCCGGGGTAAGATGCTGTTTAAAGTAAAGCCCCTCAATCTCTCCCTTTCGGTTGATAGCATACGTAGTGTTTCTCTGCCTTCCTTCTTCACCGTATCTTGCGCAAACGAACACCATGGCATTACATCTTTTTGCAGTATCACTGCATACAGTCAGTATTCTGCTGTTGAATTTTTTCGATGACGCATATGCCTCCTCCTTGCTTCTTGCAAGACATGGAATGTCGCACATTTCCGGAAGAACGATAATATCCATACTGTCGTCGCACTGCTCGATGAGCTTTAACTGTTTCTCAAAATAATACTCGGATTTTGAATAATCTGTAGAATACGCAGGTTGAATAATACAAACCTTCATGTTTTTTCCTCCTTATCTTGATAGCTTATTATAACACAGACTCTTAATTATTACAAGTGAATACAAGAAAAAATCTGCTCCCATGAAATGAGAGCAGATTTTTTTCATAGTTGAATCAGAGTGCTACGTTTCTGGTGGTAACGATATTAGCACCCGTTCCGAGAATATTCTCGATAACGATATCTCCAAGCTTTGCGTCCTTGGGAACGCGAACCTTATTAACTTCCTTCATAGCCTCGAAAAGAAGCTCCTTCGGAATAGTCTTATCGGTCTTTACGGGAACAACTCCGCCGCCTTCAACTGCCGCCGTGGTGGTAAGTGTTCTCATGGGTGCGGTGCACTCGGTCTCAGCGTAGGTAAGACCTCTCTTACAGGTATATCCGGTTACGGAAAGCACCTTCTTGCCCTCAAGCTCAACCTTAAGCTGACAGCCCTTGGGACATACGATACAGGTTAAATCACGTGTCATTTCAATTTCCCCCTTATTCAATACTGAAGCTGATCTCGGACGACTTTATACCCGCGATCATATCCTTGGTGAGAGTAAGAGTTTCCATCTCACCGGGAGCAACCTTCTGCTTCTTCTTGCTGATAAGAACCTCATCGCCGTCTCTTACAACAATCTTGATATCGCGGTAAACGTCGGCAACACGGAAGTAAACGGTTACGTCCTCTTCAGCGGTTATACGCTGAGGAACGGTATATCTTACCTTTCCGTCGGTCTTGAGCTTGATGTTTCTGCCGTAGAGGGTCTCGCCGTTTATGTATCTGACGGCTGCCTTACCGGCAATCTCAGCTTCCTCGGAAACATAGTCAACAAGGTCGTGAACGTGAAGAACGTTTCCGCAGGAGAAGATTCCCTCGGTCTCGGTCTGACGGTTCTGGTCAACCATAGCGCCTCCCGTGATGGGACTCAAGGGGATATTTGCACTCTTGGTAAGCTCGTTTTCGGGGAGAAGTCCGCAAGAAAGGAGAAGTGTGTCGCACTCTATATACTGACGGGTCTCGGGAATAGGCTTACGTCTTTCGTCAACCTTTGCAATGGTAACACCCGTAACTCTGTCATCACCGTGTATCTCCACTACAGTGTGGCTGAGCATAAGTGGAATGTTGAAATCGTTGAGGCACTGCTCGATATTTCTTGCGAGTCCGCCCGAGTAAGGCATAAGCTCACAAACAGCCTTTACCTCAGCGCCCTCAAAGGTCATTCTTCTTGCCATTATAAGTCCGATATCGCCCGAACCGAGAATAACTACCTTCTTACCGGGCATATATCCGTCCATGTTTACAAATTTCTGAGCAGTTCCCGCGGTAAAGATACCCGAAGGACGCTTTCCGCAGATGTTAAGAGCTCCCTTGGGACGCTCACGGCAGCCCATAGCAAGGATTATTGCCTTTGCCTCAACGGTGAACATACCGTCCTCGCTGTTCATAGCGGTAATAACCTTATTGGGGGCTATATCAAGTACCATTGTGTTAAGCTTAAAGGCAATATTTCTCTCTCTTACCTGAAGCTCATAGCGGTATGCATACTCGGGACCGGTAAGCTCCTCCTTGAAACGGTGGAGACCGAAGCCGTTGTGAATACACTGACGGAGAATACCGCCAAGGGACTTATCGCGCTCAAGAATGAGTATGCTGCGAAGTCCTGCATCGTATGCGGCAACAGCCGCACTCATTCCTGCGGGACCGCCGCCTATAATTACGAGATCAACCTTTGTCATATCAGTTATCCCCCTTTGTCTTTTCGTAGTTAATTACAGAGCCCTTACCGAACTTTGTTACGCCGGTAAAGTCCATACCGTTTTCTCTTGCGAGAATATCAACGACTATGGGAGAACAGAAGCCGCCCTGACAGCGTCCCATTCCGCTTCTTGTACGGCGCTTGATACCGTCAACGTCGGTTGCCTTGGGATTGGTGTGAATAGCCTCAACTATCTCTCCCTCGGTAATTCCCTCACAGCGGCATACGATACGTCCGTATCTGGGATCCTTTTTGATTATCTCATTCTTCTTTTCCATAGAAAGGCTGTGGAAATAGTGAGCGGGCTTACGTATGGGATTGTAGTCAGCCTTTACGTTTGCCTCAAAGCCCATCTCGTTCTTAAGCATTTCATCTATATACTCGGCAATAGCGGGAGCGGAGGAAAGTCCGGGGCTCTCGATTCCCGCAAGAGTGATTACGTTGTCGCGGTGTCTTATTATAAAATCTCCCGTGCTTCCAACTGCGCGCAAACCTGTAAATGAAGTTATTACCTTATTGAAAGGAATGTTTGCTACGTTATCGCTTGCCTTGGAGAAGATGGTAGCAAATCCTTCGGGGGTCGTGGAGGTATCGTTCTTATCCTCTATGTCGGTTGCCGTAGGTCCGAGAAGAAGGTTTCCGTCAACTGTGGGAGAAACGAGAATTCCCTTACCCATCTTTGTAGGAGTGTGGAATATGGTTCTCTGAGTAAATGCGCCGCATTCCTTATCAAGTACCATATACTCACCGCGTCTGGGGTGAACGTCAAAGTCGCAGTCGCCTGTCATAGCGGCAATTTTATCGGAATAAACTCCTGCACTGTTGATAACGATTCCTGCTTCAACAACGTCTCCCTTTGCGGAGGTTATTTTGTAGCCGTCTGCCGTTTTTTCGATATTCGCAACCTCAAAGTTGAGTTTAAGATCAGCTCCGTTATCCATAGCGTTTCCTACTGCCGCAATGCAAAGCTCATAGGGGCATACGATTGCGCTGGTAGGAGCAAGCAGAGCGCAAGTAAGGTCGGGATTTATATTGGGTTCAAGAGCACGAAGCTCGTCCTTCTCAACGATACGAAGTCCGGGAACACCGTTACGAATGCCTCTTTCGTAAATGTCCTCGACCTCTGCTCTTTCATTCTCAAACGCAACTACGAGAGCCTCGTTGTTCTTGTACTTAACACCGAGCTCCTTGGTAACCGTAGGCATAAGGATCGAGCCTCTTACGTTGAGCTTTGCCTTAAGGGAGCCTTCCTTTGCGTCAAAACCTGCGTGAACGATTGCACTGTTAGCCTTGGTTGCTCCCATAGCAACGTCGTTTTCCTTTTCAAGAATACACAGGGTCTTGTCGTATTTTGCAAGTGTGCGTGCGATCATACCGCCTACTACACCTGCGCCGATAATCACGATATCGTACTTCATTGTCTGCTTTCCTCTCTTTTTATTTTTTGGATTTTTTGCAGAAAAAAGGCACGTCAAAAGAACGGAACCAAATTCCGCGCTTTTTTCGTGCATCTCCAAATCTCTGCATTAAATATTCACATACGATGATTATATCACATTTTTTCAATATTGTCAAGTCGCTTTTAGAATTTTTTCGTTATTTTTATTTTTGGCGAGCGCGGTGCATATTATGTGAATTTTTTCTAAAAATTCTAAGACTTTTCTCAAAAAAATTCGTTTTATCTATTTACATATTCAATTATTTGTGTTATCATATTAGGTGGCGAATAATAATTTCAATATTCATTATTAACTATATTTTTATGGAGGTCAAACATCATGGCTATTGAAAGAAAAAAACTGTCAATGGACGGTAACACAGCCGCGGCGCACGTTTCTTACGCGTTTACCGAGGTTGCTGCTATCTACCCCATTACCCCTTCTTCGGTTATGGCTGAGCTCACCGACGCTTGGTCCGCTACCGGATTGAAGAACATTATGGGTGAAACGGTAAAGGTTACTGAAATGCAGTCCGAGGCCGGTGCCGCAGGTACCGTTCACGGTTCTCTTGCAGCAGGCGCTCTTACCACCACCTACACCGCATCTCAGGGTCTTCTTCTGATGATCCCCAACATGTACAAGATCGCGGGTGAGCTTCTTCCCTGCGTTATCCACGTTTCCGCTCGTTGCGTTGCGTCTCACGCACTCAACATCTTCGGAGACCACTCCGACGTTTACGCTTGCCGCCAGACCGGTTTCGCAATGATGGCAAACACCAACGCTCAGGAAGTTATGGACCTCGGTGCCGTTGCTCACCTCGCAACCATTAAGGGCAGAGTTCCTTTCGTAAACTTCTTCGACGGATTCCGTACTTCTCACGAGATCTCCAAGGTTTCCGTTTGGGACTACAAGGATCTTGAGGAAATGGTTGACAAGGATGCGATCGCTGCATTCCGCGCTCGCGCTATCAACCCCGAGCATCCCGTTCTCCGCGGCTCCGCTGAAAACGGTGACATCTTCTTCCAGCACAGAGAAGCTTGCAACTCTTACTATGACGCTCTTCCCGCTATCGTTGAGGAGTACATGGATAAGGTTAACGAGAAGATCGGTACTAACTACAAGCTCTTCAACTACTACGGTGCTCCCGATGCTGAGCGCGTAATCGTTGCTATGGGCTCTATCTGTGACGTTGCAGAGGAAGTTATCGACTACCTCCTCGCTAAGGGCGAAAAGGTTGGTCTCGTTAAGGTTCGTCTCTACCGTCCTTTCGTAGCCGCAAAGCTTATCGAGGCTCTTCCCAAGACCGCAAAGAAGATCGCGGTTCTTGACAGAACCAAGGAGCCCGGCTCTCTCGGTGAGCCTCTCTACCTCGACGTTGTTACCGCTCTCGCTACTAACGGCGTCAGCGCAAAGATCGTTGGCGGACGTTACGGTCTCGGATCTAAGGATACCACTCCCGCATCTATCTTCGCTACCTTCGAGAACCTCAATGCTGATGAGCCTAAGAACAACTTCACTATCGGTATCGTAGACGACGTTACCGGACTTTCTCTTGAGGAAAAGCCCGCTCCCGATACCGCTCCCACCGACATGATCCAGTGCAAGTTCTGGGGTCTTGGCGGAGACGGAACCGTTGGTGCAAACAAGAACTCCATTAAGATCATCGGCGACCACACCGACAAGTTTATTCAGGCATACTTCCAGTATGACTCCAAGAAGACCGGCGGCGTAACCATTTCTCACCTCCGTTTCGGAGACAGCCCCATCAAGTCTTCCTACTATATTAACAAGGCAGACTTCGTTGCATGCCATAACAGCTCTTACCTTGCAAAGTATGACATGATCTCCGACGTTAAGCCCGGCGGAACCTTCCTTCTTGACTGCCAGTGGAGCGACGAGGAGCTTGACGCTCATCTTCCCGCTTCGGTTAAGAGCTACATAGCAAAGAACAACATCAAGTTCTACACCATCAACGCAACAAAGCTTGCTCTCGACCTCGGTAACGGTAAGGTTAAGAACACCGTTCTTCAGTCCGCATTCTTTGCTCTCGCAAAGATCCTTCCCACGGCTGATGCTATCGAGTACATGAAGTATATGGCAACTAAGTCCTACCTCAAGAAGGGTCAGGCAATAGTTGACCTCAACCACAAGGCTATCGATGCAGGTAAGGATGCTCTTCATGAGGTTGCGGTTCCCGCAGCTTGGGCAAACGCAGGTGAGACCGCTCCCGCAGCTAAGGTTACCGGCGAGCGTCAGGATCTCGTTGATTTCGTCAACGACATCGTTCTTCCCGTTGTTGGAATGAAGGGTGATTCCCTTAAGGTTTCCGACTTCACAAAGTACGCTGACGGCACATTCCCCCAGGGCTCCGCAGCTTACGAAAAGAGAGGCGTTGCAGTATTCGTTCCCAAGTGGAATCCCGAAACCTGTATCCAGTGTAACAGCTGTGCTTTCGTATGTCCTCATGCGGCTATCCGTCCCTTCGCTATGAACGCTGACGAAGCAGCAAAGGCTCCCGAAGCTACCAAGTTCACCGCAAAGCCGGTTATGAAGACCGACTACAAGTTCACCATGGCAATTTCTCCTATGGACTGTATGGGTTGTACCCTCTGCGTAAAGGCATGTCCCGTTACCGCAAATTCCGCTAAGACCGGCAAGGCTCCCGCTATGGAGATGGTTCCGATCGCAACTCAGATGGATCAGCAGGCTCCCTTCGATTACGCAGTTGCTAACGTTTCCGAAAAGCCAGAGCTTATTAACGCAACCGTTAAGGGAAGCCAGTTCAAGCAGCCCCTTCTCGAGTTCTCCGGCTCTTGTGCAGGATGCGCAGAGACCTCTTACGCTCGTCTTATTACACAGCTCTTCGGTGAGAGAATGTATATCTCCAACGCTACCGGATGTTCTTCTATCTGGGGTGGCTCCGCTCCCGCAACTCCTTACACTGTAAACAAGGAGTCCGGCAGAGGTCCCGCATGGGCTAACTCCCTCTTTGAGGACAACGCTGAGCACGGTCTCGGTATGGCTCTCGGTCAGAAGACAATTCGCGAGAAGCTCATAGGCAAGGTTAAGGCGATGGCAGAATCCGACAAGGCTTCCGACGAGTTCAAGGCTGCCGCTAAGGCTTACCTTGATACCAAGGACAACGGCAAGGAAAACGAGGCTGCTACCAAGGCTCTTATCGCTGAGCTTGAAAAGGCTGCAGCACAGGGCTGTCCCACAGCTCCCGCGATCCTCGCTGAAAAGGATTACCTCGCTAAGAAGTCCATCTGGATCTTCGGTGGAGACGGTTGGGCATACGATATCGGATTTGGCGGTCTTGACCACGTTATCGCTTCGGGCGAGGACGTAAACATCATGGTATTCGATACCGAGGTTTACTCCAACACCGGCGGACAGGCGTCCAAGGCTTCTCAGATCGGTCAGGTTGCTCAGTTTGCTGCAGCCGGTAAGGCAATCGGTAAGAAGGATCTTGCTCAGATCGCTATGTCTTACGGTTACGTTTACGTTGCTCAGGTTTCCATGGGCGCAGATATGAACCAGCTCCTCAAGGCTCTTACCGAGGCTGAAGCTTACAACGGTCCTTCCCTCGTAATCGGCTATGCTCCTTGTGAAATGCACGGAGTTAAGGGCGGTATGCAGAACTGCCAGCTTGAAATGAAGAAGGCTGTTGAGGCAGGCTACTGGCAGATGTTCCGCTACAATCCTGCGGCAGAGGGCAACAAGCTTACCATAGACTCCAAGGAGCCCACCGGTAACTACGTTGACTTCATCAAGTCCGAAACCCGTTACGCTCGTCTCGTTCAGTCCTTCCCCGAAAAGGCAGAAGAGCTCTTCGCAAAGGGCGAAGCTAACGCAAAGGTTAAGTACGACAGACTTAAGAAGCTTGAAGAGCTTTACAAGTAATAATAACAATCAGGTCAGCTCCGTTATGGAGCTGACCTGATTTATTTTTATATAAAAGCGCGGCAGTCTTGACTTGAAATCCAAGACTGCCGCATTTATTTTTAAATCAGCTTATCCACTCGTAGCTATCGTCAACGGTGTCCTCTTTTGCGTTGGAAGCTATATCTTTTCTAAACTCGCCTATATGATCTATATTCTCAGGCGCGTCGGGATACGAGCTTGCCTCACCGCTGTCAGAGCCGCTATCGGAGCCACTGTCCGAACCACTGTCCGAGCCGCCGTCAGAGGATGGAACGTCAGAAGCCACCGGCGTTGAAGAAGATGCATCCGCGCTACCATCGTCCTTTTTTGAGCACGCTATAAGGGTTGCGACAAGCGCAACAATAAGAAGAGCTATCAATATTTTTTTCATAATTTCTTACTCCTTTCTTACCTTTATACCGTTCAAGCGTTAACCGCGAGAATGCTCTTCACAAGCTCGCTATCCTTATTCTGAGACTTGACAGCAAGCTCATACAAGGAGGTCGTGTAATAGTTTTCGGTATAGATAACTATATTTTCTCCGGATTCGTTCGCATAAGAGATAAATCCGACTGCGGTAAGACGCACGAATACCGCGTTAGAGTCTTCAACGGGGATATCCGAAATAGCGAACTTAAGGCTCTGATCGCCCTCACCCGTAATATCGGAAACCATCTTACCAAGCTCAATATAATCCACTCCCTCGGTAAGAGCGTCATCGTTAGCAATAATATCCTTGTAAGGTTCGGGAAGTATGCAAATTCCAACGGAAGCGTTCTCCCCAATATTATCAAGTACTTCCTCGGATACGAATACGCCAAAGGCTATTCCAGCGGAGTCTCCGCTAATCTTAAGTCCCGCGCCCTGCACTACGGAGAAGCCGTCGCGAATGTCAAACACGGATGCAACAACGTCTTCGGTAGCGTTAGTGTTGGTATACGTCTTGCCTGCCTCAATCAATTCTCCGCCTACGAGCCAAAATCCTGTCTCGTTATCGTGAAGCTTGATACCAGCCTTGGCGGTATTCGCGCCGATCTTCCATACAGCACCGTCATCGTTAACAGTCAGATTTCCACGCTCGTTCATAATAAACGAGTTCTGTGTCTTTTCCGCACCGTTGTTAACGTAAAGCTCAGCGCCCTCCGCAAGATTTATAGTAACCGTTCCGCCGATGTTCCTGAATATACCGCCGGTAGGTGTCGTCGTACCCGTGAAGTTAGCTATGAGCTTACTTGTTCCGTCGATTGTGATATTACAGGTGCTGGAAATGTCTGTAACGGCTGCCTTAGTGGGATTGAAGCAGAATACGTAGCTGGTCTCGGGATTGGGAGAGGTTGCGTTTCCGCCGACTGCCGTAATGGTAGAATTTTCAACGCTCAGATCTACCGATGCGCTGGTATTCCACGGTACGCAAATAACACTGGTTGCAGCCGAGCCACCCGAGGATATTTCAGAATCCTTCACCTTAATGATGAAAGGCTCGTGCTTCTGATAGTCTGCACCGTTAGCCTGAGCGGCAAGTCTGAATACTGCGCCGGAGGGAGCGGTGATTGTACAGTTATCAACTGTAGTCGTTGAGCTTGCAAAATCCGAAACCCATGCGCCGTTCGTATACGGATCGTACTTGAATACGTCGGAAGTAGCGACATTCGCGATTTCAAGGTTCTTTACCGTCAGGTTATAAAGACCAACATGCTCTGCAAATCCGGCTACGCAGGTAATCTTTACCTTACCGTCCGCCTTTGTTGCACCCTCAATAACTACGTTTTTGAGGTTTTCCTTATCATATGTGCCGCTGAATACGAGAGCACTTGTAAGAACATAATCATCAACAACAATGATTTTTTGACCGTCAGTCAGTGCATCAACAGCTTTCTGCAACGTAGAATAGGTTGCCACGTTATTACCGCTCGCATCGACTATCTTGAAGGGATCACCGCCCTCTGCAACGTATGCTTTGTGAGTCAGCACAACGTCTGCGGTTGCGGAGGTGTTTACGTAGGGATTAGAAACGATGTTATCACCATCAAACCAGGAGTGTTCATCGCCGTTTTCGGAAATGGTAGGAAGTGTTATTCCCTTTTTGGCAGCTTCTACGCCAACCACCCACTTCGCACCGTTGTCAACGATGGTGGTCTTGGAGTTCATATTAGCGGTAATGATGCCTGTACCTGCCACGCAATTATTAACTGCGACAGTAGCGCCGTTTGCAAGGTTAAGAGCCAACGCTCCCGAAGCATCATGTCCGTGGAACATTGTTTTCATGTACTGACCATCCATCTTCAAAGAGGAAGTAGCGTCAAGATTTACTGTTACCGTTCCGGCAGTAAGAAGATTGAAACACGATTTGGTACTATCTCCGCCGTTTTCGGCTTTCGATGTTGTCAGATTGATATCGGAATTTTGAATATTAAACGTAATATCACAATTTTTTGAGATATTGTTACCCGTTCTTGCGAAGGGCTCGTTGTTAGTAGTGTTAAGATTGATTGTGGTATCCTTAATGTTGATATTCGCATCGGTTCCGTCGGGAAGAGCAATGCTGAATACCAAGCCGTAGGAGTCGTTTACCGTACAGTTCTCTATGTTAACGGTTGAAAACTCGTTGTAGATAAAGCGAGCGCTGTTTACCTTAAGGTTTTTGACAGTAAAGGTATTATTTGCGTTTCCGCAAACATCAAATGCGTATCCGCCCGAGGTGGTCAAGGTATAGCCCTGACCGTCTACGGTCAGGCTCTTACTTGTAAAGGTTCCGTGTCCCGTATAGGAGGAATCTCTCAAGAGGACGATTGTAGAACCGGAAGGTGCCTGGTTAAGGGCAGTCTTTACACTGGTATAGTAGGTTTTTGTGCCCTCACTATCCTCAGCATAGCATACGTTATTGGGGTCAAGCGCGGGATCATCCGCCGCAAACACCGCAAAAGGTATTACCGAGAGCAATAGCATAACCGTCAGGGCAATTGCAATTAATCTTTTCATTGTCTTTTCTCCTTTCACTCCAGACAATTTTTATTATGCGTTTTTTGTGCATTTTTTCTTTCGAAAAAACCTCACGATAATTATACTATCTTCTGTACGTTTTGTCAATATAATTTGAGTTTTTTCTGTATTTTTATGCATATTGCATATGTAATCTTGTATTTTTCGTGAATTTGCCCAAATTTAGGATTTTATTTTTAGTCAAAACATGACATGTCCTGATGTGTAAAATGAATGTCATGTCCTTTGAGACAATTAAACAAGAGACCTTATATCGTAAAGGCATCTTTTTCATTCAACGTATCCTTTTGAGTGGAGAAAGCACCGCGGGGCAAAAAATGCAAGACGCTAAATTAGGATGCGACGGGAAAATCACCTACAACGGTGAACGTCGAAAAATTCCCGTCAACGTGTCATGCTGACGGAGGACGCGCAGAAAAAGTCAAGGCCTCCGACAACTGCCGATAGTTTTCTGCATACAAAAAAAGGGGAGTCGGCTCATAAATGAACCAACTCCGTCATTATATATCTCTCGCGAAAATTCGCTATGTATCCTTCCGAATTGCTCTATATAAAATATATATCAATCCCTTTGGGAAATCGAGTGATATTGTGAGCGATTATTTTGCGTAGTCAACCGCTCTGCTTTCTCTGATAAGATTTATCTTAATCTGTCCGGGGTACTTGACCTCTTCCTGAATCTTCTGCGCCATTTCGCGGGCGATAAGCTTCATTCCGTCATCGTTGACCTCCTCAGGCTTAACCATTACGCGGATCTCACGTCCTGCCTGTACCGCATACGCCTTATCCACTCCGCCAAAGCCCTTGGCGATTTCCTCGATCTTTTCGAGCCTCTTAATGTAATTTTCAAGATCCTCACGGCGCGCTCCGGGTCTTGCTGCAGATATTGCATCTGCCGCCTGGATTATTACTGCCGTTATTGACTGCGCCTCAACGTCTCCGTGGTGCGCCTCAATTGCATGTATTACTTCCTTGCTTTCCTTATACTTCTTTGCAAGGTTTACACCAAGCTCAACGTGTGAGCCCTCCATCTCATGGGTCTGCGCTTTTCCTATATCGTGGAGCAGTCCGGCCCTCTTTGCGACCGTACTGTCAACTCCAAGCTCATCCGCTATCATTCCTGCAATAAGCGCAACCTCCAATGAGTGCTTGAGGACGTTCTGCCCGTAGCTGGTTCTGTACTTAAGTCTGCCGAGCATTCTTACAAGCTCGGGATTGATTCCGTGGATACCCACGTCAAACGTAGCTCTCTCTCCCGCCTGCTTTATACCGGCTTCAATTTCCTTGGTCGCCTTTTCTACGGTTTCTTCGATTCTCGTAGGATGAATTCGTCCGTCGGAAATAAGCTTTTCAAGAGCAAGCTTTGCAGTTGCTCTGCGTACGGGGTCGAATCCCGAAAGGGTTATTGCCTCCGGAGTATCGTCTATGATAAGCTCTACACCCGTAAGCTTTTCTATCATCTGAATGTTTCTTCCCTCTCGTCCGATTATGCGTCCCTTCATATCCTCGTTGGGAAGAGCTACCACCGAAACAGTCGTTTCGGCCACGTGGTCCGCCGCGCATCTCTGTATTGCAAGAGAGATTATGTTTTTTGCCTTGTTGTCTGCTTCTTCCTTGAATTCGGTTTCCAGCTCGTCAAGCCTTTGAGCAAGCTCGTGCTTCATTTCGCTTTCTACTCTGTGAAGCAGCTCTGCCTTAGCCTCTTCAATAGAAATTCCCGATATTCTTTCGAGTATCAGCATTTCCTTCTGGTGGAGCTCGTTTATCTGCTCTCGAAGGACTTCGTTTTCCTTGATCTTCTTATCGAGAGTCTCATTCTTTTTTTCGAGAGCCTCGGTCTTTTTATCAAGGTTCTCTTCCTTTTGAGCGAGTCTGCGTTCCATTCTGGAAACCTCGGAGCGTCTCTCCTTGATCTCTTTTTCGGACTCGTTTCTCTGCTTGAGTATTTCTTCCTTTGCACTGATCAGCGCTTCCTTCTTCTGAGTTTCGGCTTCCTTTTTGCCTTCCTCAAGGATTCGCTTTGCTTCTTCTTCGGCAGATCCTATGGCTGATTCAGCTTTTTTCTGACGTCTCTTGTATCCTGTTTTATAGAATACTACACCGGATACCGCAGCCGCGACTGCTGCAGACGCGACACCGATTGTAATTTCGATCACCATTCCTAAAAACACCTCCTTGTTTTTAATTTTTATCCTAAAATTCGTTATTGTATCATAAAAGAACCGGGTACAGCCGCTCTTCTAATATTAAAATTCGATTTACAAAATCGAATATTTCTGACACATACTAATATTTTACACGATTTTCAACAAATTGTCAAGGGTTTTAGGCAAATACGCTCTATTTTGCCTTAAAAAATCAACACATTATTTTACACAGGAAACTTTTTTGCAGATTAAAAGAGATGCGCCGTCATTCAGCGCATCTCTCATAAATTTCAGCTTATCTTTTCTACCCATATTTTATATGCGTAGACGGTATTTCCCTCAAGGGATATTCTGTACCAATTTCCGTTTTTGCTTATTCCCGTACAGTTAAGAATCGTTCCGACGGGAACGGTTTTATAGGTGTTTCCCTCCGATGCCGACGTTGCGTCGGGGAACGTACGTAGCTTTGCGCCGTCTGGGCGAATTACCCTAACCTGACAGTCGGATTCGTCATATATTACCGAGCCGTCTGTGCTTACAGTGTATTTCGCTTCAATATAGGCAATTGATCCCTTATAGAATATCTTTACAAAGCTTTCGTCCTCACTGATAACGGCAAGCTCGGTTCCAAGCTCAAGCTCCGCGACAGGCTCTGTTGTATTGTCGGGAGTAGAATATATAGGAGCTGCTACCGTCATATCAACCCACTTTGGGGTCGTCTCAACCGAATATGAGATTTTCTTCTCATCTATTCCGAAAAGAAGATTTTTTCCTATTATCAAGTCGTCCGATACGTCAATATAAACCGCGCTTATAAGAGAAGCAAAACAGTAAAAGGGGGCTTTTCCGGCATCGTAATCGTCAGTGCTTCCGCTTCCTCTTATTTCGAGAATCCCTCCGTTATAAAGCGCCCATTCTGCGTTTTCCCCGCACTTTCCGCCAAACAGATAGATCTCTCCGTAAATATCGACAACCTCGGCAGTACCTCCGTCGTAGGTTATAAGAAGATTTCCGTCGCTGTTCAAATTTATGTTTTTTATAGAGACTCCGTCTTTTCCCTCGGGTCCCATAAGTCCTGTATCGCCCTTATCTCCTTTTTCACCGTCCTTACCGTCAAGTCCGTTTTCCCCGTCCTTTCCGTCGATTCCGGGCGCGCCGTCTCTGCCGTCTACTCTACCGACTATACTTTCGGTTCCGTCTGTAAATATGAGCACAAGCTCTCCTCTTTTGTTTATTTCGGCAGTTCTTACCTCTCTGCACTGATGCTCCTCGGCGCAGGAACAAAACAGTAAAGCTCCCATACAGAGCAAAAGCATTATCGATATAATTTTCTTCATTACAGAAACATCTCCTTTGACAGTAGCCTATAGATAAATTATATCAAAAAACGCCGTTTATGTCAATAAAAAAACCGCTTTCGATATCAAAAGCGGTTTTTCTTTATATTTCGGGGCGGTCAATTAGCCAAGCTTTGCTTGGTTGATCTTGATTCCGGGGCCCATGGTGCTTGCGATTACGCAGCTCTTAATATACTGACCCTTTGCAGCGGCAGGCTTTGCCTTTATTACCGCGCCAACAAGAGTGTTGAAGTTCTCGGTGAGCTTCTCGGTTCCGAAGGAAGCCTTTCCGATGGGACAGTGAATGATGTTGGTCTTATCGAGACGGTACTCGATCTTACCTGCCTTAGCCTCGGTAACTGCTCTTGCAACGTCGGGAGTAACGGTTCCTGCCTTAGGAGAAGGCATCAAGCCCTTAGGTCCGAGAACCTTACCGAGCTTACCGATAACGCCCATCATGTCGGGGCTTGCAATTACTACGTCGAAGTCAAACCAGTTTTCCTGCATGATCTTCTCTGCGTACTCGGGACCGCCAACGTAATCTGCGCCTGCAGCCTCTGCCTTTGCTACGTTATCACCCTTTGCGAATACGAGAACCTTTACGTTCTTACCGGTACCGTTGGGGAGAACAACTGCGCCTCTGACCTGCTGGTCTGCATGACGGGAGTCAACACCGAGACGAATGTGTATTTCGATGGTCTCATCGAACTTTGCCTTGGATGTCTGGCAAACCAGATCCAATGCTTCGGAAGGATCATAAGCCTTGCTCTTATCAATAAGCTTTGCGCTATCTGTATACTTCTTTCCCATTTTCATAATCCTCCTTCTTAGTCCTCAACTACTACGCCCATGCTGCGCGCAGTTCCTGCTATCATGCTCATAGCGGTATCGATGTTTGCCGCATTAAGGTCGGGCATCTTAGTCTCGGCGATCTTGCGAACCTGCTCGCTGGTGATCTTCGCAACCTTGGTCTTGTTAGGCTTTGCGGAGCCGGACTCGATTCCTGCCGCCTTCTTTATGAGAACGGGAGCGGGGGGAGTCTTGGTGATAAAGGTGAAGGAACGGTCTGCGTAAACAGTGATTACAACGGGAATGATGAGTCCCATGTCGTTCTTTGTTCTTTCGTTGAATTCCTTAGTAAATACGGGAATTGCAACACCGTACTGACCGAGTGCCGGTCCTACGGGAGGCTGGGGAGTAGCCTTACCTGCGGGCAACTGCAGTTTAATATAGCCCATTACTTTCTTTGCCATTTTAATTTACCTCCATTGTGGTATTAATACGGGAGAATTCAAAAAATTTTTCTCCCTCCCACTTTACACGGCTTTTGCCGTCTTACGCGAGCTTTACGTCGTTTACGTCAAGCTCAACAGGCATATCACGGCGTCCTCTCTTAACGAGCACCGTAATAGTTTTCATATCATCGGAAATAGCCTGAACCACACCGGCATAGCCCTCGAACAGTCCGCCGCTTACTACGACGTTGTCTCCGACCTTTACAGTGAGCTCTACCCTCTTGGTTTCGATATTGAGAGCCTCTACCTCTGCCTCAGTAAGAGGCGTAGGACGGGACCCGGGGCCAACAAAGCCCGTAACTCCCGTAATATTCCTTACCGCATGCCAGCTTTCATCGGTCATGGTCATTTTGATAAGAACATAGCTCGGGAATATCTTGACTTCGGTTTCCTTTTCCGTATCGCCGTTTTTCTCTACGACGATCTCTACGGGGATCTTGATATCCTCAAAATAACGCTCAAGTCCTCTGTTTTCGATGATCTTCTCAAGGCTTGCCTTTACCTTGTTTTCGTAGCCGGAGTAGGTGTGCGCCACATACCATCTCATGCCTACATTCATTTCATTGATATCGCTCATAATTCTTATCCCTTATTATTTCTTAAAAAGATTCGGCAGAGCGGTAATTCCCTCGTGGAATACTATGTCAAGCACTGCTATCGCAACTGCGCAGCATACGACAACTACAAGTACAACAAGGGTATTCTTCAATACTTGCTTCCATGTCGGCCAGACAATCTTTTTTCTTTCGCTGTTGAATCCGCGGAAAGCCTCTTTAAGTTTGCCCTTCTTCTTTTCCTTTGCGGGCTTCTTTGCTTTCTCTTCGGCTTCTACGACTTTCTTTTCCTTATCTGACATATTCTCCTCCCAAATTACTTAGATTCTTTGTGAAGAGTGTGCTTGCGGCAAAACTTGCAGTATTTCTTCAGCTCAAGTCTGTCAGGGTCGTTCTTCTTGTTTTTCTTTGTGTCGTAATTTCTCTGCTTGCACTCGGTGCATACGAGAGTAATCTTGACTCTTGCATCATTAGCCATGTTAGCGGCACCTCCCATTTCATTTTATTTGACCTTTTTTCTCCACTTTTGGCGAAGCTTCGGTCTGTGTACCTCCCTCATCGAATAGCTTGTACCGCATTGGCGCGTTCGGGCACAACAAAAAAGCCTATTCGCAGAGGTATCGCTATTATACCACTTCCGCAATCCCGTGTCAATAGTTTTTTTGAATTTTTTTATCTTTTATATTTTTATTTTGAAAAATTCCCCCTCGGAGCTTTCCGAGCCATCTTCCGCTTACGTATCTTATCGCAAAGAGAGTCGCGCGAAACAGCCAGTCTACCGTCATGGCTATCCATACACCCATAATTCCCATACCAAGACCCGGAAGCTCGAACAATCCTAATACCGACACGGTTTCAAGAGCAAGCATGTAACCTCCCGCAATGCGGAATACCCACATGGATATGATCGATATCACCATTGGATAGCGTACGTCCCCCGCCGCGCGAAAGGCGGACGGAAGCATAAATCCGATGGGCCACATTATGATGGCGCAGAAGCAATGGTAGGTTATCAGCATTTTTGTCACATGAGCCGATTCGGGTGAAAGAGAGTATGCAAAAACTATAGGAGACAGTAAAAGAAGAGTTAACACGATAACGATTCCGAGCGAAATATAATTCAACACCGTAAGCAACCGAGAATAATATTTCGCCTGTTCCTCTTCCCCCGCTCCGACGCTTTGACCTACTACGGTTATCATAGCACTTGAATAAGCGTTACCCACAACGTACTGAAAATTGCACACCGTAAGCGCTACTGCGTTAGCGGCTATAACGGCGGTGCCCATAGAGGATATCAGGGTCTGCGTAAGCAATCTTCCAAGCTGAAACATTCCGTTTTCCACGCCGTTGGGAATTCCAATGCTCAATATTCTTTTTACGACCGAAAAATTCGGGCGATAGTTCAAAATACGCTCAATATGAAAAACGCTTTTTTTATTAGCCACAAGAGCTATCATAATTACCGATGCCGCAAAGCGAGCGATAAGCGTTCCCAACGCCGCGCCCGAAGCCCCCATTTTCAAGGCAATTATGAACGTGGCATTTCCGCATATGTTTATCACGTTCGTTATCAGGGACACAACCAGAGCTATCCTTGTATTTCCTGCTACACGGAACATTGCGGATACACTGCTGCACGCCGCCAGCATCGGAAATGACAGCGCAAGATAAAAGAAATAGCTTTCCGCGCTTCTCATTACGTCCGGCTCTGCGTTTCCAAAAAACAAAGACAAAATAGGCTTTCTGAACAGGATCGTTACCGCCGCCAAGGCAACAGCAATAATGACCGACGAATATAAGAGCTGCTTTGCCGCGATCTGCGCATCCGCTTCATCCTTTCTGCCAAGCGCGTGAGCGACGATCACAGCGCCTCCCGAAACAAAAGCGGTAAAGAAGATCACAAGAAATACGTCCAACGCATTTACAAGCGAGACCCCCGAAACAGCGGCTTCTCCCGCGTACGCGACCATTACGGTATCAACCGCTCCCACCGCCACCGAAAGTAATTGCTCTAAAATAAGCGGGATCAATATCCCGACCAGCTGTTTTTTTGTGAAAAGCATTTTTGTTTTTTTTACCGACCCGATTTCCTTGGTTAAAAGCATATCTGCCTCCCCGTATATAAATCCTTGACATTCAAAGAAAATGTGATATAATTATAGCATAATAAATAGCATTTTTCATGCCATATTATCTCAATTTTATGACGGTTTTTTATATTTTCGGAGGGCACGTGAGAGCTTATTTTCATTTATTGCGAGAAAAGAAGGATCAACCGGAATACGGGCGCATACAAAACAAGGAGATCAAGGTAGACCTTCATTTTCACTCGCAAATAGAGCTGTACATTATAATTTCGGGTCAAGTCGACGTTCTTATAAACGAAAAGCATAAAACTCTCGGCGCGGGGGAAATAGCCGTGTCTCTGAGCAACGACACTCACGGATACAGAGCTTCGTCCGCAGCTGACGTAATATATCTGGTAATCCCCACGAGACTTCTCGGAGATCTTGCGCAATCTGTAGAAAACAAGTACGCGTCTTCCCCGTTCATCAATGACAAATCAATCTTTGACAAGGTATTGGATGCCGCCAACAAGGTCATTGACACAAGCAACGAGCTGTTACGTAGAGGATACCTTTACCTTGTACTGGGAACGGTACTTGAAAATATCGGCTTGAAGGAAGTCGACGAAGACCACTCAACACACTCTGATGCGAAGCTGCTAATCTACGTCAGCGAGAATTTCAAAAAGGAGCTTTCACTTTCACACCTATCCGAAAAATTCGGTTATAATCCCAGCTACATATCAGGATATTTCAAAAAAGCCTTCGGCGTTTCGTTCAGCAAATATTTATCCACTCTGCGGCTGAGGGAGGCTATTCGGCTTTTCGAAACGGGAGAGTACAACGTAACCGAGTCAGCTCTCGAAAGCGGCTTTGGCTCTACACGCAGCTTTTACAGAGCTTTTTGTGAGGAATTCCACTGTTCTCCCAAGGAATATTTCAAAAAATAAAAAAACTGTTGCCGCGGCAACAGTTTTTTATTTATAAGCCTTGTATAATTACTCAGCAGCTTCCTCGGTCGCTTCCGCGTCAGCAAGATCGTCCTCGGCAATTATGCACTCGAACTTTTCTCCGCAAGCGGGACAAGCAAGCTCCTCGGGGTCAATTGATCCGTCAAAGCAGATGGTCTCTCCGCAAGAAGGACACTCTACCTCGAAATATTCCTCATCGTCGCAGCAGTCGCAGTCGCAATCGTCGCAATCACAGTCGCAATCATCGCAATCGCAGCAATCGCACTCGTCGTCCTCAATGAGAAGCTCCTCTACTGCTCCGAGGTCCTCATCAAGCTCCTCGCAGTAATCGAAAGCGGTATCAACGTCAGCCTCAAGATCCGCAATAGCCTCTGCCATCTCTCCCACTATGTCGATAAGCGCAAGTATAAGCTTGCCCTCTTTTGTGGTATTATCGATCTCAGTGCCGTCTGCAAGCCCCTTGATATATGCAGCCTTTTCGCTAATGGTCATAATAAACCTCCGTATATTTTATTTGTGGAAAATCACGCGCGGGAGAGGTACTCGCCCGTTCTCGTGTCTATTTTAAGAACCTCACCCTCGTTAATGAAGAGCGGAACCTTGATAACTGCTCCGGTCTCAAGAGTTGCGGGCTTAAGGGTATTGGTTGCGGTGTTACCTGCGAAGCCGGGGTCGGTCTGGGTAACCGCAAGCTCAACGAACGTGGGAGGCTCAACTCCGAATACGTTGCCCTTGTAGGAAACTATCTTACACATCATCTCTTCCTTTACGAACTTGAAGCTTTCGGGAAGCTTATCGCTGTTAAGGGGGAGCATATCGTAGGTCTCCATATCCATAAAGTAATAAAGATCACCGTCGTTGTAAGAATACTGCATTTCCTTTCTTTCGATGTACGCGTTCTCGAACTTGTCTGTGGGGCTGAAGGTTCTCTCAATTACAGAGCCTGTAATAACGTTCTTGATCTTTGTACGAACAAAAGCCGCTCCCTTACCGGGCTTTACGTGCTGAAACTCGATTACCTGATATACAGCGCCATCCATATCAAAGGTTACGCCATTCTTAAAATCTCCTGCTACTACCATTCTTATATTCCTCCGAATTTTATTTTTTTAATAGTCACGTAGCCGTGCATATAAATTCATTTTATTTTACACTATTTTACAAGAAATTTCAAGTGCTTTTTTTAAATTTTTCTCAATATTTTTTCTCTTTTTTATTTTGCTCCGTAAAAATAACAAAAAAAGCGCCCATAATATACTAATTATTGTACGGAATATCCCAAAATGCCAAAATGCCGTTGACAAGCACAATAAAAAAGATTATAATTAGTATGTATATTTATAGTTGTATTATTCCTCCACCGAGGACCCTATCGATATGAAAGGACGTACCTTTGCCATGATAAAAAGCATGACTGCCTTTGGCAGAGCAAGGAAAACCGTAGGCGGTAAGGATATAACCGTTGAGATCCGCTCTGTAAACAACCGTTTCTTTGATTGCTCGGTTAAGCTGCCGAGAGCCTTTTCTTTTCTTGAGGAAAGAATAAAACCCTATCTCCAGTCCGCCGGAGTTACCCGTGGAAAAGTAGATCTGTTTATCGGAATTGAGGTCATAGATTCAAAAACTGCCGAGATAGCCATAGACGAGGGCTATGCCGGCGCATACGTCAGCGCTCTCCGCAGGCTCGGCGAAAGCTTTGATCTGAAGGACGACATAAGTATTATGACGGTTGCTTCAAACCGTGATATATTTATCGTCAAGAAGCCTGAGGACGACGCAGAGCAGGATTGGGCAGACCTTTGCTCCGTCCTTGACGAAGCAATAGAAAAATTCCTATCGGGCAGAGCCCGCGAGGGAGAAAACATACAGCGCGATCTTGAAGGAAAAATCTCGGCTATCCGCAGCCGCGTAAACACTATCGAAGAGCTTTCGGCGAAGGATACCGAATCATACCGCGAAAAGCTTGAGACACGTTTGCGCGAAATGCTTTCGGACAACCGACTCGTATTCGACGAAAACAGAATCCTCACCGAATGTGCGATCTTTGCCGACAGAATTGCAATCGACGAAGAGCTTGTCCGTCTGCGTTCACACTTTGACGGATTTGACGACATTCTCCGCTCCGAGGAGCCTGTAGGACGAAAGCTCGATTTCCTCGTTCAGGAAATCAACCGTGAGACCAACACCATAGGCTCTAAGTGTCAGAACGCATCCATCGCCAAGCTTGTGGTTGACATCAAGTGCGAAATCGAAAAGATACGCGAGCAAATACAGAACATCGAATAAGCACGGGAGGGATACAGTATGAAATTTATAAATATCGGATTTGGAAATATGGTAGCCTCCGACCGGATAATAACGATAGTAAGTCCCGATTCCGCTCCCATCAAGCGTCTCGTACAGGACGCAAAGGACGAGGGACGTGTGATAGACGTTTCATGCGGCAGGCGTACACGCGCCGTCGTTATTACCGACAGCGAGCACGTTATCCTCTCGGCTATTCAGGCAGAAACGATTGCGAACCGTCTCGACAGTAACGACACGTCTGACGACGAGGACGTTGAAGAATAAAGGAGACAAAAATGAGCAAAGGATTAATGATAGTAATTTCGGGACCTGCCGGAAGCGGCAAGGGCACGGTAAATGCTCATCTGCTTAAGAGCGGTGAGTTCGTATATTCGGTATCCGCAACCACAAGAGCTCCAAGGCCCGGCGAGGTTGACGGTGTTAATTATCATTTCATAAGCAGAGATGAATTTCTTTCCCGCATAGCCACGGGAGATATGCTGGAATACACCGAATACTGCGGAAATTTCTACGGTACTCCGAAAAAGGAAGCCGAGGAGGTTCTTGACTCGGGCAAAAACCTTATTCTTGAAATTGAGGTTGAGGGAGCAAAGAATATCAAAGCCAAGTATCCCGACGCGGTGCTCGTAATGCTGCTGCCCCCAAGCTTTAAGGTGCAGGAACACAGACTCCGTTCAAGAGGGACCGAGACCGAGGAAAAGATACTCGAGCGTCTTGCGAGAACCAAGGAGGAGCTTAAAGAGGTTCACGTTTACGACTACGTGGTTTACAACTACGACGGAGCAGACAAGGAAGCCGCTGATAATATCCGCGCAATAGTCAGGGCAGAAAAATGCGCAGTGTCAAGAGACAAAGACATCAAGCTGAAATATTTTTCATAAAACCGATTAAACTACATATACAGAAGAAAAGGAGAAAATCATGATCTACCCCACCATAACCGAGCTTACAAAGGATGAATTTAACCGTTACGAGCTTACTCTTGCTACCGCAAAATGCGCCCGTATAATAACCAACGAATATGTGGCACAGCGCGAAGCGGCAGAAAAGGCCGCAACCGGTAACAAGGAAAATGACCGTAACCTTATGAATATGATCAATAAGGAGTACCGCGACGAAAAGGCAGTAAAAAATGCTATCAACCGTATTCATAGCGGAAAATACACTATCGTACGCACCGAGCCCGTAACCGAAGAGGTATCCGAGGAAGCAGCTGCCGAAGCTGTTGAGGAGACTGCGACAGAGGTATAAATCCTGTCGCTTCCCTTCTTATTTGAATTTTTGCAAGGAGGAAAATATGTCTCTCTACGCAGAGGTCTATTTATTGGATGCACCCTATTCCTTAGACCGCGCATTTGAATATTATATTCCTCCGGAGCTCCGCGGGAATATTGCCAGGGGAGATTTCGTTACCGTTCCCTTCGGCACGTCAAACAAAAGAAAGCTCGGCATCGTTACCGAGCTTTCTTCTGCGCCCGAAAATCCCAAGATAAACTACAAGCCCCTGATTTCCGTATGCGACAGAAGTACCTCTCTCGACGAGGACATGCTGGGACTTTGCTTCTTTCTTAAGGAGCATACTCTCTGTACAGTCGGAGATGCAGTGCGCGCCATGGCTCCCGCATCGGCTATTTCGAGACTGGAGGAAATATACCGCGTTACCGACAATACGGATTTACTTGCTCAAGCCAAAAAATCACTTGATACCCCGACGCTTCTTATTCTGGATTTTATCCAAAAGAAAGGAAGCGTCAGATTTGATTTGCTGAAAACAAGATTCGGCTCTGCATCTGAAAGCGCGGTAAAAAAGCTTACGTCAGAGGGAGTCCTTATTAAGGATATGACTCTCAGGGAAAGCTCTCAAAAATACGAGACCCTTTGCTCTCTTGCAATCGACCTTGAGCGCGCCGACAAAATTTTAAAGGGCGAGGATGAAAGCATTACCCTACGCTCAGTCAATCACGTGGCTATACTCAAATATTTCTTTGACACGCAGCTTCCCGAGGTTGACGAAAAGATTCTTTGCAAGGTTTCGGGAACCACCGCGGCACAGGTAAGCGCGCTTTGCTCAAAAGGAATATTAAAAAGAGAAAAACGTATAATTGACCGTGGGTTATCAGTAAACAAAAAGAAAAAGGCGCAAAAGGAAATCGTCCTTAACGAGGAGCAAAGCAAGGCGTTGGAAACCCTTTGCCGGCTTCACGACGAAAAGCAACCGAGAGGCGCTCTCCTTTTCGGAGTTACCGGAAGCGGAAAAACATCGGTCATGATAAAGCTCATCGACCACGTGCTTTCGGTAGGTGAAGGCGTAATTCTGCTCTTACCCGAGATCTCACTTACGCCGCAGACTCTCGACATATTCTGCTCCCGATACGGCGACCGAGTTGCAATTATCCATTCGGGACTTTCCGCCGGAGAGCGTCTTGACACGTACCGAAGAATACGCAGCGGCGGAGCCGACGTGGTCATCGGTACACGCTCCGCGGTTTTCGCGCCTCTCAGTAATCTCGGACTTATAATCATTGACGAGGAGCAGGAGCACACCTATAAATCGGACATGAATCCAAAATACCACGCAAGAGATATAGCAAGATACCGTTGCGCTCACAGCAACGCTCTTATGCTCCTTGCGTCGGCTACTCCATCCTTTGAAAGCTACAAAAAAGCAAAAGAGGGTGCGTACACACTTGTAAAGCTGAAAAACAGATACGGCGATGCGGTTTTGCCAAAGGTTACCGTTGCGGATATGAGAGCAGACTCCGCAACCTCTCCTCTCGGCAACCTCCTTTGTCAAAAGCTTTTGAATACAAAGGAAAGAAACGAGCAATCCATCCTCTTTTTAAACCGACGGGGGTATAATACGTTTATATCCTGCCGAGGCTGCGGAGAAGCAATAAAATGCCCCGAATGCTCTGTTTCCATGACCTATCATACAACCTCGTCGGACTACGGCAAGGGTGAGCTTCGCTGCCACTGGTGCGGAAGACGGATTCCTATTCCAAAAAGCTGTCCGTCCTGCGGCTCGGAGCATCTTTCGGGAATGGGCTTCGGAACGCAAAAGATAGAACAAGAGCTTTGTGAGCTTTTGCCCGACTCAAAGATACTCCGAATGGATACCGACACCACCTCGACCAAAAATTCTTATGAGGATATTCTCGGGAAATTCCGCAGACATGAAGCCGATATTCTTCTCGGTACCCAGATGGTAACCAAGGGACACGACTTCCCCGACGTTACCCTTGTGGGTGTTCTTCTTGCCGACGCGTCCCTATATCTCGACGATTACAGAGCATCGGAAAAAACCTTTTCCATGCTAACCCAGGTCATAGGCAGAGCCGGACGTTCAAAAAAGCGCGGAGAAGCGATAATTCAGACCAACAATCCCGACCACGAGTGTATAAGGCTTGCCTGCGCTCAGGATTACGAAAAATTTTACGAGTCCGAAATACGATTAAGAAAGGCCCTTGTTTTCCCTCCCTTTTGCGATATAGTTCTTATGACCCTTACCTCATCCGACGAAAAAGAGGCTCTCCGTGCATCGGCTCTTATGAGCAAGATGCTCGACAAAGCCTTAACCGACGAATTTTCCGATGTACCAATAGTGAAATACGGTCCCTTCGAGGCTCCCGTATACAAGGTTGAGGGAAAATACAGAATGAGAGTAGTAATAAAGTGCAGGCTCAACAAGAGAAGCCGCTCGCTTTTCTCGAATATTCTTTCGGATTTTTCAAAAGCAAACGCAAAGGGCATCTCTCTTTCAATAGATTTTAACCCTTCTTCGCTTTAAAACAATAAAAACAACCTATTTAAACCAATAAGGAGTTCATATATGGCAAAGCTTAAAATAGTAAAGGTAGGCGACCCGATTTTGAGAAAGGTCTGCCGACCTGTAGAATGTATTACACCAAGGATCATTACTCTCCTTGACGACATGATAGAAACCATGCACGCGGCAGACGGAGTCGGTCTTGCGGCGTCACAGGTAGGCATTCTTCGCAGAGTCGTCGTTATTGAGGTAGAGCCCGGTAATACCATAGAGCTTATCAATCCCAAAATAATCGCATTCTCGGGCGAGCAAGAGGAAGAAGAGGGATGCCTTTCCATTCCCGGAAAATGGGGCATTACCCACCGTCCAATGCACGTTACCGTACGGGCTACCGACAGACACGGCGAGACCTTTGATATTTCGGGCTCCGGGCTTCTCGCAAGAGCCTTCTGCCACGAAATAGACCATCTTGACGGAAAGCTCTATACAGACAGAGTCATCGACAAAAAATAAAGAGGATAAGCTGAAAATGAAAATATTATTTATGGGCACCCCCGATTTTGCCGTTTTTTCGCTCCGCGCTCTTGCAAATTCGGAGCATGAAATAGCAGCGGTAATTACACAGCCCGACAAGCCCAAGGGCAGAGGCTATACCCTCACTCCCCCTCCCGTCAAGATTGTGGCAAACGAGCTTTCTATTCCGGTCTATCAGCCGACCACTCTCAGAAGCGATGAGTTTTCACAGCTGCTTTCGAAAATCAATCCAGACATATGCGTAGTCGTTGCCTACGGTAAAATTCTCCCCGAAAATGTATTGAAATACCCGAAATACGGCTGTATCAACGTACACGGCTCCCTGCTTCCCGAATACAGAGGAGCGGCTCCCATGCAAAGAGCTATAATCGACGGCAAGACGGTTACGGGAATTACCACCATGTATATGGACGTAGGACTCGACACGGGAGATATGCTTCTTACAGAGGAAATAGAGATCACCGACGGCGACAACTTCGAAACTGTACACGACAAGCTGGGCGAGTGCGGAGCAGCCCTGATAGTCCGCACAGTCAATGACATCGAAAAGGGTCTTGCGGTGAGAATTCCCCAGAACGAGGCTCTTGCCACCTATGCGGCGAAGATTACAAAAGAGGATTGCGTTCTTTCCTTTGACAGAAGCGCACGAGAGATACACAACCTCATCCGCGGTCTTTCACCTGTTCCGCTTTCTTTTACTCACACCCCCGACGGAAAGCTTCTCAAAATCACCGCCTCAAGAATCGCAAACGAGGACAAGGAGTATGCAACTCCCGGCGAGGTAATCTCACTTGATGGCGGAATCACCGTTGCCTGCCAAAAGGGTGCAATAACACTCCTTGGCGTTCTTCCCGAAGGAAAGGGACGCATGAGCTCTGAGGACTTCGTAAGAGGCAGACGTATTGCCCTTGGCGACATACTCAAATAAATTTTCCGAGGTACAAATGGAACCGAGAAAACTTGCTTACGACCTTTTACAGAGGCTCGAAAAGAACAACCAGTTTTCAAATATAATACTTGACCGAGCGCTTATTGACAACGGCATGAGCGACGCGGACAAGGGTCTTGCCACTGCTCTTCTCTACGGAGTTACCGAGCGCAGACTGACCCTTGACTATCAAATAAGCCGTCTTTCCGCAAGACCTGTTGAAGCTCTTGACATGTCGGTGCTTACGGCTCTGCGATTGGGGCTTTACCAGCTTATTTACATGGATAGAATTCCGCCGCATGCGGCAATCAATGAGACAGTGTCTCTTTGCCCGAAAAAAACAGCGGGGTTTGTTAACGCGATTCTTAGAGCGTATACAAGAGACCCAAGGCTTGAATATCCGTCGGCAGACGTGGAGCCCGCCCGATTTCTTTCTGTTCGCTTTTCGGTATGCTTACCCCTTGCGGAAAAGCTCGTGTCCGACTTGGGCTTTGACAGTACATTCTCCTTGCTTGCAGGCTTTGAATCAAGAAAGCCCGAAACAACTGTCTCGGTAAACACCCTGAAGATTTCAAGAGATGAGCTGCTTAAAAAAATTCCCGACTCAACTCCTACTCAATATTCCGAAGGAGGTATTCACGTCAGGGGCTCGGTTCGTGAGCTTTACGGATTTGATGACGGTCTGTTTTTCGTCCAGGATGAAGCATCGCAGATATGCGTCAGCGCAATCGGCGCCCGTCCGAATGAAACCTTTATTGACACCTGCTCATGCCCCGGCTCCAAAAGCTTCGGGGCGGCAATTTCCATGAAAAACGAGGGAAGGATACTCTCCTTTGACCTCCATGAAAAAAAGCTCCCTCTTATCGTATCGGGAGCCAAAAGATTGGGTATAAATATTATAAGCACCTCTGCCTGCGACGGCAGGCACTTTCTTCCTGAATTAGAAGGTATTTCCGACAGAGTTTTATGCGACGTTCCATGCTCCGGGTTCGGTGTTCTTTCAAAAAAGCCCGAGCTTCGCTACAAGGATCCCTCCGAATCCGAAGCTCTTCCCGACATTCAGCTCGCTATTCTCGAAAATGCCTGCCGTTATCTTAAAAGCGGCGGAACGCTTATATACTCTACGTGTACGGTGCTTCCAAAAGAAAATGAAGAAAATGTAAGAAGATTTCTTGATAGAAACAGGGATTTTTATCTTGAATCTTTCTCCGTGTGCGGACTTGATTTTAAGGACGGATATATGACTCTCCGTCCCGATATTCACGGCACCGACGGATTTTTCCTTGCAAAACTGAAAAAAAGATAGGATAAAATATGAACACCACAGAAAAAACAGATCTGCTTTCCCTACTCCCATCGGAGCTTGAGGAGCTTATGATCTCTATGGATGAGCCCAAATACCGCGCCACACAGATATTTCCCGCAATGCACAAGGGAATATCTCCCTTTGACCTGACAAACATCGGCAAATCCACCAAGCAAAAGCTTGATGAGCGCGCGTTCTTCTTTCTTCCTACCGTTAAAAGAAAGCTTATATCAGCTATTGACGGAACAATCAAATATTTATTCACTCTGCATGACGGAAACTGCGTGGAAAGCGTTGTAATGAAATACAAGCACGGCAATACTATATGTATATCCTCGCAGGTTGGATGCCGTATGGGCTGCGCCTTTTGCGCATCAACGATAGGCGGTAAAATAAGAGACCTTTCCCCATCGGAAATGCTGGGGCAGATAATCGCCGCAGAGCTCGATTCGGGTGAAAAAATCTCGAACGTGGTTATGATGGGTATAGGCGAGCCCCTTGACAATTACGCTAACGTAATAAAATTTTTGAAGCTCGTAGGACACGAAAAGGGTATAAATATCGGCTATCGACACATTTCCCTTTCTACTTGCGGTCTCGTAAACAGAATAGACGACTTGGCAAAAGAAAGCTTCCCAATTACCCTTTCTATTTCGCTCCACGCATCGGACGATGAAACAAGAAGCGCAATAATGCCCGTAAACAAAAAATGGAATATTGAAAGTCTGCTTACCGCATGCCGAAATTATTACAAGGCTACCGGAAGAAGAATTTCCTTTGAGTACACGCTTATTTCGGGTAAAAACGATGCTCCCGAGGCTGCAGCGCGCCTTGCTTCGCTTCTTAACTCGTCGCTTCGACCAAAAAATGAAAGCGAAAGCTTCCCCATTCACGTAAATCTTATTCCGGTGAACCCCGTAACAGAAACGGGCTTTTCGGCATCGGACAAGGCGGCGGTTGATAAATTCGCGGCTATTCTTGAGAAAAGAGGTATCAGAGCCACCGTACGCAGACGCCTCGGCGCTGATATAAACGCTTCCTGCGGTCAGCTTCGCAGAGCAGAGGAAAACATACAGTAATTTTTGAATTTTAACACTCCTTTTTTACATATAACAAAAGGAGTTTATCAATGAAATACCGTTTTCGCCCATCGGGCAAAAAAAGAAGTTTGCTTATATCGGCAAATACTGTACTGCGGTTAAAAGGCTCAGACAAGCCGAAAAAGGCAAGCAACCTCCCCGAAGCCCGTGAAAAAATTGATTTTTCCGAGGTAGGTGGAAGAAGCAGATTTGCTCTTGCACTTCTATCGGTCAAAATTGCCCTTAAGCAATTTTGGAAAGGGGTCGTAAAAAAGCTCAGAGACTTTTTAAAAAAATCCAAATCGGCTGCCTCTTGCGCTCTGAATAGGATACCGAAAAAGAAAAAAGAGAAGAAAGTCAAATCGGTCAATTCCCTGCCCTTGCTTGCGGGAGCTATGACTGCGGCAATCCTTGTTTGTGCATTTTCGGTTATTTATATGGTTTTCGGACTTTTCTCCTTTTACGGCAGAAGCTACCGTACTGTTGCCGTTCCCGACACCGTAGGTTCTCATTATTCGAAGCTTACGAATCTCGGAGAGGATTTTATTATTTCGGTAAAGTCGGTAAACAATCCCGATTTTCCCGACGGCACTGTTATATCCCAATCTCCTCCCGCAGGAGTAACACGGAGAATCTACAAGGACAAGGGTCCTTGCAGAATAACGGTTACCGTAAGCAGAAGCAAAAAATACACGGTTCCCGACGGTATCTTGGGTGCCACAGAGCGCGATGCGCTTCTTGCACTAAAAAACGCAGGGATCCCCTATAAAATAAACAGAGAATTTTCCGATTCCGTCCCCAACTCGGTAACCTCAATTGTTCCGGGGAGCGGAACGATCCTTTCCGCCGGAGAAGCCGTAACCGTTACGGTAAGTCTCGGAAAGCAAATAGACAGTGTTTTCATGCCCGACCTTACGGGGCTTTCCGAAAGCGAAGCTGTTGAGCAGATTTCTCGGCTCGGTCTTATCCTTGGACGGGTGGTTTACGTAGAGTCAAGTCAAAAGGCAGGAACGGTTACCTCACAGAGTATAATAAAAAGCACACCCGTGTCCCCCGGCACGGAGATATCCATAACCGTAAGTATTGGAAGGAATTAAGTATATGTCTTGCACTGTTAAAGGAAAAATAATAAACGGAGTTGGCGGTCTTTACACCGTAAGGCTTCTTGATAACACTCTGATGCCCGTAGGCAGTAAAATAAAGTGTCGGGCAAGGGGTTCCTTTCGTCATGAAAAGCTTTCTCCGCTTCCGGGAGACACCGTAAATCTTCTGTACTCCGAGGGAATGTCCAAGGACGGAGCAGATAAAAAAGCCTCGGATCTCGTTATAGACGAAATATATCCGAGAAAAAATTCTCTCATACGCCCCCCCATGGCAAACCTTGATTTCCTGTTTATCACCATGGCATCGGCATCCCCCTCTCCAAGCCTCGCAACCGTTGACAAGCTCATCGCTATTGCCGAATTTAACGGCATTGAGCCTATTGTGGTAATTACGAAAAACGAGCTTGATCCCGCGTATGCCGAGGAGCTTTTCAAAAGCTACTCCCTTTGCGGATTTACCTGCTTTTCTCTCAGCGCGGCGGAAAACACGGGTATAGAGCCCATAGATGAATTTATAAAGTCAAGCATGAACGGCAAAACCGCCGCCTTTGCAGGTGCGTCGGGAATAGGAAAATCCACCCTTATGAATCGGCTGTTCCCCCATCTTTCACTTTCTACATCTGAAATAAGCAAAAAAATTGAGCGAGGCAGACACACAACACGAGAGGTGGAGCTGTTCTGTCTTTCAGAGGACGCCGATTGCGGATATATTGCGGATACCCCCGGATTTTCAATGCTTGATTTTGAAAGATTCGATTTCTTTGAAAAGGACGACCTTCCAAGCACCTTCCGCGAGTTTGAGCCCTACATAGGCGAATGCAAATATACAAAATGCTCTCACACCAAGGAAGAGGGCTGCGCCATTCTCGAAGCTGTAAAGAGCGGCAAAATCCCCGTATCAAGACACGTTAGCTACGTGGAGATATTCGACACTCTCAAAACAAAGAAAAAGTGGAACTGACAAAACAGACAGGAGTTTATATATATGAAAGCATTTATTTATACGGGTGGTATTATTAACACTCAGAATATAACCGAGCATCCCAAGGGAGACGATCTCGTTATCGCCGCCGATTCCGGCTACGACAACGCAAAGGCTCTCGGTGAGAAGCCAAATATTCTTCTGGGAGACATGGATTCAATAAAGAGCAAGTCCTTACCCGAGGACATAGAAACACTTAAGGTTCCCGCCGAAAAGGATTTTACCGACACTCAGCTTGCCGTTGATACGGCAATCAAAAGAGGTGCCCGCGAAATAGTAATAATCGGCGGTCTTGACGGCAGACTTGACCATACCCTGTCAAATCTCGCTATCCTTGAGGATCTATACAAAAGGGGCATATTTGCTCATATCACCAACGGATATAACCGCGTAAGATTCCTTAATTCCACCAGCACTCTTCTTCCCAAAAGCGGCTTCGGATATTTCGGTCTCCTTTGCTTTTCCGAGAAGGCAAAGGGTGTATCGATCGAGGGAGCAAAATATCCTCTTAAAAACGCAAAAATCGAAAGGACCTTTCAGTTTGCAGTCTCAAATGAAATAGTCGGGAACTGCGCTCTCATCTCGGTTCGAAAGGGAGCTTTTTATATTGTTGAAAGCAGCGAACAGATCAAATAAAGATCAGACTGTAATGCTTATTCCAGAGATATGCTTGATAAAGCATACCCTCCATGCGTATCCTTCGGGGTACGCTTTTTTCTTTTGCGATCAGCTCATGTACGTCCTTTCCGAAAAGCCGATAGCATAGACTCATATCTATTCCCGATAGAAGCTGAAGCAGAGCTTTTTCCAATTGTTTTAATTCCCGTTCTCTGATCTCATATTCGGACGGAACACATTCCGCGTACACACCGTAATAAGAACAAAGGCGGTCTCGCCTCTCTGTGGAATAGGCTAAATCCATATAAAGACTTCCGTCGGATATAGCAACTCCGCAAGGGTCTATTTTCCCCTTTGCCAAGGAAAGTCCCCGTATAAACGACGGCATCAGATAATCAAACTGCGGATAATCAAAGGCAAAAAGAATATCTGTTAGCATTCTTTCAAGCTCAAATGCGGTTGGGCAAGCAGTATCCCCTTCGAGGACCTCAAAAGGGCTTGACGGGACAGCACTGCTTACAGACGGCACATAATTAAATCTGTTAACTCCAAGAGCCGAGCAAATACAGCCTCCCGATGGCGGCACCTCGAAAATATCCCGATATATCTGTATTCCACTACGGGGTGCAGCAGAAAAGAAATGCTCATTAAGATGCTTTACGTTCACCGCAAGAGGACAGCCTACAAAACGCGCAATTCCCTTAATCTCGGATGCAAAGGCTATTTTATTTTTATCTTTGGCATAGAATAGCGGGCGGCTCCCTCTCCTGTCGCGGATAAGCAAAAGCTCGCTTCTTCCTCCATCGTAAAGAGCTGCCGAAAAATCCCCCTCCATGCTCTCCCCAAGTCTTGCCCCGAAGGACATATACCTTTCAATTATCCTTTCGCTCACGGTTGCATTTTTTTCACTGTAGCTGTCCCAAAGTCCAAGTTCCTTGCTCCCTGCCTCTCCGTCGGACACCGCAACGATATTCTCTCCACCTCTTTCTGCCGAAGCAAAAAAGAGTCGGTCCCTTTCCCTGTCTGCAATTCCCCAGCCCGAAAACAGACCGATTCCTCTGTTTATATAACCGCCTCTGCCATATCCTCCTCTTACGAGCATAGCGTTGCTCATTTGGGTCATAACCGACGAGCTTGGAAGCTCTCCGTCCATATCAAATATTCCGCCTATTACCGCCATGTATCTTTTCCTTCCTTCGATAATAATGGTACATTATATGAAGAAAACTTATTTTTTATTTCTTGTGTAACCGCCGTAAATTTACCGCATATACTAATGGCAGAAAGAAAGTTTTTTTGAAAGGATGATACCGCTATGAAAATTATTCTCCTTCACTCCCCCAATTTTCTTAAAGGCATCTTGCGTAAGGTTTTCGGAATATCAAAAAACAGATAATAAAAGTGCGCCGAGTATAATATAAATATACTCGGCGCCTTGACATTAACGTCAGTGTGTGATATAATTAATTTATTAGTAAGAAGGAAAGGAAGTCCTCTCTCCCGCTATGAAAAATCTCGGTTATTATAACGGAAAATACGACCTCATTGAGAATATGACCGTTCCAATGAACGACCGTGCGTGCTATTTCGGCGACGGTATTTTCGAGGTCATTTATACGAGAAATCATAAGCCTTATGCACTTTCGGAGCATATGGACAGACTTTACGCAAGCGCAAATGAGCTTGGTATAAATATAGCTATCACCAAGGAAGAATTTTCAAGTCTTATTGAGGAGCTTATACATAAGGTGGATTCTTCCGAGCAGCTTGTTTACTGGCAGGTATCCCGCGGTACCGAGATGAGAAGCCATGCGCCCATGAGCGAGCTTACGGCAAATATATGGGTAACCATTCGCCCTATGAAGCTCAGGGATTCCTACACTCCCATGACCGCCATTACCCTTGAGGATACGAGATTTTTGCATTGTAATATGAAAACTCTCAATCTTATACCCACCGTCCTCGCATCAAGGGAGGCAGTAGCTCGCGGCTGTGATGAGGCAATTTTTCACCGCGGCAGCATAGTTACCGAGTGCGCCCATTCCAATATATCAATAATTACTCAAAATGGTGAAATCAAGACCGCACCCGCAGATAATATGATTCTTGCCGGCGTTGCAAGAGCTCACCTTATTGAATTTGCAAGGAAATTTGGAATTCCCGTTATTGAGGAGCATTTCACAGTCGAGGAAATGATGAACGCAGATGAAATTATCGTTACCTCGTCGGGCACACTTTGCAGACCTGTGTGTGAAATAGACGGAAAGGCAGTCGGTGGAAAAGCGCCGAAGCTTCTTTGCAAGCTCCGTGATGCCCTTGTTGCCGATTTTATGGAAAAGACCGAACGGTAAAACAGAAAATCAACAAAACATAAAGAAGCTATCCCCTCGGAAAACGGGTTCTCCGAGGGGATAGCGTTTTTATTTTTATATCAGCTGTCATATTTGCTGAGTGTTCCGTCGGTGCATCTTACTGTGTAATTACCGGAATTTGCCTTCCAATACTTATCCTTCTGTACTCCCGACCATTGCCCCACGGTTCCACCGTAGGAAATATCGGAAAGTCTGTTGCACCCGGAAAACGCATACCCGCCTATATTTTCAAGCTGGCTACTCGCTCCAAGCGACACTCTCTTAAGATATTCGCAACCCTCAAATGCGCCCGCACCTATTGATTTAAGCGAGCCCGGAAGCTCTATACTCTCAATATCGCAGTTCCTAAAGGCATCGTTGGGAATGACATCAGCATCTGTTATCACGACGCTCCTAAGAGATGCCGGAACAGCAGGGGGCATATAAGAATTTGGAGCGTCATTAAATATATACCCAAAATGACTGTATTTCTCGGAATCCTTTGACACTCCCACAAAGGGAAGCGTAATGCTTTGGAGCCTATCGCATTTGTAGAAAGCGCAATTACCTATACTTACAACGGTACTCGGTATTTTCACCTCCGTAAGACCGTTACACCTTGAAAAAGCATAGTTGCCGATCGTTTCAATGCCGTCCGAAATTTCTATTTCGGCAAGATTCAAGCATTCAGAAAATGCATAGCTGCCTATATTGCCTGACAGGGTTACTCTTTTAAGAGCGGTACAGCCGGCAAACGCATAATTGCATATATATTCAACCCCATCGGACATATCAACACTCACAAGCTCGACACAACCGGAAAACGCATTTTGGGCTATCAGCCTTGCATCCTCATGAACCGTACATGACGTTATATAGTTATCCACGGGACATACAAGGACCGCGTACATATTCGTACCGGTTCCAAGATAATACGCGTTGTCGTATTTGTTAAATATACGGGTCGGACAATAAGCGAAAGCTTTCTTTCCTACGTCCACAAGCTTTATATTCTCGCCAAGTGTTACGGTTACAAGACAGTAACAGCCTGAAAACGCTTCTTCTTCTATGCTTGTAAGGCTGCTCGGCAAATTTATATTCAAAAGAGCTGAACAGTCGGAAAAGGCAAACTTTCCT
Source organism: Oscillospiraceae bacterium (assembly GCA_015064735.1). Taxonomy (GTDB): domain Bacteria; phylum Bacillota; class Clostridia; order Oscillospirales; family CAG-272; genus HGM12713. The sequence continues at coordinate 96,431 of SVRP01000006.1, forward strand.
ATACTCTCAAGTGCTGAACCGTCAGCTATATCTATCTGAACAAGTCCGCTGCAATTATTAAAGGTGTTTTTTTCGATGATTTTCACCCCACAGGGGATTTTAATGCTCTTGAGATTTTTGCAATTTGCAAAAGCAGTGTCTCCTATGCTCTCAAGATTGCTGCTGTCTGCTATATCTACCTGACTGAGTCCGCTACATCCGTAAAAGGCAAGAGCGCCGATAGATTTTACACTGCTCGGTATCTCTATGCTCTCAAGCAACTTACAACAATAAAAGGCGTTTTTCCCGATTTCCGAAAGCATGCTGCCTTCCTCAAAGCTAACACTCTTAAGCTTTTCCATCTCAAAAAATGTTCCTTCGCCGATATTCTTAAGGCTTGCGGGAAGCTTTATTTCCGAGAATTCAATACAGTTTTCAAATACTCTACTACCAAGAATTTCAAGCTCCGAATTTTCGGCAAAGCTCAGTGTTTCAAGAGTTGAGCACCCGTTAAAAGCGTATGCTTTGATTTCCTTGACCTTTGCGGGAATTTCTATACTTTCAAGATTGGTACAACCGGCAAATACGCTCTCATTTATAACCGTAACACTGTTCGGTATTTCTATACTCTCAAGGAAACCGCAATCACGGAACAGTCCGTTGCTCAGCTGTGTGAGCTTGCTGTTTTCGGCAAAGATTACAGTCTTAAGAAGCATACATCCCGAAAATGCCGATTCGCCAATTGCTTCAACACTACCCGGTATCTCTATGCTCTCAAGCAATAGACATCCCGAAAATGCCGACTTGCCTATTGTTTTAAGTCCTGTCGGTAATATTATCCTTTCAAGCATCGAGCACTCCAAAAATGCCGATTCGCCAATATTCGTAAGGCTTGCGGGCAATACTATTTCCTCAAGACTCTTGCATTTTGAAAATGCAAAGCCTCCAATACTGTCAAGCCTTCCGCTTTGAGGAAGATTTACCCACTTCAGATTATTACAGTTTGCAAATGCATTTAAACCGATGGATTCAAGAGCTCCGTTATTATCAAAGGTTACAGTATGAAGCTTATTGCAATCCGCAAAGGCATTGGAGCCTATATTTATAATACTTTTGGGAAACATTATATCCAAAAGCCCATCACAGCCCCCAAACGCACCGTTACCTATATTCTCAAGCAAGCTATCCTCTGCAAAAACTACCGCCTTAAGATTATCGCAGTTGTTAAAGGCAAAATAATCAATATTCTTAACCGATGCGGAAATTTCTATTTTTTCAAGGCCGTCACACCCCTTGAATGCCATCTGACCGATATTCGTAAGTCCGCTTGGAAATTCTATATTTCTAAGAGACGTACACCCCGAAAAAGCTTCGCCGCCTATAGTTTCAAGTGCGCTGTTCTCGGCAAAGGTTACTGTTTCAAGGCTTGTGCAATCGGCAAAGGTGAGAACCCCGATCTCTTTGATGCTACCGGGCACCTCTATAGAAGTAAGACTCCCGCAGTTCTTAAATGCCTGATATCCTATCTCTGTTACACTGTCAGGAATATCTATCTCTGTAAGTCCCTTACATCCCAGAAAAGCTAACGTTCCTATTTTAGCAATACTGTCGGGAATAGATATACTTTTTACTGTTTCCAGATTTTTGAAGGCGTTGTTACCGATAGCCGCAACAGGAAGACCGTTATATTCGGACGGAATGACAATATCCGTATCATCACAGTCTCCGATACCTGTGAGAGTGTAGCTTTCATTGTCCGGATTCAATTCAAATAGGAGTCCTTTGGAATCGGGCAATACTTGACCCGGTCCCTCGCTACCCTTTTGATCCGTATCTGAGATATCTGTGCTTTCATCTTGTAAAATATATTCTGTTATCGTTACATTCGGTTTTCTGAACGCAACAACAGCTACCGCAGCAATTACGGCAACAGTCAGAATCGCTACTAACAGCGCAACCGTCTTTTTCATCTCAGCATCCTCCTTTCCGGCATTTTGAATCATTAAATATATCTATTTTTACTTCCCAACACAGAATTTTGAAAAAATTTCCGACACTATTTCTTCTCCAAGCTCTCTGCCGTCCACCTCGCCAATGTATGACAGTGCCGACTCGATTGCCACGCAGCAAAGGTCAAGGGGAATTCCCGCCTCAAGATCGCAAAGCGCGGAGTAAAGTGCCTCATCTGCAAGCTTCAAGGACGCATACTGTCTTGCTCCGCTTACTACGGCATCATTTTTTATATCTATATCTCCGTCTATGAACAGACGGTCAATAAGCTCTCCAAGCTCCGAAAAGCCCTCTCCCGAAACTGCCGACACCCTCAGTGTATTCTCAAACGTATCGGTTATGAATTTCATATCGCAATGCTCGGATACGTCGCTTTTATTTATAAGAGCGACAGTTGGGGTATCGAGTACGTTTATGACGTAATCTATAAGTCCTCTGTCCTCATCGGTCAGCGGCTTTGCCCCGTCAAAAACGGCAAGTATAAGCCCCGCTTGGCTCATTTCGGCTTTTGTTCGTTCTATTCCCATGCTTTCGACCACATCGTCGGTCTCACGCAAGCCTGCCGTGTCGCATAGTCTGAGTAACGTCTTGCCGAGAGTGGCGCTTTCTTTCAGACAGTCCCTCGTGGTTCCCTCGATATCTGTAACTATTGCTGCATCATATCCGAGAATTCTGTTGTAAACCGAGCTTTTTCCCGCATTTGTTCTTCCGCAGATGACCGTAGGTATTCCCTCGTTTACTGCCCTGCCTGTACCGTAGGTAGACGCAAGGCGCCTTATATTTTCAAGCGAGTCTCTGACCGTTTCGCATATCTCGTCTCTGCTCATTTCGGATAGATCCTCATCGGGGAAATCTATTGCCGCGTAAACTGAGGTAAGTGTTTCTCGGAGTGAAAGATATATTTTTTCGGTTCTGTCGGCAAGTCCGCCTCTCATTCCGTTTCTTGCAAGAATCATTTGGGTGTCGCTTTTGGCTTCAAGAAGATTTCCGAGAGCTTCGGCCTCGGACAGTCTCATTTTCCCGTTTATGTATGCGCGCCTTGTGAATTCTCCCGCCTCTGCGGCACGGGCACCCGCCATGAGAGCCGCCCCGAATACCTTCTGCGTTACGAGAATTCCACCGTGGCAGGTTATCTCCACCGTATCCTCTCCCGTAAATGAATTAGGTCCCTTGAAGTAGACCGCCATTACGTCGTCAACCGAGTCCCCGTCTATTCGGATCTCTCCGTAATACATCCTTCCCTTTTCCTTTTTTGAGAGCTTTTCTTCGCTTGAAGAAAAGAAAATTCTGTCCCCCACGTCAAGAGCCTCCGCCCCCGATATGCGTATAAGAGCAACTCCACCCTTACCGTAGGGAGTGCTTATGGCGGCTATTGTATCTGATAGTTTCATGGATTCTCCTTAAAAAATAAGGCCGCCGCATATGCGACAGCCTTACAGTTGAAATAAAATTACGCTTCGATTACGTCGTCGTCATCCGCGTCAACGTCGCACTCATCGCACTCGTCGAGAAGATCGTCGCACTCATAAACGAGATCCTCGGTATATCTCTTAACGAGCTTATAGATGATAAATGCAATTACGCCAACAACTGCGATGCATGCAAGGCTTATAGCGATAATTTTGCCGTAGTTAGTCTTCTTCTTTCTGAAAAACATAATTATTTCCTCCTTGGTATAAATAATCTTGTTGATTATAGTATATCATATTTTTAAAAAAATGCAATATAATTCTTAAAATTTTTTTAAAAATTTCAAAATTTTTATATAATATACTCAAAAATCATAATATTTTGCCACATCTCACCTTTTTTTGAAATTTTTACGGCTTATAACCGCCTCTCCGCCGGTAAGAAGTATCATTTTTACGGCTGATGCGCTGAAATCCTGCGCTACAACACGCAGAGGTTTATCAAGAACTCCTCTTCCAAGCACCTTGACACTTCCTACCTTTTGCCCAACGAGCTTCTTTTCCTTAAGAGAATTTAGGGTAACGGTATCCCCCGCATAAAACATTCGAGATATAGTATCTATATTTATTTCAGCCTTACGGGTTCCCTTGTATTCCTCGGTGCCGCCGTTCTCTTCACTTCGTCCTCTGTTAGCCTCCTCATCGCTCATAAGCATTTCGGCTTCCTCCGCGCTTACGGAAGGCAAAGGAAGAGCAACAGAAAGCTCCTCGGCAAGCTCGGCTTCTTCGGTAATATAATTTTCCTCGCCGTCCGAGTTGTCTCCTTCGTACAGCTCCGCCGCCTCACGTTTTTCTCTTTCTGTGTCTGTCTCAGCAGAAGCTACGCTTTCGACTGCGCATGCAGCAAGACATGGAACTGCCGATTCGGGAAGCTCCGCAATATCCGGAGCCGGCTTTTGCATTTTCTTTGCCGATATTTTCCGTTTCAGCTCCGCAATATCCGGCAAAAGGAGATAAGCTATGGCAAAAGAAAGCGCCACTGCGGCTGTTCCGAGAATGATCACTGCAGAAAGTCCGCCCTTTGGTGAATATTTCGCGCCGAGAATCACGGGAATGAATCCCTCAAGAGCTATACCCTCTCCGTCCTGCTCATTCCTTTTCTTTCTTCTTGACACCACCGCGCAAAGTATCAGTATTTCGCATAAAACAATAATGCAAAGGCATATTATCAAAGGCATAAGATTTACCCTTCCCTCGGTGATCACATAGTATTTTGAAAAGTGTCCGGTAGTAAAATCAATACTTGTGTCGATTGAGGTAACATCGTAAAATTCTGCCGTACCGTCATCTCTTACAAATACGATTCCGAGAATCTCAGACGTGTCCGTTCCCTCCGGAAGAAGAAACGATACCTTATATTCTCGGCCATCTGCATAATAATCGGCTCCGAGACATATATCCACAGCCGCAAGTATATTGCAGTTTTTTATTTTCTTCAAAAGTGATTTCCTTAGTGAGCTTCCGTCAGAATAGAATATTCTTTTATTCTTTGCCGCCTTTCTGAGAATCTCATCTATATCCTCCGCATTTGTGTGAAAAATAGTCAATACGGCATCCGAGCTTATTCCTCCGGGGGAATATACCGTACCAACGTATCCGTTTTCCTCGGGTGAATATCCTTCGGGAGCAAGAAGCGCACCGTCTTGGGTAACCGTACCTCCCTCGGTATAAGCCCGGTCGGTATTCACTCCTCTGAGCAGCGCCTTTCTTTCTTCGGTGAATTTGCGGATTTCATCGGGTGTTACCGAGTCCTGAAGCCGTCCGAGCTCAAAGATAGAGCGATTATATATTTCCTCAAGCATAGCAAGCCCGTCCGCAGAATAACAGTCCTTTTTATTCAGAAGGCGACCGTACTCGGCAAACAGAGCCTCTTTGCCCTCTCTTTTGGCGGTATCAACAAGATTTTCTATCTTTTTAATGTCCTCAAGAGCTTGGTCTCTCAGTACCTCATACTCGGATATATTCTGTGCTGCTTCAAGACCTTGCTCGAAGCTGTCTACAAGCTTAATGAGCGCCTCGTAATTTTCCTTGGAATATTCCGCTTTAGCTCCCACCCTTGACCTGACCTCATTTTTTACAGAAGCAAGACAGGTGTTTTTTTCTTCCTCTCTCGCCGTTTGTAAAATCGAATTCAGATCCTCAACCGCTTTTTTACCTATTTGCTCTATCTGTGCCGCATCGAGGGCGTTACCCATATCAACGTAGACCGACGATTTCAGTTCGGATATTTTCCCGAGATGCTCCTGGCGGCGCGCGTCTGAAATATACCTATACGCTGATATTTCGTTTCCTATCTCCGTAGACAGAGCGTCAATATCCTTCCATAGATTTTTCAGGGTATCCAGCCGAACGGTATCCTTGATCCTTGCAACCGCTTCTCTCTCGTATTCTGCAATATCTGATTTTTGGGTAATTTTTTCAATACCGTTTTTGGATTCTGTAAGAATTTCCTCAATACCCGCTACGTTCCCGTAGCCGTATGCCTCGGCATATATTCTTTCAAGAGACGCATATCTCCATATTTTCAGTGTTATTTCGCTTTTTATCTTGTCCTCTGAGCTCTCTACTCCGTCGATTAGGCTGTCAACCGCCGCTTTTACCGCAGTGCTTGTCTCATTTCCAAAGAATCTTGTAACCCCATTCAAATACTCACTGTCGTATATTGACAGTACGCCGTCCAGGGCATTGGCTTTTCCGAGATAAATATCGACTCTGTCTTTAAGAGCCGACAATGCGAATCGGTTATTCCCGTCCTTGACAGATATACTGCTTATAAGCTCTGTTATTCTTTCGACTGCATATATACGAAGCGCTTCGGCTCTGTCTTTCTTTATAAGCGTTTTTATTTCGTCCGTAACGGCACTCTTATACGCGTTTCCAACAAAAATCAACTCGCTCTCAAGAATTGTCTGCGCCATGAGAGAAAGCCTGTCCGCATGCGCGATCGCCGCCAAAATAAGTGCCCTGTCCGCAGAGGATATTTCCTGCTTTTCAAGTATTGCTTTATGAGCCGTTCTGAAATCCTCAACGTCGGCAAAGCAAAGCTCCCTGTCAAAATCCGAAAAAATATGGGCAATGTTCAGTACTCCCACCTCTGCCTCGGCATTTGCTCTTTCCTTTTCGTCTGCGACCTCTCCCATTTTGGTGTTCAAAAACCGATTTCTGTACTCCGCTCCCTCTCTTTTCAGTCCTTCAAGGAGCATAACTACCGTATCCGACGCAAGAACGTTCATATCGGATGCCGCGGTTTTTGTATTCAGTGAGTTACGGAAATCCGAAAGAAGCGCTGTCCTGTCAAAATCGTAATCCGGATAAAGCTTTGAGAATACGCCTCTCATCTCCGACGATATTCGGTCTCGGTTTCGCTGAATCTCAACACTGGATTTTATCATTAGATAAAAGCTCTCATAGTTTTTTCCGTCCTCACCGTCCGACGAAGAATTGTCATAAACACAGTTACTTCCGAGCGCCGAGGGGGCTGCAAGTATTATTCCCCGCACGGTTTCGCTGTCTCCGTACGTTGAAAGTCGGTTTATCTTTTCAGAGTAAACGCTTTGCAAAAGCAGTGTGTAGCAGCCCTCGACTCCTTCTCTGCCGTCTTTCGCTGCGAAAAAATCCACATCTGACACACCCTTTGAGGCGATTATTGCCAGCTGCGCGTTATACGCGTCGGTTACAGCCTCGCATTCGTTCACGTCCGGATTGGAATAGTATATCCACGACAGTATTCCCGAGGCAACTCCTTTTTGGTATAAAATCTCTATCTCACTACGCAAATCATCTCTGTCCACTCTTTCACTGAATATAAGAGTACGTATTTCACTTACGTATCCCTGTATCACCGCGCAGGTTTTTGTATCCGCTCTGTCCTCTCCCACACCGTCCTTCTGCATATAGTGATTGATACAACGCTCGTCCAGCAGAGAAATCCTCTCTCCTCCGTAAGTAAGATTCTGCCCTCGAATATCAGCAGGAGCCGTATCCGCAAATACGGTATAGCTCATACATATTCCCATTATAGCTATCATCAGGGCTAACAATATTTTTCGTGCGGGTCTTTTCATCATCTTCTCCTTTTAAATTCCTATATTTTTCCATATTTTACCATTTAGTTGAGGCTTCGTCAATATTTCAAAGGAATTATTATACGGATTTTGATGCTTTAATCAAAAAAAATTAAATTGGCAAATCGAAAAATGCTTTTTACCGCCGCCCAATGTCGAATGATGATTTTTCGCGGTATAAAATCTTTTGCAAACCTATTGATTTTTCCCGAGTCATTTGCTATAATATATGGTATGAAATTAATATATCGCTTAAGGAAGGATATTAAAAATGAAAGCAGTTATAACGGTAGTCGGACTTGACAGCAAGGGAATAATCGCAAAGGTCAGCGCAGGCTGCGCAAGCGCGGGAGCAAATATCATAGATATATCCCAAAGCGTTTTGGGCGAATATTTCGCAATGATAATGATAGTTGACACGTCCGGAATCAACATGTCATTCACCGATTTTGTTGACTCTATGAAGAAGATCGGAGACGACAGCGGTCTCGATATAAGAACCATGCACGAAAGCATCTTTAACTCCATGCACAAGATATAAGGAGACAACATGATCAATACCAAGGATATTCTTGAAACAATAAATATGATAAAGGACGAGAACCTGGATATTCGTACAATTACCATGGGTATCTCCCTTTACGATTGCGCTGGCGACGACGTAAACGTCGTCTGCGACAGAATTTACGACAAGATTACATCCAGCGCGGAGCGCCTTGTTCCGGTCGGCTGTGAAATTGAAAAGGAGCTTGGGATACCGATAATCAACAAGCGTGTATCGGTTACTCCTATTTCCCTCGTAGGCGGAAGGTTTTCTCCCGAGGATTACATAAAGATAGCAAAGACTCTTGACAGAGCCGCTCACACCCTCGGCATAAACTTTATCGGCGGATACGGTGCTCTCGTTCAGAAGGGCTTTACCGATAATGCGAGAAATCTTATCACATCTATCCCCGTAGCTCTTGCCGAGACCGAGAGAGTCTGCTCCTCTGTTAACGTAGCTTCAACCAAGGCGGGCATCAACATGGATGCCGTCGAGCTTATGGGAAGAATTATAAAGGAAGCGGCATATCTTACAAGAGATAACGAATCCATTGGATGCGCAAAGCTCGTAGTATTCGCTAACGTTCCCGAGGATAACCCCTTTATGGCCGGCGCATTCCACGGTGTTGGCGAGGCTGAGCGAGTTATAAACGTAGGCGTTTCGGGTCCCGGAGTTGTAAGCTCCGCCATCAAGAGAGCCGGAAACTGCGATTTCTCTTCTCTTGCCGAAATAGTTAAAAAGACAGCGTTTAAGATCACACGTATGGGTCAGCTCGTTGCAACCGAAGCATCAAAACGTCTTGACGTTCCCTTCGGTATCGTCGACCTTTCACTTGCTCCCACTCCCGCAGTCGGAGACTCTGTTGCTCACATACTTGAGGCTATGGGACTTGAGAGATGCGGCGGACACGGAACCACAGCGGCACTTGCTCTCCTTAACGACGCTGTAAAGAAGGGCGGCGTTATGGCTTCCTCTCACGTAGGCGGACTTTCGGGCGCGTTTATTCCCGTTTCCGAGGACGCAGGCATGATAGACGCTGTTAAGTGTGGCGCTCTCTCCCTTGAAAAGCTTGAGGCTATGACCGCTGTATGCTCCGTCGGTCTTGACATGATCGCGATCCCCGGAGATACCTCTGCGGAGACCATAAGCGGAATTATCGCTGATGAGATATCTATCGGTGTTGCAAACACAAAGACCACCGCCGTTCGTGTAATTCCCGCATACGGTAAGGGCGTTGGCGACTCGGTAGAGTTTGGAGGACTTCTCGGCTACGCTCCTATTATGAAGCTCAGCGAGTACTCCTGCGCAGACTTTATACACAGAGGCGGAAGAATCCCCGCTCCCATTCACTCCTTGAAGAATTAATAGAACAAAAAATGTCGAACTGCCGGTGCAAATAACACCGGCAGTTCGACTATTTTTATTTTAAAGTAGATGCCACCTATAAATATCTTTTCTTTTTCTAAAATAAATAATATTCATCCATACAAAAAAAGCGTAAATAACAAAACATACTCCGGTCATTATCCATACTAACGATTGATAATCGCTATCGCCTAAACTGATAGATATAATCAAGTTATAATATACACAAAATACTATTGAAAGAATTATTAGTGAAGTAATTACCAGCTTAGGGGCTATCATTTTTTCTCTTATAAGAGTGTATCTTGCAAAGAAAAACAGAATAACGTCTATTAAAGAAAGCACACCAAAAATTACGAGAGGAAGTATCCGATCTTCTTGTACAAGGCCACTGTTTGGCGCATCAATAAGCAATAAATAAGACAACGCCAGACTATCTAAGGCAAAGAAAATGAGTCCTCCCTTGATGAGAAAATTGTGCCATTTCATTGGAGGAGCTTTGCTATGATTTGTTTCTTCCAGCTTCGCACCGCATTTATGACAGGTACAATTATTTGGATTAATCTCACATCCGCACTTATCGCAATATTTCATATTGTCACCTCACAAATTTTGTTTTGTTCATTATATCATTTTAATATTTGCTTGTCAATACTTTTTGAATATGTTTTTAATATATTTATAATATATACAACAACGGAAGTGTATATTAGAATATAGTAAAGAGGTGATTGTAATGGCAAATAAAATAATAAAAATCAACAAAAAGGGAGAGGACGGCTACAAGGTGATTTCTATCCGTATACCCGACGGTACTCTCAAAAAGCTGGACGATCTGTCACAAAAGAGCAACCGCTCCCGAAACGAAATAATAAATATTATTCTTGACAGTTCAATTGATGACGTTGAGATAAACTAAAAATAGGACTGAGTTAGATTGATAACTCAGTCCTATTTTCGTTAGTTAAATGCTATTTGGAACGCTTCCTTTATTTCTGTCAGCGTAAAGCCATATCGCTCAAGCTTGGATACAAGCTTTCTTTTTTCATCGGGGGTATTGGGACGCTCGTGAGCTGTTCTTCTTATTTTCTCAGCGCACAATTCAATATAATCTACTCCGTCCGCTTCAAGAGCGTCAAGGGCATATTTTACATCCCTATCTGAATATCCCTTTTCATAAAGAGTCGCCGTTATCCGTTTTCTACCCAAAAGCTTTGATACGCACTTTTCCGCCTCTCTTTTCGCGTCCTCACAAGGTGTCATCAAGCCGTCTCGCAAAAGCACCTTGACGGCATCTGCCGCCACTTCCTTTGAAATGCCTTTCATAACAAGCTTTCTTACAAGATTTTTCGGAGACGACGCGCCGTATCCCAACAAAAATAATGCTTTCTTTTTGGCGGCGCATACCTTTGACGCGTACTCGGTCTCGTCAAAAAGCTCTCTGTCGCACTCACCCACCTTCAAGCCGAGGTCGGCAACGGCTCTGCCGTCAAGCAAAAAGGTCTGCCTTTGACTGTATCCCTCAGAGGATATATCAAAGGTTACCGCTATTCCGTCCTCTCCTCTTGCACTGAGAGAGGTAATCGCGAGCCTCATCAGAATTCCTCATCCTCTTTTACGGTGCGAATATCGAATTCGTCCTCATCATCCTCGTCAAGCTCGAATTCTTCCTCTGCTTCGGGAAGCTTATCTCTCATTCCTCTTATCTTTGCGTCAAGCTCAGCAAGAAGTCCGGGCTCGGATTCGATATACTTGCGTACGTTTTCCTTGCCCTGACCGATACGCTCGCCGTTATAGGAGAACCACGAGCCGCTCTTCTTTATAATATCAAGGGTTATTGCGTAGTCTATAATCTCGCCCGAGCGTGAAATTCCCTTTCCGTAGAGAATATCGAATTCCGCGGTCTTAAAGGGGGGAGCTACCTTATTCTTTATAACCTTACAGCGAACATGGTTTCCGTATATGTCGTTTCCGTTCTTAAGCTGCTCGGTCTTTCTTACGTCGATTCTTACGGAGGAATAGAACTTAAGCGCGCGTCCGCCGGGAGTAGTCTCGGGGTTTCCGTACATTACTCCCACCTTTTCTCGGAGCTGATTTATAAATACGAGAACCGTGTTGCTCTTGGATATTACAGCCGAAAGCTTTCTCATTGCCTGAGACATAAGTCTTGCCTGAACACCAACGGTCGCCTGACCCATATCGCCCTCTATTTCCTGACGGGGCACAAGTGCCGCAACAGAGTCAACAACGATAATATCTATTGCACCCGATCTTGCGAGCTGCTCGGTTATATTGAGAGCATCCTCTCCGCAATCGGGCTGTGAAACCAGAAGGTTTTCAATATCTACGCCGATAGCCTTAGCGTATACGGGATCAAGCGCGTGCTCTGCATCTATAAACGCAGCCTCACCGCCCGCCTTCTGAACCTCTGCTACTATATGCAAAGCAACCGTTGTTTTACCCGAGGATTCGGGTCCGAAAATCTCTATTATTCTTCCCTTGGGAACTCCGCCGATGCCAAGAGCAATATCAAGAGCAATAGAGCCCGTGCTGACAGCCTGAACTGCCATATGTGTATTCTCGCCAAGTCGCATAACAGAGCCCTCGCCATGCTTTTTCTCTATCTGCGCGATAGCCGTTTTCAATGCTTTTGCCTTTGCTTCCTTATCTCCCTCGGGGGCTACGGATATTTCGATATTTTTCTTTTTCGCAGTTGCCATTATACACCTCTGAAAAATGTTTTTTAGTGATTACAGTATCATTATACACCCACTGCCCTGCCTTGTCAATAGTTTTTAAAAATTATTTTTCCGTTTTTGGAAAAAATATTAAAAAATTATGGTGATTAGCGAAATGTAGTAACTTTAAAATATCGTTTTTGGAACAAAACACTTTTTAAGTTTTTCCATTTTAGAATTTGTTTTAATCCTGCAAAAAAATTAGAAAAATTTTTGTTTTTCTACTTTTCATACAAAAAAATTTGTGATATAATATACATGTCTTTTTTCAGGACAAGCATATTCTATTTAGCATATACAAGGAGAATTTTTATGGGTGGATTTTTTGGCGTAGCATCAAAAGAGGATTGCGTTTTTGACCTGTTTTACGGTACGGACTACCATTCCCACTTGGGAACCAAGCGCGCGGGTATGGCAGTTTACGACAAGGAATTTGGATTTGACAAGGCGATCCACAATATTGAAAATGCTCCGTTCAGAACAAAATTCTGTTCCGAATCCACGTCTATGAAGGGACACCTCGGAATCGGATGCATTTCCGACTACGAGCCTCAGCCTATTTTTGTACGCTCCCGCCACGGCTCTTTTGCAATTACAACCGTCGGCAAGATAAACAATGCAGATTACATACTTGATGAAATAATCGGTAAGGACTGCCATTTCTTTGAGCTTCACGGGGGAGAAATCAACCCCACCGAGCTTATTGCGGCAATTATTAACCAAAAGGAAAATCTCATTGAGGGTATTCGCTACGCGCAGAACGTAATCGAGGGGTCTGTAAGTATGCTTCTGCTTACTCCCGTAGGCATATTCTGCGCCCGCGATAAACTTGGAAGAACTCCTATCGTTATAGGAGAAAAGGCAGATGGATACTGCGCAAGCTTTGAAAGCTTTGCCTTTCTCAATCTCGGATATCATAAATATAAAGAGCTTGGCGCCGGAGAAATCGTTGTAATGACACCCGAGGGAATCAATCCTTTGGTTTCTCCCGGTAAGAAAATGAAGGTCTGCGCTTTCCTTTGGACCTACTACGGCTATCCGTCCTCCTCTTACGAAGGCAAGGACGTTGAGGCAGTAAGATACAATTGCGGAAAGCTTCTTGCGCGCAGAGATAACGTGCAGCCCGATATCGTTTCGGGTATTCCCGATTCGGGTATCGCCCACGCAATAGGCTACGCAAACGAGTCGGGTATTCCTTACGCGCGTCCCTTTGTTAAGTATACCCCCACGTGGCCCCGTTCTTTCATGCCCCCTCATCAGACAAAGCGTAACCTTATAGCAAAAATGAAGCTCATTCCCGTACACGAGCTTATTAACGGTAAAAAGCTTCTTCTTATAGACGACTCTATCGTACGAGGCACACAGCTCCGTGAAACTACCGAATTCCTTTACGAGCAGGGAGCAAAAGAGGTACATATCCGTGTCGGATGTCCTCCTCTCATATTCGGCTGTAAGTATCTCAGCTTCTCTCGCTCTACCTCGGAAATGGAGCTTATAACAAGACGTGTCATAGCAAAGCTCGAGGGCAAGGCTCCCGACAGAAAGACACTCAAGGAGTACGTTGACCCCGAAGGAGAAAAGTACCAGCAGATGATTGAAATGATACGCGAGGAGCTTCACTTCACCTCTCTGCGATATCACCGCATCGACGACATGATCGAAGCTATCGGCATTCCGGCTGAAAATATTTGTACCTACTGCTGGAGCGGAAATGAATAATAAAAAAAGCAGCTACTGTTATGATCAACAGTAGCTGCTTTTTTACATTTGCATACGTTTTGATGGCATATCAGGAATATTTATTTTTCGTACCCTGCCTCAGATTTTCAAGGATTCCCATGACGATATTCACAACGATGGATACTACGATTATTCCGCCCGCAACTCCGAGTGCCGTCAAAATAGCTTCCTTGCCGTAAGGCAGCGCTTCAGAAACGCTTCCGTTAATAAGTCCCTTCATAAATCTATAAAGCGCTCCTCCCGGAACTATGGGGATAATGCTTGGGATTATAAATATCACGGCAGGAGCTTGAAGCACTCTTGCCAAAAGCTCCGCTGCCACCGAAACAAACAAGGTAGCAACGATTGCCGAGACAAACGCATTAGTTTTCAAAACGTTTGAGAACAAATAGTAGAGCGTTATACATCCGCCGCCAAGAAAGGCAACTGTAATAAGCTTTTTTGCCTGCATTTTAAAGAGTATTCCAAATCCAACCGTTCCAAGAACAGACGATATGAGCATTTTTATAAATTCGTTCATTACATCGCCCCCCTGAACACAAGAAACGCAAGGGAATATCCGAAAGCGATCATTAGCGTAACGATAATCACATGAATAGTTTTCAATGCACCCGCAATGAAATCTCCGAGAAAGAAGTCTCTTGCAGCTATTCCAAGCGCAAGTCCCGGAATAGAATACATTATCGTTCCCATCATGATCTCGTCCACATTAAGTCCCACTCCAGCAAGTACAAAAACATAGGCAAGTGTTCCTGCTACAAAGGACTGTATAGCAACCTTGGCAAACTGATTTTGATTACTGAATGGAATCTTCTCACCCAATGCCATTATCATACCGATAATTGCCGCCACCACGGCATCTCTCCAGGTTCCGCCAAAAAATACGGCAAAGGATCCCGTAGCAAGAGCGGCGCCGAGAACCACCACGAAATACGGATAGCTCTTTTTATTTTTTGTTTCCAATATCATATGTTCAAGCTCAAAAAGAGGCGGTATTTCCTTGCATGCCTTTCTTGAAATCTTATTATAAAGCTCAACCTTATAGAGATCCATTCCCGAGCTTTCTACTCTGCGCATCTGTGACGAATAGCTTCCGTCGCCCATACGCACTGCGGCAATGATCACAGAAGGTATGACGAATATCTCCGTATGCTCCGCACCATATGCGCGACAAAGCCTTGATACGGTATTTTCCACTCTATGTACTTCAGCTCCGTTTACAAGCATCGCCTCTCCTATATCCAAGGCAAGGCAGAGCATGTAATCGGTATAGTTATCAGAAATATCACACTGTTTTTTTGATTGAGACAAATTAATATCCAAGAAATATCCCCCCCTTTTGTGCGACAATTCATTATACTCCATTTTTTTATGCAAGTCAACCGATAATTTCCTTTTTCACCTTATTTTTTTATGAAATTTAAAACCTTGTTTTATATTGACTTTACCCACTGTTGGTGATATAATTTGTAGGATATTTATCGTAGACTGAAAAAATCTCTATTGGAGGATAAAATGGAAATTCTTCTTGTGCTGTCTATTGCGCTGTTCAGCGGACTTATGCTTTCGCGTCTTGCAAAGCTCGTTCATTTACCTGCGGTTACGGCTTACCTTGTTGCAGGTATTCTCGTAGGACCCTACGTCCTCGGACAGTTGGGTATCGGCGGTATAGGCTTTACGTCTAAGGAAAATATAGAAAGCTTTTCTATTATTTCGGACGTTGCTCTTGGATTTATTGCTTTTTCGATAGGCAATGAATTCCGCGTATCTCAATTGAAAAAAATTGGCAAGCAAGCTACAATCATAGGTATATTCCAAGCGGTAATTACCACTGTTCTGGTTGATGCCGCCCTTATAGGACTTCACTTTCTTATGCCCGAGACTCTCTCGCTTTCGGCAGCGATAACCCTTGGCGCTATCGCATCGGCTACGGCTCCCGCCGCAACGCTCATGGTCGTTAAGCAGTACAAGGCAAAGGGACCCCTTACCGAGCTTCTTCTCCCCATAGTTGCACTTGACGATGCTGTAGGTCTCGTTCTCTTCTCGGTATCCTTTGGAGTTGCCAAGGCAATGGTTCCCGGAGGAACTATCAACGTTATGTCCGTTGCTGTAGAGCCTGTTCTTGAGGTCGTTCTTTCTCTCGCTCTCGGAGCATGTATGGGTCTGCTCTTTACCTTTGTGGAAAGATTCTTCCACTCCCGCTCCAAGCGTCTTTCCATGTCGGTTGCCTTTGTGCTCACAACTGTTGCTCTTTCTATGATATCCAAAACCATCGTCATCGGAACTCAACATATTCACATCGGCTTCTCCCCTCTTCTCTCCTGCATGATGCTGGGAACGGTATTCTGCAATATCTGTGATTTCTCAGAGGAGCTTATGGACAGACTTGACCGTTGGACCGCTCCCCTGTTTATCCTATTCTTCGTTATAAGCGGCGCGGAGCTTGAGCTTTCGGTATTTACCAGCATTTCCATAGTTATTGTCGGAATCGTGTACATAATTTTCCGCTCTATAGGAAAATACAGCGGAGCGTTTATCTCCTCAAAGGCCGTTCACTGTGATTCCAAGATAGTAAAATATCTCGGAATAACCCTTCTGCCTCAAGCAGGAGTTGCTCTCGGTATGGCGAATCAGGTTGGAAGCGACCCCATTTTTCCTGCTGCGGACGGAATCCTTGTCGCAAATATAACTCTTTTTGCGGTGCTTATTTACGAAATCGTCGGTCCTATGCTTACCAAGATATCCTTGCTCAAGGCAGGTGAGATCAAGCCCGAGGGCAAGACCAGCGCAAGAAACGAATGGCTTGAAAAAATAAAGAACTCGATCCCTCACCCTCATATACATAAATAAAATCGTAGTTTCAAGTAAAGGCTGTCTCAAACCGAGGCAGCCTTTTGTCATATACTGTCGCAAAATCACCTCTTGACAGTATAGGAAAAATATGGTATAATAAGAGCAGAAAAAGAACGCCCGACGGAAATGCGCCGAGCGGGGATATATAAAATCTTCAAACAGTACGCAAAGCGCATAGATTCGAGCATGGGGATCTATGTGCTTTTTTATATCAAGACATTTTTTCAAAGACTATGCTTAAGAATCGAAGCTCTATTTGAAGCTTGTAGCTATGCTGCTCTCGTTGGTGATGCTCATTTTCGGCTCGTCTTTGGGCGCTTTTGCTGTCGAGGACAGTAATAACCCGACTAACGATTGTTGGAGATGTGATAATGGCTTGTCGTCGGAACCGGATTGCATAATGACAAACAGAATCGATGATATTGAAGACAAATTGCCGGCTGGGAATATAGATACATTGTATTGCGATCAATGTAAAAGTTCGACTCACTCCAAAGGAATTCTTACACACTTAGAAGACCATCACAAATAATTAAATAAGAAAGAGGCACAATAATGAAAAAAGTTCTAATAACAATGATGCTGATTTTTGCTATATTTTTATCTGCATGTCAAAATGTCGTAAATCAAAATGATATATCGACACAAAGCGATACTAAGATGGAAAACAGTCAAAACGATAAAGAAAACGCTCCCAATAAGCAGATAACATCAAATTCCAATTCAAACGATAAATCCTCTACCTCGGAACCTCTGCCCAGCCAATCGATAGAAGTACAAGGTCTTGAAAAATTGAATGAAATGAGAGAGATGCTATTATGCGATGATGAAACGCGGTTGGAGCAATATATCCAAAGTGTTGCAAACAGCGGAGTTCAGAGCAAGGATGATCTCTTCGCTTTTGTGAAAATAATAGATTCTTTACCGCAAATTCCCATTTTGGATGGCAATATTACTTGGATACGCTTTTCGCATAGCATATCGGGAGATACAGGAAAAGAAACGAATGTTGTATATATAACAACGGAAACAACGAACGGTGATTGGACTCGTGTAGAATATGTTCTTTCAGTTACTGATGTTTCCCAAAAAATTTCAGATGAAAAAGTATCGATAGGCAAGGGCTCTATTTTGAATCCTCCCGTAAAAAACTCGGATGGAACTTTGGTGATTCACGTTGAAACCCGAAGTCCGCACCCGTCTGGGAAAGGCACTATGATACAATGGATTGGAGACGTTGACGGAATATTTACAAGGATATACTATTTTACAAACAACACGGGTGATGTTGAAGCAGGAACTCTTTTTAATAAAATACAAATATTTAAGACCTCAAAATAAGCACGCAGTATTCGCTTGTTAATTTTGAAGGCGTTGACATTACATTATACGTTGACCATGATAATGAGGCTTCATCAACATCAATTATCTGTTTTGACAGTTACCAATTCAATCATTGGTTCTACTTCGGAGGAATGATTATGAAAAGAATAGTGTATATTTTCACTTGTTTTATGTTGCTCATATCGCTAATTTCTTGCAACAGCGACAGTTTGTCAACTGATGCCGATACAACTACTTACCCAACTGATAACAGCTCGAACGACACGTCGGAAATTGATAGCAGTTCTACAGAATTGCATTCTCAGAAATTCCCCACAAATGAAAAGGACTATACTATTGAATGTATAGACGGAAGATATTATATGATGTTCGAGCATCCCGAATACTATTATGATGAGACAGTACAAGTGGTAGACGTATGGAGAGATGATTGGACGGAACTAAGGTCTGCAATACTTGACGGCGAGTTAAGCATATCAGAAAAAACAATCATTGTTTCATCGTGGGAAGATAAAAACGGCAAATATGAAATATCGGATTTCGTGAACTTTTACGGTCCGGTTGTTCCGGAAGAATTGACCGTGGAAAACGATATTTGTTGGAGTTATGGGGCATACTTTTTTGTGATGGAAAACGAGGGGGACATTTATATGTTTCATATTGCACCCGAATCATACTTTCAAATGGTTTTTGAACGTAACCATACAAATTTCGAACCTAAGAATCAAAAAGAACTTGAAACTTATGAACTTCGTAATGGTAACAAAACTATAACGGTAGATAAGATATACCGTAACGGCAATTTGAATTGGATTTATCTGTATGGAGAGCAGGAAGGACGATATTTTATCGTTGATTTTAAAGTTAATGATACGGTTCCTACCGACGAATGGCTGTTGTCGTTTGGTCTTGAGCTCTACGCGTCAGAAAACGAATAATTAAAACAAACCGCGGGCGGTCTCGAATTTCTTCGAGACCGCCCGTGTCTTTTTTGAATATAACATTTTTATTGCAATTCTTTCCGGACAATGTATTTTATAAAATTAATTGCAAATATGTAATATTGTTGAAATTAATAAAACTCGGTTGACAACCTAAGAGCCTTGTGATATAATTATTGTGTATTTGTATGCCAATTTATGTATTTCAGAGGAAGGAGGAAAAAATGAGTAAGCGCAGCTTTTCTGATATTTTCGCGTTTCAGACGCCTATATCTCTCGCCGTTCTTATAATCTTTTTAGGATTACTTTTCGGCTCGATTCTCTTTAACTCATGGATACTCATATTTGCCCTTCTTGTTTCTGTAGCATTTATACTTTATGATCATCAGATATATGCAAACGAAGGTAAATCCTTTACCCGCTCGGATATTAAAACCATCAAGGCGCTTATCGCCACCTACGGTCTTTTGTCGGTCTCTCTCCTTGTCTCGGCTATCCGTATAATGATCACCGACTGCTTTTATTTTGCCGTAGCTGCCATGCTGGTGGCTTTCATAGTCTGCGCTTCCCTCGTTGTATACGAGATCACCTATCTCAGATGTATAGCTCTTCCCAACTGCACAGAGCCGAGAGAAAAAATGACTCTCCGCTCTATGCTTCCGATTGCGATAATAGCAATACTTCTTGTCGTACTCAATATTGAGATATTTGACACATGGTTCCGTTGGGACAGCTACGACTACTATTATTATTTCCAGAATATTTCATACACCGAGCTTGGTCAGTATTCCAATCTTCGCCCCGCCAACCATGCCGCATACGGCGGAACGCTCATGTTCCTCATTATCAACGGCATCGTAGGCAATGCCGCCGCAACTCTTTACCTCATAAATATTCTTATGCTGGTTATCGGAGCGTTCGCAATCTGGAGAATCACGGGAATTCTCTTCCCTAATTGGTCCTTATGGTCAAGGACGGCAGTTACCTCGGTACTTGCATTTTCGCCATTCCTTTTCGGTCTTGCATGGTCTATAAGCCTTGAGACCTATCTCGCCTTCGGACTTATACTGTTCTTCTGGGGACGTGTGGAAAAGCTCCCCGTGCTCCAAGTGGTTGCTTCTCTTATAATATGCTTCAGCAAGGAAACGGGAGCCGTTATTCTGGCAGCTATCATCCTTTCCCGACTTATTATGAACTTCGCTCTCGCCTCAAACAGAGAGAAATCAATTTGGGAAAAGCTCGATCTTCCCGTCAATTTCCCCATTCTCGGGTTCGGTCTGTTCTGGCTTGGAGAATTCCTGCTTAACAGCTGGATGGGAAGTAATGCCGCAACTATCGCTACGTCGGTTGACGTAAATTTCAACAACTTTGATTTCAGCATGGTATATATCATAGGACGACTCAAATCCCTGATATTTACCAATTTCACGTGGCTGCTCTTTGCGGTGATTCTCGTTGGATTTACGGTAGGAGCCGTAAATTGGTTCAAAAACAATCGTCCGACGGTATCCGAAGAAAAGCTTTATTACACGGTAGAGCTCTTGGTAGGATTTTTCGCCTCCCTTATCCCTCTGTTCCTGTTTGTTACCTACAATCACATCCGATATGCGGCCCCCACTGTCATATTGGCAATTCTGATACTTCCTTTGGCTGTCGATATGTTTGCGCTGAAGGATAAGCTAAAAACTGTTATCCTCGGAGTGTTAGCCGCTTGCTTTATAGCGCAAAGCTACGTTACGGTTGACCCTATGATGCATCTTATGTTTAATAAGATAAGCAAGGGTAACGGATATTTGGTATACACCGAAAATGACGTTCTCGAAAAATGGGAGTCTGTTTCCGTATCCCCGTCGGTTTCCGCGCAATACAACCGAGAGATCATGTATTTCGACGAAGCCCTCGACCACATGATAAGCCAGATAAGCTACGACAAAAACACAGTACTCCTTTTCCCCGACGAATTCAGAGCGCCCACCGTCGGCGGATTCGTTTCATCCGAATACATGGTTTTCGGATGCGGATACAGATACAATGCAAGAGTAAGATATATCTCATGGGATAGCAAGAGCAATACAAGATTCCTGAGCAGCAATCAGGACAATGAGTTGATATACCGTACAGTATACACCTCAAGCTCGGTGCTTAACTCTGTAGACGGCGACAAGCGTTGCGTATATATTCAGCTTCCCTTTGCAAATGCCGAGCATCAGGAAGCCATGCTTCGCAACTTCAAGCTCACCGAAATAGGCAGAGGTAAGGTATACGGCTGGGAGATCGTAGCCTACGAGATCGAGAGACCTTGATCGATATGTATTTATAGCAAAGAGGCTGTCTCAAATTCACATTTGAGACAGCCTCTTTTTTCTGTATTAATACTTCATTTTAATGTAAGTAGCGCGATGCTCGGTAGGCAAACCCGCGCGGTAAAGGTGCGCATCGTTTGACACGGTAAGAACTCTCGCTCTTGCGTATCCGCCGTAATCGTGCTCACCGCTGCCGTCATCGAATTTGATAACGGTAACACCGCTTTGCTGAATATCAATATGAGTCGAAAAATAAGGGTAAGGAATATCAAGAATCTCACTAAGGAATACCTTTCCCGAACCCTCGTGGGCAAAGAGCGCTATCCTCTTATCCTTATACTCATCGGACGTTATTTTGTACTGTCCTCTATTTCTGTCGTGCTCGTATCCAAAGGATGCAAGCCATTTATCGGCTTCATCTCCTATTCTTCTTATAGCGGCTCCGAAATTATGCTCTGCGAGCATAGGGTGTTCGTACCACTTATCACCCATTTCCCGAAGCTCGCGACTGCAAAGAAGCTCCGCATATACGGGATGAGACCAAAGCCACGAATTTTTGCCGTTCTTATACGGCATGGTAAGAGAGTTAAACGCGTACTTTTCGTGCATCCAGTCCATAGTATGAAGCTCTTTGGCGAGTATCTCACAGGTCGGCTGCGCGGTCTGCATAGCGCGGGTCGAGGTAGATGAATATACCTCGTCAATACCGTACGCCGAAAGCCGTCTGCCTACCGCCTCTGCCTGACGTTTCCCGAGAGGGGTAAGCTCGTCCGGACTGTACGTGGGATTTCCGTGTCTTATATAGAAAAGTAACATTTTTATACACCTCAAAAAAACTGTGTTATCACGTAAATGATAACACAGTTTTTTCAAAAAGTCAACAATTATTGGATTATTTCAGCTTTATAAAGGCATACGCTCTCGGCTTGGACAGCTTGACGGTTGCATGTCCGTCCTCAACCTTAACCTTTACGTCCGCATTGGAGCAAAGAATCTCCGCTTTGCACTTTCCCACGGGTATATTGAATATGCCCGTATCTATATCGGTATACTCGCGGAAAACGAGAAGATACTCGGGCTTTCCGTCCTTCGATACGTAAAATCCCGTATGCGAGCTTCCGTCGGGTCTTTCGCCGATAGGCGCTATATCCGCATTTGAAAGAATACTTCTATGCTCTTTCCATACCTTCATAATGGGTGCAAGCTCTGCCCTTCTTCTTTCACTAAGGAACTGAATCTCCATCCAGAACAAGGGATTGGACATCATAACCGAAGCAAACAGATAGTCCATATCATAATTTATGGGTGCAAAAGGATCTTCCGCATCGTAGTTATCGCTGTAAAGATCGGGATTTACCAACTCAAACTGAAAACGGTTGGTAGGCAGATAGCGGGAAAGATCCCACAGGTTTTTCAGAGGCTTATACGGGAAGGATATCGCGTATCTCGTATATCTGTTCTCTACGAATATTGTACCGAATTCTCTGCCGCACAGGTAATTAAGACGCTCATATCTCGTAACGTCCATCTGAACGGACACGTCATCTCCGAGAGAGTAGATATGCTCAAGCAATGACAGCATCTTTTCAACGTGCGCCTTATCCGATGCCTGATACATATCAAGCTTGAAAAATCTCGCGCCGTACTCATTATATGCCTTTGTAAGCACTGCCTTGTCTCGTTCAAGCTTTGCGAAGCAATCGTGGCTTGAGGGGGCAAACCACATGCCAACCTTGATTCCGTCCTTTTTCGCAAGCTCGGTCAATGGCATAATGCCGTTTGGAAAGCGTTCGGTATTCAGCTCCCAATAGCGCTCGTCAAATATTCTGTTTCCTCTTTCGTCTCTTAAGGATTTATAAAGGGTGTTTCCCGACTGCCAGCCGTCGTCTATCTGCACTATGTCAACCCCTATTTCCTTTGCAGCCTCTATTTCCTTTTCAATAAAAGCTTCGCAAACGCGGTCCGCACTATGGCAGTCGCCCCACGTATTGGACATGGTAACAAGCTCGGGACAATTATTGGCATGACGGAAATATGCTCTTACAAAGGCATCACTCTCTCCCCTTTTGCACTCTCCGATAACCACGGGATATCCGCCGTTTTTAACGGTTACGTTAAAGGGCTTGGCGTTGACCTTGAAAATATCCTCGGGATTACGTCTTTGGAGCCTTGTTTCCCCGCGGGTGTGGTCGGGAGTTTCGGATATTATAAAATAAGCCTTATCCGAAAGCGGATTTTCAAAAATGAATATCTCTCCGCTCAAAGTTTTATGAAGCCCCTTGAAGAAAAGCTCGTAAAGAGTTTCATCAACAAGAGTGTCGCACTCGTCTGTAAATGCGTTGAGCTTTACCGTGCGGACTCTCCAATGCTCTCCGTAGAGAGAAAATACGTTTTCCTCACTATCGTCGCTTATGCGTATGATAGGCAAATCACCCCACACAGAATAAGAAACCGAGCTTCCGTCCTCTCTCTTTGCGCAAATTTCGGTATATGGCATACTTCTGCTCTTGGGGTCTACAGTTATGCTTTCAGCCTCGCATATTCCCGAAAAATCCTTACAAATACTTCCGTTATCTACTGTAAGAATATTCCCGTTAATCTCAAAAAACTTATTCATTGCAACGTCTCCTTATTTGTTAAAGGTTATTGCGTAAAGGTCGCAATCCTTCATAGTAATTCTGAATCTTACAGTCTGTCCCTTGAGCTTTGACAGCGATGCGTCAAAATCGCAAGGACGGCTTATTGAGTTTCCGAACATTCTTCCCGTATCGTAGCCCTCAATGAAGGCTCCGTTCTCGTCGAGAATTTCCATACGCAGGAACCCGAGCGCGGAGGTTGCAAAATTCACTGAAATATCTCCGCCCGAAAGGGTTACAGGCTTACTGATTACCTCTCCGCCTTCAAAATCAGCTCTCCAGGAATAGAAGCCGTCCATGCGGAGAGTATATCTCTCAAAGGTTACGGGTCTTGCGCGGTAACCGTGTCCTACGTAGAGTGAAAGCTCATTGGGCTCGCCTCTGAAGTCGGATTCGGTCTCTATCATTCCGTGAACGAAATATCCGTCTCCGTAAACCCAGTTATCTCCGTTCTCGATACCTGATGTGAAGAACGCTTCGCGGGTGCGGTTAAAATTGTATCCGTCCCTTGAAATCATAAGCATGGTCTCAGTCATGGCCGAGCCGCCTCTGCCACCGTATTGCTGTAAAAGCAACGGACGGAAACCGCCAACGTCGGGCAGATACTTATAGTTCTTTACGTCGGGAGCACGGTCTATGTATCTTGTGGGCATACCGAAAAACATATCGGTATTGGGGTATTTCATTACGTTATTTGTATAAAGCTGTATTTCAAGAGGATCGCTGTAAATAAGAGGCTCAGGCTCAGTCCAATTTATAAAATCCTCAGAAAAGCAGAGTCTTACGTCTCTTACGTGATTTTCTTTTTCGTATTCTATCTTGTTATTCTCGTCAAGAGAATGATAATCCCGCATATAAAGGCGGTACTTGCCCATAGCCTCGTCATAAAAGGCGATGTTCATAGAATCGAAGCGTCCCTTTACGTCAAGGATACCCGCTTTCTCAAAGTGAAGTCCGTCAGCGCTTTTGAAATATATAAGCCGCTTTTCCTCTCCCACTCTGTGTCCCGTCAGAGCCTTATATTTCGCATCCGGAGCGCAAGTAGGATTTTCATCGAGAAAAATCGCAAGATTATCAATATATTTGTCGTCGGGAGCATTCATCATTACGATGTTATTATCTCTTGAGCCGTTGTATTCGTATATTCCGAGATTGGGACGCTCAAAATGCTTTCCGTCATAGCTGTATGCCACGCACCATACGCCGTGCTCTCCGTTTTCGGTTTTCCATACGCCGTCATTACCGCCGCAGCCTCTGTAATAAAGGCGGTATTTTTCTCCGTCGTTTATTATCTGACCGTATCCGCAGTGCTCACCCTCCCAAGGCTTGTCGCACTCAAGTATGCTTCCCTTTCTGACAAGCTCGTGCATTTTAAGGTAAATGCCGTCGTGCTTCTCTGCAAGCGCCATGTCAAACATGACTTCCTTTTTAATGTCAACACTGTTATCCATACTATACCTCCATAGATATATCTGTCGGTCTCATTATATCAATATAAGCATTACAGAACAAGCCCCAAAAAGACATAATTTTAAAGTCTTGTCCTACTTTTTACCGTTTTTTACTTTTTTCAATTTTCTTATTAGCAGATACGTAATTTCGGTAAGTCCCCACGCAAGGACGGAAGACAAAGCTATCATCAGAAGATACAGCGGCAAAAGCTTTCCAACCGACACGGTAGCATATCTGTTCCTTATTATCATTTTCCAATAATAATGGTTCAGGAAAATATAGGTGCTCGCCGTTGCCAACACTCCCGTGATCTTACGGTTTCCCACAAGCGCAAGCACGGTCTTGCCCGAAAATGCAAGATACAGCAACCCGAATATAAGCGCAACTACAATAAAATCGTTAGAGGTTCTTGTATAGCGACCTACATATTGCTCCTTGCTTGCGCAAATAAAATATATAAGCCCAGCCCAGCTGCCTATCTCCAAAGCCGAATACACACCTCTCATTACGGGAGATATTTCCTTTTTGGATCTTTTGACAAGCAAGAACAGCACAAATCCCGCGCTCATGCCCGCAACTGCGCGGAGGATCCCGGCATTCAGAAAATCAAAAATCCACGTATCCGAAACGTCAAGATGTCCTATCTGCAGACACAAAAGTCCGTATGACAGCACGCAAAGAATCGGCGCCACACTGTATCCAAACTGCTCAGGATTCTTTCTTGCCGCCAAATGAAGAATAGCAACCGAGAGAAGCATAGCCGATAAATACCACGAAACGCCCGTAACCCAAAGTCCGTCAAGTCCCGCCATCTGCATGGGAAAGACCTCAAACAGCAATCTCGGCAGATATTCGGCAGGATATTCGTATGCCAAAAATCCTATAAGCGCCGAAAAGAGTAACGGAAAAAATATGCTTGAATACTTACGCAGCACAAAGCGGGCTGTGCTGTCCGGAAGTACCTCTTCCACATCCGTTGCTTTTGTCATAGATGACATCATTAGAAAGCCGGTTATCATGAAGAAACCTTCAACAACTATGTAACCGCCCCATATTGCAAATCCGAAATGATAAAGAATAATTATTATACTGAAAACAAATTTTATAATGTCTACGGAGCTGTTACGCTTCATTAAAATTCTCCCTTATTTTCCGCTTTTATCAGTAAATTCAACGGGAACACCGTTTCCGTCCGACTCGGGGAATTCACACCCGATCTCCACCTTTCCGGGCAGACTCTGCGCCGCCTTGCGTATACAGTCTGCCGTAAGACGGGCGCAAAGGGCTATTCCGCTCTCGGACATATGAATATTGTCCTCGCATATATATTCGTCAATATTCTCAGCAACAGCCGAATAAAGGTCGTTGATAAGAATTCCCATTTCCCGCAATTTGGGTACGATCAGCTCGTTATATCTGCGTATATCCTCGTTTTTGTTATATTGATTTTTCTCACTTACGGGAGTCGTGGTAGCAAATATAACGCACTCATGCTCGGCTTTAAGTATCCTCGCAATGCGAAGCATATTATCGACATATTCCTCCTCAGACGTAAAAAGCCCGTCTCCGAAAAGGTTACATATATCCCAAAGACCGTTGTTCCAGTGAACGATACGGCTGCCTCTCATGTCCTTTTTCCAGTCAAATATACCTCGCAGTGTATACTTTGCGAATCGGCAGTTATTTTCGGGCGCAAATATCTCAAAATTCTCGCCAAGTATCTCTTTAACGGCGGGAACGTACTGTATTCTTATGGAATCTCCTAAACAAGTTATTTTCATTTTTCTTCGTTAACCCCCATCAGGATGCAAGAACCGCAAAGTTTTCACCGCAGGGTCTTGCGGCATCCTTCTCTTCATACTCAAACATTATATAGGTGGAACCGTCTACAAAGCAATATGCCGTGCGATACGAAATCTCGCCCAACATATCGACCTTAAAGGAAAACTTACATCCGTAAGACGTTTTTTCGTATACGTAATCGTCATAAGTGTATATAGCGGAAACCGAGGTTGCTTTTTTGGCTTCCTCTGCGTTCGGTCAGCTATTATAATTCAATTTTATCATTATAGAGATATAAAGTCAAGAGAAATTTATTATACATAAAATTTTAAACGTATAATGATAAAATCAGACACATCATCAAAGCAACCGCCAAAATGATGTGTCCGTTTTATTTTTATTCCGCGGGAACAAAAAGCTCTCTATCGGGAACGATTGCCCCGTTCTCCTTAAGCGTTTTCTTTAAAAGCTCCATGTCGACCGAGCGGACCTTTCCGTCCTTACAAAGCGAAGCGGCGGTTCCGACTACCTCTCCCATAGCCATACAACTGGATTTCACTCTCAACGCACTCATTGTCTCTCTGTCGGCAGAGGCGCATCGACCCGCTACCAACAGATTGTCAAAGCCCTTAACGCACATAGCGCGGTAGGTTACGTTAGGAACGACACCCTCGGGAAGCTTTCCGCTGGGTCTTTCAAACGCCTCGTTCTTCTTATAGGAGTGAAGGTCTATATTATAGTAGCCGTAGCAGACAGAATCGGGGTAAAGTCTTCCCGTAAGGAAATCGTCTACGCTCATCTTCATAGCTGTAAAACATATTAGCCTCCCCAATTTTAGTTCATTTTGGGTTCATTCACTCGTCCCAAACAAGCGTACCGTTTTCTTCTCTTATAGCAATAAATACAGGCGTTTCTTCTCTTCCCTGCGACGAACTGTTAGGAGAGTGTATAGACAGATACATCTTTCCCGAAATACTCTTGAATATCATTCCGTGTCCTCCGTCGTACTCCTCCGTCATTGACTTTGAGTACAAGAGCTGTTCGTCGTGAGTCCAATTTCCGTCTAATCTGCCGTTATCCGATCTCGCAATACCTACACAGTATCCGTGTGAGTCAGAGGTAGACCATATCATAAGGAGTTCACCGGTCGAGCATTTATACATCCAACAACCGTCGGTTACCTGACTTTTCGACCATGAGGGGTCATCAGCTCGGAAAAGCTCTATAGGTTCTGATATAAATCTTGTAAGGTCGTCTGAAAGCTTTGCCGCCGCCATTCTGCCTATTCCGTCGTCGGTACTTGTCCACTCGTGTACGAATACCATCCATGGCTGACCATCTTCATCTATATAGAGTGTTCCGTCAATAGAGTCCCAATCCTTGGGAGTTATATGACCGTCGGTTATCATGGTAAACGGACCTTCAGGCTTTGAGGACTTCATAATAACGCAGCCTCTGTGTCCCGATGCCTCGGATAAATATGTGGTAAACATATAATATTCGCCTTTGTATTCGTGTACCTCCGGCGCCCAATAGTTATCCTTTGCATCGGCAGGAATATCTACGACTACACCGAGATCCTCCCATTTTCCGTCAAGCCGTCCACCGGTATTCTTAAAGCAATGCCAACGTGTACCGTAAGCATAGTATATTCCGTCAACAAGAAGAATAGAGGGATCGCGAAGACGTCCTATGGAGGAAACGATCACAGGATCCTCTATGATCGCGTTAATGTTTTGTGTTGTAATGATTTCCAAAATCTGACGTTTGGCAGATTTTGCCGCATTTACCCCGTCGTAAAGGATCACAAAATCTCCCTCGGCAGTATACTTTACAATATATCCGTTCTCCACAAGCTCGGACTTATACGCAACGGAGCTTTCCCGTCTCGTATCTCCAACGATTATCTCATATTGAGTTTTCTCGCTTGTATCGTTTTTAAATTTAGGCTTTTTTCCGGTTTTTTCGATTATAAGATCGGATATTGCATAAACTATATCCGTTTCTGTGTTACCGAAATCTGACGAATACACTATGGAATACAGCGAAAGCTCCACACCCTCTATTGTAACCTCGGGCTCCCCTCTGTCTATGTCATTATCGGGAATATCCGCACCGCCCACATCAGTACTGTCATCCTCGGTTTGCGACGACATATCTGTATTTCCGAGAGCTTTATCGGTGCCGCACGCACAAATCGAGGAAACGACCGTACATAAAACAAGAATAAACGATAGCAATCTTTTCATATTACAAAAGCCTCTCCTATTTCACATATTTGAATAGAGCTTATACAGCTCGGAATAGATCCCGCCTTTTTGTACCAATTCTTCATGTGTGCCCGATTCGGCAATTCCGTCCTCGGTAAGCACCAAAATACGGTCTGCATTCCGAACGGTAGTCAATCTGTGCGCAATAGTAAAGGTTGTTCGTCCGTGGGCAAGCTTTTCCAAGGACTCCTGCACCAGCTTTTCGCTTTCGTTGTCGAGAGCGCTGGTTGCCTCGTCAAGAATAAGCACGGGGGGATTTTTCAAAAATACCCTTGCAATCGAAACTCTCTGCTTTTGACCGCCCGACAGCTTGACTCCCCTCTCACCCACGTAGGTATCGTAACCGTTGGGAAGCGACATGATAAACTCGTGAGCCCCCGCAAGCTTCGAAGCTTCAATTATTTCCTCATCGGTAGCATTTCGTTTTCCGTAAGCAATATTCTCACGGATACTGCCCGAGAAGAGATAAACGTCCTGAGCGACTACGCCTATATTATCACGCAGGGAGCTGAGCGTCAGCTCCTTGATATTCTTTCCGTCAAGCAGTATCTCTCCGTCCGAGACCTCGTAAAATCTCGGGATAAGCGAGCAAAGTGTGGTCTTTCCGCCACCCGAGGGACCCACAAGGGCGATACTCTCTCCTGCCTTGACCGACAGATTGAGATTCGTAAGCACGTTTTTATTTTCTGTCTCGTAGTGGAAGGTTACGTTGCAAAATTCTACGTTACCTTGAACATTCTTGGCATCTGTCGCATTCTTTGCGTTAGTTATTTCGGGCTCTACGTCCATAATTTCATAGAAACGCTCTATACCCGTCATTCCCCTTTGGAACTGCTCGGTAAACTCCACTATTCTGCGAATTGACGTAAGCAGCGTGGTAACGAACATAAGATATGCCACGTAATCTGCGGGACTTATCTTACCCCATATCATAAACATCGCGCCGATTACAACAACGACGATATACATCAAGCCGTCGAAAAAGCGTGTAGACGAGTGAAATCCCGCCATTGCGTGATATACTTTTTTCTTGATTGAAAGAAATTTTTGGTTACCTGCCTCGAATTTTTCTTCCTCGACCGCCTCGCCCGAAAAGGATTTTACAACGCGTATTCCAAGGAGACTGTCCTCAACGGATGAATTAAGCTCTCCTATCTGTACACGGGATTCACGGAAGCCCGCGCGCATACGCTTGTTGAATTTCGTAAGAACAACGAGCATAAGCGGAATCGTCGCAAAAACTATCAAGGTCAGAGGAACGCTCATGGTACAAAGAATTATGAACGCGCAGACTATCTTTATTCCCGCAATGAAAAATTCCTCAGGGCAATGGTGAGCAAATTCGGTTACGTCAAAAAGGTCGCTGGTTATTCTCGACATCAGTGTTCCGACCTTCGCGTTGTCGTAGTAGGAAAAGGAAAGCTTCTGCAAATGCCCGAAGAAATCCCTACGCATATCGGTCTCGATACGAGTTCCCATAATATGTCCTACCGATGCCATATAGTAGTTGGCAACCGTATCAATAATACGCAAAACAAGATACAAAGCGCCCAAGCGAAGCACGAGTGTAACCGTCAGTGTCATTGGAACCGAGGTCGCCTTGTCGGTTATCTCACGGACGATAAGGGGCAAAATAAGCTCGCATAGCGTTGTGAGAGCGGCGCAGAACAGGTCAAGCACCATTATCCATTTGTATTTTTTATAATAGGGGAGAAATCTCTTTAACAAAGACATGCTTCCCTTTTTCTTTTTGTTTTTCACGTGCGACTCCTTTGGCAAGTTTAATGAAATTATTATACCACATTGTGTGCGTTAAAACAAGATAAAATTTGCGTCAAAAAGTGGGGATTCAAGCTTATATCCCACAAAAATCGGACTCGCGCAAGGATTTCCCAAAACGGAGTCCGACTTTTAATTATTTAGCGGTCAAAGTGTGATTCTGCGGAAGCCGCCGCCCGTAAAGTCTACGGTCTCGACTCTCTGCTCGCCGTTCTTGAAGATACGGAAGGATACTTTTCCCTCTCCCTGTACCGTTACCGTATCGTTCATAATAGAAAGCACCTCTCCGTCCTCGCTTTCACTAAGAACGGCAACGTCCTTAGTGCAAACGCATTTAAGCATCACACCGAAGGGTACGGGGAACTCATACTTCACGTTACCAAGTCTCAGCGCAGCGCTTCTCGCAAAGTCGGGGGATCTGTACCAATCCACCGCGAGGAAGTATACGTGTCTCGTTCCGTTTGCCTGACGGTAAACCGTAAACTCCACGTCGTCTCCCGTTTCCGCCCATATCTGCTCCTTGTCCACGGTATTTTGGCACAAACGCTTGATCTCACCCTCATAAAGAGCGCGGATAGCTGTATGCGCGGGATATTCCTTTGTATGGAATACAGTAAGCTCTCCCTTTCCTATGCGATATACGCATACGAGAGGTCTGCCGCTGTCTGTATACGCCAACACCTCGTCAGGTGCGGACGGGTTAGAGCATACGTACAGTTCGACTCCCCCGACGGTATCCTTAACAAATCTCGGCGCGCCGTCGGTCATTACAAGAGCATTCTTCCTTATTACCAGATTACCGCCAATTATCTCGCGGCGGGACGAGGTAACCGTCAGATGTGCATCGGTAAGAAGCACTCTTCCCCCCTGCTTTACATAATCCGCGATCTTCCTTGCGTCCTCTCTTTCGCATCTGTTATAGCCCATGAATACCGTAGCTCCGTACTCACCCCAAAGCTCGGCTTTGCCCTCGGCGGGAATAACGTCGAGAATTCCGTAAGGAGTTCCGCTGTGGTAGCCCTGAGGTACGTCCTCGGGACAGCCGTGCACGTAAGCACTGCTTACGGGTTTTGCCTTGGGATATACTGACGTAAGAAGATCCCAGCTATCCTCGGCTACGGTCTGGGGCGCGTCTCTGTGTCCCCACGTTTTATTCTTTCCGAAGAATGTTATTCCGTCATCCCGTCCGTGAACGAATGTAATGGGAGTATAAAAGCTTCCGCTTCGTGTATGGGTAGAAACGTATTTATAAAAATCCTGTTGCTGCTTCAAATGATTTCTACACGCCTCGCCGAAGCGATGATGGTGCTCGTAGTACTCTTCAAGATGCCACAAGCCCTCCTCGGTATTTATATCGTGAGCTCCCTGCATGTATGAAGCGTAGAGAGCCAGACGGTAACGGCGGTAACGCGCGGGACTTTCATGCGGGGTGGATGACCACTGCACCGCATGATGAACTCCGAAAGTGGGCATACCGTATTCCTTTACAACTCCGCGAAGGAATCCCATTATAGGCTCCATGGTCTGGTACATAGTCTCGGCGCCAAGCCAGCTGTATCCTGCTTCAGCCATGTATTTGAACGTGCAGGCGGGGCCCGTATGACGGGTGTCTGTCTCCTGTCTTCCGGCACGGAGCGAGTCAATACTCTTTTTGTGCTCGTCTTGGTAGTCGTCAAATTGTTTTCTGTCAGCGTAAACGTTCATAACGCCGTTGTTATAATAATAACATCCGCTACCATACCGAGAAGACGTATTCTTTGGAGCCTCCTCGTAGGCATAGCGCATGAGATCATACTTTTGCTCGTCGAAAAGACTTTCCGCATTTCTTATTCCCCAATAGAATTGCGCGCCGTCTCGCTCATGCGCTTGGATTCCAAGAAATCCCTTTCCGCGAAGAAGCTCTTCGTCGGGCTGGGAAGAAAGTCCGGGAAGCTCCCTGCCGTCCGCCATAAGCACGTATTTCATATCAAGCTCCTTCATGAGCCTGCGGAATTTCTCAAACACCTTTTTATTAAGAAGCTTGGTTCCCGACCAACGGTAGGTAGGGCGAATGGTTATAAAATCGCCGATGCCGTTGGAAATATACCACGAAAGATATTCCTCCATGCTGTCAGTATCCTGACGAATGTATACCATATCTCCGGTTCCCGTAATAACACGGTCTTCGGTCTTATGTACGATCCTCTTGACCGTTCCCCTGACTTCGCCGCCGTCATAAATAAGACGGAAGGATGCGTTTTCACAAAGCTTTCCGCAATCAAAAAGCATTCCGTGTAGTCCCTTTTCGTGGAACACCCACTCGCGCTTACCCCAAAGAGCGTCGCTCTCAAATACTACCTCAACACGGAGATTCGGGCGTTCGGTACGTACGAGCACCCTTGCCTTTCCTCCTGACGGAGCCGCCTCGGATACGGCAATTATAGAAAGCTCCGAAGCCGGCTGTTCAATAACTCCCACCTCGTAAAAGGTATAAGGCAGGGGGTCGTGATAGTCGGATATAAGCTCGTAAGACAGCGTATTATGCTCCGCGAGAAGCTCCGAGGGCAAGGCGATTTCCCATTCGGAATGTCTGTGGCAACGCTCGAATATCTCCCCGTTATATATTACCTTTCCGTTGAGCTTTACCTTGAATTCGGGAAGCTCCTTGCGGCTCAGATACTGAGCCGTCCAATCCATGTGAGTGCGGTCCTGTACGCTTTCGTTGAATGAAGGCAAAAGATTCTGACCTATAGCCGAAAGGTGCGGCTGCTCGATATAACACTCTCCCTTGTAGCCCTTTCCCTCTACAAAAACAGCTACGTGAGCGGTATTTTCGGGAATTCGGACAGAAGCGAAAAGATGCTCTCCCGTATAGGTTCCCGCGGGAATATCTATAACTATGCTTTCGCTGATGGGGGCGGATATATCCCGGGGATCAACTCCCTCTTTCTTTAGGCGTATGTCTATTCGCATGCGGAGAAAGCCGTCCGCTCTGAAGGTCAGTCCCTTTGCGCTGACGGTAAGTCCCGCCTCCCATTCTGTCGGTACGGGATTCATTTTCAGATAGGAAAGCACAGGCTTCCACATAACCTTTTTATATATACGTTTCAAATAGTCCTCATACTTTTTGCAGGTCAGGGAGAGGCAGTATCTGTCGCGTATTGCATGCTTGGTATCAAGAGCGTCGGTAAGCATATGGTAAAGACGGGGTGTATCGGGCTCATCCTTCCAAAGATAATACTGCTCGGTCTCGCCGACGGTAAACAAACGGTAATTTTTATCCGCCTTACGGTCAAGGTCAAAGCTTAGTTCAAAGGCTTTTCCCTTGGGTCTGACGGTAGCTCCCTTAGGCTCTTCGTTAAATATTTGGGTATACTTTTCAAATTCCATGACAGTTCTCCTCATAAAAGTATTTCATTCACATTATAGCATGTTTATTTTTCATTTTCAATAGAAAATAATATTTACAATGTAAAAAAAACGTAGTATAATGTTCTTAATGTGATCTTTCATTCTCAGAGGTACTACCGTGAAAAAACAATTTATAAAAGCGACAAGAGAATATTCCACACTCGATAAATTCGTACCCGCTCCCTTGTTCAGAAAGAGCTTTCTTATAAATGCTCCCCTTTCAAATGCCGATGTTTCTGTATGCGGCTTGGGTTTTTACCGTCTTTTTATAAACGGAACCGAGATAACCAAGGGGCATATCGCGCCGTATATCAGCAATCCCGACCAAGTTAAGATCATTAGGTAAAATATGTTATTTTAGGAGATAAAAATGGAACGTTGGTATTGGATAGAGCTTATAGGCTTTGACAATGAATCCCCCGATTTCGGCGTAGATAAATTCTTGTCGCGAAACGTTACGACAACCGGAGTTTCAATACTTTTCTCGCATATCGATTTTTTGTTTGAGAACAACCACGTTCTCCCCAAAAACGCTTGTTCCTACGGCGGACATGAATACAACAGCGAGCGCCGTCGCCAGGATTGGACGAAGGAGCAGCTTCGCGGACTTGTCAGCACCCTTAAGGAAAGAGGTATAAAGGTCTTTTTATCTTGCTTCGACATGACAAAATCCATCACCGACCCCGCATGGCTTACTTACGGAAACGAGGGCACTCCGAGACACGGAATTTCGCCCATAAAGCGTATGGGGGCTCGAACGGTGGGAGATGAGATAATCGACAGAATAAATATAGCCATTGATTTTTACGGCTTTGACGGTCTACAGCTTGCCGACGGTCTTTCCTCGAACCGCCGCTCTATTGAAATCGGAGATTTTTCAGCTTCATTTTGCGCCGATTCGGAAATCAAAATTCCCAAAGAGCTTATGGGGGAAAATACCGAAGCGTACGTCAAAAGACGGGAATGGATTTTGAAAAACGCGAGAATAGAGTGGACA
Organism: Oscillospiraceae bacterium; assembly: GCA_015064735.1. Taxonomy (GTDB): domain Bacteria; phylum Bacillota; class Clostridia; order Oscillospirales; family CAG-272; genus HGM12713. The sequence continues at coordinate 132,087 of SVRP01000006.1, forward strand.
AGATTCATAGCCGACCGCTGGGCGGAATTCTATGATAAGGTATTCGAAAAAATCAAAAAACCCATAATGTTCAACAACGCCTGGACACGCGACAGCTTTGAAGCGCTTTACCGTTACGGTCTCGATTACAGAAAATGTCATGCAAGCGAAGCATTTGCTGTAATGGTTGAGGAAAATTCGGCTACCCGCTCTATAACAGCCGCATGCGACGAGGGAGACGTGGATTTTCCCCTCTCTCAACGAAAGAACTTTACCTACGAATATGCTCTTATGCAACAGAATATCAGGCTGGTTACGAACGGACTCAAGCAGATAGCTCTTGCTCCCATAAGCGACACTATGGAACAGTGGGATGCGCTGCGGCATTGCCCTACCGAGCTTATGCGCTCAATAGTTCGCAGATACAATAATTTTGTTTTCCGAAACGGACGCTTTGAGGTCTGCTCGGACGCTCCCCTTTATTGTCTGTCCGACGGAATACCCGCAACCGACTGGCAGTGGCTTGCTTCTACCGAGAGCTACCGAATCCCCCTTCCCGATCGAGTATGCTTCGCGGCGGTATGCAATCCCGATACGCTAGATACCGAGCTTGAGCATTTCTGCCAAAGAAAGCATTATTTCGGCTCGGCACTGCTCAACGAGCTTGTAATGGGTGGTCTTAATCTCGGCGCTCAGCTCCCCCTCAATGAAATCGAAGACTTTACGAGTGCCAATTGCCTTATAGTAACCGACCTTAACACATACACAGAAAAACAAAAACAGATACTCGCAAAAGCGCAGATTCCCGTTTTAGTTATAGGTGAGAACGTAGAGCTTCCTCTTGAATGCTCGGCAAAATATGCGGGAGAATACATTTCTATCGCCATATACAACGCACGTGGAACGGACATCGATTTTGCGATTCTCAAAGCTCTTGATAAAATTATCGAGCCGACTCAGCCGACTCACGGAGAAATATGGACCGAGGCTCTCTCATACAGGAGAGTTGACGGATGCTTCTTCTCCGAGCTTTGCAAAATTCTCAACAGGAAATTCAACGCCGAGATTTCCCGCGACCCGGAGGTCAAGGTATTCTCCTTCCTCTGCGGAAAGGATAAATACGTTCTGCTCTCAAACGACGAATATGTCTATAACGTCTGTACGGTAGATTCCCCGTCGGAAATAAAAACCGCCGAGGCTCTTATGAAGGATAAGGGCTATAAGGTAAGACACGATAGCCACAGCTTCACCGTCCGCATCCCACCGAGGTGTGTGGAGATAGTAAGGCTTGAAGCGGAATAATATCAACAAAAAAGATGCTGTCTCAAATTTTCTTTGAAACAGCATCTTTTTTATGTATTTTCCTTTGCGCTCTTGGCAGAATCAACCGACCGCCGTCTTGTTCGCTTCATTTTGTAAAGCTCCTCGGTTGCAAGACGCGCCTTGGTAACCGAAACGTTTTCCTTGGGAAAACAGAAATAAGAAAACTCGTTATCTCCTATTCCGATAACATCTCCCAGCTCGTACCAATAATAATCGGAATACAGCGTGTGGGAAAACACCGCCGACTGCCTGTAATCAAGCTTTCCGTCAGCTCCCGTAAGGCGGAATCCGTCAAGATTGTGGGTCAGGTGGCCCTCTCCTATCTTACAAACGCCGTCAAGATTGACCTGAACAGCAATATCCACGTCTTCATCCAACAAATATGTTCCCTCTTCAAGCTCACGGCGGACACACTCTCTTTGCCATGTATACCAATCGGGTATGTGAGAAAACTCGGTTTCCCCTTCGGAAGCGGCAAGCTGACCGTACTCGTCCATCTCCCACTGCTTACCGCAAGCATGGCAGGTAAGAGTTATTCCCTTTCCCTCCATTTGATTTTCCGCATTACAGTGGGGACACTTATACAGAATTCTGTGCAGACCGTCGGCACGGAAAGGAACGTCAATAGATACCTTGTTATCCCTTTGCCACGCAAAGTTATCAAAAGCAAAAGCTTCATCGAGAAGCGCGTCAAGTTCGTCAACCGACTTCTCTTTGATCTCCTCGGGGGTCGCAATACACTTAACGTGCGCGCTCACCTTAACGTCTCTTATTTGAAGCATATTGTAAAGGGGATCTCGGTGGAACGCACCCTCCGTGATAACCGTTACCACGGGAACCCCCAAGCGCTTCATGAGAGCGCCCATTCCTCTTGGCAGAGTCGTAGCGCATCCGTCAAAGGAATATCCCGCTTCGGGGTACATAAGCACACTGGTCTTATTTTCATAAAGCATATATTTTATGTCGCTTATGAGGGATATGTCCGAAACGTATTTGTGCGTAGGGGTACATCCAAGAAGGCGCATCAGCTTTCCCAAAATTCCCGACATAGCGTCAACAGAGGTTACTATTCCCATTCTTCTCGGATAAAAAATACCAAAGGCAAGCTTCATATCCGTAAAGCTTGAATGATTCATAAGTATAAGGCAGGGTTGCTTACCCACAAGCTCCATGCGCTCCTCGGTATATGTAAATCCCGTCTTTTTTAGGGTGGGAGCAGATACCGCGCGAACAACGGTAGCAAGAAATCTGCTCGGCTTCAAGGGCTTTTTGTGCTTCAGACGGGGCAGCTTTAATACTTCATCGTAGGATAGCTCAATTGTTTTAATTTTCATAATCCATGTCATTCCTATTCTTTTACAAATTCCGAATGTGTTAAATCCTCTGCAAAAATATTGTATCACATTTTCGCGTTTTTTTCAAGTATCTTCGGAAATAAAATGGGCTTGTGGTTGATCTGATTGCCACAAAAGGCACTGTGTAATACCAACGGCAAGAAAAATCTTAAGGTTGTTTGTAATTTTAATGCTATTCTATTTCTCTAAATTGCAAAAATCGATTGACAATGTTATTGAAGACATGGTATAATAAGCCATACTTTTTTAGGAGGAATAATATGAAAAAGCTTTTAATTTTTATGCTGGCAATTTTATTGTGTCTTGGCACATCTGTTGTTTTGATTTCCTGTGATGATAAGCAGGATGCAACGGAAAGCACACCCACCGAGGGTACACCTACAAAAGATACGTGGGCAGGACTGAGTGCAGAGGATAGCCTTGATAAATTAGACAACTATACGCTAACCATTGAAGGAAAAATGTCCGTAACACAGAACGGGCAGGCTGAAGGCGTATCCGATATGAAGCAGGTTACCAAAATAGCCGACGGTAAAATAGAAATCATTCTGTATGGCAAAAACGAAAATGGAGAAATGGAGCCGGCTGAGGATAGTATGATCTTAGATGGCGAAATGGCACAGTCTCAAAAGACACAGAACAATCAGCTTATCGGAGTCATCCTTGGAGAATATGAGAATTTCGTTTATGACAGCGAAACAGACAGTTACAGTATAACAGAAACAATTGTTGTTGAAAAGGAAATGGACGGCTTTTCGATGGATCCTTCTACCGGAAATATGGTACCGATCAAGGTTGACACGAAGATAACCATCAAAAATGCCAAAGTAAACTTGACACAGGACGGAAAGCTTGCAATCCTCGTTTGCGACTATACTCAAGAAATGAATATGGGTGGGCAGATCACCACCACCGGCGGTCTTACAACATGGACTGTTACTGACTACGGTACGACAGTTATCGGATAATTATATAAATAAAAAATATTGGACACATCATGTGAGCAAAAGCCCAAAATGATGTGTCCGAAATTTATTACTTTTTATCGCTCAACAACGGATTGACAACATAATTACTTTTTGATATAATGACAACACCGTATACCATATAATATCGTTATTCGGAGGATTCATATGAGTTTTGACAATAACAACTACAGCTTCAGAAATCAAGAATACGGGGTAACCGATAGGCTTTTTCCCACCCCGAATGCTGTCGGAGTTGAAGGCTGTACCGTAACAGAGGATTGGGAAATTGTTCTACCTGCATCCTCATCCCGTCTTGTTGATTATTATTCTCATGACCTCCTTCGCTTTTTATCACGCGGATTTGGTCTTTGTCCGCGTCTGAGGTTTACCGATCAATTCCAAGACTCTGTGAAAGATCCGTACCACAAAATTCTTTTGCTTACCGAGGCCGATATGTCAACAGCCCGTATCGAATCCGAGGAGCCCGGGGCATTTCACATCACCGTAACAAAGGATTACGTTCTTATTATAGGAAAGAGTGAACGCGGTACGGCACAGGGAGTCTATTACATAGAGGACCGTATGCGTCTTTTTGGAAAACCCTTGATACGCATTGAGGACCTTGAGCATGCGCCCCTGTTTTCTCCGAGAATGACGCACTCAGGCTTTGAGCTTGATACCTTTTCCGACTCTTTTTTGGAAGCATGCGCTCATGCGGGTATGGATTCCATTATCGTTTTTTCAGGCAATCCGGATACTAATTTTCACGGTTTTCCCGATCCCAACGCGCTATGGCCGGGAACAGGTAGAGCATATTGCGACTTTAATCATTTGATCTGGCGAGCAGAAGGATACGGTCTGGACGTTTATATCTACAGCAACTTTATATGTGATGTTCATCCCGATGATCCCGGTGCGCGTGAATATTACGAAAAAAGCTTTGGCACGCTTTTCAAAAAATGTCCCAAGCTAAAGGGGATTATTTTTGTCGGAGAGAGCTTTGAATTTCCGTCCAAGGATCCCCATACCTCGGGAATTCGCCATCAACTAAAGCCCAAAAGCGATCCTCGCCCATCTCCCGGGTGGTATCCCTGTGAGGATTACCCACAGATGGTTACAATGGTAAAGGACATCATTCGCGCGTACAATCCTACCGCGGATCTCGTGTTTTGGTCGTATAACTGGGGATGGGCGCCAAAAGAAGCTCGTCTTTCGTTGATTGAAAAGCTCCCACGTGATATTTCGCTACTGATAACCTTTGAAATGTGGGAATACCTCACGGATGATAACGGTCAGACGTATAGGATCGCGGATTATTCTCTTTCCTTCCCCGGTCCGTCGCGGGTCTTTATGGACGAGGCGAAAAAGGCAAAAGAACTGGGATTCCGTCTGTATGCCATGGGTAACACGGGTGGCAGAACGTGGGACATTGGTTCCGCACCGTATCTCCCGACGCCTCAACAGTGGCAGAAGCGATATGAAGCCTTGTGTGAAGCAAAAAGCATCTACGGACTCTGCGGTTTGATGGAAAATCACCACTACGGTTGGATGCCGTCGTTTCTTGATCTGTTTGCAAAAAATGCCTTTACGAGCAATTCTGTGCCGAACGCGGAAATGCTGACAGCAATTGCCAAACGTGATTTTGGGAAATCATACCAAACGGTTCTTTCGGCGTGGAAGGAGTTCAGCATCGGTATATCAGAGGTGGTTGCTTGCAATCTGGACCAGTACGGACCGTATCGAAGCGGTCCTACCTATCCTTTGACCTTTCTGCAAACCGAAAAGGATTTGCATATCCCCTTTGTAGAATGGGCATGGCATCCGCGTGGAGGTATTTGGAAACCGATTTATCCGGACACGGTTTTTGACAACGTTGATGATAGCTTAATGCGACTTCGTCATGTTTCCTCCGTCACAGAGCATTTTCGGATAGGTGTTGAGCGAATGGAAGCGGTAGCCAATGAGCTTAGCTTTTCCCATGGCAGTGAACAGTCTCGTCAAATCGCTGTCGCAAGATATATTTATTGCTCCTATCTTACCGCCAAGCACGTTATGCTCTGGAATATTGCAAAGCGACTCCTGTTTTTCAAGAGGGAAAATCGCTTCTCCTCCCGCATCGACGAGCTACTTTCGGCAATTTCCGCAGAGATGTATACTGAAGAGCATTTGGCAGCCTGCATGAGAGCAATCGCGGAAGCGGAAAAGGAAAACGTAGCCGTAGCGCTTGACTGCTGGCAAGAGGATAGTCGGCTCGGCTTCGAGGCATCTATGGAATACGTTTTTGACAGTGAGTTTGCAAGCTGGAAGCTAAAGGAAATTGACGTATCCTTAAAACAGCTTGACGAATATCTTTCATCAAATTCTACTAATCCGCTTAAATAAAAAATATCGGACACACAGTCACGCAATTTGCAAAAACGGTGTGTCCGATTTTTTCTTTAAATATTTAAATATCTATAACGGCATCGCCGTCCTTGGTAACTATATGCTGCTGATGACCGATCTCTGCCATCCATTTTCTCGTTTCGGCAACACTTGCTTCCCCGCCAAGATAGCGCGCGCCGTCGATATATTTGCACTGAGGGAGCTTTTCGCGTATGCCTCTTGATTCGCCCGCAACAAAATCTTCATTTGCGTAATACTTTTCAAGATTAAGTGTTACACCGTTATTAAAGGTCACCGCAGCGTCGGGATTTCCCTTTTTCACAGCTCTGTAATAATGTGAAAGAAGCTCATCGGTATAACCGAATCGCTCTACACGGTGAGATGCCGGGGCTCCGTAACAACCGTCTATCCACCATGCCTTCACCTTATCCCCGTAGCGCACCGCATATTCCTCCAATACGGCAGCCCATTTTTTTCGATACATCCAATCGGTTCTTTCAAGCCCATTCATACCAATCTTCTCCTCGTCTTTCTTGATCATTATAGCGCGTCTGCCGTCTCAAAACTCAAGATAAATAACTGTATCGTTGTCAATTTTATCTGTATTGAAGGCTATAGACATAAGATGCTTCTGATCGATCTTATATACGTGTGCATCACTCAGATCCACACCCTCAAAAGTCAGCTCCTGCGTTTTTCCCGTTTGATTGACAAGCATTACGGCATTTTTCCTTCCGTTACTTGCGGCAACGGCATAAAAGCCCTTATCCTCACATTCGACACAAGACTCCACCTGTGTGCCGAGGGCATAAAGCTTGCCGAAGGCGGCAAAGGAATAATACGTAGAAACAGGCTCATAGGTCAGGGGCGCAAAGAATCCGCCGTACACCGAAGCTACAAGACGCGTATCGTAATAGCAAAGCATATCGGCATGCGAATTTTGCATGGAAAGCATCATAGCCGCAACAGATGCCGACGCAAAGGAGGTGCCGTGATATATTCCGCCTCTGCAAGCATTGTTCCACTCGTTAAGGTGTGTTTCAAGCTCCCCGTAGCCGTATTCGGACAGCTTTCTGTGAATAAATTCATCAAGCAGACGGGTGTTTTCGGTGTTGAAATAGCTGTGCCATGAGAAGAAATCTATGGGAGGCTTATGCTCCTTGAGGTATTCAAGAAAACCTATAAAGAATTTTGCGCGATAGGTATATCTGTCGTAATTTTCGTCAACCGTCCAAGCCTCGCAGTCCACGCCGTACTCCTCGGGATGATAGAAAATAGCGCCGATACCGCAGCAGCCGTAGCCGCCGACCTTGATGCTGTCGCCAAAGCAAGACTTCAAGTGCTTGGCTGTCACATCGTAAAGTTTGTAAAACTCCTCGGGGGTGCCTGTCCACATCTGATTTGTCTCGGGCGCGGGAGAATTGTCCGGCTCGTTCCAAATCTCCCAATATTCGATACCGTAGGTATATCCGTCAGCCCATCCCTCGTTGTAGTGGCGTATGATATGCTCACAGATACGCGCCCATTTTGAAAAATCCTTCGGAGGGTCTATTCTGTACGCCTTTATGTTGCATTGATTTTCTATCGTAACACCGAGGCGAAAAATCGGCTTTACGTTGTAGGAATACATAGCCTCAATAAGCACGTCCGTAAATGCAAAATCGTAGGATGCGGGATCGGTTTCGTCCGCATCGAAATTGCGAAAAATGTTAGGAATATCGACAAATCGGCTTCCGCCGAAGACTCCGTTTACGTCATGGAGACGGGAATACGGAATATTGGCGTTTTTAAGATGTCCGATATGCGAAAAATCAAATCCGAGAGATCCACCCGCAAACGGTGGCTGCCCTACCGCGTGCATCGGTTTTATGGATCCTATTTTTTTGTTCTGATCAATTTTTACGGTTGCCATTTTCTTGCTCCTTTATTTTTTGATACTTTAATGATGCCATACAGTAATATTATAGAACAAATTTTTTTTTAATTCAAGTCAAAACTTCTCATTTTTGTGTCATTTTTTTACTTGTACGCAATATCTGATGACCTGCCGTTTTTTTGCCCTCCCGATACTGCTGTGTTCGGGAAAACAGCGAATTTTTGCAAAAAAAGAAATGACGTGAGGTTTAAAAATTTGCATTTTTGTAACATCTTTGTAACACTGTAAATGCTATAATAATGACGTAACGAAAAAAGCAAGATCAGGGTCATTGCGGTGATCGAAGATCCCGTTTCAAATCTCACGTTCTACGCAAAAGAGAGGATATTATGAAAAAGCAAGGAAATAAACTTTTTAAGAAACAGGCAAAGCGTTCTCAAGGAGCAAGCGTACGCTTGCGTACGGTTTGCGCCATATTGGGAGCTCTTGCGGTTCTTTTCTCTTTCGTCGGTTGTACCTCATACGCAACCTCCGAGGAAATGTCCGTCCTGAAAAACGACAACGAAGCATACGCGAAGAAGGTGGAACAGCTTAAGGGAGTTATCGGCGACGCTGAGAAAGAGATCGACGCCCTCAAGGAAAATAATACTGCCTCGCAGAATGAGATCAATACACTCAAGGGCAACAACACAGCCGCGCAGAATGAGATATCTTCTCTTAAGGCAACCAACGAAGCCATGCGTCAGGAGCTGGAGTCCTTAAAGAGCGATAAAGAGACAGCAATGCAGGAAATCGAAAAGCTCAAGGAAAAATTCGATCAGCTTGAAAATCTTCCCGATTTAGATGATCCTACCCAAAAAATCAAAATATACATAGACCAAGGACACAATCCCACGTCCTATCACAATGCGGGCGCAACGGGAAACGGTCTGTATGAGCAAAATCTTACCTTCATAATCGGTAAGCTTCTGGCTCAGCTTTTGAATGAGGACGGCAGATTTGAGGTATGCCTTTCCAGACCTACGTCAAATACCGTTTTGGGCACCGACGGAGATTCCAGTCTTGACGCCCGTGTGCAGGGCGCAAAGGACTTTGGCGCGGATTATTTTATAAGTCTGCATACGAACGCATATGAAAGCGAAACCGCTAACGGTATTGAGGTATACGTAGCGGAGGAAAACAGTGTTTCGTACGAGTTCGGAAGTAAGTTGCTTGAGGGTATGATCGCCTCCACGGGACTTTATAACCGAGGCATGAAATTAGGTCCCAAGCTGCGCGTGCTGAAGGATGCTACGATGCCCGCGGCGCTTCTCGAAATGGGATTTATTACGAACGTTCAGGATTCAACTATGCTTTCGCATCAGCCCTATTGGTTTGCGGATGGAATATACAACGGAATCCTTTCGTATTTCGATCTTGATCCTGTACAGTAATTACGGCTTTATAAAAATATCGGACACACAGTCACGCAAATTGCAAAAACGGTGTGTCCGATTTTTTCTTTAAATATTTAAATATCTATAACGGCATCGCCGTCCTTGGTAACTATATGCTGCTGATGACCGATCTCTGCCATCCATTTTCTCGTTTCGGCAACACTTGCTTCCCCGCCAAGATAGCGCGCGCCGTCATGCTCCTGCCAAAGCCAGGACGCCGCGCACCAAATACATACGTTGGGGTCGATCGCCTCGTACACCTCTCTGCGCACACCCACGTGCCCGTGATGTGCCATTTGAACGATGTCCGATTGCAGACCGTCGCCGTAATCCGAAAGAAGCTCCTCTCCCGCCTCTGCCTCCGCATCCGCCAAAAAGAGAACGTTTCTCTTCTTTCCCGTTACCTTGAACACGAGAGACGCATTGTTTGCGTAATGACGTGTATATTTTTCGTTCTTCGAGAAAAGTATATCGAAAATAAGTCCGTCTATCTCAAAGCGGTCGCCCTTGACGGGTATTACGTGGGTCTTTCCGCTCCTTTCAATATAGGAGTCGAAGGTCTCTACCACTCTTGCGTAATGATCTCCGTATTTCTCGGGATCTACGGCTCTGAAGAATTCCGGGGTATGGAAATTATAGTAGAAGCTCTCAACACGGTCGAGAAATGGGTCGCCCGAAAGTATCATTTCCTTAAGACCGCTGACGTGATCGCAGTCGGTGTGTGTAAGTATCCACGCCGCCACTTCTCTGTCACCTACGTGAGCCTTCAGATTGTCCATCTCGGTGTACTCGCCGCCGTCAATTATAATAGCTCTGTTCTCCGAGGTTATTATAACGAAGCCCATCGCAAAGGGGCAGAATTCTGTGAGAATATGCAATTCAGCTTTTCCATATACCATTTTAGCCCTCTCCTTACGTTGATGATTTTAGCGGTATATTTTACGTAGAGAATACCTCTCTTTTTTGATTATACCACCGCTCGCATGCACTGTCAATAAAAAACGAAAAATCAGACACATCCTACGAGCTTTGCCTACATAGACGCGTCTGATTTTTTATTTTTGATCTTGCCTCTTATTAAATAACCGCTTATCTCACAAGCTCAAAAATTTCAATCTCCCATGGCAAAAGATCTCTTTCGCCGTCAAGAGAGGGAAATGTATTCTTTTTATTTGTAAGACGTCTTTTCCATGTGCTTGTCCGAATCTCCTCGGGAATATCGAATTTTGCCGTCTTTCCCGAATAATTTGCAACGACAAGAAGCGTTTGTCTCATACAAGCACGTTTATACATAATTATCTGCTCGTTATCCTCAAGCAGAAAATCAAGCTCACCGTCTATGATCGCGGGATCCTCTCTACGCATTTTTGCAAGCTCCTGATAGAAAGCAAAAATCGAGTCTTCACTTGATCGGTCGGCTTCAAGATTGATGCTCTTATATTTCGGATTGACCTTTATCCAAGGCTTACCTGTCGTGAAGCCTGCGTTCTCACTGCCGTTCCACTGATACGGAGTACGCGCGTTGTCTCGGCTTCTCGGAGCCAATATATCAATCGCTTCGTCAGCAGAAACCCCCGATGCAATCATCGCATGGTAATCACCTACGGTATAACGGCAGTTATAATCCTCTATGGAGTCGTATTTTACGTTTGTCATACCTATCTCCTCACCCTGATATATAAAGGGTGTGCCGGGAGTAGTATGTATAAACGCAGCAAGTAGCTTTGCCGAATCAGCTCTGTACTCGTCGCTGTCGCAGCCGTAGCAGGAGACCTGACGGGCACTGTCATGGTTGGAAAGATACTGAACAGCCCACGCATCATGCTTCATTACGTCCGCCCATTTTCCTTGAACCTTGCGGAAAAGGTCATTTGATATTTCGTATCTTCCTCGGTAAGCAAGGTCGAAATGATAAACCATATCGATCTCTTCGCGGGAAGCGCAGACATAGTCAAGGGCATTTCTGTAGCTAACACCCGCGCCCTCTCCGACAGTCATACATTCCCTCAGGCCGAACACCTCCGTATAAAGCTCGTGAAGTATCTCATGAATTCCCTCAACGTTCGTACACATGGATGCGTCTACGACAAATCCGTTTCTGTCAAGAACGGGATCGGGTTTCTTACCGGTATCGGGAAAGCCCATAGGCTTTTTAAAGCGGGTAAAGATATCAAGTCTGAAGCCGTCAACGCCGAGGTCTATCCAGAAGCTGAGCATATCGTATATCTCGCGGCGAAGAGGCTCGTACTCCCAGTTAAGGTCGGGCATTTTTATGGAATACTGATGCAAATAATACTCTCCCGTCGTCTCATCAAATTCCCATGCAGACCCATTGCCCTCTCGGAAGTAGCTTCCCCAATTATTGGGCTCGGAGCCATCTTCCTTAGGCGGCTGCCATATGTAGTAATTTCTGTACGGGTTATCCTTTGACTTGCGTGATTCCTTAAACCATTCGCACTCATCGGAGGAGTGATTAAGAACCATATCCATTATTATGCGAATACCCATTCCGTGAGCCATATCCACAAGCTCCTTGAAATCGTCCAAGGTGCCGTAAGCGGGGTCGATATTTCTGTAATCGGCTACATCGTACCCGTTGTCTACCTGCGGTGAGGTATAAATTGGAGTAAACCAAATACAGTTTATTCCAAGATCCCGAAGCACGGTAAGCTTGGACATTACACCGCGAAGGTCTCCGATCCCGTCTCCGTCCGAATCACAAAAGCTCTTGCAGTAGATCTCATAAACTATGGCTTCCTGCCACCATTTCTTTTTCATATAAAAAATTCTCCATCCTTTTGATCAGTTTTCTAAAGGCTCAAAGGCCTTGCGGATTAAATAATTACCATTCAATCAGCAATACCTGATTATTTTCTATAAAGGACACGGGTGCGGACCATGAAAGCAACCTTTCCTGATCTATTACGTGGTATTTTGCGCGGGTGAGGTCAATGCCCTCAATGGAAAGTTCCTGCTCTGTTCCTGAAAGATTCGAAAGAAGAAGCGCGTGATTCTTTCCGTCGGAAGCCGCAACGGCATAGAGTCTATCATTGTCAACGACAC
>SVRP01000030.1 GCA_015064735.1 Oscillospiraceae bacterium
CCGTTCGAATCTGTTTCCATATAGAAGGTTTTTTGTTTCTTGAGCATAGCATCCTTACGGCTCGCCACAACACTTCTGGTCTTCGAATCGATGCCTTTAACGATAAAATCAATCTCCGCTCCGAGCATATTGTTAAGTAGCTTATTGCATCGGACCGCCTGCTCCTGAAAATCCTTGCTCTTCAAATTTATTTCGAAGTTCATCAACATTTCACTCATAGGAATCAGAATACGATACCCTTTATACTCAACTACCGCAATGGTCTTCCCTGAGTCTAACTGTTCAACTCCTCCAAGCATTCCAGTCAGTATTTTTCGTGTGCGAAACGCATTGTGAATTTCATGCCACGCAATTTCTGCAAGCTCTTCATCGGTCTGAACGTTAGCACCCACCTCAATAGTTAGGATCGGATCCTCTTTCGGTGCTTTTACTCTCTTGGGCTTGGGCGATACTTGCTCTACTTTCGAAAGATTGGATTCTTCGGAAATCTCTGCTGCCGGTTCCGTTGCCTTCTTTTTGGTGTTACGCTTTTTCTTTGGGGGTGGCTCCACTGCATCCGGTGCGGTTGCGGTGCCCTCCTTAACGGTGGTTTCTTCGTGAAGTTCTTCTGACGCATTTAATACCTCCTTCCTTTGTTCGTCATTTACTTCGGTTACGTTCATAGCAACCTCAAAATCTTCAGTCTTCTTTTTTGTCATGTTATAATCCTCCTTTTCTTTTTCTTGACATTATAGAATTCTTGTTTGTTTCTACTACTCCTGTTTTTTGAGACGATTGTTCTTCTGTGGGTTCAGCAGTATCTTCCATTTTAATCGGAATCCTGCTCCATTCGGGAACGTGCGCCGATGCCTTGCACGGTGTCAGCTTGTCTGCTTCGGGATGGCTCGTGTAATCAAACTTATCCACCTGCAAAACCTTACGTCCTCGGATGATAACCAATGCTCTGTTAATGGGGAGTCTTAACACCTCGTCCATCGTAAGCAATTTTCGTTTGCCCACGCCGCTGGTCTCTCTGTACTCCGGGGTATAATCGCTGACACGCCAAGTGCCGAGCTGTTTTGCTTTACTCGTTACATTGATAGATACCTCTCCCGAACGGTCACTAATGTATTTCGCCGTGAGTTCATCAACGCAGCCGAGAAAGAGTTGTATATCCGAGTTCCCAAGGATCTCTTGCCATTGGTTATACGGATATCGGTTTTGCAGTCCTGCAAGATTCTGGAATACGCAGGACATCGATATGTTTCGGGAGCGAATGACCGATATTTTGCGGCTAAGGTCTGGGATTACACCGCAGGCGGTCAATTCCTCTCCAAGCACGTGAACGGGTACGGGGAGTTTGCCATCAGGGCAATGCTTATCCGCATACCGCACGAGCTTGATGAATACGAAGGATAGGAACAGCGAGGAAAGAAAATCAAAGGTGCTATCCTGATCGCTCGTAATACAATAGTAGGCGCAGGGCTTCTTGCCGGGTAGCTCCAAGTCGATTTCATCATAAGAGGTGATATTCCGTATCTGCTTATTTTGAAACACCTGCAATCTTGAGCCAAGTCCTATAATAACTCCGCTTCGCACCGTCTCGGACGCTTGCTTGAATATCGCAAAAGGCGCCTTAGCGGGGTGGTTATCAGGGATCTCGTCAAACAGCTTATCAAGTCTTTTTTCTGAGCTTTCCGATGTAAGTGTTAAAAGGTTATATACTTCCCCAATGTTCTTATCCGCTGGCTTATATCCCTGTTCCACATAGAGAACCAACGCCTTGAGTAGATTCATTTCCGCGCTGTCCCAAAAGTGATCTCCGCGCTCCGAACCGGTGTTTTTGATGATAACGTCGCAGAAGAGCTGCGCCATCAGCTCCTCGCCTTCGATCTCACAAAGGCAATTCCAAGAGTCGGACGCTTCGGGCGTTACAAGGTTGAATACCTTAACCTCATAGCCTTGAGATCTGAGATACTCGCTTGTCTTTTCGTAAAGCTCGGATTTTGGGTCTGTGATAATAATCGACTCTCCGCGAGCAGCACTCTGCAAAATGCGGTTCACGCAAAAGGCTCTCGTTTTCATGGATCCACTGGCTCCATAGACTGCAATGTTAGAATTAAGCCTCGTTTCTCTTGGAACACACACCGCTTTCCCGTCCACCTTACCAAGGATGGTGCCGCCGTGCTTTTTCACATCACCCACCAAGTCAAGCACCTCGGTCATTTCCTTTTTGGGCATAAAGCCTGCTGTGCCGTATGTGCCTTTAGTGGAGTAAATGAGATTTCTGGATCTGTCGTACTCGCCTTTATCTCCGTAACCCATCTTCATCACCATAAAGATAAGTAAGCCGAGAACACCGATGCAAAGTGCGATACCAATGAGTCCATAGGGAAATGTGAACATAGCCTTGAAGCACTCCCCTATTGCGAACGTCGGTGCGACAGGAGAACTTCCGTCCCCCATTGTCCCGCCCGCGTGTTGCCATTCGTTGTAGTTACGGATAAACTGTGCCGCATATCCGCCTCCGTAGAGAATGGCGAAGAGGAGTGGCACGAGGACGGCTGTGATCTTGATTATTTTTTTCTTGTCTAACTGAAAAACCTCCTTTCCGTTTTTTCATAGTCGAGCGTCTGAAACTCCACCGCATCACTGCAATATCGACTTAAAACCTCGGCTTGATAATCAAAGCAATAGATGATTCCTTGCCTTTTCTGCGTGGTAAGAGCAGTGTCGAATTTTCGTATCCTTCTGAGGTCGCATTTGTAAGCAAACAGTACGGGATAACCATCCGTTGTCATAGCATCGTTTTCGATCAATGCTCCTCTGTCCGCAGGGCACAAATCTTCACTCAAAAGAGCGTCGAGCTTGGCACAGAGGTCGGGACGGCATAGGAGCTGTAGGAGCATTTCTCCCCTCTCGTCATTTGTTACGAAATAGAAGTTTTCGTAATTGTCGTCAAGGAGAAAATATTGTTTGGTGGTGTTAGCAAGAACATCATAAGCAAGCTCCATTGAATTGCCGAATATGAGTCCTTTAATGTTTTTAACCGAATATTGCGTAGAGTGCGGTTTGCGACAAAATTCGTTCTCAATGATCGCCTTTGCCCTCATTTCAGTTTTATACGCCCAAGTCCTTATAATTGAGTTGCCGAAATTGTAAGCAACGAAGATGTTTCGCTCGCTCAATAAGAGACCAACCAAACGAGTGCTCTTGACTTTATCAAATACGATGCCGAGATCTTTGATTTCTCGCGACGAGTAAAAAGCAGGTGCGTTTATCGAAAGATTGCTCAGGCACGATAACGAGGGACGTTCATCACGAAAGATGGATACACCCGCATTTTTCATCGTAACGTTTGCCTCGGCAATTCGATGAAGACGGTCGCGGCGGTGGGGCTCGCTCCTTATGTGGTTGGTATCGGAATTTTCATCCATAAAGAATGAAAATCGGTCGGGGTTGTCGGCAATAAGTAATCTCTTTGCCGTAATTGTTGGTCGTAGTCCTCGCCGTCCGTCTTTGTAATAGGTCTTAATCAGCCCTTGACGTTTGAGAGTGGTAACGATTGTTTCTTTGTAGCTGGCACCACCCGATAGGCGAGTAAGCAGTTCTGATGGAAACTCACCGAAAACGGCGGCAAGTTCGAGCAATTCATATGCTCTGGTTTGTTTGCCGGGGAGAGTTGTATTTCGTGATATTGATATCACCTCCTTGTGTTTTACTTTTACCGAGTAGCTTTTCTATTCGGGTAAGAGATATGCCCATTTCCCTCAAAACGCTTAAATTCCTACATTATATGTCAGCGTTTTGAGGATATTGGGGGATTTTTTTCAAAAAAGCCTAAAAATCCGATATAGATTTGATGCTGTTTTTTCGTTTTTCAAGCCACTCTCCAAAGGCTTCCTTCCCCATCACGGTAATACGTGTGCAATCGCTCTCTCCAAGCTCCGTGGTGTTGTAGGCATCACACAAAAGTCCTGTATCGTCCACCATTACAAAGGTGCTGACAACATCCAATATTTGCTTGAGTTCAAGATTGTCATAGTCTCTTGCGCGTCTGGACGGAAGCTCCTTATTGTAAATGTGTGAGAAGCATACAACGCACTCCTCAAAGCTTGGCAGATTATGATTGTTGGCATAACTACTTAGGGTAAAATATAGCGGGTCAATAAGAAACTCCGAGCTCTTCCGTTGCTTTCTTTTCGGCAGTAAGCAAGGTAATGTTATCTCCAAAATCCCGTTCTCGCAGTTGACCTCTATTCCCTGCACGACACCTGCCGAAGTAAGATATTCTGCCTTTTTCACTCCGGTCGTGTTGTAGATCAGGTGCCTGAGTCTGCAAGTGATAAGCTCTCCTCTAAGTGCCGCATCGGTAGAAAGCAATTCGTAGTTTTCGGGATATTGGGTGAGGTCAGTATTCTCCATTGCTCGCAGTGTTCTGAGGAGCTTATCGATGTCGTTCGTTATCCCCTCAATTCGTTTATTGATGATTTGTCTGTCCAAATAGTCCTCCTTTACTTATTCTTTTTTGTAGTATTGAACTTCGCCGGATTCCATGTCAACGGTACAAAAGATCGCGTCCTCAAGGTCGATTTTGTCGATCTGCGAAACATCCTTGACGATAAGTATTTTTATTCCGCTGTCACCGTCTTTTCTCATTCCCATAGCGTGAAAAATCAGGGCTTCTCTGCCGGGTGTAGCGTAAACGATTTCATACGTTTCTCCATCAGCAAAAAACACGATTTTGGTAGGATAGTCATCTGTACTGTGGTACTCGTACTTGTCACCAAAATCCGCAAGCACCCAAAGTGCCGCAAGCATTTCAGAGTCGATCTCAGCGTTAGGATTATCAAAATAAATATCCTTGTCGCTACGGTAAAAGATTCTCCCCTGCTTGACGAGATAACCCAAAAGATGTTCTATCTTTTCCTCCTTTCCGGGATAGAGTCTCTTGAGCTGTTCGCCCTTGGCGCAGTG
>SVRP01000016.1 GCA_015064735.1 Oscillospiraceae bacterium
TTTATGGGTAGTAAGTAACAGTTGCATGGCTGGCAGGCCAATCTAAAGCGCACTTGTGCGCAGCCAGTAGTATTAGGGCTATGCCCGAAACTGAAATACCCCCCGTTTCACGGGGGGATATTTATTGTAAAAACTTGTACCTAAAAATCGCAAAAACCCTTGAAATAAAGGGGATGATGGTGTATAATAAATGCGTATATATCTTCATACTAAATTGAAACAAATATTGAAAGGAATATAAAAATGTCTGAATCATGTACTCACAACTGCTCGACCTGCTCGAGCAATTGCTCATCGAAAGAAAAGAACAGCTTGAAGGAACAGCCTCATGCATTAAGTAACGTAAAGAATATAATTGCAGTGGTAAGCGGAAAGGGAGGAGTAGGAAAATCTATCGTAACCTCCATGCTTGCCGTGAATATGCAGCGTCTCGGGTACAAGGTAGGTATACTTGACGCCGATATAACCGGTCCCTCTATCCCTAAGGCATTCGGCTTGAAGGCAGGTACGGGCGTTGAAGGAGATAATAACGGAATGATCCCTCCTACGACTACGTCGGGAATAGATATTATGTCTGTAAATCTTCTTCTCGAGGATGAGACCCGTCCCGTAGTATGGAGAGGACCCGTAATAGCCGGTGCTGTAAAGCAGTTCTGGACCGATACAATCTGGAACGACATCGACTATATGTTCATTGACTGCCCTCCCGGAACAGGAGACGTTCCTCTTACCGTATTCCAGTCTATTCCGATAGACGGTATAGTAATAGTAAGCAGTCCTCAGGAGCTTGTCGCCATGATAGTTGAAAAGGCGGCAAATATGGCTGAAATGATGGAGATACCCGTATACGGACTTATCGAGAATATGAGCTACGTTAAGTGCCCCGACTGCGGTAAGGAGATTAAGGTGTTCGGAGACAGCCATATAGACGAAATATCCGAAAAGTTCGGATACGATCTTCTTGCCCGTATTCCTATGGATCCCAAGCTTGCGGCGCTTGTTGACAAGGGCTGGATAGAAATGATGAATAACGACTATCTTGATGCGGCAGCAGAGGCTATCGTAAACAGAACACAGGGCAAAAAGAACTGATTATGCCCGAAAAGACAAGTAACGGATCAAAAAACAAGAAGGGCAAAAAGCCTTTGATTTGGATGGCATTTTCGCTGATTGCGCTTTTGCTTTCGGTAGTTATCGTTTTTGGACTTACCAACCTTTTGGTCATATTTGGCGGAAGCCATATAAAGAATGATTTCGAGGGAAAAAGGTATGATTGTATATTAGTTCTCGGTGCGGGCCTTTATCCCGACGGAACTCCTTCGGAGATGCTTGCCGACAGACTCGATATAGCAATCGACCTTTACAAAAAAGGAGTGTCCGAGGTAATTGTGCTCAGCGGAGACCGTTCAGATGAGCGGAATTATGACGAGGTCGGGGCAATG
This sequence comes from Oscillospiraceae bacterium, assembly GCA_015064735.1. GTDB lineage: Bacteria > Bacillota > Clostridia > Oscillospirales > CAG-272 > HGM12713. The sequence continues at coordinate 1,443 of SVRP01000016.1, forward strand.
GAAAGATATTGCCTTGAAAAGGGTGTCCCGGCGGAGGCAATAGAGATAGACGGACAGGGGTATTCCACCTACGAAAGCATCAGAAATCTCAAAAACGGCGGAAAATATAAAAATACCGTCATAGTAACACAGAAATACCATCTTTACAGAGCAATATATATTGCCGAAAAGCTTGACGTTTCGGCTGACGGAGCTAATGCCACGCTGAAAAAATACAGCGGTCAGGGCGCAAGAGGATTCAGAGAATTCGGCGCAAGGACCAAAGACTTTTTTAAGGTGTTCTTCAAATAGTGATATGAGTATAAAGCTTGGAAATACAGTTTTAAAACACGGAATTATGCTTGCTCCCATGGCGGGAGTCAGCGACAGAAGCTTCAGAGCTCTTTGCTACAGAATGGGGGCAGAGTATTCTGTTACCGAAATGGTGTCCGCAAAGGCGCTTTGCTATGAGCAGTTAAGCAAGAGACGTGAGTCCTCTATAATGGGTACCGCTCCTTTGGCAGCTATCAGTGCGGAAGAAGGTCCCGTTGCGGTTCAAATATTCGGCAGTGAGCCCGATTTTATGTCGGAAGCGGCAAAAATGCTGCAGGATATGTCATATAAAGGATGTTGTTCAGAGGTAAGACCGACGGCAATAGATATAAATATGGGCTGCCCCGTGCGTAAGATAACCTCAAACGGAGAGGGAAGTGCCCTTATGAGAAATCCCAAGCTTGCAGGGCAGATTTGCTATGCCGTAAGCAAAGCGGTGGATATTCCCGTAACCGTAAAGATCAGAGCCGGTTGGGATAAGGACAGCATAAATGCCGTAGAAATGGCAAAAACTCTCGAGGCATCGGGCGTATCGCTTATATGCGTTCACGCAAGAACCAAAGAGCAGCTGTACTCACCCGGTATTGACCTTGGGATAATCGGGAAGGTCAAAAATGCAGTAAATATTCCCGTAGTAGGAAACGGGGATATATATTCCTTTGCCGATGCAAAAAAAATGCTTGACGAAACGGGCTGCGACGGTGTTATGGTTGCAAGGGGAGCTATGGGCAACCCGTGGATATTCTCGGATATAGTTTGCGGACTTGAGGGTAGAGAAATACCCGAAAGAGCCAAGCTTGACGAGATATGCAGGGTCGCGCTTTGTCAGCTTGACGCAATGATTGCGCATAAAGGTGAGCGAGTAGGACTTGCAGAGGGAAGGAAGCATATGGGATGGTATCTTTCGGGCATCCGAGGCGCAGCGGCGGCGAGAAACCGAATCATGATGGCAAAAAGCCGCGATGAAATAAGAGAAATTCTTTCAGAGCTTTTTGAGGATTAAGGAGAAGCTGAATGGCGAGAAAGAAAATAGCCGTTGTAACCGATAGACGGCAAACTGCAGAATTCTTTGTTCTTGAGGCAAGGTCGTGCGGATGCGCAGCGACAGTTCTTCCGACTATTCCCGACAATATAAAGGATTACGATATAATCGTTTCTGAAAATAAGGGGATTGAAAAAAGCGTTACAGTGAAGCAAAGGGACGGAAGTGTATGCGTTTGGGAGCTTCCGATTCCTGTGTCAAGGCTGAGAGAGCTTTATATGGGGGGAGAATTTGCAAGCGTTCAGATGCGGGAAGGTGAAGACAGACTTTTTCTGTCGCCCCACGGTGAGAAGAAAGCTGTCATGCTAAGGGATAAAATAATACCCCTTACTGACGGAGAGTGGCACGTGCTTGTCTTTCTTGCTCAAAGAAATGGCGAGCCCGTGAGCCGGGCTGAGCTTTCTTTGCTGTTCGGAGCCGAGAGGGGAAATATAGCGGACGTATATATTTGCCGCTTGCGTAAGAAGCTTGAAGAGCCGTTTGGCATAAAAGCTATAACCACCGTAAGAGAAAAGGGGTACGCACTGTCGTTAAAGGCGGATAACGTGCCCACAGAGATAATATAAATTTTAAAAGGAGTAGAGACATGATAAGGGTACTTGTTTGGAACGAATTCAGGCATGAAAGAACCAGCGAAAGAGTTAAGGCAGTATATCCCGAGGGTATACATAACGCAATAGCCGAATTTCTCGGTAAGGAAGAGGATATCGAGGTCAGAACCGCATGCCTTGACGAGGAGAATTGCGGAATAACCAAGGAGATACTTGACGAGACCGACGTTATTATGTGGTGGGGTCATATGGCGCACGGAGAAGTTCCCGACGAGGTGGCGGCACTCGTGCGTGATGCGGTTCTCGACGGAATGGGAGCTGTTTTCCTTCACTCCGCACACCACTCAAAGCCCTTCAAGGCGCTTATGGGAACATCCTGTAATCTTACGTGGAGAGAGACGGGAGACTCTGAAATACTTTGGGTAATCGATCCCGCACACCCCATTACAAGGGGAATCGACAGATATTTCAGGCTTGAGCACGAGGAGACCTATGGCGAGCCCTTCGTTATACCCAATCCGGATAAGGTGCTCCTTATAGGAAATTATTCGGGCGGAGAGGTGTTCCGTTCGGGTGTAACATATGAGAGAGGAAACGGAAAGATATTCTACTTCCAGCCCGGTCATGAGACGTTTCCCACGTTCAGGGTACCCGAGGTGCAGACAATTATTAAAAACGCGGTTCGCTTCGTAGCGCCCGCATACAGAGAAAATATAGGATGCCCTCACGTTAATACCGTTGACAGCGGTGAGCCCTACGTTAGGTAAAAAAATAATCGAACAGGACACAAAAAAGGAAATATGTCCTATTGGCTATTGAATTTTTTTGTTTGGTGGTTTAACATTATCTTGAAAGGATTTTAAAATAATATTTCCAAGGAGAAAACAAGATGTCAAAACTCATTAAAGTAGGTATCATTGGATGCGGTGGAATTGCAAACGGAAAGCATATGCCCTCTCTTAAGAAGGTTGCCGACTGCGAAATGGTAGCGTTCTGCGACATCGTACCCGAAAGAGCAGAAAAGGCTGTTAAGGACTTCGGTGCCCAAGGCGCAAAGGCTTATACCGATTACAAGGAGCTTCTTGCAGATCCCGAGATCGACGTGGTACACGTATGTACTCCTAACCGCTCTCACAGCTTTATTACTGTAGACGCGCTTCACGCAGGCAAGCACGTTATGTGTGAAAAGCCTATGGCTATTAATTCTGCAGAAGCAAAGAAGATGCTTGATGCGGCTAAGGAAACCGGAAAGAAGCTTTCCATTGGCTACCAGAACCGTTTCAGAGACGATTCCCTCTACCTCAAGAAGGAAGCGGAGGACGGAACCTTTGGAGACATTTATTATGCCAAGGCAACCGCGCTTCGCCGCAGAGCAGTTCCCACGTGGGGGGTATTCCTTGATGAATATGAGCAGGGAGGCGGACCTCTTATTGACATTGGAACCCACGCTCTCGACCTTACCCTCTGGACTATGAATAATTACAAGCCCAAGTACTGCGTAGGAACTACTTACCATAAGCTCAACAAGGACAAGAATCAGGGTAACTCCCTTGGACCGTGGGATACCGATAAGTTCACCGTTGAGGATTCCGCGTTCGGATTTATCGTAATGGAGAACGGAGCCACTATTGTTCTCGAATCCGCGTGGGCGCTCAATACTCTTGATTACAGAGAGGCAGTTACGTCGGTTTGCGGTACGCTTGCAGGCGCTGATATGATCGACGGTCTCCGTATTAACGGAATCCGTAACAACAGGCAGTATACCCTTACTCCCAAGCTCACCTCCGGCGGAGTCGCATTCAACGACGGTGTAAGAGGAGAGAGCGCTGCTGACCGCGAGGAAAGGCTTTGGATAGAGGCTGTAAGAAACGATACAGAGCCTATGACTAAGCCCGAGCAGGCATACGTAGTAACACAGATACTTGAAGGAATCTATACCTCTGCAAAGACGGGCGATATCTACAAGTTCTAATTTATAAATCATAAAGAAAAAGTCAGGTTTTTAAAAAAAGACTTGACTTTTTTCTTTTTGTGTTGTATAATATCATATGTTATATAACGTTAGTTATAAAAGAGGTGATGTTATGCCCCCAAAAACGAAATACACTAAAGATGAAATAGCAAAAGAAGCATTGGAAATTATACGCGAGAACGGATACGATAGCCTGAACGCAAGGAGCCTTGCCTCAAGATTGAAAATATCTACAATGCCCCTTTTTCATTCCTATGAAAACATGGAGGAGATCAAAAAGGCGGCGGTACAGATGGGTGTTGAGAGGTACAATAAGTATATGTCGGATGCAATGAGCTCCGACGAGCCTTTTAAAAACGTCGGTAAGGCATATATTAGCTTTGCGCAAGAGGAGCCCGAGCTTTTCAGAATGTTTTTTATGACTCCCACGTCAAAAATAGCAGGGCTCTCGGATACCGACCCAAATACGGAAAAGGTAACCCATATTGTTTCCGAAATGCTTGATGGCAACCGTGATGCGGGTGGACGGTTGCTTTTTGAAATGTGGATATTCGTCCATGGAATAGCGGCGCTTTCGGTTACGGGAAAAAGAGTTTTCACCGATGAAGAGAGAGCAGAGATAACAAGCAGTGTATTCAGAAGACTGAAAGGAGAAACACAATGAGTAAGGTTATAGAAATAAAGGAGCTTTCAAAAAGCTTTGGAGAAGTAAAAGCCGTTCAGGGCATAAGCTTCTGCGTGGAAAGAGGAAGTCTTTTTGCTTTTCTCGGAGTAAACGGAGCCGGAAAGAGTACGACTATTTCGATGATTTGCGGTCAGCTCAAGCGAGACGGCGGAGAAATATTTATAGACGGAAAGACTATGCATGATGATCCCGAGGGTATAAAGAGAAAGCTTGGGGTCGTGTATCAGGGCTCGGTTCTCGATAAGCCCCTGACCGTAAAGGAAAATCTCGAATACAGAGGAGCTCTCTACGGGATTTTCGGAGAGGAGCTCGAGAACCGTATAGATGAGCTTTGCAGGTTGCTTGATATGTCCGACATACTGAGGCGACCCTACGGAAAGCTATCGGGCGGTCAGAGAAGAAAGGCAGACATAGCAAGAGCAATAATTCATAAGCCAAGGATACTCATTCTCGACGAGCCCACTACGGGACTTGATCCGCAAACCAGAAAAAAGGTGTGGGAGGTAATTTCCTATCTGCAAAAAAACGAGGAGCTTACGGTGTTCCTTACCACTCACTATATGGAAGAAGCGGCTGACGCTGACAGAGTGGTGATAATAGATAAAGGAACTATTGTAGCCGAGGGTACTCCCATAGAGCTTAAGAACAGATTTACGGGAGACTTTATCACCCTGTACGGAAAGACAGAAGAAGAAATTGCAGAGCTTGAACTGCCTTACGAGGTCGTTCCCGACGGATTTCGTATAAAGGTTGATAACACCGCTGAGGCAACTAAGCTAATAAAAGAGCATTCACATCTGTTTACCGATTATGAAATACTTAAGGGAAAAATGGATGACGTGTTCCTTGCCGCTACGGGCAGAAAGCTTGATAACGAAACAGAAGAAAAAGGTGAAAAGAAGGGAGGTAGAGGCAGATGAGAACCGAGAAAAGATTGATCAAAAGAAACGTAAAGCTCTTTTTTGCCGATAAAGGACTGTTCTTTACTTCTCTTATAACCCCGATGATATTGCTTGTGCTTTATATAACCTTTCTTGAGAAGGTGTACAGAGACAGCTTTTCGGCGCCCCTTGCGGGATTTAATATTTCCGAGGAAATATTGAATGGACTTGTGGGCGGACAGCTTCTGTCGTCCCTACTTGCGGTTACGTCGATAACGGTAGCTTTTTGCTCCAATATGCTCATGGTTCAGGATAAAATAACGGGAATGACACAGGATATGGCTGTAAGCCCCGTAAAAAAACATATTCCCGCAATATCATATTACGTAGCAACCTTTACCGTAACAATGATAATTGCTCTCGTAGCCATCGCGGGCGGCTGCATATATCTTGCGGCAACCGGTTGGTACATGAGTGTTACTGACCTTCTGCTGTTCATTTTCGATACCTTTATTCTCGTAATGTTCGGTACTGCGCTGTCCTCGCTTATTAATTTCTTCCTAAGCTCCCAAGGACAGATATCTGCGGTGGGCTCCATCGTAAGCTCGGTCTACGGATTTATATGCGGAGCGTATATGCCCATATCCCAGTTTCCCGCAGCGCTTCAGAAGGTTATTTCCTTCCTGCCGGGAACCTACGGCACGTCGCTTTTGCGTAACCACGCAATGCGCGGAAGCCTTGAGGCTATGAGAGAAGCGGGAGTTACCGAGGAGCATATAACAGCCATACGGGACGTTACCGACTGCAATCTGAAGTTCTTCGGTAACAACGTGGAAATATGGCATATGTACCTTTATCTCAGCATAAGTGTCCTTGCAGTCCTTGGCGTGTATATAGGACTGAATGTCATGAAAAACAGAGAAAAGCAGTAAAATATTGCATAAAAAAACGGCTTGTTCAATTGAGCAAGCCGTTTTGACGTTATTAAAATGTTTCAAGGGATTTATTAAGAAATGCCCTTGTAAGCGGTGATTGGGGATTGTCGAATATCTGTTCGGGGGTTCCTCTTTCCTCTATAACTCCGTTTGCCATAAAGATGACTTCGTCGGAGACGTGTCTTGCAAAATCCATTTCGTGGGTAACGATTACCATGGTGGAATCCGCGGACTTGAGATCCTTAATAACACGAAGCACCTCGCCCGTAAGCTCGGGGTCAAGAGCCGACGTAGGCTCGTCAAAGCAGAGAATATCGGGAGTAAGAGCCAAAGCTCTCGCGATAGCTACACGCTGCTGCTGACCGCCCGAAAGCTGACAGGGATAGTAGTCTGCCTTGTCGGCAAGATCGACCTTGCGGATAAGCTCAAGGGCATGCTCATTTATTTCCTCAATACGAGCCTTCTTAATTGCCTTGTCAAGCTTTTCCTCGTTAAGGCGGAGCTTGGGGGCAAGAGTAATGTTTTCCATTACGGTATATTGGGGAAAAAGATTGAATTGCTGGAACACAAGACCGAAATGGAGACGGTTGTTTCTTATCTCCTCGTCGGAAAGCTTTTTGTTCAGGGATGCATCGAAAATAACCTTTCCGTCAACCGAAATTGTTCCCACGCTGGGAGTCTCAAGAAAATTGAGACAGCGCAAAAGTGTCGTCTTTCCGCTTCCCGAGGAACCGATGATGGTAAGCACCTTTCCTTTTTCGAGGGAGAAATCAATGCCTTTAAGTACCTCAAGCTTTCCAAAGCTTTTCCTTATATTTTTTATTTCAAGTAATGCCATAGCCGTATCTCCTATGATTTGAAATAGCTGAGCTTCTTTTCCATTTTGTTAAAGAATATGGTGAGAAGACCAACGAAGAGCAGGTAAAAGGCACCCGCAAGGAAGAGAGGCCATATAAGACCCTTGACGGTCATGAATTCCTTTGCCTCGAATATAAGCTCATAGACCGCAATTGTGTTTGCAAGGGAGGTATCCTTGATAAGAGTGATTATTTCGTTGGACATAGGCGGGATAATACGCTTGACGACCTGAAGCAGAACGACCTTAAAGAAAATGTCCTTTTTGGTCATTCCGAGAACCTGTCCCGCCTCGTACTGTCCCTGTGAAATAGACTGAATTCCGCCTCGGAATATTTCCGAAAAATATGCGGCGTAATTTATTGCGAATGCCGCGAGAGCCGCAATAAATCTCGTTGAGAAGGTTGAATCGAACCACTCCCAACCGGTATGCATCTGGGGCCACACGAAAAGATCCAGCATTCCGGGCAGGTAGAAGATAGCAAAAATCTGTAACATCAGAGGAGTACCTCTGAGTATCCAAACTATGATTTGAAAGGGCAATCTTAAAGGGGCAAACTTAGACATCGTACAAAACGATATAAGCAGCCCCAGTGGTAATGCTAAAATCAACGTGAATAAAAACAGGAAAAATGCTGTTACAAATCCACCTGCGAGCTGGGAACAAACGTATAAAAACTGTTCCATACCCGCACCCAAAAATTACTTGGAAAGCTCGTCGGTGTTAAGACCTACGTTGTACTTTGCAGCGAGAGCGGTGAGAGTACCGTCTGCGTACTTGTCCTTGAGGAACTGGTCAAGCTTTTCCTTGAGGTCGCTGCCCTTGCGGAGACCAACTGCGAATACCTCGTCGCCGTAGCTTGCGCCTGCAAGTATCTGAAGGTCAGCATATGTACCCTTACCAACAACGTTTTGCGCCATGGTAATATCTACGATTGCAACCTGAGATGTTCCTGCAAGAACCTCGTTAAGAGCATCAACCTGAGCGGCTACTTTATTGATGTTTGCGCCCTTTATGGTCTCTTCTGCAACGGTTGCACCTGCGGAGCCGCCCTCAACGGCGATGGTAGCGTTTGCAACGTCGGCAGCGGTGAGGGTTGCACCCTTCTTAACTACTGCAACCTGTGCGTTCTTTGCGTAGGAAACAGAGAAGTCGATCTGCTCACCAAGCTCGGAGGAAGCTGTCATACCGTTCCAGATAAGGTCGATCTGCTTAGAGTTAAGCTCTGCAACCTTGTTTGCCCAGTTGATGATAACGAGCTGGCAGTTAACGCCGAGGCTGTCAGCGAACATCTTAGCGAGCTCTGCGTCAAAGCCTACCCAGTTGCCTTCTGCATCAAGATAATCCATAGGCTCGTATACGGTAACACCGATAACGATCTTTTCGTTCTTCTCAACTCTCTTAAGGTCGCTCTTCTTTCCGCAAGAAACGAACATAAACGAGATCATGAGTACTGCCAAAAGCAGTGCAATAATTTTTTTCATTGTTTTTCTCCAATCTTTTTGAATGTTTTATTACTTTAATTCGCTAAAGCATTAATATAATACCACACTTTTATCACTTTGTCAAGTTATAATTCAATATTTGTCAAATAAATTTGTAAAATAAAACACCGTACAAATATTAACTTTGTGTCAAAGCCGTTGACAAAATATTTTAATTAGTGGTATAATAGAGTATAATGTGAAGTTATGCGTATTTTTCTGAGTAAATAAGGAGACGGAGATATGTCTGTTAAGGCAAAAGATGTAAACTTAACCGAAGGCCCATTTCTGAAAAAGATAATAGTATACATAATTCCGCTTATACTTACGGGACTTTTGCAAACTCTCTATAATGCTGCCGACCTGGTGGTCGTAGGTCGCTTCAGAGGAGAGCTTGCTCTGGCTGCGGTCGGAACTACCGGTGCGCTTACCAATCTTATCGTCGGACTGTTTATGGGACTGTCGGTAGGCGCGGGTGTCGTAGTTGCTCAGCATATAGGCGCACTTGAGTATAAAAGGGTAGAGAAGGTTGTTCACAGCTCAGTCGCCTTGGCAGGGGTTCTCGGTGTCGCCGTAGGAACTGCAGGCATTATAGGAGCAGAGCAGTTCCTTATATGGATGGGTACGCCCGATAACGTTCTTCCCAGCGCTACACTCTATCTCCGTATAATTTTCTGCGGTATTCCCGCATCTATGACGTATAATTACTGCGCATCAATGGTCAACGCTACGGGAGAGACCAAGAAGCCGCTTATATTCCTTGCAATATCGGGCGCGGTAAACCTTTTGCTCAATATTATCCTCGTAGTATTTTGCGGAATGGGAGTAGAGGGTGTTGCTATAGGAACGATAGCTTCTCAGTACCTTTCGGCAACGATGGTGCTTATTTACATGAGAAGGCTTGATAACAGTATAAAATTCTCCTTCCGTAAGCTCTGCTTTGACGGCAGAAGTATAAAGAGAGTGCTGAGCATAGGTATTCCGTCAGGTCTGCAATCGGTGCTGTTCTCGCTTTCAAACGTATTGATCCAGTCCTCGGTAAACAGCTTTGGAGGACTCGTAATGGCGGGTAATGCGGCGGCATCTAACCTTGAGGGCTTCTGCTATATCGCCATGAACGCAGTGTCCCGCGCGTCTATGACCTTTACAGGACAGAATGTGGGTGCGAAAAAGTACAAAAACATAAAGAGAATTTTGATCTTGACTATGTTGTGCGCCACGGCTGTGGGACTCTTGGTTGGAGGAATATTACTGTTGTTCAGAAATTTCTTCATAGGACTTTACGTAACGGGAGAGGGCTTGTCTGCAATAGAGCTTAAGATCACTCTCGATGCGGCTATGAACCGACTTTTCTACATATTGCCTTTCTACTTTATGTGCGGAGTAATGGAAGCGATATGCGGAGTTCTGCGCGGAATGGGTAAGTCGGTAACTACCATGATAATCTCGCTTCTCGGAGCCTGCGTATTCAGAATAATATGGATCGAAACCATGTTCAAGCATGTGTGGAGAACTACATCGTGCGTGTTTATGTCCTATCCCATATCGTGGATGTTGGTCATAGGAGCGAGTCTCGTTCTCTTCGCAGTATACTACAGAAGACTTACGCGGGGAAAAAATGCAGATATGTTCATCGATAAAATAAAAAAACATTCTTACAGAGAGAGTAAGAATGTGAAAACGGAGGTAAAATAGTGGCTTTATACAGCGAAAAAGAAACGGCAGCCGTAGAGGTGTCGGGTCTTACAAAGGTAATAGAAGACGAAACGGTTCTTGAAAACGTAAGCTTTTCGTTCGCAAAAAAGGGAATACACGGAATTCTGTCTCCCAAGGGCGGCGGAAAAACTGCGCTTCTTGATATTCTTGCCTGTACCTCAGGCTACGATGAAGGCAGCTTGACTGTCAACGGAACGGATATAGCTTTCAACGGAGCGGATTCAAAGAACGCAAGAGAAGTAAAGAAGAACATTGGATACGTTCGCCAAAGAAGCGAATTTTACTCCGAGATGACGCCTATTGAAATATTGAATTTTGTGGGAAGCGCAAGGAAAGAGGAGCCTGATAAGCTTGCAAGACAGATCAAGGAAGCACTTGAGCTTGTGGGGCTTGAGGAGGTATCAAACAGAATTGTAAGCCGTCTTGGATATGTGGAGCAAAAGATGCTCGGGTATGCTGCGGCAATCGTCGGAACCCCCGATATACTTATAATAGACGAGCCAAAATCAAAAGCAACCGCTGAAAAAAACGAGGTAATAACGGGAATAATCCGTCTTTTCGGAAAGAGAAAGACGGTAATTCTTGCCACAGAGGATTATAAGACGGCAAGAGCGCTTTGCGACGACGTGGTGATTATTTCTGACGGAAGAGTGCTTGCGTCGGGAAGCTTTGAAGAGCTTGAGGATAAGCTTTCCCGTGGAGATGACAGTAATGGAATGACCCTTGAATCGCTGTATATGTCTTTACTTAAGGCGTCGGAGAGCGGAAAAAATAAGGGTATACGGTAAGTGAGGAGAATAGAGCTATGTTTACAGTAATGAAAAGAGAAATCGGCAGTTTTTTCAAAAGCTACCGAGGATATGCCTTCATGGCAATATTTATAGTCATATTCTCAATTTTCCAGCTTATTTACCACGGACACGACGTTGACGAAATTAATCTCGTAAAAGCGGAGGGAGGTTATCCCTTCTATACTCTTGAGCAGACTCTTGAGCTTTTACCCTTAGCCATTGCGGCGGCGATACCCATGCTTACTTACGATATTTTTTACGAAGAAAGGATCGGCGGTGCCGGCAATCTGTTGCGCTCGCTTCCTTTAAGCGCAAAAGGAATATTCGTAGGAAAATATCTCGCTTGCGAAATACTGTTCGTTATTGTGTATGCGGTAATAAACCTTGTTATGTGGCTGTTAGGATTTTATAGAAACATCGAGGCTGTCAAGACCATTATAAGCATACTTTCATACATACTTGTATTCAATGCGCTTCTGGCAATCAATATGTTTGTAGCGGCAGTATGTAAGAGAAAATTCGTTGCTCTCGGCGTAAGCTACGGTGTGTGCGCGGTGCTTGTTGTCCTTTTTGTTGTCGGAAGCAAAAATACGGGAGCAGTGGCAAAAATATGCTCGTTCCTTTCTGTTATAGGCAGCTTCACACCGTCTCTTTACGGAGTGCTTGATCTGACTGCGCTTACGCTTCAGATAACTCTTTGCGGACTTTTTGCATATCTTGCTTATGTGTATTTCAAAAGGGATATTATTCTTTAAGACGGGGGAGTGAATATGGAAAACAAAAATATAAAAATCCCTCGCAAGGGAAAAAATCTCAAGATAATAACAGCAGTAGCAGTGGCTGTCTGCATTGTGATCAACGTGATTGTCTGTCTTTTGCCTATAAGCGCTATGAGATTAGAGGTTTCAAAGGACGGTAACTATTCAATTTCCGAGGACACAAGGAGCTTTCTCAATTCGCTCAAGAACGAGACTGTGGCATACGTGGTGGACTCTGACGGAAGCGACCGCCGCTTTGAGTATTTTATGCAGGAGATAGATGCGTGCAGTGATAAGCTCAAGGTTAAATTCATAAAATCCGACAGCGAAGAGATGCAGCAGGTAATAAAAGAAAACGGTATAACCACCGTGGAAATATTGCCATACTCGATTATAGTTGCGGGTAAAAACGGTGCAACCTTTATTTCCTACGAGAATACCATGTATTATCTTGTGGACAGCGCACTGTACAGCTTTATCGGAAGTGATAGGTTGGATGTCAACGGTTACCGCGAGTGTCTGCAATATGTGGAGTCGGGAATTGCGCAGGACGTGGAAAATGCGGCGACCTGGCAGAATATAAAGGACCTTCTTCTCAACAATAGCGTGAGAGTATTCTACGGAGAGGAAATAATCTGCCGAATGGTAGAGTACGTTAACGTTGAAACCTTCCCGGCGCGCTATTACGTTATGGGACACGGCGAGACAGAGCTTAATAAGACAGAGCTTGGATATAATCTGGCAGGACTTTGCCAGGCATATTCCATTTCCTACTATAAGCCTTTGGATACTACAAAGCTCACAGCTATTCCCGATGATGCGTCGGCATTGGTGATCCTTGACCCTAAGAGCGATTTTTCCGCAGAAGAAGCGCAGATGCTCATTGACTTCGTCAAGAGAGGCGGAGATATTACTCTCGTAACGTCAAACGGTTGCCTTTCAATGCCTAACCTTATGTCTGTTGCCAACGCGTACGGACTTTACGGTGAAAAGGGCTTGATAACCGAGGAGATAGAAATCGAAGCCCCCGAATCCGAGGGTTCTGAACCTGCCGAAAAAGAGGAGCAGGAGTCGGACAACGGTGAGTCAGGAGAGCCGAATACGGACGGAAATCCCAATGGCAATGACGAAAATAAAGTACCGCAAACTCAAATAAGCAACGAGGTGCTCGTATCTCCGAATACGAATCACGAGGCAATGGCATTGCTTGTACAAAACAATACAGTTGGTATCCCGTCAATAAAGAACGCAAATGCCATAACCTATAAGAATGTTGACCCCAACGTGGAGCTGACCCCCTTGCTTACGACCTCTGATAAGGTAATGCTTGACGGTGTAAAGGTTGAAAAATCGTTGGCTGTTGCTGTGATTGCCGAGTACGTAACCAGCGGAGGAATGCTTGCATGGTACACGGGTGCCGAGTCTTATACCTATGATATTTTGGAAAGAACCTCTAAGGGCGAATTCGATATCGAAGGAATGGACGAGACACAGCTTACAGAGTTAGCTACAAAATTGTACAACGTGTCTGCTGTTTTGGGTACCGCTGTTCTTTCTCCGTTCTCGTATGAAACGGAAATTCCCACGGTTGCTCCCAAGCCTTTTGCTAATGACCTTCTCAACGTAACCGACAGAAATTTCATAGTTTATACAATAGTTGCGCTTTTCCTTGTCATAGGTGTCGGCGCCATAGGCGGAGCAATATGCTACAAGCGTAAGAAGAAGTAATAAATAATACATTGCGACAAAAAATCCGATAGGCGGTCCTTGGGGATCGCCTATCGGATTTTTTGTATTGTTTATCAAAGCTCAGCGAAGAAATTAAAGGTAATATCGTCCTGACCCTTAAGAGTTTCATGACCGAAATCGGGATATATAACTACCTCTTTTTCGCAGGTCATTTTATTGTATGCCGCAAACTGCGTTGAGGGCGGACAGGTGGTGTCCATGAGTCCTGTCGCCATCATTACCTTTGCCTTGATTCTGGGAGCGAGAAATTGAACGTCAATATATCCCAGCTTTTCAAATATCTCGTCCTCGCGCTCGTGTCTCGGGTCGAAATGACGGAAATAGTAACGCAGACCCTCATATGCGCCCTTGTCAAGGTCCATCTCCCAGACTCTCTTGTAGTCGCACAGATAAGGGTAGTTTGCCTGACAAAGCTTTACTTCGGGAACGAGAGCGGCGCAGACAAGAGAAAGAGCTCCGCCCTGAGAACCGCCCTGAACGGCAATTCTCGTTTCGTCTACGAAATCCATGCCCATTACCACACGGGCAAGCATTGCTGTGTCAAGAAAAACGTCGCGGCAATAAAGATTTTCGGGCTTGTCGTCAAGACCTCTGACAAACGGTGTTGTGTAAGTGGTGCCAAGAGCGCCGCCAACGTCCTCTGAGTATCCGCCCTGACCGCGGCAGTCCATGTACGCTACGCAGTAGCCCTGAGATGCGTAGTGAAGCAATTTTATGTAGCTTTCGCTTTCACCTGAGAGACCGTGGAAGAGAAGAACGGCAGGCATTTTGCCGTCTGCGTTTTTGGGCTTTACGAATTTTGCCGAAATAGTTGCGTTTTTAGTGGATTTGAAGGTGAGAACAAAGCAATCGGCTATTTTTGAATTGTACTGTACGGGTGTGAGGCTTGGGGCAGGCTCGATGGATCTCATTTCAGCGAGAGACCTGTTCCAAAATTCGTCAAAATCGGCGGGGCGAGGGTTGATTCCCTCATAGCTGTAAAGATTTGACAAAGGCATATCTACGCAGGGCATAATATATCTCCTTAAAATAGAAATAAAATATGCTTAATTATACAGCATTCACTGAAAATAGTCAAGTGTTATAAAAATAAAAAAATTTTTTGTGAAAAAAGCATTATTGATTTTTTATTGCAAATATGGTAAAATAGAAAATAGATAAGTGTGTTTTCTTGGAAAGGAATCAGGTAATACTATGAATAACAGAGACAAATTTATTGAGATATATAAAACGTGTATCACAAGAGATGGAGCGGATGCTTTTCTTGACTACCTCATAGAAAAGACTGACTTTTTTACAGCTCCCGCAAGCACGAGATTTCACGGAGCATATGAGGGAGGTCTCCTTGAGCATAGCCTTAACGTGTACGAGTGCCTTTGCAATTTTGTAAAGCGTCCTCATTTTTGCGACAAATACGGCTTTTCCTTTACCGAGGAGAGCCTTGCTATTGCCGCTCTTCTTCACGACGTATGCAAGACGAATTTCTATAAGACCGAAATGCGCAACGTAAAGAAAAACGGAGTATGGGAGAGCGTACCCTATTATACCATTGAGGATACTCTGCCTTACGGACACGGAGAAAAATCGGTATACATACTTTCGGGATTTATGAGACTTACCAGAGAAGAAGCCTTTGCAATCAGATATCACATGGGCTTTTCGGGCCCCGAGGACGCAAATCAGGTTGGCAGGGCACTTGAGATGTTCCCCCTTGCCTTTTCTCTCTGCGTAGCCGATATGGAGGCATCCTACTACATGGAAGGACTTAATCCCGCTAAGGACTGATATTCGAAACAAGGAGCGTAGCCTATGAAAAATAATTATCCTACCCCCCATATAAAGGCAGAGCCTAAGGATATAGCAAAGACCGTCCTTATGCCGGGCGATCCCATGAGAGCGAAGCTTGTGGCTGAAAAATATCTTGATGATGCCGTGCTTTTTAATAACGTGCGCGGAATTCAGGGTTATACGGGAAAATGGAAAGGAAATCCCGTATCGGTTATGGCAAGTGGAATGGGAATGCCGTCAATAGGCATATACAGCTATGAGCTTTATAATTTTTTCGGAGTTGATAATATAATCCGTATAGGCTCGGCGGGAGCAATGAGACCCGACGTAAAAATAAGGGATGTTGTTTTCGGAATGGGGGCTTGTACCAATTCAAGCTACGGCTCGCAGTTCGGACTTGACGGAAGCTTTGCGCCTATTGCATCCTTTAAGCTCTTGTCAAGAGCCGTGGAGCTTGCAAAGCAGAAGGGTATTGACTATCACGTGGGAAATCTTCTTTCCTCCGATACCTTTTACGACGATACCGAAAGAACTATGAGTTGGGCGAAAATGGGAGTGATAGCCGTAGAAATGGAAGCGGCGGCTCTTTATATGAATGCCGCGAGGGCGGGAAAAAATGCCCTTGCGATCTGTACTGTGTCGGATTCGCTTATAAGCGGAGAGGCAACCACCGCGGAGGAAAGAGAAGCAACCTTTACGGGTATGATAGAGCTTGCCCTTGACCTCGGATGCGGACTTTGATTATGGAAAGAATATTTTTGATAGTTTTGGACAGTGTCGGCATAGGCGGCGCCGTTGACGCGGCAGACTTCGGGGACGAGGGCGCAAATACCTTAAGGAGTGCTTGCCAAATAGGCGGAGCGGAGCTTAAGAATCTTTGCCGTATGGGACTGGGAAATATAGACGGTATAGATTTTCTTGAAAAATCCGATAGCCCCGTAGCTTCTTACGGACGGCTTTCCGAAGCCTCAGCCGGCAAGGATACCACAGTCGGACACTGGGAAATTGCGGGGCATATTTCAAAAGAGCCGCTGATGACCTTTCCCGACGGATTTCCGAAGGAGTTTTTGGACGAATTTTCAAAGAAGGTGGGCAGAGGAATACTTTGCAATAAGCCTTATTCGGGCACAGAGGTTATAAAGGACTTTGGCAGAGAGCATATTGCGAGCGGAGACCTTATCGTATATACCTCGGCAGACAGCGTTTTGCAGATAGCCGCCCATAAATCGGTGGTCAGCCTTGAGCAGCTTTATTCAATATGCAAGACCGCAAGAGAAATGCTTACGGGAAAGCTTTCGGTGGGCAGAGTTATTGCAAGACCCTTTGAAGGCGAATATCCCGATTTCAGGAGAAGCGTGGGCAGACACGACTATTCCATAGAGCCACCCGTCATAATGATGCCCGATATAATAAAAGCCAACGGTCTATCATCTATTGCCGTAGGTAAAATCGCAGACATATTTAATAATCGCGGTTTTACCGAAGCTATACCCACCGTATCAAATAAAGACGGTATGGAAAAGACCATCGAGATTGCAAAAAAGAATTTCAAGGGGCTTTGCTTTGTAAATCTCGTTGATTTTGACAGCTCATGGGGACACAGACGCGACCCAAAGGGATATGCCGACGGACTTACAGAGTTTGACAGATGGCTCCCGAGGCTCACGGAATTTCTTTCACAAAATGACCTTCTCATAATTACGGCGGATCACGGTTGCGACCCCTGCTTTACGAAAACCACCGACCACACAAGAGAGGACGTTCCGATAATAATATACTCAAAGGGCTTGAAGTCTGAAAATATAGGAAAGCGTAATAGCTTTTCGGATATAGCCGCAACCGTTTATTCGCTTCTCGATATTGATGCGACGAGCTGCGGAAGGGCGATAAAGCTCAAAATAAAAGGTGAATTTTAATGAAAACGGATTATAAGAATACCCTTACGGGATTTGCAAAAGACGCAAGAAAAAATTCCTACTCTCCCTATTCGGGGCATGCGGTAGGAGCGGCGCTCCTTTGTAAAAGCGGTAAAATATATAGCGGCTGTAACGTTGAAAATGCCGCGTACGGACCTACCTGTTGTGCCGAACGGGTTGCGCTCTTTTCGGCAATAGCCGACGGAGAACGAGAGTTTTCCGCTATTGCCGTGGTGGGCAATAATCCTCTTTGTATGCCATGCGGAGTGTGCAGACAGGTTTTTTCAGAGTTTTGCGACGGAAATTTTGAGATACTTGTGGAGGACAAAGACGGAAAAATTGTAAGCTTTACGCAAAATGAGATTTTGCCGTATAGCTTCAAACTGGAAAAACAAACCAACGGAGAAGAAAATGAGTAACAAAAGAAGAAAAAGCAACGACGGCTATAAAGCCCTCGTTTACATAAGATATATATTGCCGATAGTACTTTGCCTTGCGACTGTATTCATAACCTTCGCCCCCTGTTTGGCTTATGCCACAGGAGGGAATGCACCGTCTGAACCTATATCCTTAAGAGAGCTTTTCGGTAACTCGTGGGACAACGTAAGAGCATATCTTTTCAGCGGTCAGGAGCAATCTCCCGCATTGCACGATTTCTCGGTGAAGATGCTCGTAATACTTATTGCGTTTTTTATCCTTTTTGCCATAGGATTTATTTCAACCGTGGCAGTTGCCCTTTGCGTGTTCGGATTTCTTTCAAAGAGAGACAGAAGATCGAAGATATGGCTGATATTCATTACTCTTGTACCCAACAGAATAGTCGTATGTATTTTGCAGGGACTTACCTTGCCGTTGCTGTTTCTTCCGAGAATCGTAATCCCCATGTATAAAACCATGGGGGAGGCGGTAACCCTTACAACCACGGGACCCGAGCCACTGATATGGGGAATTATATTTACGGTCATATCGGTTGCACTGTCGGTATTTTCGTCCTTCGTTGAAAAGGAAATGAAGCTTGATGCCTTTGACAGACCCAAGGATATTGAAGAAGAAACAGAACAGATAGAGTCGGATGAGGACTATACGCTCAGCTACTCAAGAGGCAGAGGATATGCAAATACCGAGGAGCAAAGGAAGTCTAAGGATGAGCAAGCAGAGCTTATAAAACAGCTGCTCGGTAACGGCAAAGAAGAAAAAAACAAGTAAAAGAGAAACAGAAATGCAAAAAACATTGGAAGAAAGATACCTTGCGGCAAAGAGGCGTCTTTTTGAGAAGGCTTATTCATCGCTGAATGCAAAACAGAGAGAGGCGGTATTTACCACGGAGGGCAATCTGCTGGTGCTTGCGGGCGCGGGAAGCGGAAAGACTACCGTGCTTGTTCGCCGCATAGCCTTTATTATAAATTACGGAAACGCATATTACAGTGATTACGTTCCTTACGGCATAGACGAAGAAAGGGTTGTATCTCTTGAAAGAGCGGAAAGCCTTTCCATAGCGGAGATAGAGCCGATTCTTTCGGAGTTTATATCCTCGCCGTGTCCGCCGTGGAATATACTTGCTATAACCTTTACCAATAAGGCGGCAAACGAAATAAAGAGCAGGCTTCGCACGGCAATAACCGAGGAAAAAGGCGCAGATGCTATATGGGCGGGAACCTTTCACTCGGTCTGCGTAAGAATTCTCCGCGCTCATGCCGATAAGCTGGGCTATGGCAAGGATTTTACCATTTACGACGCAACCGATACAAAAAATGCTCTTAAAGAAGCAATAAAGGCTCTCGATATAGACGAAAAAACACTTAATGAAAAGTCAGCGGCATCAGCCATAAGCAGCGCAAAAAACGAGCTTATAGACTGCGATGCCTACGAAAAGGAATTCGCAACCGTCGATTTCCGCAGAAAGCAGATATCAAAGGTATATAAAAAATATACCGAGAGACTGCGTTCATCCAATGCCATGGATTTCGACGACCTCATTATGAATACAGTGCTTCTGCTTTCTACCGATAAAGAGGTAAGAGAGTATTATCAAAGAAAGTTTAAGTATGTAGCTGTAGACGAGTTTCAGGATACAAATGCGGCTCAGCTCAGGCTTACGGCACTGCTGGGAGGCGGATATAACAATCTCATGGTAGTCGGCGACGATGACCAGAGTATTTACCGATTCAGAGGAGCGGTCATTGCCAATATTCTTACCTTCAATAAAAAGTTCAAGGATACAAAGACTATACGGCTTGAGCAGAATTACCGTTCAACCAATACGATACTTAAGGCGGCAAACGGAATAATCTCTCATAATAACGGCAGACTCGGAAAGACTCTTTGGGCTGACAGAGGAGACGGAGAGAAGATCACTCTGCGTGTTTGCAATGACCAAAACGACGAGGCAAGATACATAGCTTCCGAGATACAGAATGCCGTCGCCTCCGGAAAGAGAAGGTGCAAGGATTTTGCTATCCTTTACAGAACCAACGCGCAGTCCCAGATAATAGAGCGTACCTTTGCAAAAAGCGCGCTACCTTACAGAATGCTCGGCGGTCTCCGCTTCAATGACCGCAAGGAAATAAGAGATATAGTTGCGTATTTGCAATTTATAGTCAATCCCTCGGACAGAGAGAGGCTCAGAAGAATAATAAACGAGCCTAAAAGAAAGATAGGCGCAAAGACCGTGGACGGTGTGGAGATAATAGCCGAGGAGCAGCAATGCTCGGTTTACGAGGTCATGCTGAATGCAGAAAAATACGGAGCCCTCTCCCGCTCGGCGAACACTCTTAAGAGCTTTGCCCAAATGATACAGTCATTCAGGGAAATGCTGAATACAGATATGAGCCTTGAGGATTTCGTAAAATGCGTACTTGAGGTAACGGGCTACCGCCAAATGCTTATAGATGGCGGAGAAGAGGAAAAAGAAAGGCTCGAAAACATCGAGGAATTTATTTCGGGAGTAATTGAGTATGAGCGAAATAACAACGAGCCCACGCTTCTTGGTTTCCTTGAAGAAACCGCTCTTGTTTCCGAGGTAGATAAATACGACGAGGATGCCGATGCCACCGTAATGATGACGGTACACTCGGCAAAGGGACTTGAATTCCCCGTGGTATTCCTGCCGGGCATGGAGGACGGACTTTTCCCCGGTATGCAGAATATAGTAGGCTCGGCAGATGACATGGAAGAAGAAAGACGCTTGGCATACGTGGCTGTTACACGCGCAAAGGATGAAATATACATTCTCAGAACGAGAACGAGAATGCTTTACGGTAGGACAAGCGCAAATCCCGTGTCGAGATTCGTTGAGGAAATTCCCACCGAGCTTATCTTGGAGGATTCCCCCTACACACCCGTATATGACAGAAAGCCCAAGACCTACTTTCATGCCGATGACGACAGCTATGCCTTCGGCGGACAGAAAAATATGGGCTACGACAGCGGAATAACAGTTATAAAGAAAGCAGCGCCCCAAGCTTCCCCAAAGCTTCTTTGCGAAGGAGACAGAGTTTTCCACATAACCTTCGGAGAGGGCGAGATTCTATCGGTAAGACCAATGGGCTCGGACGTCCTTTACGAGGTGGTATTTGACAAGGTAGGTACTAAAAAGCTTATGGGAAATTACGCAAAGCTTAAAAAACTATAAACTCGTATAAAATGTAGGGAAAGGAAAGATAACATATGAAAAAATTTGTATGTATTATTCTTGCGATCATTATTCTTATGCCAATGCTTCCTGCAATGGCAGCAGGAGATACAACGGCAAATGCAAGCAACGCCTATTTCAGAGTGGGTAACGCATACTACTCTACTTTTGGCGGTGCTTTGGCGGATGCTGTAAATTCAAGCGACCGTACAGTCTATCTTCTTAAGGATGCAAGTATTTCGGAGGCAAATCTTACTGTACCCGCAGGCGCGGATATTACCGTCGATTTCGGAGGACATACTCTCTCCGTAAATAACACGGGTAACTATCTGATAAGCCATTTGCTCGGAAAACTCACAGTGAAGAACGGAAATCTTAACGTGGTAAAGGGAATCGTCGTAGAAGGCGGCGGACACCTTATCGTAGAAAGGATGAACTACAATGTTGTAGAAAAGGGCTCAAATGCCCGTCCCGCGGTTAAACTCAGTTATGCGGGCAACACCAAGCTTACGGTAAAGGATTCCCACCTCAAAACAGTAGGTCCCGGTGAATCTCTCGTGCTCGCTGAATTTGCTACCGATGCTGTGATTAATCTTGAGGGAAGCACCGTTCTCGAATATGCGGGAGTGCTTGACAGTGAGACTCAGAACTGCGGTGCGATTGCCGTACAGCAGGCTTGGGGAACGGGATTTAATTCTAATTCCGAATCGGCAAATACCGATCTTGTTCTCAATATGGGCGCAAATGCAAAAATAGTAAACACCGCGCCCTCGAACGATAAGGCTGAGTACGTGGCTTCGGCAATTACCTTAAGCACAAGCGGCGACGTTACCCTTAACCTTGAAGAGGGAGCCACTCTTGAGATAGACCGTGCTTCGGGTGCATCAAAGAGTACCCATATAAATATGACCAAGTATACGGCTAACCTTACCGTAAACGACAAGGGCGCAAACTGGTCGGCAAGCGCAAAGACCCTCAAGGACAGCGGTATATATTTTACCAATCTATGGACAGAGGGATATAGGATTATCGGTTGGACCGACGGCAAAAATCTTGTAAAAACCAACGTGGCGTATTCGGTAAAGGATGCTAAGGATACCGTAATCTATAAACCCGTTTGCTTCAACGATGGGGATTTCGATATGATCGACGGTGCATCCATCCGTACGGTACAGACCGAGCGCGCAATACGCTTCTCTACGGTAGTATCCGATGAGCTTATTACTCGTCTCGGAGATAATGTTAAGTTCGTAACCGCTGTTACAGAGGGTAACGTTAATCCTTCCGAAGCAGAGGGTAAGGTCTATACATTCAAGAATAAAAAGCTTGTACCCTATGAAAGCGGAAAGTCTGTTTTCCATGCAGCGTTGGTGCTCAACGGAGAAGCAACCGAGAGAGCCGCATACAAAAAGACGCTGTCGGCAATCTCCTATATGACCGTTAAGTACTACGACGGAACAGAAGAAACCTTTTATACGAAATTTGACAGCAATAACGTAAGAAGCATGAAGCAGGTAGCTGATAATCTTTCGCTCAAGGGTGTAACTCACAGTATTATTGACTATATTTTCGAAATATTTTACGGAGCGGGCTCAGATCCCATGCTTGGAGATTCGCTTCTTGTTGGATACTGCACTGTAGACAGCTTGTATAACAGTAAATTTGATTCCAGCTACTGGCACGCAGCGGGAATGGGATATATAGTTAAAACAGCCGACGGAAAGCTTATTGCTATCGATGGCGGAAACACCGTAGATGCACAGGGATTCTACACCTTGCTACGCGAATACAGCACAACCAAGGATGTGGTAACCGTTGATTATTGGATTCTTACCCACCCCCACGGAGACCATGTTAATGCTCTTGTTGCTATAACGTCAGATACAGAGCTTAAAAATAAGATCGACATAAAGAATCTCGTGTTCCATTTCCCCACGGATTTCGACACAAGCACCAGAAACTATAACGATAAAATGCAGAGCATTGCTGAGTATTACGGTGCTGACATCATCAATCCCAAAAAGGGGCAGGTAATAAATATTGGCGAAGCAGTGGTAACCTTCCTGTTCGTTGCCGATAATTATAAGTCTTACAATACGGCAAATAAGCTTTCTCTTATATTTACCGTGGAGCTTGATAAAAATATAATGTTTACGGGAGACATATATGAGGAGGGACTTAAAGCTGCTTACAATGAGTATGGCTCAGCACTTAAGTGCGATATTCTTCAGATGCCTCACCATTTCCTTGCGGATACGGGATATAAGCCATTCTATGAGATGGCTGACGCATCCTCGGTTCTTTTGCCTACCTGTATTGCGGGATATAACGCAATGTACACTCTTTATAAAAACAACTCAAAGCATAAGGCAAACGACTGGGCGGCGGAAAACGCAGATTACGTCTATAAAGCCTTTGACGGAACCTTTGAAATAAAGGTTTAAAACACAAAATGAAGCAGAGTCAGATCGACTCTGCTTCGTTTGTTATACGATTTTATTCTCCAAATACCGTTCCTACAAGCTTTTGCGCTCCGTCGGGGGAATACTGCCATCTGTCCATGTGAGTTACACGCTCGCAGTCAACAAAATAATTTATAGGCTGTTTTTTTGCCTCTGTACCGTTTGCATCAATAAGCACCAGCTTGATTTTCATTTTGTCGGGAATGATATTCTTTATGTAGACTGCCGCATATTTTCCAACGCGTTCCGAGATAAATTGGGTATCGGTATCGCGTATCTCGGCAAGCCCCGCAAGATTTGGGGCAAGCTCAACGAAAACCCCGTAGCTTTCAACGCTTCGTATGATTCCCGAAACCGTCTGCCCCGCTTCAAATAGAGAAGCGTTTTCTTCCCACGTGCCGAGAAGCTCACGCATGCTGACAAAAATGCGCCCGTTCAACCTATCTATCGTTTTCACTGCAGTGAATATTTTATCACCTACCGAAAGACGGTCGGATGGGTGAGAAATTCTTGAAACCGAAATACTGTCAACAGATAAAAGGGAAGAAATGCCGCAGCCAATGTCAACGAAAGCACCAAAGCTTTCAAGATGAGTAACACGCGCCGGAATAATATCTCCCTCCGTAAGTGAGGATAGATAATTTCTGATACACTCAGCCTGAGCTGCTCGCCTTGAAAGAATAGCGACAGTTTCCCCGCGATGCTTTTCAAAGCCTATTACCTTGAAGCAGGTGGGCTTTCCAACACGTGTAATAAGAGCGATATCCTTTATTTCTTCACCGCTTTTGCAAAAGAGAGCTTCTTCTTTTGGAATGATGCCCCTTATTCCGTAAAGATCTACGTGGAGACGCATAGAGCTGTCGCAGAGCAGAGTATTACCTTCAAGTATGAGTCCCTCGTTCATAGCTCTTTCAAGCCCCGCAAGTGAGGACGTGTATTCTCGGTTGATGACAGTTCCGAAGAGCTCGCCTTCGGGACAGTAAGAATTGATCATTGACTTTGACCTCCGTTTTTTTGATTATGATATAAAATATGAAACGGCTATGGAAAATATGATATGTAACTGTTAAAAAAATAAAATTAGAAAACGAGAAAACGAGAGAAAAACAGGTGATTTAAAGAGAAAACGAGAGATATAACTGCGCTAAATTAAATTTCTTTAATTTTTTTCAAAAAAGGGGTTGACAATATAATTTATGCGTGGTATAATATGCAAGCATGAAAAAATCTTATTAATATTTGGAGGAAAAATCAATGTCAACTTACATGGCAAAGGTTGAGACGGTAGAGCGCAAGTGGTATGTACTTGACGCAGCTGGAAAGCCTCTCGGAAGAACTGCAGTAGCAGCTGCAAACATTCTCCGCGGCAAGCACCGTCCCGAGTTCACCCCTCACGTAGACTGCGGTGAATTCGTAATCATCATCAACGCAGATAAGGCAGTACTCACCGGCAGAAAGCTTGAGCAGAAGTACTATCGCCGTCATACCGGCTACATCGGCGGTCTTAAGGAAGTTCAGTACAAGACCCTTATGGCTACCAAGCCCGAGCTTGCAATGGAGCTCGCAGTAAAGGGAATGCTTCCCCACAACAGCATCGGCGCAAAGTCTGCTACCAGACTTAAGGTATACGCAGGCGCAGAGCATGCACACGCAGCTCAGAAGCCCGTAGCTATCGAGATATAAGAAAGGGAGGAAGCATAGAATGTATACAAGCTCTAAGCCCTATTTTTACGGCACAGGAAGAAGAAAGAAGTCTGTTGCACGCGTACGCATAGTACCCGGCACCGGCGTTATCACCATAAACAAGAAGGATATCGACACCTACTTTGGTCTTGAGACTCTCAAGCTCATCGTAAACCAGCCTTTCGGAGCAACCGGCACCGAGGGTAAGTTCGATATCATCGCTACCGTTAACGGCGGCGGTCTTTCCGGACAGGCAGGCGCAATCCGCCACGGTCTCGCAAGAGCACTCGTTGCTGCTGACGAAAACTACAAGCCCGCACTTAAGGCTGCAGGATTCCTCACCAGAGACCCTCGTATGAAGGAAAGAAAGAAGTACGGACTCAAGGCTGCACGTCGTGCACCTCAGTTCTCGAAGAGATAAGAAAAAAGGCACCCAAAGTGCTTTGTATATACGGCATTCATCGTTTTCGATGGGTGCCGTTTTTCTTATCCCGCCTCGTACCGAGGCTGTCAAAAGCACAGCTTTCGCCATGTCGGGCTAAAAACAGTCCACAGGACTATTTTCTTAACGCCCTCACAGTTCTCGAAGAGATAATTACCCTTTTGGGATTATTTCAATACAAAACAGCACTCGATCGTGGGTGCTGTTTTTTTGCCGCTCCGTGTCATTCTGAGCTTGTCGAACTTTTCCGTCGGAGATCCCGTCTGCACTTTGTTTGACGCTGCTTTGCAGTTCGACTTCGCTTCGCTCCACTCAGGATGACACGACGGAAAAGCACGAGGCGAAGCCGAGTGGAATCTCGGAGCGGCTTCGTAGAGCGGTTCAATTTGTAAAAACTCCGCCGTCCTATTTACTTTTTGCCGTTTTTATGGTATAATCTAACTAATCGATAAACTTGAATTTGTAAAGGTGAAAAGAAATGGGAATAGTAATACGCAAATATGGGGAAAAAGATTTGTGTGCGATGATAGAAATATGGAATGAAATTGTTGAGGAAGGAAATGCCTTTCCCCAAGAAGAAATCCTGACTCTTGAAAGCGGCACTATCTTTTTTGCTGAACAAACCTATACGGGTGTTGCAGTAGATAACGAAACAGAGAAAATATACGGACTTTATATTTTACATCCGAACAATATAGGAAGATGCGGTCATATCTGTAATGCAAGTTATGCTGTGAGTTCTCATAGCAGAGGATTACATATAGGAGAAAAACTGGTGTTAGATTGTATTGAACAAGGACGCAAACACGGTTTTTCTGTTTTGCAATTCAACGCAGTTGTTGCGACAAATACACATGCTAGACATTTATATGAGCGTCTCGGATTTACTCAATTAGGAACAATACCAAATGGTTTTCGTATGAAAGACGGATATTATGAAGATATTTGTCCGTATTATCGAGCTATATAATTTCCAATTTGTTGAGCTGAATAGGCGTTAAGCGTTGGTGTAATTTTGGCGCAAATTTGGTGCAACACTTTATGCGACGATACTCACGATGTTCACGATATCGCACGATATCACACGTATTTCCACGGTATTCACGATATCAAACGGTATTGCTAAAACTCCAAGAGATAATTACCCTTTTGGGATTATTTCAATACAAAACAGCACTCGATCGTGGGTGCTGTTTTTTGCCGCTCCGTGTCATTCTGAGCTTGTCGAACTTTTCCGTCGGAGATCCCGTCTGCACTTTGTTTGACGCTGCTTTGCAGTTCGACTTCGCTTCGCTCCGCTCAGGATGACACGACGGAAAAGCACGAGGCGAAGCCGAGAGGAATCTCGGAGCGGCTTCGTAGGGCGGTTCAATTTGTAAAAACTCTGCCGTCCTATTTACTTTTTGCCGTTTTTATGGTATAATCTAACTAATAGATAAACTTGAATTTGTAGGTGTGAATGATGAAAACTTTATATATGATTGGTGGCACTATGGGAGTTGGAAAAACAACTGTGTGCCAACAGCTCAAACAGGATTTACCGAATAGTGTATTTCTTGAC
>SVRP01000017.1 GCA_015064735.1 Oscillospiraceae bacterium
TGTACTTCTCTCTTGTTGTTCAATTTTCAATGACCGTTTGCCCCGCTCTCGCGGACAGCTTGACTATTATATCACACTCTTATTCCCTTGTCAAGCACTTTTTTGAAATTTCTTTTAAAAATTTTTTCGCGCTTTGTGATATCCGTCTCGCTCACAGCTTGCATATTCTATCACATTCGTCCAGGGTTGTCAAGCAATTTTTGAAAATTTTTTTGCCTTTTGCATTATTTTGTCCAAATGCACAAATAATATTTCCATAAATACCCCGGAGGTGAAAAATATGACAACTATTTTTATAAGAACGCTTATAGTATACGTCATTTTACTTTCGGCTATGCGCCTTATGGGAAAAAGACAGATCGGAGAATTGGAGGTCTCGGATCTCATTACCACCCTAATACTCTCCGAAATCGCTTCTCTCCCAATAACCGATTCAAGCATCCCAGTATCTCACGCAATCATTCCCATCGTTATTCTTCTTACCTTTGAAGTTGTGTCATCATCACTATTGGTGCACTTTCCCAAAATAAAAAATCTGATATCGACCCGTCCCACAATATTAATAAGAAACGGAATTCTGAGTTCAACGCAAATGAAGAAAGCGCGAATTACCGCCGACGAGCTTATAAGTGAACTGCGACAACAGGGAATATCCAATATATCAGAGGTACAGTATGCGATTCTTGAGCAAAACGGAAAAATATCGGTCATACAAAAGCCGGAATACAGACCCCCGTCATCAAAAGACATGAATATCAAGGCAAACGACGGCGGACTTTATCGCATAGTCATAGAAAACGGATATATCGACAAACACGGAGCCAAGGAATCAAAGCTTTCGGACGGGGATATTAGTAATATATTAAATGAAGAAAAAATTTCTCTCCGTAGAGTTTACCTCATGACGGTGAATGAATCCGGAGAAGCGGAAATAATAGTAAAGGATGAAAAATGAAGGTTCTACCTATTTGCATCGTGCTGTTTATTCTTCTGACTGTTTGCGTTTATATAAACGCCGGCTTTATCAATAAATGCAGCGAATTTATAGACCGTTCCGCGGAAGAGCTGAAAATATACGGTAATCGTGAAAAATCTCTTAATGAACTCGAGCGCTTCTGGAGCAAAAACAGAAACCTTATAGGTCTCAGCGTCTGGGACGACGAGCTTGACCGAACCGAAAGCATAATCATATGCTTACGGACCGCTTATGAAGAAAACAACGAATATGAATTTGAAAAATACAGAGCAGAATTAAAAAATGCCGCCGTCAGCATAGGGCGGAAGGAAAAGCTGTCTGTCGGAAGTCTATTCTGATGCTATCTCACACAAGAACATGGGGCTGTCGCATTTGGCAAGACCGAAAAAGTCCGAAAAAACAATAAAAAAAACAAAAATGCGATATAAATTCGCAAATGAGACAATAATTGGTTGATTTTCTTCGAAAATCTTTATTTTTATGGACTTTTTCTACCGCCGTTTTCGGGGCTCGACGTACCTTTGTACGCCTCACGCCCCGAAAATCGACGCTTCTTGCCTAAATCCGACTATCCCCAAAAGGGGCTGTCTCAAAGCAAAACTGAGACAGCCCCTTATTATACTGCTGCTTCATATGATTGCGATTTTTTATCATCTTCACCGCATTTTTTGTTCAATGCCTCAAGAGCAATACACAGCGCCCGCTTTTTTAGCCTGAATCCGCTACTCCTTGATATTCCGAGAAGCTCGGCGCACCTCTCCACAGTCTCTCCTCTTATATAATGGTAGTAAAGCAACAGCTTTTCGTCGCTGTTTTCAAGCTCCATTATAAAATGCCTTATTTCAAACATTTTTGCCCTTGCAAGCGGTGTATCGGGAATGCTCTCCTCGCTATCCCTATAACCGAAATAAGTTCTTTCATACCTGTCAAGCCGCAAGAGCTTTTGATTTAACATATAACCCTTTAAATAATTTTCAATTTTCTGAATTTCGGTATTCTTTACCGAAGTCTTCGCCATACGGTTCCTCACTTTCTCTCTGTATTTCGGATTTCCTTGTTATTATCCTTCTGTCTATAATATTTTTAAAGCTCTCCCCATCTGCACGTAAAACCGTACTTACGGTATATTCCAAACAAATATTCGTATTCCCTTTGCTTTTCTTTCTGATATTTGGAACATAGTTATTCGGACAACCGTCAGCACAGCGATATTTTCTGCAAACGTCGCACATTCAGACGATGGTTTTCTCCTTTTCTTCCTTAATTTGTTTCAAAATATTATTTATAAAAAATCTTGACATTTATTATTATTTGTTTTATAATATTGCTATGTACCAATATTATATCGGATTTCCGAACTATTGTCAAGTATTATTTCGGAATTCATTAATATTTGTTAAAAATAACCAAGGAGCATTTATGAGTTATCGCAATTTTGAGACATTGCTTCGTGCAAACGATACGACGGTATACCGTGTCGCCAAGGAAACGGGAATCCCTCCGAGTACCTTTTCCGATTGGAAGAACGGAAGATCTACCCCCAAGGCAGAAAAACTCAAAAAAATAGCTGCTTTTTTCGGTGTAACCCTTGAGGAGCTCATCGACGGCTCTTCTGCCAGCGGTACAAGAAAAAAGCGCATTCCAATTATAGGTGAAATTCGCGCAGGCTCCCCTATTATAACCAACGAAACTCTGCTTGGCTACGAAACCGCCGAGGTCGATGATGCAGATGAATATTTTTATCTCAAGGTATTCGGGGACAGCATGAAAAACATCGGCATGGTAAACGGCTCTCTCGTGCTTTTCAGAAAGCAGCAGTATGCTAACAACGGAGACATCGTTGCTTGTCTTGTAGGCGGAGATAGCGCAACCGTGAAGCGTTTTCAAAAAAATCAGAGAAGCATTCTTCTCATACCCGAAAATGAGGATTACAAGCCAATCGCTCTGTCCACCGACGATTTCGAATCGGGAGATGCCCGTATCCTCGGCGTTGCGGTAGAGGTTAAAATAAAACTTTGAAGACTATAGGTAAAAAATGATCTGCTTAAATATCGACGGAATTTCTCTTTCCTTCGGAACAAAAAAGATATTGGAAAAGATCACCTTTTCTCTGGACGAGGGCGACAAGCTTGGTGTTATCGGAGCAAACGGATGCGGAAAATCAACTCTTTTCAAGCTTATAACGGGCGAATACGAGCCTGACGAAGGAAATATTTATATTTCTAAAAACAAATCTATGGGAATCCTCAAGCAGGACGATGCCTTTCTGGAGCTTTCCGAGAGGGATCGGTCGCTGTCATCTCTTGAGGTCATGATCCGATCCTTCCCCGAGCTTTTGAGAGACGAAGCGAGACTCTTGGAGCTCGAAGCAAAGCTCCATTCGGAATCAGCTGACAAAAGCGCATTTATATCGGAATATACCGCCCTTAACGAGCAATTCATCAGAAACGGCGGTCTCGAATTCAGAGGCAGATGCGCATCAACCCTTCAACGCATGGGGTTTGACGAGGATATGATGAACCGTCCCTTCTCTTCCCTGAGCGGCGGTCAGCGTACGCGGTTGGCTCTTTGCCGGGAGCTTTGCAGAGAACCTGATATTCTCATGCTGGACGAACCTACGAATCATCTCGACACCGAAACTCTTGTGTGGCTCGAGGGCTTCCTGTCCGCCTACAAAAAATGTGTAATAGTTATATCTCACGACAGATATTTTCTTGACAGAGTAACAAACAAGACCCTCGCAATAGAATACTGCAAGGCAAAGCTTTATAACGGCGGTTATTCAAAGAGCATGGAGCAAAGACGCATCGACCGTGAGATTGCCGAACGACATTACAAAAATCAGCAAAAAGAGATTGCAAGGCAGGAAGCATATATCGCTCAGCAACGGGCATGGAACAGAGAAAAGAATATAATTGCCGCGGAAAGCAGACAAAAAATGCTTGATAAAATGGTCAAGCTTGAGCGTCCCAAGGATGATCCCGCGAGCATTAAGATAAAGTTTTCCTCCTCAATTGCAAGCGGTAATGACGTAATAAACGTAAAGGAGCTTTCCTTTGGCTACGGAAGTGCGCTCATTCTCAAAAGAATATCATTTCTTGTAAAGAGATGCGACCGCCTTTTCATAGCAGGTCCTAACGGCTGCGGAAAGTCCACCCTTATTAAGCTTATACTCGGTCAACTTATCCCCACATCGGGATACGTTGAAACAGGATACAACGTAAATGTCGGTTATTACGATCAGGAAAACCAGAATCTGACCTTTTCAAACACAGTTCTCGAGGAACTTTGGAATACCTATCCAACCTACACCGAGCTGACTATCCGAAATACTCTGGCAAGATTCAGATTTGTGGGAGATGACGTTTTCAAGTCGGTTTCGGAGCTGAGTGGCGGTGAGCGCGCCAGACTCACTCTTGCCAAACTCATTCTTTCCGATATTAATCTGCTTGTTCTCGACGAGCCTACAAACCACCTTGATATTGATTCCAGAGAGGCTCTCGAAGAAGCATTGCTCGAATTTGACGGAACCGTTATTTCAGTTTCTCACGACAGATACTTTCTCGGCAAGCTCGCAACGCGCATAATTGAGCTTCTTCCCGAAGGAGCCAACGATATAACAGTAACGAAATCCGGAGACGGATACGAGGAGCTTCTGCGTGAGAGGGCAAAACGTGAAAACGTCGAAAGCCGCGCAGAAGCGGCAGAGTCAAGGGTCGGCTCTCAAAAGGAGCAGTACCTCAAAAGCAAGCAAGAGGCAGCTGAAGCAAGAAAGGCAAAGGCACGCATCGAAAGGTTGGAAAAGGAAGCTGCGAAGATCGAAACCGAGCTTGAGGAGATAGAGGCCGAGATGAACGGTGATGCCGCATACGACTACAAAAAGCTTTCCGAGCTTGACGTAAGAAAAAACGAGCTCGAAGAAAGACTACTTGAAATTTACGAGGAGATATAATTTATGCTTACGGGAATTATCGGAGCTATGGCTGTTGAGACAAATGCCATAAAGGCTCTTATCGAAGAAAAAAAGGTTGAAAGCTTCAGCGGAATAGACTTCGTCAGCGGAAAGCTCTACGGCAAGGACGTTGTCGTAGCGCAGTGCGGCATAGGAAAGGTTTTTGCGGGTATTTGCGCCGAAGCCATGATACTTAAATACTCACCCGACAGAATAATAAACGTGGGTGTTGCGGGAACACTGTGCGAGGAAGCGGGTCTGCTCGACACCGCAGTATCCACCGCAGTCGTTCAGCACGACATGGACACCTCTCCCTTGGGAGATCCCGTGGGACTTATTTCGGGAATAAACATAGTAAAAATCTCCGCATCGGAAAGTCTTTGCGAGGAAATATGCCATGCGGCAAATAGGATCGGCGCCAAATGCGTAAAGGGAGTTATTGCGTCGGGAGACCAATTCATCGCAAGCAAAGAAAAAAAGGCTTACATAAGAAACACCTTTGATGCCATTGCTTGTGAAATGGAAGGTGCGGCAATCGGACAGGTCTGCTACGTAAACGGTGTTGACTTTGCAGTTATTCGCTGCATATCCGACAATGCAGACAGCGAAGCAGGAGAAATGGACTACCCTACTCTTTGCGAAAAAGCCGCAAGCAACTCACAAAAGCTTATCGAGGAATTGTTTAGGTAAAAGGATAAACTAGCTTATAATTCAACCGATATATCGATGCTTTTGGTTGATTTTCTTCGAAAATCTTCATTTCTATGGACTTTTTCTACCGCCGTTTTCGGAGCTCGACGTACCTTTGTACGCCACATGCCCCGAAAACCGACGCTTCTTGCCTAAATCTGACTATCCCCCAAAAAGGGCTGTCTCAAATTTTCATTTGAGACAGCCCTTTTTATTACTTAAGCTTATCGGCAAACGAGGTAGCAAGTACGTCGCATCTTTCGTTATATTCATGTCCCTGATGTCCGTGCACCCAAACAAATTCTACTTTATGGATATTCAGAAGCCCGTCGAGCCTTTGCCAAAGCTCCACATTCAGCACCGGCTTCCTGTCCGCCTTTTTCCAACCGTTCTTTTTCCATGATGCAAGCCACCCTTTATTTATGGCTTCGGTCAGATACTTGGAGTCGGACGTAAGAGTTACATCACACGGCTCTTTAAGAGCTTCAAGTGCGCTGATTGCTCCCATAAGCTCCATGCGGTTATTGGTAGTCATAGGCTCTCCCCCGGACAGCTCCTTTTCCTTGCCACCGTAGACGAGTATTGCTCCGTATCCACCGGGACCCGGATTGCCTCTGCAGGCACCGTCGGTATATATATCAACGTGCTTCATAAAATTCCTCCGAAAGTTAAGCCTAAAGATCTTATCAATAATATTTTATCATACTCCGAACTTTTTATCAAGTGATTTTTCGCATAATATATTGATTTTTACATAGCAATGTTGTATAATTATTATGTTTGTTATGCAGTAATTTTATAGGAGAATATGATTATGAAATTTTCAAAAGATATTTCATCCTTTGTTGAAAATACGGTTTCCTCAAAGCTTATTTTCGATGGAAAGGTTATTCACGTATACAAGGACGAGATAACTCTCCCGGACGGAAAGCCCGCATACAGAGAGTACAACAGACACGTAGGCGCAGTCTGCGTTATTCCCCTGACCCACAAGGGCGAAGTTATCTGCGTACGTCAATACAGATATCCAATAGCCGACGTTCTCCTTGAAATTCCCGCCGGCAAGCTTGATTACAAGGGAGAGGATCCCGAAAGTGCCGCACGCCGTGAGCTTCGCGAGGAAACAGGGGCTTCGTGCGACGAGCTTATATACCTTGGAAAATATCTCGGTTCACCGGCAATCCTTGACGAGTGTATCCATATGTATCTTGCCAAGGGGCTCTCTTTTGGAGAAACAGACTTTGACGACGACGAATTTATAGAGACCGTCCGTATTCCTCTAGATGACCTTGTTGATATGGTCATGAGGGGAGAAATTCCCGACGGAAAGACCCAGATCGCTGCTCTGCGCGCCAGAAAATTGCTTGATAACGGTATGACGCTATGACGGTAGTTATCGGAGCCGCCGTATTCGCTCTTTCGGTTATCATTCTTATATATCTGTTTCTCATATCTCCGAGAGTTTCCGCACCCGCTGATATGGAGCTGCTTAAAGGAGCGTACGCTCACAGAGGACTTTGGAACGAGCGCTATCCCGAAAATTCCCTCCCCGCCTTAAAACGTGCTATGGAGAACGGGTTTGGGATCGAAATTGATATTCAGCTCTCAAAGGATAAGCAGATAGTTGTTTTCCACGACGACGATCTGAAAAGAATGTGCGGTGTCAGCAAAAAGGTTGCTGAGCTTACTCTTGCCGAGCTAAAGGCTTTACGGCTTAAGGAGACTGCCGAAACTATCCCTACTCTATCCGAGGTACTGCGTCTTGTGCACGGAAAAGTTCCGTTACTTATAGAAATAAAGGGTGAACGGGCAGACGACCGTCTCTGCCGCGGTGCATCACTGTTGCTCGACAGGTACAACGGCGCTTTTTGTATTCAGTCGTTCAGCCCTCTTATCGTGCGGTGGTTCAAAAGATACCGTCCCAATTACGCAAGAGGTCAGCTGGTTACAAAAATAACCTCTCACACGAGAAAAGGAAGTAAAACGGTAAACTTTCTTCTTACTCACATGCTTACAAATTTTCTTTCAAGACCTGATTTTATATCTATTAACGGTCATCTGAGAAAAAGACTCGGATTTCTCATCTGCACAAAATTATTACATGCGGAGGGCTTCGCATGGACGATCCGGAATCAAAAGGATTTTGATATTTGCAGGAAATCCGGACTTTCTATAATATTCGAAAAATTCATACCGAAAGGGTAATAAAAAAATGAAAAGATGCTTTTCTTCGGCAGATATTCTTCTGCCCGATTTCAAAAAACACAGCGCGCGTGCATGGGCAGTAGTTGCCTGCGACCAGTTTACAAGTGAGCCCGAATATTGGGAAAAGGCAGAAAATGAGGTAGGTACTGCCCCCTCGACTCTCCGCCTTATCCTTCCCGAGGTATATTTATCCGAGACAGAATGCCGTATTCCAAAGATAAATTCTACCATGAAGGATTATCTTGGAGACATTCTTCTTACGTACAAGGATTCTATGATATTTACCGAGCGCACGCAGTCCGACGGAACCGTACGCAGAGGAATCGTTCTTGCCGTTGATCTCGATTGCTACGATTACAGAAAGGGTGCGTCCGCGCTTATTCGCGCTACCGAGGCTACGGTCGTAGAGAGAATTCCCCCGAGAGTCGCAATACGCAGAGATGCTTGCATTGAGCTTCCTCACGTTATGCTCCTTATTGACGACGCGGCGTGCACGGTTATAGAGCCCTTAATCGGCAAGACCGTCGAAAGCATGGCTTATGACACCGAGCTTATGCTCGGAGGCGGAAGCATCAAGGGCAGATTTTTGAGCAATGACGAAAAGGAATCGGTAAGCCGCGCTCTTGATGCGCTCATTACCCCTGAGGCTATGGAAGCAAGATACGGAGACGCATCTCTTGACCCCCTGCTCTTTGCTGTCGGCGACGGAAACCATTCGCTTGCATCGGCAAAGGCTGCATACGAGGAGGTCAAGGCTGAAATCGGCGAGGAAGCGGCTGCGTCTCACCCCGCGAGATACGCTCTTGTTGAGGTGGTCAACATCCACGATAATGCTCTCAATTTCGAGCCCATATACAGAGTAATGTTCAACGTGGATGCAAACGACGTTCTCTGCGAGCTTAAAAAATATATTTCTACCCTTAACGGCTCGGCAGAGCCTCAGAAAATAGAGTATCTCTTTGGCGACACACGTGGGGAGCTTGAGATTGCCTTCCCCGAAAAGCAGTTGACAGTAGGTACGCTTCAAGACTTTATTGACGGTTACGTCAAGACTCACGTAGGAGCCGAGGTGGATTATATCCACGGCACGGAGTCGGTCAAGGGACTTATCAAAAAGGAAAATTCCATAGGCTTTATATTCTCGGGCATGACTAAGGATGCACTCTTCCCTACGGTTATGTTTGACGGAGCGCTCCCCAGAAAGACCTTCTCTATGGGTCATGCCGAGGATAAGCGCTACTATATGGAATGCAGAAAAATCAAGAACTGAAATTAAGGATTGTACAAAATGAACGATTCATGGGAAAAGCTGTATGCGGAGTGCAATTCTTGCACCGCCTGCGAGCTTCACAAAACAAGAACAAACTGCGTTTTCGGAGTCGGAAATCAACAGGCTGACATTCTTTTCGTAGGAGAAGCTCCCGGAGACAATGAGGATAAGACCGGTACTCCCTTTGTTGGCAGAGCAGGTCAGCTTCTTGACAAATATCTCTATGCCGTTGACATTCCGAGAGAAAGCGTATATATTGCCAACATACTCAAATGCCGTCCGCCAAAAAACAGAGACCCGCTCCCTGCGGAGGAGGACGCGTGTATAGAATTTCTGCGCCGACAGGTAAGACTTATTCAGCCCAAGCTCATAGTCTGCCTCGGAAGAATTTCGGCTATGCGCCTTATCCGTCCCGATTTCAAAATCACCAAGGAGCATGGGGTGTGGTTTGAAAAGGGTAATTTCCATATTACCGCAGTTTACCACCCTGCGCTTCTTCTTCGCGACCCGAGAAAAAAGGAAGAGATGCTTACCGATATGCAAAATATAAAAGCAAAGCTTGACGAGCTGAGAGGTATTTGATTATGCTTGTTGAGTTTTTCTATCAGTTTACCGATTTCTTCAATACGGTCCTTGCGATGTTCCTTTTGCTTATTATCGGATTTATCGCGGGAAGGTTCAATATTATTGACAGTATAGCCTCAAAAAGGCTGTCGGCACTTATAATCAAGGTAGCGCAGCCTGCTCTCATAATCGGTTCCCTTATAAAAATGGAGTATTCAAAGGAGAACCTTATGCTGGGACTTAAGACTCTTTGCTTTGGTTTTATCGTTCACGGAGTCTTAGCGGTCATTGCATACCTTGCGTGCATGAGATTTAAAAATCTTAACGAGCGAAAGCTCACCGAGTTCGGAGCGATCTTTGGCAACGTGGGATTTCTTGGAATTCCCGTTCTCCGTTCGCTTCTCGGAGACGTAGGCGCGTTTATGGCGGCATTCTTTATAGTAAGCTTCAATATAGTTTTGTGGACCTGGGGTATTGCCATAATGGCAAGGAAAAGAGACGACATAAAGCTGACTCCTAAAAAGCTCATAAATTTCGGTACAGTTCCTTGTACTGTCGGTTTTCTGCTTTTCGTCTTTATGAAGCCCTTCTTTGATCTTCCTCCCTTTGTTATGACGGGAATCGAGTATACCGCTTCACTTTGCACAC
The DNA here is from genome assembly GCA_015064735.1 of Oscillospiraceae bacterium. Taxonomy (GTDB): domain Bacteria; phylum Bacillota; class Clostridia; order Oscillospirales; family CAG-272; genus HGM12713. The sequence continues at coordinate 10,306 of SVRP01000017.1, forward strand.
CCATCTCAATGCTCATAATCGGCGCGCTCCTTTCCACAAGAACGGCAAGACAAATATTCGCGTCTGGAAAAATATATTTCCTTTGCTTTATAAAGCTCCTCTTTACTCCTCTCTTAATTGCTTTTGCAATGAAGCTCATGGGCTTTAGCGAGCTTTGGATATTCTTTGCCGCAACCGTAGTAGCGATGCCCACGGCAACCACCGAAACCATGCTTGCCGAGCTTTACGATATTGAGCCCGGATATTCGGCTCAGGCTGTCGGTACCACCTCACTCTTTTCGGTAATCACAATGCCTATTGTAATATTCGTAGTTCAAGCAGTAATATTGCCGTTATAAAAAATAACGCTCTTTCTCAAAGCATACGAGAAAGAGCGTTTTAATTTTATATAATACCAGTTATAAATATCTCTATACCGATTATCAGGAGTATAGCTCCTCCCAGTATAGAAGCCTTACCCGCAAGGCAGGTGCCGAATTTTCTACCGATTAACAATCCGCCAACACAGATAAAGAAAGTAAGAACTCCTATTATTCCGCAAGCTACAAGCGCCTGTGTGATTCCGTAATCGGAAATTGTAAAGCCCACCGAGAGAGCATCTATTGAGGTAGCAATTCCCTGAACTATAAGCGCCCAGAATCCTACGGCAGGCTTTTCACACTCGCAGCAGTTTCTCGTTTTTATCCCCTCGAAAAGCATCTTTCCGCCGATAAAGCCGAGAAGTCCCAGAGCTATCCAAGGAATGAATTTTTCAAATGCCGTGAACTTTTCGGCAATTGTATGAACGCACACCCAACCTATCAATGGCATCAAAACCTGAAATGCCGCAAATACTCCCGCAATACCCGCAAGTTTCCTGCGCTTCATGTCAGGCTCGTTAAGCCCGTTTGCCAAAGACACCGAAAACGCATCCATAGCAAGTCCCGCTCCAAGGGCAATCCCCGTAAGTATAAGCTTAAACCACATAAAACTCCGTCCTTCAAATAAAAATAACCCAAGCAATTCCACGAAGTCATGCTTGGGTGTTTTTCTTACAAAAGGGCAGACTTCACGTATAAAACACAAGTCTCGCAAATTAAAGCAAGCCAGACCCCTTTCGGTCAGTATGTTGACTTGCTGCACAAACGTGCCTGCTACTCCCTTACGAGTCGATATTATACCACATATTACCGACCTTGTCAAGTACCTTTTTCTATTTACTGCTGTTTGCCAGCATTAGCTTAATTCGATTTTCCTGATTTACGGCAGTTGCTCCCGCGTCGTAGTCTATGGCTACTATATTTATGTCGGGATTCTTCTCCTTTATAGGCTTCATCATTCCCTTGCCGCATATATGATTGGGCAGGCACCCGAATGGCTGCGTGCAAACGATGTTCTTTATTCCCTTGTCGGCAAGCTCAAGCATCTCGGCTGTGAGAAGCCATCCCTCACCCATTTTTGCGCCAAGTCCAATATAGCCCTTGACGAGTGAAACAGTATGTGTAAATTCCGTAGGGGGCTCAAAATCCGAGTTTTCGGTAATGCAATCAATAATATCCCTTTGCTTTTTCATTAAAAAATTAAAAGCAAATTTCCACAAGGGATAAGCAAGCTTCGACCGTCCGAGCATTTCTGTATCTATAATTCCGTTATAAACACAGTAAAGACAGAAATCAAGGAGTCCGGGCACGGTAACCTCCGCTCCCTCCTTTACAAGAAAATCCTCAAGGTTGTTATTTCCCAAGGGGGAATATTTTACGAATATTTCTCCTACGACCCCGACCTTTACCTTCTTTTCCTTCCGTCTCGGGATATTTTTAAAATCCTCTATTATCTTTTTGTAGTTTTCCTTTACACCCTTATAGGAAAATCTGTTATCGGCAGACATTTCCTTGGCAAGTCTGTCGGTCCACGCGGAGGCAAGGGCATCGCTGTCTCCCTCATTAATTTCGTAAGGGCGGCACTGATTGCGCAAAAGCATAAGCAGATCTCCATAGAGCACCGCATATACAAGTCTGCGTATCATAGGAAGTCCCATCCTGAATCCGGGATGCTTTTCCATTCCGGCAAAGCTCATAGATATTACGGGGACATAGCCGTAACCCGCCTTTGCGAGAGCCTTGCGAAGCAGTCTTATGTAGTTCGACGCCCGGCAGCCTCCTCCCGTCTGAAAGAGCATAAGCGCAACCTTATGTGGGTCATACTTTCCGCTTTCTATTGCCGAAATAAACTGACCGATAACGAGTATGGCGGGATAGCAGGTATCGTTATGAACGTACTTAAGTCCCGTATCCTTTATGTACTGCCCCGAGGTAGTCAGAAGCTGTGCGTTCACTCCGTAATTCTGCATTACCTTGGCAATAAAGGTGAAGTGCATGGGGAGCATATTAGGTATGAAAACCGTATATTCCTTTTGCATTTCTTTGGTGAAAATTATGTAATCCGGATGCTTCTTTGCCATTGCTCCTCCTTTCTCACTGCTCAAGAGCGCCTATAAGACTTCTCAGTCTTATTCGTACTGCTCCGAGATTGGTTATTTCATCAATCTTTATCTGCGTATAGAACTTACCCTTTTCCTCAAGGATAGCTCTCACCTCATCGGTAGTGATAGCGTCAACTCCGCAACCGAAGGAAACAAGCTGAACGAGCTCTGTATCCATATGCTCAGACGCATATTTAGCGGCTCTGTACAACCGCGCGTGATAGGTCCACTGATTAAGCACCTTTACGCTTTGCGGCTTTGCAAGGTGGAATACGCTGTCCTCGCTGACAACCACAAATCCGAGAGATGCGGCAAGCTTGTCTATTCCGTGTCCTATTTCGGGGTCAATGTGATAGGGGCGACCCGCAATTATCATTATTCTCTTTCCATTACTTCTTGCGTATGCAAGGGCTCGTTCGCCCTCCTTCGCCAAGGCTGACATATATTTGCTATATTCCTTGAATCCGTTTCTGACTGCTCTGTGAATCTCGTTCTTGCCAATGCTTCCAAACCTTCCGTTAAGCAATCCGTGAAGCTTCTTTGCAAGCTCTCGCTTGTTATTTATGTTAAGATAGGGGTACAAAAGCTCTGTTTTCTCAAGAGACTCCATATTTCCCGCCAACAGCTCGGAATAATAAGCTACTACGGGGCAGTTGTAGTGGTTGTCTGTGCCCTCCTCCTTCATATTGTAGGAAAGGCAGGGGTAAAAGACTGCATCCACTCCCGAAGCCACAAGCTCCTCAATATGTCCGTGCATTATCTTTGCGGGATAGCACGCGGTATCCGAGGGAATTGAAAACTGTCCTTTTTCGTACGTGCGTCTTGTGGACATTCCCGACACCCTTACGTTGAAGCCTAAGGATGAGAAGATTCCGTACCACAAAGGCAAAAGCTCATACATTCCAAGAGCCAAAGGAATACCAATGATTCCTCTCGCGCTTTCTTTGTTACTGTCTGATGAAAGACGTGAAAGATAATTTCTCTTGAATTCATGCAGATTTATTACCTCGGAACCGCTCTCCCCGAGACCAAGTCCCTTTTCGCACTGATTTCCCGAAATAAATTTCTTTCCGCTTGAAAAGGTATTGACCGTCAGATGACAGTTGTTGGTACAGCCCTTGCAAACAGCCGATTTTGATGTATGCTCAAAGCTCTTTAGCGTATCACCGTTTATAAGCCCGCTCTTAGACAGACGCATAGAATAAAGAGCCGCTCCGTAAGCTCCCATAAGTCCCGCTATGGCAGGTCTTATGACGTTTTTTCCAAGCTCCTTTTCAAAGGCGCGTAGCACCGCGTCGTTGTAAAAGGTTCCGCCCTGCACAACTATATTTTCTCCAAGCTCGTCTGCGCTTCCCGCGCGGATAACCTTGTATATTGCGTTCTTTACCACCGATACCGAAAGTCCCGCCGATATATCCTCAACGGTTGCTCCGTCTCTTTGAGACTGTTTAACCGACGAGTTCATAAATACCGTACATCTGCTTCCGAGATTTACAGGAGATTTGCTGAACAAACCTCTCTTTGCGAAATCGGCTATTTCGTATCCCATTGACTTAGCAAAGGTCTCAATAAACGAGCCGCAGCCCGACGAGCAAGCCTCGTTAAGCATTATGCTGTCAATTGCTCCGTTCTTTATACGGAAGCATTTTATATCCTGACCGCCGATATCAAGTATGAAATCCACATCGGGCAAAAAGTGCTTTGCCGCTGTGTAATGAGCAATAGTCTCTACTACACCAAGGTCAACGCCGAACGCATTCTTTATAAGCTCCTCACCGTAGCCCGTAACCGCGCTTCCAAGTATTTTTACTCTGTTATCGCAAAGTCTGTATATCTTTTCAAGCTGCTCCCTGACTATCTCCACGGGATTTCCCTTATTTGAGCTATAGAATGAATAGAGTATCTCTTTCTCTTTCGAAAGAAGAACCATTTTCGTAGTCGTGCTTCCGCAATCTATGCCGAGATACGCTCCGCCCTCATATTCGGAAATATCCCGTTTTTCTACGTCAGCCTTTGCGTGTCTTAGACAAAACTTCTCATACTCTCCATCGTTTTCGAAAAGAGGTGGGAGTCTGTTTGCGCTTACAGTAGTATTAATATTATCATTTATCCTGTTTATAAGGGTATCAATATCTATACTCATACCCGCCTTTTCCCCGTATATAGCCGCGCCCATGGCAACCGAATAGCGTCCGTATTCGGGGAATACAGCCTCCTCGTCCGAAAGACCGAGCGTCTCTTTAAATCTTTTGCGAAGTCCGTGGCAGTAATAAAGAGGCCCTCCGAGGAAAAGCACCTTTCCCTTTATTTTTCTTCCCTGCGCAAGTCCGGCTATGGTCTGATTTACCACAGCTTGATATATACTTGCGGCAACGTCCTCTTTTCTCGCGCCCTGGTTGAGCAGAGGCTGAATATCCGTCTTTGCGAAGACTCCGCATCTTGACGCAATAGGATAGATTCTCGTATATTCAAGACTTGCTCTATCCATTTCGTCTGCATCCATGTCAAGCAGGGTAGCCATCTGGTCGATGAAGGCACCCGTTCCGCCTGCGCAGCTTCCGTTCATTCGCTCATCTGTTCCGCCCTCGAAGAAGATTATCTTCGCATCCTCTCCCCCAAGCTCGATAACAGCCGTAGCGTCGGGCTCGGTTTTCTTTACTACCTCTCCGGTAGCAAACACCTCCTGAACAAAGGGCAATCCGCAGGCTTCCGCAAGACCGAGCCCCGCAGAACCCGAAAGAGCAACAGAAAAGGTCTTTCCCTCAAGTATGGGACGAAGCTCTCCAAGCATTTCCATAGCCTTTGCTCTTACCTGAGACATATGTCGCTCGTATTTCTCATATATTATCTTTTCGTCCTCAAACAGGACGGTTTTTACGGTCGTAGAGCCAATATCTATTCCAAGCGAATATTTCATGCTCTTTCTCCTTTCCTCAAAAGGTTGGAATCGCTGCTTATTCTAATTCAAAGGCACCCGTATAGAGACTGTAATACTTGCCTTTCTCGGCTATAAGCTTTTCATGATCTCCGCGCTCGATTATTCTTCCGTGCTCAAGCACCATAATAACGTCGGAATTTCTTACGGTAGACAGACGGTGCGCTATTACGAACACAGTTCTTCCCTTCATAAGGGCATCCATTCCCTTTTGCACTATGGCTTCGGTTCTAGTATCTATCGACGATGTCGCCTCGTCAAGTATCATTACGGGCGGGTCCGCAACTGCGGCTCTGGCAATAGAGAGAAGCTGTCTCTGTCCTTGTGAAAGGTTTGCGCCGTTTGCGGTTATCATGGTATTATATCCGTCGGGAAGTCTTGTAATAAAGCTATCCGCATGGGCAAGCTTTGCCGCCGCGATACACTCCTCATCGGTTGCGTCAAGCTTTCCGTAGCGTATATTTTCCATGACCGTTCCCGTAAAGAGATTGGTATCCTGAAGAACCACGCCGAGAGAACGGCGAAGGTCGGACTTTTTTATCTTATTTATATTGATTCCGTCGTATCTTATCTTTCCGTCATCTATATCATAGAAACGGTTGATAAGGTTTGTAATGGTAGTTTTACCCGCGCCTGTTGCTCCTACGAACGCCACCTTCTGACCGGGCTCCGCGTAAAGGGTTATATCGTTAAGCACAGTCTTTTCGGGAACGTAACCGAAATCCATATGCTCAATTCTTACGTCGCCCCGAAGCTCGGTATAGGTAACGCTTCCGTCGGAATGGGGATGCTTCCATGCCCATTTGCCGGTTCTTTCCTCACATTCGATTATTATGCCGTTCTCTATTTTAGCATTCACGAGAGTAACGTATCCCTCGTCGGTCTCAGGCTCCTCGTCAAGAAGCTCGAAGATTCTCCTAGAGCCCGCCATTGCCATAACTATTGAGTTTGCCTGCTGAGATGCCTGACTTACGTTGTTGGTAAACTGCTTCGTAATACCGAGGAAAGGTATTACGTGAGCAACGCTTATAAGCACGTTGTTGTTTGCGGGTGCAATAGAAACGTTGTTAACCCCGAAGAATACAAGGGCTCCGCCTATAAATACAACAAGAACGTAGATAATATTACCGATATTTCCCATTATGGGCATGAGAATATTCGCAAATCTGTTCGCTTTGGTAGCGTCATCGCAAAGCTTTCCGTTCACCTCGTCAAAGTCAACTCCACTCTGCTTTTCATGACAGAATGCCTTAACGACTCTCTGTCCGTTTATCATTTCCTCAATAAAGCCCTCTGTCTTAGCAATTGTCTTTTGCTGCTTTATAAAATATTTTGCGCTGTTACCGCCGATATACTTTACAACAAAAAGCATGAATATTGCGCCAAACGCCACGATAAGCGTCATCCAGAAGCTTATTCTCAGCATATTGGTTACAAGAAGCGCAACTATAAGTCCCGAATTGAAAAGCTGAGGAATACTTCTTGACACGAGCTCGCGGAGAGTGTCGATGTCGTTGGTATAATAAGACATTATGTCTCCGTGAGGGTGGGTATCGAAATATCTTATAGGCAAGGATTCCATTTTATCAAACATTTTCTTGCGGATTGTGTTAAGGAATTCCTGGGTGAGGACCGCCATTATTCTTGTATATGCAAAGGCTGCAAAGATACCGAGCGCGTATATTATCACCATCTCAAGTATCATTTTGTATACGGTTAACTTTATGCCGTCCCAACCGCCGAGAGAGGGAGCCTCGCCTATAAGCTTTATAAAGTCTGACAGATATATACTCGCAATAGTAGATGCATAAGCGACTGTCGCGATACATACGGCAACTGCCGCAAGTCTGAACGGGTACTCCTTAAAGAGCATCTTTATGAGGCGCATAAATACGCCCTTATTCGCGCCCTTAGGCATTTTCCCGGGCATTCCGTTTTTTACTGCTTCGTTCTGCTTTTTCATTCTTCATCGCCCCCCTTTACCTGAGAATTATATACTTCCTTGTAAATGGGGCTCTTTTCGAGAAGCTCCGTATGAGTGCCTACCGATTCTATTTTTCCGCCGTCAAGAACCACTATCTTATCCGCATGCTCCACAGAGGAAATTCTCTGAGCGATTATGATCTTGGTAGTTCCCGGGATCTCCTCAGCAAAGGAGCGTCTGATAAGAGCATCGGTCTTGGTATCAACCGCGCTTGTAGAGTCGTCGAGTATGAGTATCTTGGGCTTCCTTATAAGAGCTCTTGCGATACAAAGTCTCTGCTTCTGTCCGCCCGATACGTTGGAGCCGCCCTGCTCTATATAGGTATCGTATCCGTCGGGAAAGCTCTTTATGAAATCGTCTGCCGCCGCAAGCTTACAGATACGTTCGATCTCCTCATCGGTGGCATCGGGGTCGCCCCAGCGGATATTTTCCTTGATAGTACCAGAGAAAAGTACGTTCTTTTGAAGCACGGTCGCGACCTGGGTACGCAGAGCTTCAAGATCATAGTCCTTTACGTTGACACCGCCCACAAGGACTGCTCCCTCGTCTGTATCGTAAAGTCTTGATATAAGCTGAACGAGGCTGGTCTTTCCCGAGCCTGTTCCGCCGACGATTCCCACAGTCTCGCCCGAAGCTATGGAAAGATCAATGTTTGCAAGAGCCTTCTTTTCGGAAGACGCGCCGTAGCAAAAGCTCACATTCTTGAATTCTACGCTTCCGTCAGCAACCTCTCTTACGGGGTTCTCGGGATTTGTGATAGTGCTCTTCTCATTAAGCACCTCGGAAATTCTCGTCGCCGATGCGGCTGAAAGGGCGATCATAACCATAATAACAGATACCATCATAAGACTCATAAGTATCTGCGCGCCGTAAGTAAGGATAGCCGACATTTCACCCACGTGAAGAAGTGTGCCGTTGCTTCTTACTACGAGTCTCGTTCCGAAGAAGCAAACGAAAAGCATAACCATATTAAAGCAAAGCTGCATAAGAGGTGTATTGAGGGCAAGTATCTTCTCTGCTCTCTTAAAATCTCCCGCAACCTCGTCGGATGCTTTTGCAAACTTTTTCTTTTCGTGGTCCTCTCTTACGTAGGATTTAACCACTCTCATTCCGTGTACGTTTTCCTGGATGGAGTTGTTAAGGTTGTCGTATTTCTTGAATACCGATTTGAATATGGGGTGCGCATTCTTTATTATAATCGCAAGCCCGATAGCAAGAACGGGCACGATGACAGCAAAGCCTATGGACATTCTTGGGCTTATAACGAATACCATAATAAGCGCAAAAATGAGCATAAAGGGGCAACGAATAGCCGTTCTTATAAGCATCATGTAAGACATCTGTACGTTAGATACGTCGGTTGTCATTCTCGTTACGAGACTTGATGACGAGAATTTGTCAATATTGGCAAAGGAATAGTCCTGCACCGCATAGTACATGTCGTGGCGAAGATTCTTCGCGAATCCGCATGACGCAACGGCACAGTAGTGCCCCGCAAGCGCGCCGAAGGTCAGAGAGAGCGCCGCAAGGACAACGAGAATTATTCCGTAAGGAATAACCGCACGGAATCCCCCCTCGCCAAGCTCGATTACCGTTATAAGCTTTGCGGTTATAAACGGAATCATACATTCAATAATTACCTCAAGGGATACGAACAACGGAGTAAGTATCGATGCCCGTTTGTATTCCCTGATGCTTTTAGCTAAGGTCTTTATCATTGTTTTCTCCTGTGTACTGAATATAAAATTTGCTATATATAACCTTATTATTATAATACAATTTGTTTTCCTATAATTTATATCTTTGTAAATTATCTTTTAATATTTTTGCACTTTTTTGTCAACAATTGTTTTTTAGAAGAATATACTAACACAAAAAAATCCGCGGGAGGCTGAACGCCTCCCGCTTTGCTTCGCTTTTTCCAAATCAAATATTCCTTGGAAAACTCCTTGTTTTTTATTTCAACAAACCCAAGGAATTATTTCTGCGGACGGGTTCGCTTCAATCTAAGATTTCAGCTCTTTTGAAGAACACCATCCGTGCAGGTTATAGTATATGCGCCGGTGTGCGAATTCCAACCGCTGCCTTTTTTCACCTTCCACCATTGCTCCTTAGCGCCATTGTAAACAATACTCGTAAGACTGTCGCATCCGTCGAATGCTTCCACACCTATTTCGGTAACCTCGACGGGAATATTTATACTTGTAAGTCCCTTACGTCCGCTTAACGCGCTGTTATCTATTTTCGTAACACTTCCGTCAGAGGGAATAACGCTGTTATTAGCACCGAATACAAGGGTTTTGCTCTCGACCTCTATAAGGCAGTTGCCAACGCCGCGATATCTTGCGTTTCCGTCCTCAACGGTAATTTTATCAACCGCCCAGCAAAAAGCGAACGCGTATTCGCCTATGCGCTTAACGCCCTTTGGAATTGCAATGCTTTCAAGATTGATACAACCCGATAAAGCCGAATCCGCAATAATCTTCGTATCCTCATGGATTTCATATGAGGTCATTTCATAATCTACGGGACTCATCAATACCATATATGGATTGTTGTCATTACCAAGATAGTAAGCGTTGCCGTATTCGTTAAATACGAGATTCGTATTGTTTGCAAAGACGCTGTTGCCCATCCTTTCAAGAGTATTCGGCAGACGGACACTAACAATGCTCTCGCAGTTCCAAAAAGCATATTTACCGATTTCGGTTATTCCCTCGGGAATTATAAGCTCTGTAACGAGCTCTCCGTTAAGGTGGAGCTTCTTTACCCGATATAGAGGATTAGAACGCACGTTATCGAACTCTATTTGACACCAGCTTTTCATATCAAAAATGTTGAGCTCGATAAGATAGCCGTTTTGGAACGCGTCTTCACCTATTTTTCTAACACGTCTTCCGATAGTTACGCTTTGCAGCTTCGTATTACAGAAGGCTTGGTTTCCTATCTCTACAACACTGTCGGGAACAACTATACTTACAACATCAGTATTGTAAAAAGCATCATCTTCTATCTTCTTCAATGAGCTCGGCAAATTTATGGCAGACAGCGGACAATTATAAAAAGCCCTATACTCTATAATTTCAACACTATCCGGTAAATATATGCCCGTTATCCCACAGTGCTCAAACCCGCCGATACTTTCAACACCATCGGGAAGAATAACACTTTCAAGATTTTTACACCCCGAAAAACCGCTCAACGACTTTAGTACGCTACCCTCCTCAAAGGTTATGCTCTTAAGGCTTTCTATATTACAAAAGGTGTAAGGTTCTATACGCTCAACCTCCTTGGGTATACGGAGATTTATTATCTCCTCGCCCCCAATATAAGCATGCTCTGCAACGTTCAAAGGAGTATCTATATATTCACCGCGATATCCCAAATCTACCTCGCACCATTTCACTAAATCCGCCACATACGCGCTGCCGATTCTCGCGTCACTAAAAGCGTCCGAGCCTATTTTCTCTATGCTTTCGGGAAGTCTCAGCGTATTCATTTTGGCGCGTTCAAAGGCATTTGCACCTATTGATATAACCTTATCGGGTATAGATATATCCTTAAGAGCTTCGCAGTTGTAAAACGAATGAGCTCCTATAGATATAAGCTGCGGATTCGGCGCGTTGAGCCAATTGTAAAAGGATACGTTTTCAAGCGACTTGCATCCGCTGAAGGCATAATCCCCTATAATTCTCGCATCATTATGTATTTGAACCTCGGTAATATCGGAATTTACAGCCTTTGCGCAATACACATATTTATTGCTATCGGTTCCGAGATAATACGCGTTGTCATACTCGTTATATTCGAGACTGTCGCAATCGTCAAACGCCTCGATTCCCACCGAGGACAGCTTATTTGACAGCAAAACGTTTTTCAAGCCTCGGCAGCCGCTAAAGGCACCCTCACCTATATACTCTACATCGTCGCTCATAACAATCGACACGAGATTGCGTTCACCGTGAAACGCATAATCACCTATTCCCGTAACGCCATCCTCAATAATCAGTGTCGTAAGACTTTCGCTATAATCCTTAAATACTCCGTCCGGTATTGCTCCCCCGCCCTTTACTGTCAGGAATTGAAGCTTAGATTTTGGTATATTTTTCAAGAAGTCAGCAGGGACCGTCGCGGTTACTATATTTTCGCTTGAAAATATTTCCTGTCCTATCTCTTCAATAGTATCGGGGATGTATATTTCGGTAATTGCGGTACAGCCTCCAAAAGCCCCATTCCCTATCCTTTTAACACTTTCGGAGATAACTATTTTCTCCAATGCCTTACACCCGCTAAACGCTCCCGCTCCGATTTCAGTCACAGAATCAGGGATATTTACATTTTTCAGAGCATAGCAATACGCAAAAGCATCATCGCCAATAGCCGTTATTCCGTTGTGAAGCGATACCTCTGTCAAATTGTTACAGCAATTAAAGGTTTCCTTCGCAATTGCCGTTATCTTAGACGGAATATTAGCTTTAACAAGGCTGTTACAATATTCAAATACTCCCTCTCCCATATAGCTTACGCTTTCGGGAACCGTTATTTCGGTAAACGCTATACAATCCTTAAACGCATTCGCGCCGATGCTTTCAACGCTATCGGGTATAACGATACCGGTGAGGTAATAGCAGTTTTCAAATGCGTTTTCTCCTATAATTTTAATGCTATTCGGTAATTCTATTCTTTTTGCATGATTAAACGAAAATGCCTTTTTCGCAATACCGATTACGGGCTTGCCCTGATACTCCGCGGGAATCACTATCTCCTCAGCATTCAAAGGATAGTTTCCCGCATTTACAACCAAATAGCCGTCCCCTGCTTCATTTAATTCGTATTTCAATTCCTTCTTATCATCTTGATTTACCGTGTTGTTATTCTCGCCATTATGCTTTCCCGAACCACATGAAGTTACAAAAATCGAAATTGCAAGAATCGTAAGCACTGTTATCCAAAGCCTCTTCATTTTCTTCTCCTCAAAAATTATTTTCCCCTACGCAAGGAAGATATCTTCTCACCGTTGGGTGTTACGTACGCCGTCCAGTTGGTGTGGTATATAACAAATCCGGGCTTTGCTCCCGCCGGCTTTTTTACGTTCTTCGCCAAGGTGTAGTCTACGGCAATATTATCCCCCTCCGCCTTTGAATAGTAGGCGGCTATCTCGGCAGCCGTAGTAAAATCAAGGTCGGTTGGCTCTTTTCCGTCGGTTACAAGCAGAACGTGAGAACCGGGGGTCTGCTTTGCGTGAAACCAATAATCGTGCTTGGCTGCAAGCTTGTGGGTTATATATTCGTTCTGGGTATTATTCTTTCCGCAAAGGATCCTCATTCCGTCCGGCGTCTCAAATTGAGCCACCGTGGGCGCGTGAGCCTTATGTGCCGAATAGGATTTCATTCTCGACGCGTACCCCGATTGGTAAAGCTCGTCTCTGATTTCCGTAAGATCGCTGGGACTTTCAGCTCTTGTCAGCGACTCAAAAACAGTATAAATATAGTTAAGCTCAGCTTCTCCAAGCTCTATTTGCTTGGCAAGCTCCACTCTCGCATTTTTCGCCTTATTATATCTTTTATAATATCTCTGGGCGTTTGCGGCAGGAGAAAGTCGGTTGTCAAGCTCCACTTTTATTTTTCCAAAGCTCCCGTCCTCTCTCATATCCTCGTAATCGTCAAATTCGACTATTCTGTCTCCCCTTGAAAGTCTGTATATATTAGCAGTTATAAGGTCGCCCATTTTTTTATATTCGCTTCCCTTTTCGCAATCGGCAAGCTCACCTCTCTGAGCTTCAAGCTTTCTGCGTATTCTGCCCTCGGCATTTGTGAGAAGCTTCAGTATATCCGACGCGCGCTGGTGAACTCTCTGCTCTCGGTCTCTTGCCTCAAAATAGGTATCAAAGAGCTTTCCTACGCTTTCCATAGGTCGGCATTCAAGCTTTCCGTACTGCAATAAAGGCATAAATGAATACTCCACAGGTCTTTCGCCGTCAAGTATAATACAGGGAGCAAAATCCTCATTTCTGACTCTGTCCATGACCAAGGAAAACTCTCTGTAAACGTCATCCTTAAAGCAGTATTTTACGGGAGTATCGGTATGCCCTGTGGCTCTGTACACTATTTCCCTTGCAACAACGGGCGCTACTCCCGAAAAGGCGCCAACGATAAATTTATCGCATTGCCGCTCTGCGGGTGCTGCGTCAAATAATTTGTAAAAATCCTCTTGCGCGGCAACCAAGGGATTCAGCTTATCCTGCTTCGGCGGCTCGGCATAGGCCATTCCCGTAACAAGCTGACGCATACTGTCAAAGGACAGATCAGCCGTTCTCATGGCGCTTATTATTTTTTTGCTTTCATCGGCAAATATCAGATTGCTGTACCTACCCATAAGCTCGGCAATAAGATACTTTTTACAGGGAAAGCCCATTTCGTCTCTGGTATCAAAGCCGAGGTATGCGATTCTATCGAATTCCGCGTAAGAAACCTCGGAAAGCTTCGCTCCCTGGAGATGCTTTCGAAGGAGCATACAGAACATAGGCGGATTTTGCGGATTCTCTTTATTTATTTCGGTAAAGCCGATTCTCGGATTTCCCGAGCCCGCATTGATCTGCAGTCTTTTTCCACCCTCAAGGCTACGCATCTGTAAAACTATTTCATCACGCTCGGGCTGATATACCTTTTCGATTCTCGCTCCAAGCGCCGTTTTTTTAATTTCAGACAGCGCCGACACCATCATACATGCGTCAAAAGCCATATTCTCCTCCTTCTCTAAAGATAATAGTTGGGGGAGCTATAACTCCCCCAATAGGTTACAATTTTATTATTTACCGAACATCACGTCGTTAACCGAGTCAAGAGACTTGAAAACAAAATCGGGCTTGTCGTAATCGGCTGCAACCTCTACGTCCTCAGGCTGTGTTTCTCCCGAAAGTACCAGTACTGCCGTTACTCCGAATCTCTTTCCGAGAGCTATATCGGTATAAAGTCTGTCTCCGAAAATGCACATCTCCTCGTTAGAATATCCCGTAGCCTCGCCTATCATTTCAATAGTCTCCTTATATGGCTTGCCGAAATAGGTAGGCTCTACCTTAGTGGATGCGGTTACAAAAGCCGCGATAGCTCCGCTGTCGGGAATAAAGCCCGTCTCGGTAGGACAGTTATAGTCGGGGTGCGTAGAAAGATACTCCGCGCCCTTTCTTATGAAACGGCAAGCGTTTTCAAGCTTTTCATAGGTAAGGGTAGTATCAAAGCTGGTAATAACGATATCAGCCCTTTCCTCGTCTCCCTTAAGAAGATTGATTCCCTTAGCTCTGTATTCCTCAACCAGCTCATCGGTAGCAACAAGATATACCGACTTTCCCTTGCGGAAACGGTTAAGAAATTCAAAGGTTACGTCGCCGGAAGTCATTATCTCGTCGGGAGTAGGCTCAAATCCGAGTCTTGTGAGTCTTTCAAGGTAGAAAGGATTCGTATGAGACGCGTTATTTGTGAAAAAGAGTACTTTCTTTCCGCTCTTGCGAAGATTCTTAATAAAATTTATGGCGAAGTCAAAAGGGCGTCCGCCAAGATATATGGTTCCGTCCATATCAAAAACAAACAACTTTTTTTCCTTCAAAATATCGGTATCGGGGTTCTTAAAAAACATTTTCTTTTCCTCTTTTCAATAGATTTTAGGTATTTTGCGATTGTTTACCTAAATATTATATCATATTATTGATTTTTTTGCAACAGTATGTTATAATATATTAGAAATTTTGTTAAAATTTTTTTAAATCCCATAGGAGGGTACAAAAATGAGAACGGTTATAGGTATAGACGTGGGCGGAAGCACCACTAAAATAGTAGGATTTCGTAAAACCGAAAATAAAAGAGAGCTCATTGAGCCTATATTCGTAAGGGCTACCGATGCGGTTACGTCGGTCTATGGCGCCTTCGGTAAATTCACAATGCAAAACAACCTTGCCCTGTCGGATATAGACAGAGTTCTTATGACGGGTGTAGGCTCTACCTTTATGGACAAGCCCATATATTCTCTTGACTGCCGCAAGGTCTCGGAGTTCGAGTGTGTCGGTCGCGGGGGACTTTATCTTTCGGGGCTTGACGAGGCTGTAGTTGTCAGCATGGGCACGGGCACAGCTCTTATTTACGCAAACAACAAGGACGGTAAAACTCATACCCAATATCTTGGCGGTACCGGTGTAGGAGGCGGAACCCTTCTCGGTCTGTCGAGAAAAATTCTTGGTGTGGACACCATCGACCACCTCGAACAGCTTGCAAAGGATGGAGATCTTGGCAACGTTGACCTGCGAATCAAGGATATTTCAAACGACGGAGATTTTCAGATAAATTCAAATCTTACGGCATCTAATTTCGGAAAGCTTTCCGACATAGCAAGCAGCAACGACATAGCGCTCGGAATAGCAAACATGGTAGCGGAGACCATCGCAATGCTTGCCGTTTTCGCCGCAAGAAGCTTTAACGTAAAGAACGTAGTTCTTACGGGAAATCTTACCGCTATCGATTCTATCTCACGAGTTTTCAAGGATCTTGAAAGCAGCTTTGGAATTACATTCATTATTCCCGAGCTTGCGCAGTTTGGCACGGTCATCGGCGCCGCTCTTTCGGATATGGAAAAATAATTAATAAATATCCCCCCGTGAAACGGGGGGTATTTCAGTTTCGGGCATAGCCCTAATACTACTGGCTGCGCACAAGTGCGCTTTAGATTGGCCTGCCAGCCATGCAACTGTTACTTACTACCCATAAA
>SVRP01000031.1 GCA_015064735.1 Oscillospiraceae bacterium
GCGGCAGTCCTTTTAGCGCACGAGGCGGTTGCTCCGTGTCGTATATACCAAGATGATGGCAAATACGGCTTGCTTCATAACCATACAAATGGTCGGCAATAAGTTCTGCATCTTGGCAGCGCCTATCTCCAGAAAGAATAATATGGTTACGATGCTCGTCTGATCTAAACACGCAACAATTGGGAATATCTCCTCTCCGTACCTTTTCGCCTCTGGCTTTTCGCTCAGCCATCTGTGCTATGATACCGTTTCTGCGAGCAATTTCTTCATTGGAAAGCGGGTGAAGAAGCCCGCTTTCGATTAACCTTTGTCTATGTCCTTCCATTATGCGCCGTCCCTCCTATTCCATGTTTGCACTGCTTTTTCCGGAGTCTCGCAATACTGTGTCAAGCATCCGCAATCAGCAGCGGAACACATCACGAAATAGGCGTCGATCAGTCTATCGTCAATCAGGTGCTCAACTTTTACGCTGAACAGCTCCGCTTGACTTTTGCAAAAAGGACACCTATCCAAATCAAATTGGACTTTCATTCTGTCACCCCCGCTATAACACTGTCGCACTCGACAGATCATAATTGCCGAGAGAATAATATTCTCGGTCAGCACCGGGATGATTACGAAGGAAGTCCTCGTTTGATGCATTGATACCAAGGTCGGGATTGCCGTCACTATCGGTCGTGTCATAAATAAGCTCGGTAGTTCCGTCGCTCATCAGCAAGATCATTCCCGCCTTTATTTCAACGCCGGTTTTATCAAAGTATTTCATAACGATACCCTTCCCTTCATCTATGCACATTTTGCGTAGATTTCTAACATAGAAGCAGTTACAGGTTGAGGTGCAAGGGCTACTTTGTAAATTGAGTTCATCGTTTCAAAGTGAGCCAAGTCTTCGCTTTCCTCGTATATTTCCACAACACGGGAAGTTTTTATAAAGCCACCGCTACACGCGATTACGGCTCTTGCTCCCTCTCGGAGTGGAAATACAACCTTACCGCTGATATGTACTGTCTTTTTCATTCTTTTGTAAACCTCCAATCTCTTATCCGTAGAATATCTTGCGTACCGTAGGATAGATATTATCAAGCAGACGATTTATCTCTTGAAAAGTCAACCGCTCTGCCTTAGCTATTTCGTGCATCTTACAACCGCGAACCTTCATTCTAACGATTCTCATTTCTCTTGATGGGAGCTGACGTGCCAATTCGTGCATCAGAAGTTCTTCCTTAATTTCAGACATATAATCATCATAGGAAATTACGTCCTCAAGGCACAATCCATCATCACTATCTAAAGGTTCATTAAGACTTATAACCTGCGCATTACGCTTGGGGCTGGCTATGTATTTGTAATAGTCAGCCAAAGTATGTTGCATACGTTTCCAAGCGAGCGTTGAAAATTTGTATTTGCGAAGTTTTGTAGTTCCGCAATACTCCTGAACAGCTCGCAAGTATCCAAACACCACAACATCGTAATACTCATCCTCGGATAGCTTTTTTTCATTCAGAAAGGCATATACAAGATCGTGATTTTCTTCAGCAAACTGCTGTTCTTCTTTTGTAAATGGTCTTAAATCCATATCCTTTCCTCCAAGAAAAAAGGGATACCGCTCCCCAAAGGTTGCGGTATCCCTGACTATTTTGCTATGTATTGTTTACATAGCGGTCATTTTACATAGGAAGCTCGTCCTTGTCTCCGTCAAGCGTATCGTTGCTGGAGATCTCAAAGTGAGTTCCGTTTTCGGTGCTGCTGAAAGGAAGATCCTCGTAGAAGGGCTCCGAATCGGAACGCTTCATTGCTTCAGCCGCGCGCATCTGGTTGAGACTCTTGATCTGCTCACGGAAGTTCACGGCATAAGCCTTGACCTGCATAAGCTCCTCACCTACAAAGTCACGAACCTTCTTAAAGGTAGCAACACTGTATGCGTTAGCGCCATCGATTCTCTTGAGACCAATCTGCACGACTGCCGTATAAGAGGGGCGACGCTTCATAGCGAAGCTGCCGTTGAAGAATTCCTCATACGGACGAAGGCTCGTGGGAGGAAGAGAAAGAACGATTGGCATGCTCTCGCCGTTGCGAAGAATATAGAGATTTCTCATATTCTTGCACGCCTTACCCTTGGTGGGATTGCCCTTGCTGTCGGTAGCAGTACCGTACTGGTTCAAGGGACATGCCGCGCAAGCACCGCCGGGGCTACCGCATCCGGTCTTACCGTCAATGGAGGTGCACAACGGAGATACGTTATCGTCGTACTCCATACCGTCGGGCCAATATGCGAAGTTGGGATGAGAGTAAAGAATGATTCCTTCGATGGTCTTTACATAATCGGGCTCCTCGGGATTATCTCCGGGCATCTCAAACTGCAAGACACCGCCGCCGGGAATCTTAACTCTCTGGAAGCTGATCTGAAGACCTTCAAGGTCATCAGCCATATCCTCGCTCGTAAATTCGCCTGCAACCATATCGGGAAGCATAAAATTCTTGTTTTCAACCAAAGCGTTTTCGTAGTTGTTAGTCATAATATTTAATCTCCTTAATTTTTATAAAAATTGTTTGTGTTAGTCAGCGTTACGCTGCTATGTTGTTCATTCTTTCCCACTGACTTGTGGGCATTGTCAGCATTCTGTAGCTGATCTCTTCAAGGTCGGTGGCGCGCTCGTAGCTTTCACTCGCTGCGCTTTGCGCCGTTACCGCACTGGCAAGTCCGAAACGAGTCATATCCTGACTGTCAAGCAGTCTATCAAGTATGCCTTGTTCCTCCGTGTCGGTAATACCGAATTCATTTGCGGCAACGTTGACGACGTATGGAACATCGGTCTCGTTCATGTGAGCCTCAACTGCTTCCTGCATCCTCGTTACCGTCCGTGCGAAGGTTTCTTCATCCAGTGCTTCTCTGACAGACGAACGTATCTTTTCAAGAAACGCATTATCGTCAGCCATAAGGAACTGCTCTGGACGGAGCAGAAAATGCTCGCTCGTTCGATAGATGGGACCCGAATGTGTACGCTTGACCTTACCGCTCTCGCTTATCATTCCAAACTCAAGCTCGGGGCAATAGATCATTGGCGACACGTAAAAGGTACCAAGTCCTGTTTCGCTGTTGCATACAACCATACCTGCCTGAACCGTTTTACCGGGAGCGATCTC
>SVRP01000007.1 GCA_015064735.1 Oscillospiraceae bacterium
GCGCGGGTGAGGTCAATGCCCTCAATGGAAAGTTCCTGCTCTGTTCCTGAAAGATTCGAAAGAAGAAGCGCGTGATTCTTTCCGTCGGAAGCCGCAACGGCATAGAGTCTATCATTGTCAACGACACATTCGACCTGTATTCCGAGCTGATAAAGAATGTTGAAAGCTACCAAGGAGTAATATCCGTGAATGGGCTTACGAGTACGAATATCAAACAGCGGACAGAAAGGTGCGGACGAAGCTCTCATGTCATAGATACATGCAACGTCGGCGTAACCGTGTTGGAGCGCAAGCATTGTTGCCGCAATCTCCGCACTGTGGTGCGCTGTTCCATATTCCTTTGCGCAGGGCTCCCATTCGTTCAAGTGGCTTTCAATATTTCCGTAGCCCTGTCTTTCCAACTCCTCGTGAAGCCATTTATCCATAACAACGGTACGGGGTGTGTCTGCATAGCTGTGCCATGAGAAAAAGTCTATTGGAGAGTTGTGTGCCTTGATATATTCCATGAATTTGTAGAAAAAGTCCATGGATATCTTTTCTTTTTCCTTGGGAGGGATAGTGCCTGGAAGATTGGTCTTAGGGTCTATCTCTATTCTAGGAGCAATAGCATAGAAGCCACAGCTTGCATAGCCGCCTATCTTAAGATGGGGAAAGCAAGCCTTAAGATGCTTTGACGCTACGTCGTAAAGTTCAAAATATTCCTCGTCTGTGCCACTCCACATCATCTGGTCATGCACCTCGGGCTCGTTCCATATCTCCCAATAGGTGATCTTATAGTTGTAGCCGTCAGCCCAGCCCTCGGTATAGTGGCGAATGATATGCTCACAAATACGCGCCCACTTGTGGAAATCCTTCGGAGGATTGGTACGAAATGCCTTGATGTGCGAGTAATTTTCGATAGTAATGCCCAATCGGTAGTAAGGCTCCACGTTATTAGCGACAAGCGCCTTGATCAGAAGGTCGGTATAGGTGAAATCGTAATTTGCGGGGTTATTCTCGTCAGCATCAAAATCACGGAAAATGTTGGGGACATCTACGAATCTGTTTGCTCCGTATGCTCCGCCAACGTCATGCAAACGAGAATAAGGAATACCCGCCTCACCTACGTAGTGAAAATATTCGATAAGATCCTTGCCTCCAAGCGGGGGCTGACCGCCCGCATGCAGGGGCTTCATAGGTTTGATTTTTTTGTTAAGATCGATTTTTACGTTTGCCATTTTGTTACTCCCTTATTAGAAAATATATCATATATTGATTTTAACACATAAGGAATGACATGTCTTGCCAAAAAAGCATTTATTTATGACATAATTTTATCTTATCCGATTTTAATAAAAAAATCGGACACATCACCGTGCAAAAACACGTAAATGATGCGTCCAACTTTTTTATTATTGATTTTCAGGTTAAGAACCTTTTCAATGATTCCTTAAAATCAAGAAAGTCTCAAAAAGCCTTACGCCGCAAGGATTACTTGCTTGCCTCTTCGATAGCAACGGCAACGCAGGCGGTCATGCGGAATGACCATGGGATTTGCTTATTTGTATTGCTTATTTAGAAGCTTCCTCAATTGCTGCGGCTACAGCCACGGTCATTCCTACCATGGGGTTGTTACCTGCGCCGATATTCGCTCGGTGTTATCCCGACTAGCCTTTTAAATTCTCGATTAAACGTATTCAACGAATTGAATCCGCAAGTTGTAGCAATTGCAGAAATAGTCATATTGTGGCTACCGCTTAAAAGCTTTTTTGCATAGTCGATCCTGTAAGAATTAAGAAGCTTTCTAAAATGGATACCTGTCAAATCGTGTAGAGTGTGCGAAAGATATTTTTCGTTATATCCAAGCACCTTTGCCAATTGTGACAACGATATATTTTCGCTGAAATTATCCACAAGATAAGAAAAAACTCTCTGACACAATACCCCATCAACATTTCTTCCGTTTTCAAAGGTTGATCTCTCTAATACGATTGCACCGATCAAATTTAAGTACCCGCTGATTCGTAACGAATCCTGCTTCTTCATTTCAGGAAATTCCTCTAATATTTCCGACATTTCAGACATATTGATAGCCGACGCGCAAAAATATCTTTTGTTCAGCTTTTTGAAAAACAGCGGAATAAAATCGTTTGAAAACACTGCACAAATAACCTCGGCAGATTCAAAATCATATTGATGAATGTAGTTTGGCGGAATCCAAACCATTTCATTTTCGTGAAGGTAAATTACTTTTCCGTTTACGGTTACGTAACCGCTACCTTTTTGACAATATATAAGCTCACTATACTCGTGTAAATTAGATAGTATATGCCATCCTTTGTGAAAACGGCTACGAAAATCGTATTCTCCGTTGAAATTTTCGTTTTGATATTCCATATCATCACCTAACCTTTTGGATATATTATAACTTGTTTTGGCTTGTCTGTCAACTAAAAGCATGTTAAAATTTGCATATAGATCAATCCATTTACAAAGGAGTATAATGACATGCAATGGAGCAAAGAGAAGGCTTGGAAATGGTACAACGGCCATCCGTGGCTGAGAGGATGCAATTATATGAGCGCGGACTGTGCCAACCGTGTAGATCAATGGCAAGAGCTTGGATTTGAGGACCGCTTCAAGACCACCGAAGAAGAGCTTAAGCTTATGCAAGCAACAGGATTCAACACTGTGCGACTAATTTTGGAATACGTGGTGTGGAAGGAAGAACACGATGGCTTTATGGAGCGTTTTGAACGCTATATTTCGCTTTGCGATCGATACGGCATTTCCTGTATGATCGTTCTCGCAAACGACTGTATGCCTCCCAAGACAGAGCTTTGGAAAGAACCCTATATCGGTGAGCAGACATATGATTGGGGGTATCACGGAGGAAAAAAGCACTCGCAGCACGCTGCTCACTCCGAACCTGCGCCGCACTTCTATTTAGATGAAGAAGAATCCCGCGAGGACTATTTCAAAATGGTCACTGAAATCGTTACAAGGTACAAAGACGATGAACGTATCTGCGTTTGGGACGTTTACAACGAACCGGGAAACAGCCAGAGACAAGATATCACATTACCTAACCTGAAAAGACTGTTTGAGCTCGTACGCAGTATCGATCCGTCACAGCCCTTGACCGTAGGATTATTCAAAATAAAGGGCGATGAAAACATTCCGTTAAATGAGATAGAGCAATTCGCGCTTGATAACTCCGATATTGTATCCTATCACTTTTACAGGGATTATAACGAGCATATTAAGATCATCAAGCGACTGAAAAAGGAAGGTCGTCCCATAATAAATACTGAATGGTTAGGACGCTGCTTGGGAAATGACGTATTTTCTCTGTTTCCGTTGTTCTATCTTGAAAAGATCGGTTGCTACAATTGGGGATTTGTTGCAGGAAAATACCAAACCTACGAGCCTTGGGAAGGAACGTGGCAAAAATACGCCGATGGAACACAGCCAGACGTAGATTTTACCAAGTGGTTTCACGACCTTTATCGTCCCAATCATCGCCCATACGACCCAAAAGAAATCAAGCTTATAAAAGAATTTTGCCATTTGGCCGACGAGGATTTCAGTCAATAACACTGCTTAAATAAAAAAGTTGGACACATCACCAGAGCGAAAGCCCAAAATGATGTGTCCAACTTTTTTATTTGTGAATTCAACTAAAGAGCTTTTTCAAGGATTCCTAAAAATCAAAAAAGTCTCAAAAAGCCTTACGGTGTTTGTGCGCGATATACGCCGGGGCTGGTGCCTGTTATACGTTTAAAATTTCGATTAAAGCTTCGAAGCGACTCAAACCCGCAGTCATACGCCACCTGAAGAATACTGCGGTTGCTGTTTTTGAGCATATACGATGCCTCGTTTATACGGTATCTGTTAACGTACTCCGTAAAAGAAATACCCGTGCGTGTCTTAAAAAACCGAGACAGGTACACGTAATGATAGGATGTATTTGCAGACAGCGCTACGAGAGAACAGTCGCTGTTATAATTTGTCTCAACAAAGCGGAATACCTTACAGAGCAGCTCCTCCGAGTCGGTATCCTTTTCACGGTATGACACACTCGCATCAAAGACCGAGCAAAGAGAATAAAGCAGACCCTTAAGAAAAAGCTCATCTATTGGCTTGTTTTCTGTAGACAGCAAAAGATTCATATAGAACGGATCGGGAAAAAACAGATTGTTCTCCGGAAGCTTTGAAAGGAATACGCTTTTGTACCGTCTTATGAGATCGGGAGAAAAAATGCATAAAAAATGACGGCTATGTTCAGGTGTATGCAAGGAATGTCCCTGATTTGGAAATACCATAAGAAGCATATTAGGCTCGAGAACATATTGTTTTTTGTCCACCGTTACTACCATTTTTCCCTCGGTGACGGTTATTATCTCAAATTTTTCGTGAAAATGCAGAGGAAAATTGAAATCCACGCCGGATTCGGTTTTCCATATTTCTGTATCAAGTGAATTTTTCGTTTCGTAAAACACTTCTGCCTCATAGTAATATAGGTTAAATATTGTCCTATAATTATATATAAAATGGCGCGACATGTCAAGGCTTTTTTTGTAAAATAAGAATAGAGAATGCTCACAAAAATTCGAGATATTAAATAAGGAGAAAAATATGGAATTTTTTAAGGGGATAGACAAGGTAAAATATGAGGGAAAGGGTACAGATAGTCCATACGCATTTCGTTTCTACGATCCTGATGCGGTGATCGGCGGAAAGACCATGCGAGAGCAGCTTCGCTTTGCAATGTCCTATTGGCATACCATGTGTGCAGAGGGCACGGATATGTTCGGCGTGGGAACCATCGACAAAAGCTATGGCGCATTGGAGCCCATGGAGTCGGCGCGCAGAAAGGCATATGCGGCATTTGAGCTTATGAACAAGCTTGACATTGACTATTTCTGCTTTCACGACAGAGACATTGCCCCTGAGGGAGCGACACTTGCCAAGAGTAACGCAAGACTCGACGAGATCACCGCTCTTCTTAAGCGGCTCATGGCAGAAAACAATAAAAAGCTTTTATGGGGTACAGCCAACTGCTTTGGCAATAAGAGATATATGCACGGTGCTGGAACCGCTCCAAACGCGGATGTATTTGCATTTGCCGCGGCACAGATAAAAAAAGCGCTCGAAATAACCACGGTTCTCGGCGGCGAGGGCTACGTTTTCTGGGGTGGCAGAGAGGGGTATGAAACTCTGCTCAACACCGACATGGCACTTGAACAGGACAACATGGCTCGCCTTATGCATATGGCTGTGGACTATGCGCGCTCTATCGGATTTACGGGTGACTTTTACATTGAGCCCAAGCCCAAGGAGCCCACGAAGCATCAGTACGACTTTGATAGCGCGACCGTTCTTGCTTTCCTGAGAAAATACGGACTTGACAAGGACTTTAAGCTTAACATCGAAGCAAATCACGCCACCCTTGCGGGACACACCTTTGCGCACGAGCTTTGCGTTGCGAGAACAAACGGAGCGTTCGGGTCAATCGACGCAAACCAAGGAGATATGCTTCTCGGCTGGGATACAGACCAATTTCCTACAAACGTTTACGACACAACTCTTTGTATGCTTGAGGTGCTTCGTGCGGGCGGCTTTACAAAGGGCGGCTTGAATTTTGACGCAAAGACAAGACGAGGCTCCAACACCCCTGAGGACATTTTCCTTGCCTATATTTCGGGAATGGACGCATTCGCTCTCGGTCTGCGCATGGCGGACAAGATCATAAGCGACGGCAGAATAGATTCTTTCGTTAAAAACAGATACGAAAGCTACAGCGTAGGTATAGGCAAGAGAATAGTAGACGGCAGTGCTACAATGGAGGAGCTTGAGGCATATGCTCTGTCTATGGGCGACGTCAAAACAAATATCAGCGGTAGACAGGAATATCTTGAAAACGTAATTAACCAGATCATGTTCTCCTGAGGTGAGCGATGAATTATTTGATTGGAATAGACGTAGGCACGTCGGGAACAAAAAGCGTTCTCTTTGATACTGAGGGCAGAGTTATAGCATCGGAAACCGTTGAATATTACATGCAGCAGCCAAGAAACGGTTGGGCAGAGGAGGATCCCGCTGATTGGTGGGATGCCGTCTGCAAAACTCTCAAGGGTCTGACCGAAAAGGTAAATCCCCATGATATTGCGGGGCTTGGACTTTCGGGACAGATGCACAGCCTTGTGCTTCTTGATAAGGAAAACGAGGTCATACGCCCGTCAATTCTTTGGTGCGATCAGCGGACCCACGAGGAATGCCGTGAGATCGAGAATATTTTAGGACGGGAGAAGCTTATAGAGATTACCGCAAATCCAACCCTTACGGGATTTACCGCGTCAAAGCTCGTTTGGGTCAAAAAGCACGAGCCCGAGAATTTCGAAAGGACGGCGCATATTCTACTCGCAAAGGATTATATCCGCCTTATGCTGACGGGAGAATACGCAACCGAGGTTTCCGATGCGTCGGGAATGCAGCTTCTTGACGTTGGTCGGCGTTGCTGGAGCAGGGAGGTCTGCGAGGGTCTCGGTATAGATATGTCAAAGCTTCCAAGGGTATATGAAAGCCCTGAGCTTACGGGGCGCGTTACAAAGAAGGCGGCGGCTCTTACGGGACTTCCCGAGGGGCTTCCCGTTGCGGGAGGCGCAGGTGACAATGCCGCGGCGGCAGTGGGCATGGGCGTGTGGTGCGAGGGTAAGGCGTTTACCACCGTGGGTACAAGCGGCGTGGTATTTGCGCCTACCGACAGTCCTGTGATCGACCCTTTGGGAAGGGTCCATACCTTTTGCGCAGCAGTTCCTCACACGTGGCACGTAATGGGAGTTACTCAGGCAGCGGGACTTTCGCTTAATTGGTTCCGCAGGATCGCGCTTCCCCATAAGAGCTACAGAGAGATCGACGAAAAATGCGCTGGGCTTCCTATAGGCTCTGAGCGACTTATTTATATGCCCTATCTTATGGGAGAGCGCACTCCCCATCTTGACTCGGATGCAAGAGGCGTTTTTTTCGGTCTTTCGGCGTTGCACAACGAATATCACATGGCAAGAGCCGTAATGGAGGGAGTTTCCTTCTCCCTTAATGACTGTATGGAAATACTTCGCGGCATGAATATAGGCGTATCCGATATGGCGCTTTGCGGAGGCGGCGGAAAGAGCGACCTGTGGTGTCAGATGCTTTCCGACGTTTACGGAGTCAATGTCAAGAGAATGGAATCCGACGAGGGGGCGGCTCTCGGAGCGGCTATACTCGGAGGCTGTGCCGCGGGAGTTTATTCGTCTGTTGGAGAAGCCTGCGAGGCGATAGTCAGGGTAAAGAACGTTACGGTCTCAAGCCCCGATGCTCATGCGGAATATGAAAAATATTACGGCATCTACAAATCGCTCTACCCCTGCATGAGGGAAAACTTTGCAAGGCTGAATAGTATATAAAAAGGAGATTGGTATGATCTATTACGTTTCTGTAAATGGTAACGATAAAAACACGGGAGGGGTAGACGCTCCCTTCCGTACCATAAATCACGCGGCTCAATTAGCGGTTGCGGGAGATACGGTCAGAGTCGGCGGAGGAACCTATCGAGAATGGGTAGACCCGAGAAACGGAGGCGAGGGAGAGAAATGCCCTATAATATATGAGGCGGTAAACGGCGAAAGGCCGATTATCAAGGGCTCGGAGCAGGTCACCGATTGGACTCACGTTGAAGGCTCCGTTTGGAAAAAAATGCTGAACAACGCCATGTTCGGAGATTGGAATCCCTTCGCTCTTGAGGTTGAAGGGGATTGGTACGTAATACCGCAGGAATACCGCGTTCATCTGGGAGACGTGTATATAAACGGAAGGTCAATGTATGAGGCCCCCTCACTTGAAGCTCTTTACAAGGCAGAGAGGAGAACGCAGGGCGCCTTTCACACGACCGCGCCCTATGACAAGCAGGAATATATTCGCTATCCCGACGATACGGTGTATCAGTGGTATGCGGAGGTCGGCGATGAGAATACGACTTTATGGTGTAACTTCAGAGAATATGACCCCAACCGAGAGCTTGTGGAGATAAACGTACGCAAATGCTGCTTTTACCCTACCCGTACGGGAATAAATTACATAATCCTCCGCGGCTTTGAGATCGCTCATGCGGCGACCCCTTGGGCGCCGCCCACCGCCGATCAGCCGGGTATGGTGGGTCCCCATTGGAGTCGCGGATGGGTAATAGAGAACAATCACCTGCACGATGCAAAATGCTGCGCCGTAAGCCTCGGTAAGGACGAGGCTACGGGACATAATCTCCATAGCAGATTTGAGCGAAAATCGGGCTATCAGTATCAGCAAGAAGCGGTCTTTAAGGCAATTCAGCTTGGCTGGAGCAAGGATACCGTAGGGTCTCACACCGTAAGAAACAACGAAATACACGATTGCGGTCAGTGCGGCATAGTGGGGCATCTCGGATGCGTATTCAGCCATATCGAGCATAACCTTATTTATAACGTAAATACTAAGCAGGAGTTCTGGGGTCATGAGGTTGCCGGAATAAAGCTCCATGCCGCTATTGATACCGTTATCGGGAACAACAACATAAACAACTGCAATCTCGGAATATGGCTTGATTGGGAGGCTCAGGGAACCAGAGTCACCAAAAACGTATTCTACAAAAACGGAAGGGATCTTTATATTGAGATCACCCACGGACCATGTACAGTTGATAACAATATTCTGCTTTCAAGGTACGGCTTTGTAAACAAGGCTCAGGGAACGGCATTCGTTCACAATCTTATTTCGGGATTTACCGATAATCGCAATGATATCGGAAGATCCACTCCCTATCATTACCCCCACAGTACACAGGTTGCGGCAACTGCTTTTGTTTACGGCGGCGACGACAGAATAATGAACAATATAATCCTTGCCGATACTACCTTGCCGTCTGGGATCGATTTTCTCGGTTTTCTCGGCTCTCAGTATGACAAATTCACTACCTATGAGGAATTTCGGGAAAAGATACACAGGTGCGGTATCGTCCGTGACAACGACAAGTTTTTCGAGGTCCCTCAAGCGGTGTGGGTAGAGGGGAATGCTTACGCAGGCAAAGCAAGACCGTTTCGCAAGGAGACAGGTCATATCCGTGCCGAAGGCGCAAGGGTCGAGCTTACAGAAAACAACGGAGGTCTGCTTTTAAAGCTTACGGTACCGCAAGCACTTGCAAATGCACAATGCACCCCCGTGACTACGGAAAGGCTTGGAAAAACAAGAATTACCGAGGAGGCATTTGAAACTCCCGAGGGAGATGCAATAGATTTCACAAGGGATATCCAAGGAAATATCCGTAAAGGAGATACCGTTGCGGGTCCCTTTGCTTCGCTTCACGAGGGAGAAAATCTGTTTGAGCTTTCTTTTTCCGATATTTTCAGCATCAGCGATATATGATAATAAATGTCCATGATCCGATAATATTTTTCTTGCCTGTTTGATTATATTTTGCTATACTAATTATACGTTAGGATATAAAAATTCCAATCAAATAAAAAACGGAGGTTTATTATGAGCTTAAAAATTGCGTTCATAGGTGCCGGAAGCGTCGGATTTACAAGGCGTCTTCTTGCGGATATTCTGACAGTTCCGGAATTTCGAAACGTGGAGATCTCCTTTACAGACATCAATCCCCACAATTTGGATATGGTATATCAGCTTTGTTCCCGCGATATCAAGGAAAACGGACTTGATATTAAAATTCATGCCACTACTGATCGCAGAGAAGCATTTAAGGATGCAAATTATGTAATAAACATGGTTCGTATCGGTATGCTGGAGGCATTTGAAAAGGATATCGAGGTAGGTCTTCGATACGGTGTTGACCAATGCGTAGGAGACACTCTTGCCTGTGGCGGTATAATGTACGGTCAGAGGGGTATCCCCGCTATTCTGGATTTCTGCCGTGATATACGTGAGGTAGCAAGGCCCAATTGCATTCTTCTTAACTACTCCAACCCCAACGCCATGATAACCTGGGCGGCGAACAAATACGGAAAGGTTCCCACCCTCGGTCTTTGCCACGGAGTTCAGGCGGGACACAAGAGACTTGCTACCGCATTCGGTTGCGAACAAAAGGACCTTGATATTATCTGCGCGGGAATCAATCATCAGACGTGGTACATAAGGTTAAACCTCAATGGCGAGGACGTTACCTCAAAGGTGTATGACGCAATTATGAACGATCCCTTCCTTTCTCGGAGAGAAAAGGTACGAATAGATGTTCTCAAGCATTTCGGATATTTTTCCACCGAGTCAAACGGACATCTTTCGGAATATCTGGCATGGTACCGTAAGCGTCCTGACGGAATAAACGATTGGCTCGATCATGAGTTCGGTTGGGCAAACGGTGAAACGGGCGGATACTTGCGAATCTGCCGCGAGGGAAGAAATTGGTTTGAGACAGACTTCCCCAACTGGATGAAGGAACCTGCTTTCAAGTTTACTCCCGAAAACCGTTCTCAGGAACACGGCTCATATATAATCGAAGCGCTGGAGACAGGCAGATGCTACCGCGGTCACTTTAACGTAATGAATAACGGTACCATCACAAATCTTCCCGATGAATGTATAGTCGAGGTACCGGGATACGTTGACAGAAACGGAATAAGCATTCCCAAGGTAGGTGACCTGCCTCTTGGTTGCGCGGCTATCTGCTCTCAGTCTATATGGGTACAGAGACTCGCGGTTGAGGCTGCGGTAAGCGCAGACCGTGATCTGCTCGTTCAGGCTATGCTTATGGATCCCCTTACAGGCGCTGTTTGTACCACCTCGGAGGTGGACCAGATGGTCGACGAGTACCTTATTGAAGAGGCTGAATGGTTGCCTCAGTACGCCGAAGAGATCGAGCGCGCAAAGGCACGTATGGCTGAACGACACGCAAACGGAACCTTTATTACGAGAAACCGCGATTATAAGGGAGCGGCTCGCATAAAAGAAAAGACGGTTGAAGAAATGCGTCTTGACGCGGAGCGCCAGCGTAACGAAGCGAAAAAAACCGATAAAACGTAATTTATTACAATTTTTGCTATATAACGGTACAATAAAATCAACACTCCTCGGTGCGTCCGAGGAGTGTTTTTCTTAAATAAATCTTAAATAAAAAACTATAAAATTTTTGCTGAGGTAGGGTCGAGCTACAAGAAGAAATCCGAGCAAGCTTTCTTTTGTTACTTTTCTTTTTTTAAGAGAAAAGTAAACGCGTTCCTTTCGTTCTTGCATTAGCCGAGCAATTCGGTACAGTTCAAAGTGGGGTCAAGACCCGAGTCCTTGTCCAAATTGAAAATAAACACATAGTCCTCGGGGAGGCTGTTGGGGGAATATCCCGTCATTGATTTGAACACACGGTTGAAATTACGGATCGTATTAAATCCGCAGCTTGCCGACACCTCGGTAACGCTCATACCGCCCGCGCGAAGCTTCTCCACGGCAAACGCTATTCGTACGGTATTAAGATATTTTGTAAAGGACATGCCGAAAAGGTTGCTGAAGACCTTGGAAAAATAGGGGCGGCTGAAATGCATGTATTCCGCCGCTTCGTCGAAGGATACCGTCGCGTAATCGCGGATGAGCTTTTCATTTATTCTGACATACAGCTCGTTGGCACCTGTTGTTCCTTTTTCCGAGTACTCATTCCGACAGAGTGTTTCTCCTCTCATGGCATCAACCAAGAACCTTTTTACTATACCGTCGGTTGCGGAGGCGGAAAATTCGTCGTTTATGCCTTTTTCTTTCTGTATCTCGTCGAACATTTTTTTCGCGCCGTAGTCGGATGAAAGCAAGGGGGATGAAAAGCGGCGGTTACGGAAGAGACGGTCAAAATACTGCTCATCAGCCTTTACAACGCTGATCTCGGTTTCGGGAGAGGACTGTATATAGTGAATATCGTTGCTGTGTATAAAAACGCAGTCCTCGGGAGACAGCTCAAATCTTTCGCCGTTTACAGTCACCGTTGATGTACCCTTATGCAGGAATACAAGCTCGTGGTCGCTGTGAAAATGGGATACGTTATTCAGATATCTGTATTTGCAGAGCGTAACGTGAGAATTTTTATCCTTTGAGCTTGCCTCGTGTATGATCTTCATGATCTGTCCCCCTTTTTTGTTTTATATATTATACCACAGAGGTTAACAAATGTCCATATTAAAATAATGGATTTCTTGATTTTTTTATTTTGCATGATATACTATAATCAGTAAAATGCCTGCTTTATAGGATGTTTGTGCGGTGTGCACATAAATATACGTTCAAAACCGACAAGTAGCACAAATCGAAGCATGCATCAAATAAAATTAAAGAAATTCCATTAGAAAAAAGGAGAAAAGTAATGAAAAGACAGTTTTGGTTTTTGGTGGGAAGCCAGTGCCTTTACGGAGACGACGTGTTGATAACGGTAGACGCACGCGCAAAAGAGATGGTGGAATATCTTAATAAAAGCGGCAAACTTCCGTACGAGCTCATTTATAAAGGAACGGCTAAGAGCAACGGGGAGATATCCGCCGTTATTCGTGAAGCTAATTATGATAAGGAATGTACAGGTATAATTACCTGGTGCCATACCTTCTCTCCATCAAAAATGTGGATAAACGGACTTGCCTCTTTGCAGAAGCCTTATTGCCACCTTGCGACACAGTATAACCGTGAGATACCCAATGAAAAAATTGATATGGATTTCATGAATCTTAATCAGGCGGCGCACGGAGACAGAGAGCACGGATTTATCGCCGCAAGACTCCGTATTCCGAGAAAGGTCATTGCGGGTCACTGGCAGGACGAGAATCTTGCAAAGCGTCTCGGCGATTGGATGAGGTCGGCTGTGGGCGTTGCCGTATCCCGAGAGCTGAAGGTAATGCGCTTCGGTGATAATATGCGAGAGGTTGCCGTTACCGAGGGCGACAAGGTCGAGGTACAGGCAAAGCTCGGCTGGCAGGTCAATACCTGGGCTGTCGGCGACCTTGTAAAAGAAATGAACAACGTGACCGACTCGGAGATCGATGCCCTTATGAGGGAATATAAGGAGTCATACGATATTGCCACGGACAATATAGAAGCTATACGCTATCAGGCGCGGGAAGAGATCGCCATGGAGAAAATGATGAAGGGCGAGGGATGTACCGCCTTCACGAACACCTTCCAGGATCTTTACGGCATGGAGCAGCTACCCGGGCTTGCGTCTCAGCATCTTATGTCCAAAGGCTACGGCTACGGCGGCGAAGGTGACTGGAAGGTTTCGGCGATGACAGCAATTATGAAGGCAATGGGTGAGAATGAAAACGGATCCTCAGGATTTATGGAGGACTACACCTATCACCTTTCTGAGGACAATATGTGCAGCCTCGGCGCCCATATGCTTGAGGTATGCCCCAGTCTTGCCGAGGCAAAGCCGAGAATTGAAACTCACCACCTTGGTATCGGCATGAACGAAAAGGATCCCGCAAGACTTGTGTTTGAGGGAAAGGCGGGCAAGGCTATCGTTGTCAGTCTTGTCGATATGGGTGGCAGACTTCGCCTTATCTGTCAGGATATAGAATGCATAAAGCCCATTATGGAAATGCCAAATCTTCCCGTAGCACGTGTTATGTGGAAGCCCGCGCCCGACCTGCTTACGGGTATCGAATGCTGGATAACCGCGGGCGGCGCTCATCATACAGTCCTTTCCTATGACGTTACGGCGGAGCAGATGAGGGATTTTGCTAATATGACGCAAATTGAGTTCGTTCATATTACAAAGGATACAACGGTTGAGGGGCTCGAAGATAAGCTTGCGGTTGCCGATCTTCTGTGGAAACTCAAATAAAAAGGAGAGTTCGCCATGAATAATAAATTTTTAATAGGCTGCTGTTATTATCCCGAGCATTGGGATCGATCGGCAATGAAAAGCGATCTTGAGCGTATAAAAGGGCTTGGGCTGAACTGCGTTCGAATGGGAGAATTTGCGTGGAGCATATTTGAGAAGGAGGAGGGAAAATACGATTTCTCTTTACTTGAAGAAGCCGTAAGCTATGCCGAAAAGCTTGGGATAGACGTAATTCTCGGCACTCCCACGGCTGCACCGCCCAAATGGCTTACAGATAAGTATCCCGAGGTCCTTTGCACTACCAAAGACGGCGTTGTCATGAGTCATGGCGGCCGTCAGCATCACAATCATACGTCAGAGATCTATCTTAAATATTGCGCGACTATAACCGAAGCAATGGTCAAGCAATTCAGCGGCTGTAAAAACGTAATTGGTTGGCAGATCGATAATGAATTGAATTGTCACAGATACGAAAGCTATTCCAAAACCGATGATGCGGCATTCAGAGTGTGGCTAAAAAAGAAGTACGGCACGGTTGAGGAGCTTAACAGATGTTGGGGAAATACCTTCTGGTCTCTCGATTTTGGCGATTTCTCCGATGTGCACTGCCCACGCCGTATTCCCACAAACGAGAATCCGTCGTGGATGACCGATTACTATCTTTTCTTATCCGACACGGTTACGGATTATGCGGCGGTACAGACAAGAATCATCAGACGGTATATGCCCGACGCCTTCATTACCCATAACGGATACTTCAGGAATATTGATTATAAGAAGCTTACCCGCGAGTGCCTTGATTTTCTGTCCTATGACAGCTATCCCGCATTCCGTGAAAGGAACGGAAGAGCCCTCGGGCGTAATGCGGCATATAAGCTCGCTTTGACGAGAAGCTGCTCCGAAAAATACCTTATTCTTGAACAGCAATCGGGACCCGGCGGTCAGACCCCATACCTGTTGCCTACGCCTATTCCGGGTCAGATACGTCTTTGGACCTATCAGGATCTTGCTCACGGAGCGGTGGGCGTGCTTTATTTCAGATACCGTACCGCGCTGTACGGAACGGAACAGCTTTGGTACGGCATATACGGTCATGACGGTGAGGAAAATCACCGCAGCCGAGAGGTGCGTGAGATAACGAAGGAGATGGAAAGGGTTGGGGATATCTTCTTGAAAGACAGGGTAAAGCACCCCGTTGCGATATACTACGATTACCACAATGTCTGCGCAGATAAAGCCGAACCCTTTGCCCCCTCCGACGCGGAATTTATTTTCTATGCTCTCGAAAAAAAGAACATACATACCGATTTTGTCAGCAAGGGCGATGATCTCGGAAAATATAAGGTGGTCATCCTGCCCCATATTACGGTAGCGGACGAGGAGCTTGCGAAAAGCCTTGAAAGGTTCACCGCAGGCGGAGGAATTGTCATTATTTCGGCAAGGAGCGGAGTCAAGGACGAAAACGTACACTACCGTCCCTGCAAGGAACCCGGAGTATTCCGCGAGCTTGCGGGCTGCTCGGTGGATTGGTTTACCTCACTTTTCGCGCACGAGAGACAGAACGTGAGCTTCGGCGGAAAGACCTATCCCGTCAGCGATTATTACGAGATGCTTTCTCCCGAGTGCGGAGTGGCTGTGGGCAATTATACCGAGGGCTTCTGTAAGGACGGTGCGGCGATCGTTAAGAACGGTAACACCTATTACCTTGGATTTTACAGCAATACCAATGCAGACATCTATATCGACATTATAAGATCTCACGTTGAATGCAGAGAACCTATCGCGGAGGATCTTGAGGAATTTGATATGGATGAATATACTCTTTATCTGAACCACGGATACGAAAGTGTTGAGCTTAAGTGTCATGATGTTATCAAGGATGAGAACATAGAAAGTATTCCGCCCTTCGGAGTGGCACTTGTAAAAAAAATGAGATACGCTTATCAATGTCAAGAGTGAAAAAGGAGAACAAAATGATAAAAGCGAGAATATCAGTCGATAAGTACAACATTCTGTCAGATGTTGACCCCCGTATTTACGGCTCTTTTATCGAGCACCTCGGCAGAGCCGTTTACGAGGGAATATATCAGCCCGATCAGAAGAGCGCGGACGAAGAGGGTTTCCGCGGAGATACCTTGGAGTTGGTTCGGGAACTAAATGTGTCCACGGTACGTTATCCCGGCGGAAATTTTGTTTCCAACTATAAGTGGGAAGACGGTGTGGGGCCGCGCGAGAGCAGACCAAAACAGCTGGACTACGCATGGAAGGTCGTTGAAACAAATGAGGTTGGTCTCAATGAGTTTATGTCTTGGTGTAAAAAAGCAGGTACCGAGCCAATGATGGCGATCAATCTCGGTACCCGAGGTATACAGGACGCAAAAAATCTTTTGGAATACTGCAATCACCCATCGGGCTCCGCTATGGCGGATCTTCGTATCAAGCACGGATACAAGGATCCGTACAACATTAAGCTGTGGTGTCTTGGCAACGAAATGGACGGACAGTGGCAGATGGGGCATAAGACCGCATATGAGTACGGTCGTATTGCCAACGAGGTCGGAAACGTGATGAAGACCTATGATCCTTCGATGGAGCTTGTTACCTGCGGCAGTAGCGGTTATTACCGTAATACCTTTGGAGAATGGGAGCGACAGGTTTTGATGGAGGCATATGATGTTACCGATTACCTTGCTCTCCATATGTACTGGAAGAATTTCGATAACGATACTCCACGTTTTCTTGGGGAAACGGTTGAGCTGGAGAACTATCTTGTCAGCGCGATCGCCGCTTGTGACTATGTTAAGGCTGTCAAGCGCTCCAAAAAAAAGATCAACTTATCCATTGATGAATGGAATGTGTGGTATCACTCCAAGGAGCAGGATAAGAGAATTGAGGAATGGTGCAGGCATCCGCACCAGCTGGAGGACATCTATAATTTTGAGGACGCGCTCCTTATCGGCGGCGCTATGATCACCCTGCTGCGCCATGCCGACCGTGTCAAGATCGCTTGTCTCGCGCAGCTTGTGAATGTTATTGCGCCTATTATGACCAGCGACACGGGCGCGTGGAGACAGACTATTTATTATCCCTTCTTACATGCTTCCACCATGGGACGCGGTAAAGTACTTCATACTGTCGTCATGTCGCCGACCTATGAATGTAGAATCTCCGATGCGGTACCATATCTCGACTCCGTGGTAGTTGAAAATGAGGAAGAAGAAACTCTGACTGTTTTCGCGGTCAACAAGTCTCTTGACGATTCTATGGAGCTTGTTTGCGACCTCCGTCAGTATGCAGACTATGCTGTGACCCGTCATATCGTTTTGGAGCATGAGAACCTGAAGGCGGTCAACACCGAGGATAACCCGTATGAGGTTGTACCCCACGAGGGGGGCGTTTCCAAGAATGACAACGGAGACTTCACAGCGGTTCTCCAACCCCACTCTTGGAACGTCATCCGCTTGACAAAGAAAAAATAATTTTTCTCGCTGCAATAATACGCTACATTATCTAAGGTCATTTGCATACAGATTATCTTACAGGGAGCGCAGATATACACGCGTTAAACATTTCATTCGAAATATAATATCATTCAATTATACATCCAATCATATAAAAAACGGACACATCATGTGAGCAAAAGCCCAAAATGATGTGTCCGTTTCTTTTTAAAGATTCTGTCCTACCCAGCGGAGAACCGCCGCTTGGTCCGGTGCAAAGCTTCCGTCGATAAACGGCTGCATATCTACGGTTACCGTTCCGCCCAGAGCCGTCATAGCCTTGATGTATTTCAGAACGTATTCATTACTGTATTTTACTCCGCCCTTAGCCCATGCGCCCCCGCTAAAGTCGTCGGTTATTCCCATGGGAAAGAGAGTATGGATCAGCGCGCCGTCGATATATTTGCACTGAGGGAGCTTTTCGCGTATGCCTCTTGATTCGCCCGCAACAAAATCTTCATTCGCGTAATACTTTTCAAGATTAAGTGTTACACCGTTATTAAAGGTCACCGCAGCGTCGGGATTTCCCTTTTTCACAGCTCTATAATAATGTGAAAGAAGCTCATCAGTATAACCGAATCGCTCTACACGGTGAGAAGCCGGAGCTCCGTAACAGCCATCTATCCACCATGCCTTCACCTTATCCCCGTAGCGCACCGCATATTCCTCCAATACGGCAGCCCATTTTTTTACGAATTCCTCGGAAACATTCTCTCTGGGAGCGACAAATCCGAATCTGTTTCCTATAACCTCATCCTTCCAAGGGCCGTCTCCCGTGTAGTAAAGGCAAAGATCGATGCCGTATTTTGAAAGAGCATTGGCAATGTCCATAGGCAGGTCTCTAAAGCTGCATGCCTCTCCCGCGGCAGTTCCCGCTATCCGATCGTAGGCGGCATTGGGGGCGATCAGATGATTGTCTCCTTGTAGCAGTGTTATAAAATAATATCCTACGTTCATTTTATGAAGCTCGTACGCCAGTCGCTCGGCGTCAAATTTATTGACCGCCTCATTCCAATCGGTAATGCCCGTGTTAAGATTTCCTTCGCTTTGGGGATCACATACCGTTCTATAAAGATAATGTGTAAACACACCCCATTTTCTTTGTGACAGGTGTTCTGCTGCAATGCTCATTTACTTTTCCTCCTTAATATACGGGACTCTAAATTTATAGATTACATTGTATCACATTTCTGTCGAAAAATCAAGTCATAAATCTTCCTTGTCAATAAAAAATATTGGACACATCACATGGAGAAAACTCCAAAATGATGTGTCCAACTTTTTTATTTTATCAACAGCTTTTTCTTTTTCCTGATACTCTTATTATTTAAGCGCATTTCTTATGAGGGCTATCTTTTCGTCCATTCTTTCCTTTGTCCAATCGGGATTTACGCCGATATATACTACCTTTGAAAGAATATCGAGAGTAAAGGGGCACATATCGTCCTTGTAATCGGGAACGATGTCTCGGTTTGCCTCCATCTTGAAGGGATCCATTAAGGGATGAAGAGCGCCCTTCTTTGTCATTATGGGAGTCCAATTCTTATAAACGTGCTTTCCTGTGTTTATCGGTACCGTTCCGCTTATACCTTCCGAGGCAGCAAATTCAGCTGCTTTTTCGGCACTATCGAATTTTATGGCAATGGTCGTTCCGCAATCTCCATTAATATCGTTCGACGGAACAAATTCACATACGTCCGAAATAGCGTCCATAACGTATTTTTTATTTCTTCTGAGATCGCTTATAATATCATCCATTTTCTTGAGCTGCTCACGAAGGATCGCCGCGGAGATTCCGTTCGTTCTGTATTCGTTACCGCAGAAAAGATCGGTTTCAACATCTGAGAGCTGATCTCCGAAATACGCAACAGCGCTGCTATCGTGATATATGAGCGCTCTCTCAAATATCGTTTTGTCATCGGTGAGAAGCGCGCCACCCTCTCCTGCCGTTATAATTTTATAATAGTTAAAACTGAGCGCTCCCGCGTCTCCGATGGTGCCGAGTCGCTTTGCTCCAAAGCTTCCGCCGTCTGCCTGACAAGCATCCTCAAGAACCTTTATTCCGTTTTTCTTCGCTATTTCGCAGATCTCGTCCATCTTACAGGGAAATCCTTGAATATGCACGGGAATGACCGCCTTTGTGTTCTTTGTGATAGCTGCCTCAAATGCTTTCGGTGAGAGCGTGAGAGTGTCATCGACCTCAACTATCACGGGAATAGCCCCAGCCGCAACGACCGCCATTGCGCTCGATATGTATGTATACGCTGGAACTATGACCTCATCCCCGGGGCCAATGCCCATACCTATAAGAGCTGAGGTGAGAGCGGCGTGGCCGCTCGTCATCAAAAGCGCGTGGCTTGTGCCGAACTTTTCTTTCATTTCTTCCTCGGCAAACATTGCGTCCTGCCCAGACTTATTTATCTTAAAAAGTGCTCTCGTTTCGATAACTCTCGCAACGGCGTTAAGCTCCTCTTGCCCTATTCTGTACATTTTTATTCTCCTTTGTTAAGTTTATCAAGATTTTCAAGCGTTTGCTTTACCATATACCAATCAGCATTGTCCGCATAGGGCTGAATATAACCCGTTTTGAACATATCTATCTCATATCCACCGCGGCAGATCTGATCCTCGGTAACGAAATATCCTTCACATCCGTTAGTATTTGAAAGTGACAGCGTGTGCGGGATCTTCTTTTCATAGGCTATACGCATAGCTATTTCGGAAAATATCTCATACGGGAATGAAATGAGCGCAACGTCACCGATCTTTATTATAGTTTGAGGAACGCTTCTGTATTCCTTATCAACGTATCCATTCTCATACAGCTCCATCTGAGTCTTATAATAATAAGCGGTTTTCGCCCTTACGTTGACTGTATATTCCTTATACTTTTCATATCCCGCCTTTGCGGTTTCATAGTCTATCCTTTTATCAAGAGGGATATTCACTTCCCCGACCAAAACAGAAAGATCCGCGTCCTTATAAGATCCGAGCTTTTTGTATATTCGAGCGGCGTCGTGAGCGGCGAGCGCTCCGTGTCTCTCGGCATACGTTATGTCACCGTTTCCCGTGGTAAGTCCGTTTGTAAGCCTTGGACCAACGTCACCCTCAGCCCCATTGAAAAACGCCGTTATAGCTCCGCTCACACGCTCAACGTCATCCACCATAACACCCGCCCAGTCACGGGATATTTCGTAGTTTCTTCCCGCGCAGGTTCCGTGCATACCGTAATGAACTATGTTCGCCACGACCTTTCCCTCTTCATCGGCAAAGGAAATAACCGTCATTGTAGGATCAAACGGGCCCTAAGGATTCTGACCGAGATGCGCCCTGTTATCAGGAAACAATTGCCGTCTGTTTATACCGATAAAGCTTTCTCCCGTGGCTACCGCCATTCTTACCGCAACAGGAGAGCTTTTAGCTTCGCCGATCACTTTCATAAGGTTAGGAAGCAATATACCGTTATAATATTTTCTGTCAACGTCTCCCCATCCAACGTCTCCCGACACGTTAGGTCCGGAATGATTATGAATGCAGTGTATGATACAGTTTCCCTTTGGTACACCGTATTTTTCCTCTATCAAGGAAGCTATCTCATCCGATAACTCTGTTTTGATCGAGCATAAAGAAAGACTGAGCAACAGCGCCTCGGTATCACCGCTCTTAAAATAAAAGGCTATAGCCGTAAGATCATCGTGTACCGATTTGGAAAAAACGTCGGGCGCGTAGCCGTAAAGACAGCATCCTACCTCGGGAGTTATGTTGATCTTAGACACACCGAGATACAATTTCTCACTCATAGTCACACCTCCGCAAATAGATTTTTCGTTATATAATTGTAGCTCATTTCAGCAGATGTAAGCGAGTCACCGTCGCACTTATCCTGCTCGACGATATAATGCGCAACGCCTATCTTTTCGGCACTTTCAATTATTCCCTTAAAGTTAATATTTCCAACGCCTATTTCCGCATATGTAGGTCCGTCAACGGTGCGCTTCATATCCTTGAGATGCAGTATTTTAACCCTGCCCTCGATACTCTCAAGAAACGCTCTGACATCCGCACCGCCGTGCTGGAGCCAATAGGTATCGGGCATAAAATCAACGAGATTCGGATCAAACCCCTCTATAAGAAGCTGCATTAGAGTTCTGCCGCTCTCTCCTCTTATAAACTCGTTGCTGTGGTTGTGATAAGAAAACGAGAAGCCGTTTGCTCTCGCCTTCTTTGCAAAGGCGTTTGCTCTGCGGATAACGTCGTAAGCCTCTTCTTCCGTTTTCATACCCGAGCTTATACCGATATCCGTAGCCCCGCATATTCTCGCTATCTCAAAGAGCTTATCTCCATCAGTCTCGCACATATCTATGTTTCCAAGAAGACCCACAGCGCTGAGACCTATTTCTTTGCAGACCTTGGCGGTGATCTCCATATTCTCAACAGAGCTTGCAAGCTGAACGCACTCATAACCCATTTCTTTTATTTTCATAAGTGTGTCCCGTATGCTTTCTCTGTCGGTCATTTTATGTCGTACGGTATATAACTGTAAACCAAGCATAATATATCCTCCTTTTTTCTTAATTATAATATTTTGCCCACTCTTTTTCAAGCACCAATATTCTCATAAAATACCCAAAAATTCACGAAGATTATTGACAAACACATTCTTTTGTGATATCATTCAACCGGAGGTGAGGGTATGTTTTATCAAAGCATTCTCGAAGATAGGTCGCCGTATATAGCAAGACTTGGCGTGCTTGGTAACTTTGGGGAGCACAGACACGGTGATATTGAGATAAACTATTGCCTTGAAGGAAGCTTTACCGTTATAATAGACAAGAAAAGCTTTAACGTAAACGCGGGTCAGTTTTCGCTTGTCGGACCTATGGTAGCGCACGAATATCGAAACGATATTAACACAAAACGAAAGGTTTTAACCATAATCGTCGGCATCTCATTTTTGAAAAAGCATTTCACACAATTCTCAAAAATTCCTGTCAGCACACCTGTGTTCACACTCGACTCAAGCATCCTCTCCCACC
The DNA here is from genome assembly GCA_015064735.1 of Oscillospiraceae bacterium. Taxonomy (GTDB): domain Bacteria; phylum Bacillota; class Clostridia; order Oscillospirales; family CAG-272; genus HGM12713. The sequence goes on from SVRP01000007.1 coordinate 22,350, forward strand.
AAAAGCTTGTTGAGCTTTTTTGTGAGACGGCAACGCTGTGCGCCGATAAAAACGATCGCCGTGAGCTTTTGATACAAGGAAATCTCTATAAGATATGCGACTATCTTATAGAGATAACTAATTCCTCCGAAACGGTGAAAAATAGCGACAACAAGGATCTCAGAAAGGTTGAAAACATTGATAAAGCGCTTGACCTCATATATTATAATTATTCCGAGGATATAACGGTAGACGACGCGGCGGCGGTCTCGGGATATGGAAAAAGTAATTTTTGCAAAGTTTTTAAAAATATAACCGGTGACACCTTTCACAATATACTGAATAAGCAACGTATGGAGGTGGCTTGCAGCCTTTTGAGTGAAACAAATATGCAAATATCAGAGATCGCGTTGCAAGTAGGGCTCTCCGAGCCTAAAACCTTTTGCCGAGTTTTCAAGTCGGTCATGGGGGTAACTCCCGGAACGTACAGAAAGAAAAATATTAATAATCAAGATCTGATATAGATCTAACAGACAACCGCCGCACCATTTATGATGCGGCGGCTCTTTTATACCACAAAAATATTGGACACATCACCAGAGCAAAAGCCCAAAATGATGTGTCCAACTTTTTTATTATTGATTTTCAGCGAAAGAACCTTTTTAATGATTTCTAAAAATCAAGAAAGTCTCAAAAAGCCTTACGCTGCAAGGATTATTTGCAAGCCTCTTCGATAGCAACTGCAACAGCAACAGTCATACCAACCATGGGGTTGTTACCTGCTCCAATGAGTCCCATCATCTCTACGCTTCAGGGGCTTTAGCCATAGCTTCGGGGTGAAAAGCTGCCGCCCAAAAGCCTTGCCGCATAAGCCTTTTTGATATATTCGCATTGCAAAATCTTTATCCGCTGAGCACATCGTTTTCAGTTTTGCTGAATGCATTATATCGTGTTTTGAGGCTTTTGTACACGGCTTTTGGGAAGTTTATTTGCGACTTTTTCATTAACAAGCCAAATCAACTATGTATGCAAGAGATACACTTAATCTTTCATGCTTCTTTTAGTATTCTTTATATGATTATACGGTCAATACTAGTGATATTCATTAACCAATACTAATTGCTATAAAATAGTTCTTGAGCCTCAAAACAGTCTATTCTTTTTTAGATAATATCGATGGTTCAATTGTTTTCCAACCATTTAAATCCTTTTGTAAATCGATTATACCTTTGGGAATAGTAATTTCATTTTCAGTTAACGTTTCCTTTAACTCTTCAAGTTCAGAAATAACCGGAGCTATGTCGGATTTAACTTTATTAATCATTTCTAATTCGCTTTGCAAATTAGGGGAAAGTTTAAATACGGAATCAACCGGCTCAAAAATCAAATCTCTTGTTATTAATGGAGAAGCAAAAAGTTGATAGTCGGAACGATATAACTCGTTAGGTAGCACAGTATTGTAAGGTCGTAAATATCCGTCTTTGTCAAGTATTTGCATAGCACTATGAAGGATATCATTATAATGAGGTGTTACAGATAAAGCAATCTCACTTGTTCCTTGTTCATTTGCTTTGCTACTTTCTGGCTTCTTAATGATTGTTGAGATTTTTTCATTTATTTCTTGATTAACAGAATCAAATAATTTTCGTGCCTTTAAATAAGCACCATAGCTTATATAATGCGCATGCATAACATCATTTCGATATGCCCTAATGTCTGCAAAGTAATTTCTCAATGTAGGAATTGTATCTTTCCCCAATAATTCATCCCAAACAGCTTTTTCTTCAAGTTCTTTAATTATGTTTATTAGTTCTTTTTTTGTATATTTCCAAGTCGTTTGATTAGCTTTGATTTTAGCTTCTTTTATAAACGTATCGTCCGTAAATAACATCTCAAACAATGAGCCAAAATCTTTCTTTTCTAATTCTATGATATTAGAAGCGGCTTTTTCTCCTTTGTGCATTGCACTATATATATACAACAATTTCCTTAATTTGAGTTCAAAATCATTAACAAGAGGAAACAATTTTTTGTTAAAATATTCAGAGCTACCATGAGTTAAGATAATGGGTGTTCCGCAGAGTGAGACAAATTCGTCATGCACAGAAGACAATTTTTTTGCAGTATCCTCATTTTCACCTATAGCTGAAAAAGAAACAAACCATGCTTCAGCATTGTCGATTTTTTGTATGAATTTAGTAATATTTTCGGGCTGAAAAGTTTCTATCTTATTTTTTACATTTTCATCAATCAGTAAATATTCTTGAATCATTAGTATATCCCCTCTAAATATTCATATAAAGAACTTTGTTATTTTAATTATATCACAAAATTCCTCTTTTTTCAACATTAATCTATGAATGCCGACTCGTATTTAATTGCAACCTTTTCGCAAACATCGTCCAACACACATTTACGAACACATAAATACGCGCTACAATTATCCTAAAATCACACTGGAGGATAATTATGAGATCAATACTTGAAGAGCTATTCTATGGCAACGTGTGTCCAAATACAGACTGCAGAAGCAAAGATGAGAAACAACTTATGGGCTATATTGCTGATCATCATAGTGCATTGAATGAAACGCTCACGGACAAGCAAAAGGAGATTTTTGAAAAATTCAATGACTGCTATGACGAGCTGACGGACATCAACGAGAGGGAGATATTTGTTTATGCCTTCCGACTTGGAATGAGAATTGCTATCGAAGTGCTTTTACCTACCACCGATTCTTCAAATATCTGCTAAATTATACGAACGGCAATAATTTGTGCTCTGTTGCGGTTCTATAATTACAGATAGAAAGAAGAATGATTATGGCAAATATTGAAAATAAAGAAAATACAAGTAACCCTATTAACAAGACAACTGAAACATTGATTAAAGAATTGGAAACCATGAGCGACTCCGGGCTGCATGACTTATTTATCTTTTTCTACAAGCTGAACTGCCAGCACGGAAATATGATCTACAATGACAAGTTCAATGAGTTCCTTGAGGCATTTAATAGCAATCCATTCAGGCATCACGAGGATAAGGCTTTTAGAAAAGAACTGATAGAAAATCTTACTAAGTATTGCTTTGACCATATGAGCCTACTTACTGCTACACTACTGCTCAAAAAGAAGTTTACGATTGAAGAAGTAATCAATAACTACTACGCTAACGTAGACGCTTTCGGCTACGACGTGTTCTGATTAAGATATATTGATAGCACAAAATATCAATAACAAAGGCTGGTGGTCCGGTATGGATCATCAGCTTTTTCAATTTTCGATCTTTTATTCGTAAAACGATTAGATTTTACAAAATAAAACTGTATTCTATAATATAAAATATTTTAAATGAAAGGAATTTTATATTATGAAAAGTAAAATTTATTCGTCCACGTTCATTCAAACTCAAATCGATACCCTAACTATCGATCAACTCGATCTCCTCTTCTTCGTCTACCAACAACTCAATATCCATTGTAATTTCTTCATGTCTGAAGATACCTACCAAAAATTCTTAAATTTCTACTTCACCACATCCTCTAAATATAATATCAACACCTACAAATCTCTTATCAAACTACTTACAACCTCATACACCCATCCTTCTAAATACCCACACGTTATCAAATCCATCAACCTTATTAAAAACGATTATTCACTTAAAGATATCATCAATATCATTTATTTCAACAAATAACCACACACAACATAAAAAACAGATAATTCACCCCGAATTATCTGTTTTTTACAACTGTTACCTATTGTATATATTATATAATTTCTATCTCTCTCTATATAAATATCTTTTTTATCTTTTTCGCCACACTTTTTGCAACTGTTACCTATTGTATATATAATTATATTTATTATTTATATTTTTTTATCTCTATACTTTCCACCAAACCGACAAGAAATCTTCAAAATTTCTCTTTACTCCATTTGAAATCATAAAATCAAACAACTCTTGATCTTCTTCCCCCGTCGCATAAAAGCAATCATAAACTTGCCACACCTTATGCCCCGATGTAACCAAATCATATAACGTCATCAGATACACACATGACTCAATGTAAAAGATATCACTCCCATAAAGCTTACCGCCCTCCGCTTCTATAATTGCTTCACGAAAAGCTTTCATAGTATCGCAAACGTCCTCTCTATCAATGCCGCTCTGATCCATCGACAACCAAGTATGATGCCCTGTAAGCTTGTCCCCAGAATCAAAATAAGCTCGCATATGAAGCTTTTTGATTGCTTCACGCACTTCATCGTTGAAGTCACCATTCGGCTCCATAACACGAAATATGAGCTCGTACATATCTTCCGTTTCATCTATCCAATGTCCTGCGTTCAAAGATGCCGTCATACGCGGCACCGAAGCATTAATATCATGCTCCAAGTTCAAGCCATACGCGTTTAATATTTCTTTACGTACCTCTTTCTTGACATTGATCATGGAATTCGTTGCTCTGATACCGATCCTACTTACGTACAGATCATCGTCTGACCAAGTAAAATTCGGCTGAAAACGAATCCGAAATTCCGGATAGTCCTTATAATATCTCTCGTTGATCTCGTTCGCCTTTATGATATGAAACCGCAAGCCCGGGTAGTTCTCATATAAGCACAAAGTCAATTGCTTCTCAAACTCCGCCTTGCTCAGGTCCTCAGGTCTTATCAGCTTAAGTCCCGTCGCAAAACGCACCATAGACTTATCTATTGCCAGAGGAACGCTTTTAACCTCAGCCATGTCATATACCTTATTCTGAACCACGTGCATAGTAATGCCATGCGCCTCACAATATGCCTTGACCTTATCTTCGTTCTCTTTATAATAGTAATACGACTTGCTCTTATTGTCTTTATCATAATAAGCTCCGAACTGATATTTATCACTCTCGACACTTATCAGTCCAATTTCTATCATATAAGCAATCGCTCTTGACACGCCCATCTTGTCGCCCCAAATCGCCAAGTTATCCTTGTTCGTTACACTAATAGGCATAATGGTACAGCCGTCTTTAAAACGCTTATGCTTCACGCTATCAATAAACGTCAAGACCTTACTTAGCTTTGTTCTAAGCTTTGCCTCTGCTCCTTTGGCTTTACTCTCAGTTATATGAAATGCCGGTAGCGTATAAGATTCAGCTCGTTTAGGTTCCCAGCTCGCCTTATTAACACTAAACTCATATTCTTTTCTATCTACCAATCTACTCGCAATTTCCACTACCGATATCATAATAGCCCCTCGCATCTGTCTTAATTTGCAACTGTTACCTATATAATTATAGCACTAGTTTTTATACTTGTCCATATAAATTATAAAACAAAACGCTAAATTAATTGAATGAAATAAAAAGCTTAAGATAGATCTATCTTTATTTATAGCTATAGCCTACCGCCATAGATATATTTTTTTACACATCAGTATCAAAAGAAAGTTTGCAAAAGTTATATCAAAAGTTCGTGCCTAATTAGCAAATACACGGCATAATGATAGCATCAAAAGAATCTTTAGTTAGTTTCAATACTGAAAGGAAGTACACATTATGATTTATGCTTATTGCCGCGTTAGCACCCAACATCAGAAAATCGCCCGACAGATCACCAATATCACCGCTATCTACCCGAATGCAATTATCATCAAAGAATTTTACACAGGTACTACACAGAACCGTCCACATTGGGAGAAATTCATACCCCAAGTAAAAAAGAAAGACACCATCGTTTTCGACAGTGTCTCCCGAATGGCGCGTAATAGCGCAGAGGGCTATAAAGATTACAAAATGCTCTATGAGCGTGGCATTAACCTCGTCTTTCTTAACGAGCCACTTATAAATACGTCTGTTCTCGATGCCACTAAGAGCAAACTGCTGAACGTCAGCATCGACACTGGAAATCAAGCAGTTGACGCTTTCTTTAAGGGCAATATACAATTGATCAATGATTTCATATTAGCTTTGGCAGAAGAACAGATCAAAGCAGCTTTTGACCAAGCCGAAAAGGAAGTTACCGATCTTCATTCAAGAATCAGTCAAGGAATCCGTGAAGCTAAAAAGAATGGGACACAGATAGGCCTTACCAAAGGCTCAACACTGACCACCAAGAAGTCTATAGAGTGTAAGGCTATTATCCAGAAACACTCTAAAGACTTCGGTGGAACACTGGAAGATCCTGACGTCATCAAACTCTGCGGTTGCTCTAGGAACAGTTATTATAAGTATAAGCGAGAAATAAAATTCAAAAGCCGTAATTAATAACATTTTTCAGATATTAATTACGGCTATTTGATTTACACTTTTACATATTAAAGTATTTTGTTAATTGGCAACTCCTACATTTTTGAGAGTAGGATGTTGATCTTCAACCAAGTTCCAATCATCAGTAGACCAGCCAAGTGTAGATGACAGGAAAACTACAGAGTGCAATTCCGCCAAATCTTTTGCGGCACCAATTGTATTTTTAGTTTTGCCCGAAATTTCCTGAGAACTATAGCGGTAACAGTTCGTTATTGTACAGGTATCGTTATAACCAATCAATCCGCCTGCATAGCCCTCGTTATAACCGCTGGCTATAGAGGTTGTATTGCCCGTAGCATAGCAGTTTGTTATTGCGTGTCCAACACTAAAGCCAACTAAGCCGCCTGCGTGGCTTTGATAGTCTAACCAGGCGGAGTAACCGAAAGTACTAGAGCTTACGTCCCCCGTAGCGTAGCAGTTCGTTATTGTACAGTATTCGTTATAACCAATCAAACCTCCAGCCAAACTGTGGTTATCACTGGAGCTAGCAGCTACGTTTCCTATGGCATGACAATTCGTTATTGCATGAGACTCATTATAACCGATCAAACCACCTGCGTAGCATTTACCGTAGGACGAGTTAGAGATGACATTGCCCGTAGCATAGCAGTTCATTATTATTGTACCAGTCTTGTTACTGCTAATATCATAGCCACTACCACCAACTAAGCCGCCTGCGTAGATGGATTGTTTGCTATCTTCGATGGCGAAGGCCGTTACATCTCCCGTAGCGTAGCAGTTTTTTATTATACCTTCTTCATTATAACCAACCAACCCCCCCGCACGGCCAGCCGAGTATTCGTTGGGATCGCAGTTTATGTCTCCGGTAGCATAGCAATTCGCTATTGTGCCACCTTCGTTATAACCAATCAAACCTCCTGCGTAGTTTTCCGTGGTACTGGAGACGCCTATTACGTCTCCAGTAGCGTAGCAACTCGTTATTGTACCTTTTTCATTATAACCAACCAAACCGCCAGTGTAATTTGTTTCCCATCCGTCGTTGATCACACGGCCCGTAGCGTAGCAGTTCGTTATTGTACCGTTGTTAAAACCAACTAAACCGCCTAGGTATCCGACATATTCGGGGTCATATTTGTATACCCTAAAGTTTTCAACCCCGAGATTTTTTATTGTTCCATTATTATTTCCAAACAAACCTTCACAATGTGCAACAGAGCTTACCATAAAATTGGATATATAGTGTCCGTTTCCATCGAATTCTCCACTAAATGGGGAACTGCCTGTTCCTATTGGTGTCCACTCTGATCCATTCAAATCCAAATTAAGCATCAAACAATATTTGGCATTAATGTCTGATAAGGAAATTGATTTCAATTGCTCAATAGTCCAAATAGGAGTATATCCAGCTTTATATGTTTTGTAATACAGTTGAATATTATCAGGTAATTCTATAAGACCTACGCCATCAGTTTGCGAATAAATATTAACATCTCCATCAATCCATACTGCTTCAAATCCATTTGACAACTCAGGCATAGGCAAAATATAATTGCTTGCATCATTTGCAAAAAATGCCTGCCAAAGTTTTCCGTCAATATAAAGTTCGACAAACGGTTTTTCAGACGGTAATACACCAAAAGTGTATTGTTTGGTTACAGTATTTCCTGAACTATCGACAGCAGTCAAGGTAACTACTATTGTATTTCCTTCCATCTGTTCTCCTTCAATTGTAATTTCTGTATATAGCTCTTCGCCAAAGCTATCATGTGCTGTAAGTAGAAACGAAATATCCGTATTCTCATCAACAACACGGTTGTTTTGGTTCAATGTAACTGTAGGAATGTCGTATACGTTAATCCCACTGACAGCCTCGCTTAATACTCTGTTGCCCGCTTTATCGGTTGCGACAATGTAAAGCGTAATCGTTTTACCGCCTGAAAGTGTATATCCATCTGCTGCTTCGATAGTAATATCACACAAGTGACCAAAACTATCTGATGCTCTGGCATCAAATTCCTCACCCTTGCTAGTGATTTTGATCAAATTGGACATACCTTGGGAGTATGTAAACTTAATATCGTTTACATCATAGACACCGATGGGCACGGTGTCTATACTATACGTATTGCCAAGATGGTCGGTCGCAATAAGCGTATATGTAATATATGTTCCAGCAATCAAACTTCCAGATTTAACACTTGCCGTCACAGTTAAATCCTTACCAAAACTATCCTTTGCTATAATATTGAGAATTGCTACTGGAGCTATTGTTGCATCTTCTTCAACCCTTACACCATCTCTGTTGTAACAAATCGTGGGTGCACCGTAAACCATAAGTTCGAAGTTCTTTGTGGTAACATTTCCTGCCACATCAGAAATGATTGCGGTAATCGTCCATATAGTTCCAGCGGTCTGTTTGCCTTCTTTCGTGATAAGAGTGACAGTTAAAGAATTGCCGTAGGTATCTGTTCCTGTAATTCCAAGTAACTCAGGAGTAACTGTATCGTCCGCCCTTACATCGGTCTTGATTGCCTCTGAAATGACAGGCATACCGTAAACCTTGCATTCAACATCAATATTGGTTGTATGACCTTTGCTGTCGGTTGCAGAAATGCGAATAGTTACAGTATTTCCTGCTGCCATCGTTCCGCTATAACGAGTGATTGTTACAGTTAATACTGCGCCAAAGCTGTCCTTGGCGGTAGCATCAAAGAGTTTTGCGCTCAAAGTGTCAGTTACACTAATTGACGTTTTATTTTTGTTGTAGGTGATTTCAGGAAAACCATATGCCTGGATGTTTTCTATATATCCATAGGTAATGTTGCCTGCAGGGTCGATAGATTCAATTACAACTGTAACAAATGTTCCCACCTCATACTCGCCAGCGATATATACCTTAATCTGTGTTGCTGCACCGAATGTATCTGTACCGCTTGCGCTAAAGTGCGTTGCTGTCATACCATCATCTACATTAACATACTTTACGGTATCATCAAAGACCAACGTTGGGGCAGAATAAACTTTAACGTTGTAAATTGTTTTTTGAACAGTTATCCCATTCGCGGAAGCTGTCAACCGTATGGTTACTGTTTCTCCCGCGGTCAAAGGAGCACTCGCAGAAGCCGTGACTTCAATTAATCTTCCAAGATTATCCGTACACCTAGCATCGAAGATATCCGCTGTTATATCTTTAAGTGAAGAAACCGCAGTAACAGTTTCATCATAGGTAAGTGTTAACGAATATATATCCCATTTAGCATAAAGAATAATATCTTTCGTGGGCATGGTAGAAAAGACGTATGCTTCGTCACTTGATTCTAAGAACCACCCTCTAAAGGAATATTTTTCTCTTTTGGGATCTTCGGGAGCCGTAATTTCCGTACCACAGTATTCAGTTAATGGGACAACTTCCGTTCCTCCATTACTTACAAATGTAATTGTAATTTCAAGTGCTTCCCACTTGGCATACAGGTTTACTATACCAGTTGTTCCAGCAGAAACTTCAGTCACTTTCCTGTTAAATTCTGCATCACTATACCAACCAGCAAATCTATAACCTTCCTTATTAGCATCACTCAGAACAAGAGGTTGATCTTCAACATCATAATTGGAAGGATTGCTATTGGTCGCACCGTCAACATTATGATATACGATATTGTAAGTAATCAATGTATATACAGCGTTGATCGTAATATTCTCATGTCCGAGAGTATAACTCTCCCATGCGCCTGTGTATCCCGCATGTTCGGGAACTGCAGGTTCGGTGATAGAATTGGTTTCTACTGTAAACTTAACCGTTCCAACGGGTATATCTCCATCCATGAATGTTGCGGTATATTCAATAGCCTCCCATTTTGCGTAAAGGTTAACAACATCTGTTGTTCCAACCGCAATTTCGGTTACTTTGTTATTGAATTCTGCATCGGTATACCAACCCTTAAAGGTATAGTAATCCTTGCTCACATCAAAAAGTACAAGAGGTTGATCTTCAACATCATAATTGGAAGGATTGCTATTGGTCGCACCGTCAACATTATGATATACAATATTGTAAGTAATCAAAGTATATACAGCGGTAACCGTAATATTTTCAGTGCCAAGAGTATAGCTCTCCCATGCACCTGTGTATCCCGCATGTTCGGGAATGGCAGGTGGAGTAATCGATTCGGTTTCTACTGTGAATTTAACCGTGCCAACAGGTGTATCTCCATCCATGAAGGTTGCGGTGTACTCAACAGTTTCCCACTTTGCGTAAAGATCGACAACACCCGTAGTACCAACCACAATTTCGGTTACTTTGTTATTGAATTCTGCATCGGTATACCAACCCTTGAAGGTATAGTAATCCTTACTTGCATCAAGAAGTGCAAGAGGCTGATCCTCTATATCATAGGAATCGGGATTGGTATTAGTTGCTCCTGTTACATTATGATACGTGATGGAATAACCAATCGTATCCCACTTGGCAGTTAAAGTAAGATTACCAGTGCTACCCTTGGAGATTTCCATAACCTTAGTATCGCCAACATACCAACCGCCAAAGGTATATCCATCTTTAGACAAAGGGGAAAATGTAATTGTCTCGCTATTGATGTTATATGTAGACGGATTTGTATTTTCAGCACCTTTGGTATTCTCATAAGTAATGCTGTACGTTGCCAATTTAAACTTGGCATACAGATTCATATCTCCGGTAGTCCCCGCAGATATGGATTTTATCGGTGTTGCAAAAGTCGCATCAGTATACCAACCCAAGAAGGTATAACCCGCTTTTTGAGCATCCGCAAACTCAAAACTGCTCTCAATTGTGTATGTTGCAGGATTGTTATGCGTACCGCCATCCATTTCATAGGATATGGAATATGCAATCGGTGTAAATTTTGCATATACGGACATATCACTTGAAATTGGAGCATCGAGTAATGAGTTTGCCGTAAAAGGCTTACTCCATACATCCTTATCCCAATACCAACCGTCAAAAGTATATCCGTCCTTTGATGGATTTTCGGGGATTTGAATCGTCTCCGTTCCTGTTGTAGTTATGGTAGAATAGGTTTCTCCCTCTACAACAAACGATAGGATCACATTTTGATTTGCTTGTTCGCTATTCTGTTCGTTTTTCTGCGTCAAATCTGTAGGACTATCATTTGAATCACACGAAAACAGAGTCATAGTCTCCATAACAAGCAATAAAATTGCTAATACAATTGCAATTAAACGCTTTTTGTTAGATCTTATTTCTTTCATCTCATCTTTCTCCATTGATCCATAATGTTAAACATTCTATAAAACGATTAAAAAAGGCGCCGACCGGAGTCAACGCCTAAAAAACGCAAACTCCGATAGTCGCCAAACTATTCTAATATGAGGCATGTTTATATACCTATGTAGATGGAATTTGCATTTTTATCAAATTCTACTACATAGATATGTCAAAAAGGGTATAGCTACCCCATGGGAAAACATACCGTCAATCTCATATTCAAATAGTTTGGCATATACATTATATCACATAATTATGAATATTTCAAGTTTTTTTGCATTATTTAGGTAATGGCTGTTCTGTTGTCATCGTAATCCTACTCTTCCCATAAAACTTATCAAGCACATTGAACTCGTCTACCTGTTTTGAGATATCACTAACCAACAAATGGATATAATTCTGCGTGATTTCGAGACTGGAATGACCTAACAGCTTTGAGAGGGAGACGACGTTGCCACCGTTGAGGATCCATTGTTTTGCAAAGGTATGGCGGTAGCGGTGGATGCCTGTGGTCTGCACACCTCTGCGCTTGTTGTATTCGTAGAGCATATGATAGCAGGTGCTTTTCGTGAGCTGCTGACCGAAGACGTTACAGAAGAGAAAGTCGTCATTGCTTTTATGATGTCTGTATTTGAGGTACTCGGAGAGGATATTGACCATAGTTCGATTGAGTGGAACGATCAAAGGCTTTCTGTTCTTCGTTACGTTGACGTACACCACATTGTTATCAAAATCGATGTCCTTGATCTGAATGTGCATCAAACTCCGCTGCCTGATTCCTGTGCTGAAAAAGAAGTTCGTCATCACCCAACATTGGTATTCGGTAAAGGAACATTTCTTGATATTAGGCTTCTTCAAAAGCAGTTGCAGCTCCTGCTCGTTATAGGTTTCAATATGGCTTTTATCGACCTTGATCGCCTGCATCTTGAAATGAGGAAGATAGCCCTCGCTCATGAAGAAATGCAAGGTCGTTATTAAATCTCGAAGATAGGAATTGATGCTGACGTCGTTGTCGAGTGTAGATTTCAAATGCAGAACGTAGTCCTTATAGGTCTGCTCGTCAATGTCCTCAATAGGCATCTTAGGATCGAAGTATTTATAGAAATACGTATAACTCTGCTTGTAGTGATTGATCGTTCCTTGTCTCAAATTCCTCTGACGACAGTATTCCAAATACTTGTTGCAGCCTTCTTCAAAGGTAAGCGTTGTCCCTCTCGCCATTTTGATCTTTTTCATCGTAAAAATCCTCCGCATTTTTATATAAAAATATTGGACACATCATCGTGCAAAAACACGTAAATGATGTGTCCAACTTTTTTATTTGTGATTTCAGCCAAAGAGCCTTTTCAATGATTCCTAAAAATCAAGAAAGTCTCAAAAAACCTTATAAATCAAGACTTATTTCAGCGCCTCTTCGATAGCAACTGCAACTGCAACAGTCATACCAACCATGGGGTTGTTACCTGCGCCGATGAGTCCCATCATTTCTACGTGAGCGGGAACGGAAGAAGATCCTGCGAACTGTGCGTCGCCGTGCATTCTTCCGAGAGTATCGGTCATACCGTAGGAAGCAGGTCCTGCTGCCATGTTATCGGGGTGGAGGGTTCTACCTGTTCCGCCACCGGATGCTACGGAGAAGTACTTAACGCCGTTCTCCATAGCCCACTTCTTATAGGTTCCTGCAACGGGGTGCTGGAATCTGGTGGGGTTAGTGGAGTTACCGGTAATAGAAACGCCTACGTTCTCTTTTCTCATGATAGCAACGCCCTCGGGAACGCTATCGGAGCCGTAGCACTTAACCTTTGCTCTGTCACCGTTGGAGTATGCAACCTCCTTGATGACCTTAACTTCCTCGGTGTAAGGATCGAACTCGGTCTGTACGTAGGTGAAGCCGTTGATTCTGGAAATGATCATTGCTGCGTCCTTACCGAGACCGTTAAGGATAACGCGAAGGGGCTTTACTCTTACCTTGTTTGCGTTAAGAGCGATCTTAATTGCGCCCTCTGCTGCTGCGAAGGACTCGTGACCTGCAAGGAAGCAGAAGCACTCGGTCTCTTCGGAGAGAAGCATTGCACCGAGGTTTCCGTGGCCAAGACCAACCTTACGGTTCTCAGCAACAGATCCGGGGATACAGAAGGACTGAAGTCCGATACCGATTGCGGCAGCGGCGTCAGCAGCCTTTGTGCAGCCCTTCTTTATTGCGATTGCGGCGCCTACGGTGTAAGCCCACTTTGCATTTTCAAATGCGATAGGCTGGGTCTCCTCTACGATCTTGTAGGGGTCAATTCCCTTTGCGTCGCAGATCTCCTTACACTCGTCGATGGAGGAAATTCCGTATTCCTTAAGAACTGCGAGGATCTTAGCCTCACGTCTTTCATAACCTTCAAAATGTGCCATTATTTTTTCCTCCTTCTAATTACTGCTTACGGGGGTCAATGTACTTTGCAGCATCTGCAAATCTACCGTATGTACCCATAGACTTCTTGTAAGCCTCGTTGGGCTCCATGCCCTTCTTGATGAAGTCGGTCATCTTTCCAAGAGATACGAACTCGTATCCGATAACCTGATCGTTCTCGTCAAGAGCCATTCTGGTGCAGTAGCCTTCGGTCATCTCAAGATAACGAACACCCTTTGCCTTGGTTCCGTACATAGTACCAACCATGCTTCTCTCGCCCTTACCGAGGTCTTCCATGCCTGCTCCGATTACGAGACCGCCCTCGGAGAATGCAGACTGGCTGCGTCCGTAAACGATCTGAAGGAAGAGCTCTCTCATTGCGGTGTTGATAGCGTCGCAAACGAGGTCGGTATTAAGAGCCTCAAGGAGGGTCTTACCGGGAAGGATCTCAGCAGCCATTGCTGCGGAGTGAGTCATACCCGAGCAACCGATGGTCTCAACGAGTGCTTCCTCGATGATACCGTTCTTTACGTTAAGAGAAAGCTTACAAGCTCCCTGCTGGGGTGCACACCAGCCCACACCGTGGGTGTATGCGGAAATGTCGGTGATCTCTTTTGCCTGAACCCACTTGCCCTCTTCGGGAATGGGAGCGGGACCGTGATTGGGTCCCTTTGCAACTACGCACATGTTCTGAACTTCTGTGCTCATTGCGTATTCGCAAGAAAATTCTTTGCTCATTGTTTTTATCTCCTTTTTTATTTTTTACTTTTTTATAGGATAGCCTCTATTGCCTCGGCATATTTCTTACCGATAAAGGCTGCTCCGTTATCGTTGGGATGTACCCCGTCATTTGAATAGAACTTAGGCTCGGGCTGTGTTTTGAGTGCTTCCGCAAAATGCTCGTCAAGGGGAACGTACACGTCTGCGTACTCGTCAGCGAGCTTTCGGATAATGGGAAGAACCGTTTTAAGATCATCCTTCATTGCGTCCTTATCGTCGCAGTCAAGCACGTAAGGCGAAAGGATCATGATCTTTGCGTTCGTTTCCTTTTTGATGCGCTCAAGAATACAGCGGTAGTTAAGAGCTATCTGCTCATCGGTAGTTGCTATTGCTTCCTTGCCGTATCTGTGCCATATATCGTTTATACCGATAAGAATCGATATAACGTCAGGCTGAAACGCTATTGCGTCGGCATAGAGGCGGTCAAAAAGCTGACAGGTGCGGTTTCCGCCTATTCCGAAATTTATAAATTCAAATTCGGTATCGGGATGCGCCGCCGCTATAAGCTCGGATGCGTACTTGGGATATCCCTTTCCCATATCGTGATAATTTCTTTTATCACGGCTCGCATCGGTTATGCTATCACCTTGAAAAAGAATTCTCATAATATTACTTTACGATCTCTCCGTAGACTGCGCCGAATGCGCAAGCGGCATTGGACTCGTCGGTATCTATATGCATAGCGAGAGCAAACTTATCGCTTACTCTTACAACAACGTCTCCGAATACGAGGGGACGGGCAGTATCGAGCTTAACGCTTACGATCTCCTTGTCCGCAACACCGAGCTCCGCAGCGTCGGCGGGAGTCATATGTATATGACGCTTTGCGGCAATAACGCCTTCCTTTATTTCTACGGAACCGCAGGGACCCTCAATTACGCATCCCTGTGTGCCTGCAATATCACCCGATTCGCGAACAAGCGCGGAAGCACCGATAGTGCGCGCATCGGTAAGAGAAAGCTCTACCTGAGTCGCGGGGCGGATAGGTCCGAGAATACTTGCCTTAATGCTTCCCTTGGGGCCCTTTACGACTACCTTTTCCTCACATGCGAACTGTCCGGGCTGACTGAGATCCTTCTTATTTGTCAGCTCATATCCTTTGCCGAAGAGAACGTCAAGATCCTCTCTGGATACGTGGATATGTCTGGCAGAGGTTTCAACCAAAATTTTGTTTGCCATCCTTCTACCTCACTTAATTAAATAGATATTCTTTTGGGTTTTCACCCACAGAGTTTATTATATCATATTTTTTCGTTTTTGTAAAGATTAATTCTTTATATTTCTGCAAATAATTATATAAAAAATACACCTTTAAGGAGTTATTTTATGGTAAATAACGGCAAAAATCAAAATTCCGACCTTATTTCTACTCCACAGGATGATGTCTCATGCGCATGCGAGAGGGACAATATTGAAAAATACGGCAGTACTCTTTCCCATGGCAAGGAGTCCATACAGTGCATATCCATAATCGGTCAGATAGAGGGACACTATTTTCTTCCCGAGGGGCAGAAGGCGACGAAATACGAGCACATAATCCCACTTCTTGCGTCTATTGAGGAGGACGATTCCACAGACGGTCTGTTAATAATTCTCAACACCATGGGTGGAGACGTTGAAGCGGGACTTGCCATAGCCGAAATGATAGCGTCCATGACGAAGCCTACGGTCTCTCTCGTTCTCGGCGGCGGTCATTCAATAGGCGTTCCCCTTGCCACCTGCGCAGATCGTTCCTTTATCGTTCCGTCCGCTACAATGACCATTCACCCCGTGAGAATTAACGGTCTTGTCGTAGGAGTTCCGCAAACCTACCGTTATTTTGAGGAAATGCAAAAGCGCATAGTTAATTTCATATGTGAGCATTCGAGAGCCACACCTGAAAAAATAAAGGAGCTTATGATGCGCCCCGACGAGCTTGCCACCGACGTAGGCTCGATAATCGAGGGGAAGCAAGCAGTCGAATACGGCATAATAGACCGTGTCGGCGGTCTTTCGGATGCAATTACGGAACTGAAAAAAATGATCAAGGAAGTCAAAGAAACAAATTAAAAGACGTCTTTATACAACGAAAAAACGCTGCCTCAAAGTTTTAAGACAGCGTTTTTTATTACGTTAATTTTCTCAATTTTCCTTTTTTCAGCTTTCTGTGATACAAATACAAGGTTATGACCACGTTGGCTATCAGCAACAACATCCACGACACGGGCCAACAGGAGCATATCCAGAAAAGCGAATCTATTGGCGCATCCAATACCCTGTGGGGAGGATATATAAAGCTCATCCAGAAAACTCGGAATACGAGCACCGACAGAATTGAGTTCACGGTAGAGATTACCGAATATCCAAAGGACTGTATAGTATGACTCAGTACCGAATTGCAGCAGGCTATAACATAAAAGGTTACGTTTGTCTTCATGCGCACCATAGCCGCTTGCTTCGCAAGCTCCTCGCTGACGTAAAGAGAAGCAATCTGATTTTTAAGCAAAAGAGTAACGACGGTAGCAAATGCTGTCATCCCTATACCCAACACAAGGCAGTAAAGTATACTCTTTTTTACTCTGTCGTAACGTCGCGCACCGAGATTGTAGCCCACGAAAACGCTTACGCTTCCACTGGCGGCGCTCGGTCCGAGAGACGAAACGATGGTCTCAATGCTCGATCCTGCCGACGTTCCCGCAACGACAGCCGAGCCAAGCTCGTTTATGCTCGACTGAATCTGCAGATTGGACAAGGGCAAAAGTCCGTTGGCAAAGGCTATCGGCAGACCGTTGGACATTATTTTACGGAAGGACTCAAAGCTCCATTTCATATTTCTGAGCTTCACTCCGCATATACCGTCAAGCCTGAACACTCTGCGCACAGCAAGCAACGCGCCCACTGCCTGAGAAACGGTAGTGGATATAGCGACAGCCATCACCTTCTGCGGAAGAATGAGCAGGAGGATATAGTTAAGAACTACGTTTAACCCTCCCGAAATTATCATATAATAGAGAGGGCGGCGAGTATCTCCCGCGGTTGTAATTATTGCGGAGGCAAAATTATATAACATCATAGCGGGCACGCCGAGAAGATATATTCTCAAATAAAGGAACGCTCCGTCGAAGCTGTCGGACGGACATTTGGTAGCAATCAAAAACGTTTTAGCAAGAGAGATCCCTACTATACCGAGAAAAATTCCCATTAAAAAAGACGTTATAAGAGCCGTGGAAACGGTTGATTTTACCTTCTTTTCATCGTGGGCTCCCATTTGGTGGGAAAGAACGACCTTTACACCCGTGGCAACTCCGAAAAAGGTGTTTACAAGAACGTGAATTATAGACGAGGTTGCGCCTACAGAGGAAACAGCGCTTGGATCAAACGCGTTGAGCATTACCATGTCAACCGAATTAAAAACGTTCTGAATAAGATTTATAAATATAAGCGGAATACTGTATATTATTATCTCTTTGAGCAATCTCGGACTGTCCATGTCCGCATCCTTCAGCCTCACACACTCACGCTCCTTTCAGACTTTGCTTTCACGGTAGATTATATCACCCTATCCCCCTAAAAGCAATAGCTTTCGAATTTTTTGTTGAAAAAAACAACTTTCTGTGATATACTTAATGAGTGAAAACGCAAAGAAAGGAGTCGGATATGAAAAAAAGCCTCGGAATTTATATACACATTCCTTTTTGCGTAAAAAAGTGTAACTACTGCGACTTTTGCTCATTTGCCTCAGGCGAAGGTCTTATGACCGACTATACGGCAGAGCTTTGCAAAAGAATTCACTCATACAAAGATACGTGCTCAGAATATTCTGTTGATACGGTATATTTCGGCGGTGGAACCCCTACGCTTCTTCCCCTCTCCTGCTTTGACAGAATTTTTTCGATGCTTCAAGACACATTTAACATAAGCTCCGACTGCGAAACCACCGTAGAGTGCAATCCCGCCACGGCAGACCTGTCCTACCTTGTTGGGCTCCGCTCTTTGGGCGCAAACAGATTGAGCATCGGACTTCAAAGTATACACGAAAATGAGTTGTCTCTCCTTGGGCGCATACATTCCTACAACGATTTTTTGAAGGTCTTTTGGGATGCCCGAAGCGCGGGCTTTGACAATATAAGCGCAGACCTTATGTACGGGATCCCCGAGCAGACACCAAAAAGCTTTAGGGAGAGTCTTTCAGCTCTTGCAGATATGCGACCTGAGCACATCTCAGCCTATGGATTGAAAATTGAGGAAGGAACCGCATTCTTTAAGAATAAAGACCGTCTCTCTCTCCCAAACGAGGACGAGGAGTATCAAATGTATCTTGACTGCTCCGAAATACTTAATTTCCACGGATATGAAAAATACGAAATAAGCAATTTTGCCCTAACGGGGCGTCAATCCAAGCATAATCTCAGGTATTGGAGAGGACTTGAATATCTCGGATTCGGAGTTGCCGCACATTCGTTTTTCGGAGGAGAGCGTTTCGGAAATTCCCGGAATATAGACGGATTTATTAACGGAAACGATATAACCGAGGAAAGATATTCCCTTACAGATAAGGAAAAATTCAACGAAAGCATTATGCTTGCCCTGAGGCTCAAGGAGGGGCTTTCACTTTCGGAATTTCAAGACAAAACGGGCAAGACGTTCTCTGAATTCTACCCTGCCCTGAAAATTCTCACAGACGGCGGCTTCATGGAGATAAACGACGACAGACTTTCCTTTACCGATAAGGGATTTTTCGTGAGCAACTCAATCCTTGCGGATATGTTGGATTTTGAATGAATTACCTATTGACTTTTTATTCGCGATAGGGTAAAATATTATTGATAAAATTTTATACGAATAGGAGTATACGAATACACTATGGATAAAAATATTAACAACGAAGCAATGAACGAGGAAATGGCAGAGACCATAATCCTTACCGACGAAGACGGAAAGGAAATAGAATTTGAGATAATCGGTCAGTGTGAAAAGAATGATCAGACCTACTTTGCGATGATCCCCGTAGAGGATGCGGAAAAGTCAGAGGACATTCTTGAGTACGTAATTCTCAAGATGGCTGTAGAGGACGGCGAGGAGGTTCTCATTACCGTTGACGATGATGACGAGCTTGACGACGTTGCCGATTACTTCGACGACCTTTTCTCCCAGGCAATAGATTACGATAACTGATTTTTTTGTAATTCCTAATTTTCATTTTTACTCGCGTCAAATCTGACAGTAAGGGCTGGGCAGATTTAGGCGAGAAGCGTCCGTTCTTCATGGCGATAGGCGTACAAAAGTACGCCGAGACTTGAAAACGGCGGTAGAAAAAGTCCATTAATTAATGAGGATTTTCGTAAGAAAATCTTCCTCTTGCGAAAAACTTTGGATTTTTAATAGTTACATGGGGATTTTGTCATTTGTCGGACTTTTTCGGTCTCGTCAAATCTGACAGTCCTCGTTCTGCTTGATGCGTGATATTCGGGTATAAAAACCCACAAAAGATAAAAGGAACCCGAAAGAGATTCACATGCGGTTTGCAGACCTCCCTTTATCCTCCTCGATTGACTTGTCTCGACAGGGATATAAGGACGTTGGGAGCAGTAAAGCATGAGATAGGGTACCGCCTTGCACACGCAGGGTTTCTCTATTCTCGGATACACGGTCCGGCGGAACAAACGAATAAAAAAATCGGCTGACTCGAACGAGTCAGCCGATTGCTTTTCTGTTAAGATCTTTAATTAGCGAATAACGCTGGACACAATGTAGAGAACAACTACCATGACAACAAAAACAACTGCCATCAAGGTGGTAATGCGGCTCAGCATCTTCTCCTTGGTCTTACCCTTGCTCTTGCTGAAGAAGCTCTCGCCTGCGCCGGCAATGGTTCCGGAAAGACTCTTTTCCTTGCCCGACTGAAGCAACACGCAGACTATAAGAACTACAGCCAACAAACAAAGAATAACGCCCAAAACGATTTCAACGGTGGTCATATCAACACCTCCATACAACTCAAAATTTTATGCCCATAAGGACAGAAGTAGACATTAACAGAGGTATTTTACCACAAACAAAATAAAAAGTCAATAGCAAATTTGATTTTTTTCCAATATTTTTATTTCATGCGTCTCCTCGCAATCAAGGCCGCAATATATCCGAAGCAAAGGGCTGCGGCAATTCCTCCGGCAGCAGCTGAAAGACCGCCGCTCAACGCTCCCACAAGCCCTTTTGAATCAACAGCTTCACGTACCCCCTTTGAAATAAGGTATCCAAATCCCGTAAGAGGCACCGTGGCTCCCGCCCCCGCCAAATCAACCAATGGCTTGTACGCGCCGACCGCCCCGAGAGCCACACCCGCGACCACGTATCCCACAAGAATTCTCGCGGGAGACAGAGACGTCTTATCCAAAAGTATCTGGGCTATAACGCAGAGTGCGCCACCTATGACGAAAGCCCATAAATATTCACCGAAGCTTCCCATAAAATCATTACTCCTTAAAAACGGTATTTTTCATTACACAGGCAGACGAGGTGGGCAACGGCGGGAATCGCCTCTCCCTGCTGAATACTTGACGGACTCATCATAGCGCCCGTACCGATGAAAAGTATTCTTCTTAAGGCTCCCGTTTCAAGTCTCGGAAGCAAATGCGACGCAAGGACAACGGCAGAGCATCCGCACCCCGAGCCTCCTGCGTGCATATCCTGTTTTTCTCTGCTGTATATCATCATTCCGCAGTCGTTGTATATGGCCCTTATATCCAATCCCTCTGCCAAAAGAAGCTCGCAAAGAATAGAACCGCCCTCAAAGCCAAGGTCTCCCGTATATATTCCGTCAAAATCCTCGGGAGATCTTCCGCTTACGGAAAAATAGCGGAGTATTGTGCTTGCCGCAGCCGGGGCCATTGC
Organism: Oscillospiraceae bacterium; assembly: GCA_015064735.1. Lineage (GTDB taxonomy): Bacteria > Bacillota > Clostridia > Oscillospirales > CAG-272 > HGM12713. The sequence continues at coordinate 43,899 of SVRP01000007.1, forward strand.
CGCGCCCATATTTGACGCGTCGTTTATTCCCTTCTCAACAACTATACCGGGCATTGCTTCAACGACTCTGACTCTGCCCTCGCTACGGATAATGAAAGCTCCCGCTCCCGTAACCGTCCACTGAGCGGTGGGCGATCTTTGCGCTCCGTATTCAAGGGGAGTTCTGTACTGCCGCTCAGCAGAGCAAAAATGAGACGAGGTAACCGCCGCCGCGGTGGAAATATATCCCGCAGAGACGAAAACCGACGCAAGCATTATACTTTCCGCTGCCGTAGAGCACGCTCCGTAAAGGCCGAAATAGGGTATGTCAAAATCAAGCAGCCCGTACGCCGAGCCTACGCACTGATTAAGCAGATCTCCCGCAAAAAGCGCTTCGACCTCTCTTTCGTTTGCCGATGCCTTTGCAAGAGCTGTATTAAAAGCGAGTCTCTGCATCTCACTTTCGGCTCTTTCCCACGTGTTCATACCGAATTTGTCGGTTGAATCGTGAAGATCAAAGCAATCTCCAAGAGGTCCCTCGTGCTCGTATTTACCAACCGCCGACGCGGCGCAGACCAACGCAGCTCCACCGCGAAATTCTAAAATTTCTTTTTTCATGAGCAAACTCCTTTTGTTTCCTTAGGACATATTATTTGCAAAAAAATTCAACGCATACTTGAATTTTGGATTTTATCTATGGTATAATATCAATGGAACAATATTCCGCAAAAGGAGTTTTTTTATGCTTGATTCTCATGAAAAACAATATCATCTTACCATAGAAAAAGGTGAGATAGGAAAATACTGTCTGCTCCCGGGAGACCCCGGAAGATGCGAAAAAATCGCCGCGTATCTCGACTCTCCCTATCGCCTTTGCGGCAACAGAGAATACAACATTTGGTGTGGCGGACTTGAAGGCGAGCTCGTAACCGTATGCTCTACGGGAATAGGCGGTCCGTCTACGGCAATCGCCGTAGAGGAGCTTTATGCTTGCGGCGCACATACCTTTATACGCATAGGCACCTGCGGAGGTATCGCTCTGCCCGTCCGTAGCGGAGACGTGGTTATTGCGTCGGGCGCGGTACGCCAGGACGGCACGTCCAGAGAGTATGCACCCATTGAATTTCCCGCGGTTTCAAGCTATTCGGTGCTCTCCGCTCTCGCAGATTCGGCACGTGAGCTTGGATTTGACCACCACGTAGGAGTCGTACAGAGCAAGGATTCCTTTTACGGTCAGCACTCGCCGCACCGTATGCCCACATACAAAGAACTGAACTTTAAGTGGGAAGCATGGAAGCGTCTCGGTGTTCTCGCCAGTGAAATGGAAGCATCGACTCTTTTCACAGTAGCTGCGGCACTCGGAGCCGAGGCGGGAGCCGTATTCCTTTCGGTATGGAATCAGGAAAGAGCCGAGGCGGGGCTCGATAACAGCGAAAACGAGGTCCACGACACCGACAAAGCCATAAGAGTAGCAGTCGAAGCTACGAGAAAACTCATTATCCGTTCAGCAAAAAAATAATTGCAAAAAACTTAATTTAATAGTTATTTTATACTTGACATGATAAGGTTTATTTGTTATAATAGATTATGTATTAGTTAAATGACAATTTTCGACGGAAGCACCACCCCCGCCGAAGCCCTATAAATAAAAAACGTATAATATTAAGGAGATCGAAAAATGAAAAAAACATTGGCAATTTTGCTTGCTCTTCTCGCGGCAGCATCGGTTACCCTCGCATCCTGTAATAACAAAAAGAAGCCCGTAGAAAACGGTGGCGGCTACTATGACGAGGAGGACGATACCTCCGACAGCTCCGATATCGGCGGTGGAAATTCCACCTCGGACGGCGGAAACAGCGGCACAATCGATATTCCCACCGACCCCAATGCAAATTATGTAGATAAGAATGACGTTATATACGCAGGTGTTGAGCTTAAGCTTCGCGCTACACCCAGCACCAGCGGAACTGCTGTAAAGACCGTTCCCTTCGGAACCAAGCTCAACAGATCCCAGTCCAACGGCACGTGGGATAAGGTAACTCTTGACGGAGAAAGCACTGTTTACTACGTTCGTAACGAGTGGACGACTCCCAGCAACGCGAACTTCCAGTTCGAGGATTGCGAAGACTCCGCCGTTACCGTTAAGACCACTGACAGCAAGGTTCAGTTCTACCTTTCTCCCTTCGTTCATAATGACCTTCAGACCGCTCTCCAGAACGCATACCTCGGAGACGGATTTAAGGCTTCCGACTTTACCGCAGGATACAATCTTACCAGAGTTGCAATGAACGGCGCTTGGGTTAAGGTAACCTTCACCGGAACAGTAAAGGGCAAGACTCTTGAGAACGCTACCTTCTATATTCAGGCAATGCATTTCACCAACGGACGTCTTACCGATCCCACCTTCCCCGGACAGGGCGGAAACGATAACCCCGGCGGACTTGGCTAATATTTAATACATACTTACAAAACAGCTTCAGGTAATTTCTTGAAGCTGTTCTTTTTGCCACTACAAATAATTTCATTTGTATTGACAAAATTGTCTTGCAGTGATATAATGGTTAAGATAATTATTTCAATATAGAGGAATAAATAATGAAAAGAGATTTTGTTAAATCATTTTACGAAAATCCCGAAGCCTTCGGCGGTAAGACCGTTACCGTGGGCGGATGGGTAAGAAATCTGCGTGATAGCAAGGCTTTCGGCTTTATCGACCTTAACGACGGCTCATGCTTTAAGTCTGTTCAGGTAGTTTTCGAGCGCGACAAGGTAGATAATTACGACGAGATCGCTCACCAGAACGTAGGCGCGGCTCTTGTTGTTACCGGTGTCATTGAGCTTACACCCGGTATGAAGCAGCCCTTTGAGCTCAAGGCTGCAAAGATAGAGGTTGAGGGTACGTCCACCCCCGAATATCCTCTCCAGCCAAAGAGACACACCGTTGAATTTCTCCGTGAACAGGCGTATCTGCGCCCCAGAACCAATCTTTTCTCTGCGGTATTCAGAGTAAGAAGCGAGGCAGCTTACGCTATTCACAGCTTCTTCCACGACAGAGGATTCGTTTACGTTCATACCCCCATAATTACTGCATCCGATGCGGAGGGCGCGGGAGAAATGTTCCGAGTTACCACTCTCGACATGGATAATCCCCCCAAGACAGAAAGCGGCGAGATCGACTATTCCCAGGATTTCTTCGGAAAGTCCGCAAACCTTACGGTTTCGGGTCAGCTTGAGGGAGAGACCTACGCATTGGCTTACGGAAAGATCTACACATTCGGTCCTACCTTCAGAGCAGAAAACTCCAACACTGCCCGTCATGCGGCGGAGTTCTGGATGATCGAGCCCGAAATTGCTTTCGCAGATCTTAACGACAATATGCAGCTTGCGTGGGATATGATACAGTACATCATTCGCCACGTTATGAAGAACTGCCGTCAGGAGCTTGAATTTTTCAACAGCTTCGTAGAAAAGGGGCTTCTCGCAAGACTTGAAACTCTTGCTAACAGCGAATACAAGAAGGTAACCTACACCGAGGCAGTTGAACTCCTCAAAAAGAGCGGTGCGGACTTCAAGTATCCCGTTGAGTGGGGCATCGACCTTCAGACCGAGCATGAGCGCTATCTTACCGAGCAGGTATTCAAGTGTCCCGTATTCGTTATTGATTACCCCAAGGAAATCAAAGCATTCTATATGCGCCTCAACGACGACGGCAAGACGGTCGCCGCTATGGACCTTCTCGTTCCCGGCGTGGGTGAAATAATCGGAGGCTCCCAGCGTGAGGAGCGCATTGATATCCTCACTTCCCGCATGGAGGAATGCGGACTTAAGGAGGAGGATTATTGGTGGTACACCAATCTACGTCGATTCGGCGGAACAAAGCACGCGGGCTACGGTCTCGGCTTTGAGCGTATCATTATGTACCTCACGGGCGTATCTAACATCAGAGACGTCCTTCCCTACCCCAGAACGGTCGGAAACGCTGAATATTAAATAAAGCAAAATGAGGCTGAGTCAAATTTGCGTTTGACTCAGCCTCATTTTTAAGTTTTTAAAGCAGCGTTATTCCGTTCTTTTCGCACTCGGAAACCGTAATTTCATCCCAGATACTCGACTGAACCTCGCCAATATGAGCGCAGCCAATCATAAGCATACAAAGTCTTGACTGACCGATACCGCCTCCTATTGTAAGGGGAAGCTCGTTATTCAAGAGCATCTTATGGAAAGGAAGCTCTCGGCGGTCGTTGCAGCCCGAGATTGTAAGCTGACGGTCAAGGGATTCGGCATCAACGCGTATACCCATAGAGGAAAGCTCAAGAGCGCGGCCGAGAAGCTCATCCCAGAAGAACAGGTCTCCGTTAAGCTCCCAGTCGTCGTAGTCGGGAGCGCGTCCGTCGTGAGGCTTGCCCGAGCGGAGCTTTTTGCCTATCTGCATAATAAATGCGGTCTTGTGTATCTTAAGGAATTCTCTTTCTCTTTCGCTGCCCGTAAGCTCGGGATAAAGGTCCTCAAGTTCCTGAGAGGTTATAAAGGTTACCTCTCTCTTAAGCTCAGTCTTAAGCTGAGGATAATTTACCTTAAGACGGTCGTAAGTATTGCATATAGCGTCAACAATAGCGGTTACGGTACTCTTAAGATAGTCGAGAGTTCTCGTTTCCCTTGTGATTATCTTCTCCCAGTCCCACTGGTCAACGTAGATAGAGTGTACGTTGTCAAGCTCCTCGTCTCGCCTTATTGCGTTCATGTCGGTATAAAGTCCGTTGCCTACGGCAAAATCGTATCTCTTAAGAGCAAGACGCTTCCATTTTGCAAGAGAGTGGACCACGTGCGCATTTGCGCCTACCGCAGGAATATCAAAGGAAACGGGGCGCTCGTATCCGTTGAGGTTATCATTAAGTCCCGAATCCTCGCGAACGAAAAGGGGAGCTGAAACCCTCTTAAGATTAAGCGCGGAGGAAAGCTCCGCCTCAAATATCTGCTTGATCTTCGCTATTGCTCTTTGCTTGTTGTATTCGTCCAGAGACGGCTTGTACCCCTCGGGTATATATATCTTGTTCATGTCAAAACTCCTTTCGAGCTTTAGTTATCTCATCATTTTATCATTATACTATAAAAGAGAAATAAAGTCAACTGTTTTTTTATTCGGGCATATTATTTGCGTTTTTTATTGAAATGCCTATTTATTTATGATATAATGGATACATAAGAATTCAATTCGTTTTGGAAGCAATTATGAAAAAGCATCTTCTCCCCGAAAAAGGAAACTTTTACAAAGCAAATCTTCACTGCCATTCCACCATTTCCGACGGAAAATGGACGGTTGAGGAAATAAAGAAAAATTATATGGCGGAGGGCTACTCTATCATTGCCTACACAGATCACCATGTTTTTGTAACTCATAACGATCTGACAGATGATAAATTTCTTGCCCTCAACGGATATGAGATAAATTTCGATCAAAAGTTGGACACGGATATGGACAAAAAGGTTGCCGGAAGACTCAAAAAAACCTGCCACCTTTGTCTCATCGCAACCGACAAAAACAGAAAGGTACAGAAAATAGTCTACAAGACCCGTTATTTAGAGGATAAAGCCGATCTTTTCTGTCTTGAAGAGGGTTATGAGATAAGACAGCTCGAATACAACCCCGAAGTTATCAACAAAACAATGAAAGAAGCAAAGGATGACGGCTTCTATATCACATACAATCACCCGGTTTGGTCACTTGAAAGCAAGGATGAATACTGCAGCTATCACGGAATGAACGCCATGGAAATGGTTAATTACGGCTCTCTCTGCGTAGGTCTTGACGAGCATAACAGCATCGTCTATGACGATATGCTCCGCGGCGGCGAGCGCATTTTCTGCGTTGCTACAGACGACAACCATGACTCTCACCCCATCGGAACGCCCAAAAACGACTCCTTTGGTGGATTTACCGTCATAAAAGCGGATGCTCTTGAATACGAGAAAATAATGTCCGCTTTGGAAAAGGGGGATTTCTACGCTTCCGAGGCTCCCGAAATACATGAGCTTTGGTACGAGGATGGAAGGGTCGGAATCACCACCTCGGAGGCCGTGCAAATATCCTTTACCACAGGAACAAGACGCTCAAGAGTTGAATTTGCCGAAAAGGGCGAAATTATTACGGAAGCATCCTTTGAGCTTCAGCCCTCCGACGTGTATTTCCGTATTACAGTCAGGGATTGCAACGGCAAGGAAGCATATACAAACGCTTATTTTCTCGACAAGCTTCCGATTGAGCAATAATATCAATAATAATTCGGAGCGGATATGAAAACGACTACGTGGCTGAAAAAGAATACCTGTTCACTTGAGCAAAGGACCGTCGCCATAAGCGGCTCCACGGGAGGTATCGGCAGAGAGCTTTGCTCTTATATTGCCGCTCTTGGAGCATCTCTCGTTCTTATTGACAGAAACCGCAAAAAGAGCGAGGCGCTCAAGGACGAGCTTGTATGCCGTTATCCCGACCTTTCGGTAACTCTCCTTACTGCCGACATGTCCGATCCGCATTCGGTGGATGAGGCTATTGAGGAGCTCAAGGAGCTTCCCATAGACGTACTTATCTGCAATGCGGGAGCCTACAGTATACCGAGATATAAGTGTGAAAACGGTTACGACAACGTATTTCAGATAAATTTCGTATCTCCCTACACCATTGTCCGAAGGCTTCTTCCAAACTTGAGAGAACGGAACGGAAAGGTAGTAGTCGTAGGCAGTATTGCTCATAACTACTCAAAGTCCGACCCGAACGACGTGGATTTTTCGACCCGCAAAAAATCCTCGCTTGTTTACGGAAATTCAAAGAGATACCTTATGTTCACCCTCAGTGAGCTTTTCAAGAACGAGCTTGAGGTCGGTTTCGCAATCACGCATCCGGGCATCACGTTTACGGGAATTACCTCCCATTACCCAAAGCTGCTCTTTGCCATTATAAAGCACCCCATGAAGATAGTTTTCCCTCATCCCCGACGGGCATGTCTTTCGGTGCTTCTCGGTGTATTCGAGAACACGCAAGGCAGCGAATGGATAGGTCCGAGATTTTTCAATATATGGGGAATCCCAAAAAAGAAAAAGCTCCGCACAGTAAAGTCGGAGGAGCTTGAATACTTTGCAAAATGGAACGAGGACAAAACCAATGCTTAAAAAGGCCTATCTTGAAATAAGTAACAGCTGTAATCTTTCGTGCAGCTTTTGCCACAAGACCAAAAGAGAGCTGCGTTTTATGTCAGAGGAGGAATTTACTCGCGCCGCAAACGAGCTTCGCAAGCACACCGAATATCTGTATTTCCACCTTATGGGCGAGCCACTGCTCCACCCTCTTTTGGAAAGATTTCTTGATATTGCTTACACCCTCGGCTTCAAGGTTATACTGACCACCAACGGTACTCTTCTGAAAAGGAAAAGGGATATTCTCCTTTCCGCAGGGGCTCTGCACAAGGTCAGCATTTCACTTCACTCTTTTGAAGCCAACGAAAGCTCGGTCTCTATGGACGAGTATCTTACAGATTGTCTTGAATTTTGCCGCGATGCTTCCGAAAAGGGTATCATTTCGGTCATGCGCCTATGGAATATCGGCGGACAAAACGGTAAAAATGAAAAAATTCTCAAGAAAATTGAAGATTTTTTCGGAAGCTCATGGGGCGAGGTCTACAGCGGATATAAAATAAAAGACCGCCTATTCTTGGAATGGGGTGAAAAATTCGATTGGCCCGATATAGACGCGGATTTTATTTCTTCCAATCACTCTTGCTACGGGCTTCGGGATCAGATCGGTGTGCTTTCGGACGGAAGTGTAGTTCCCTGCTGTCTTGATGCAGACGGAGCTATTACTCTCGGTAACATTTTCGAGAGCAGTCTTGACGAAATACTTTCCTCAAAAAAAGCAACCGATTTAAAAAAATCCTTTGAAAACCGCAATATAACCGAGCCCTTATGTACACGCTGCGGCTTTGCCGCAATGAAATTTTCCAAATAAACGAACCGTAATAATATAGCTTTTATAAAATACAAACGTAAGGATATACTATGATGAAGAAAAAATACATCGCCTCCCTTTTGGCTGTCCTGATGCTTCTGTGTCCCATTTTGGGAGCATTTAATGTCAGTGTCTCTGCCGCTTCTTCTGCAACCGAGTCCACGTCGGCTGTATCGATTCCCACAGCCTATAACAATAACCCCAATGACGTTCTGTATTCCACTTCGGTAAAAAGCCAGCAGCCTTACGGTCTTTGCTGGGCATTTGCCGCAGTAGCCTGCGCCGAAGCAGATGCAATAAAGAATCACGGAGCGTCGGCCGACAGCATTGATCTGTCCGAATGGCATCTTGCTTATTTCTCCTATTACGGAAAAAGAGAGGGTACCGGCGACAGCATAACCGTGTCTGGTCCAAATAAATATTACGACGTCGGCGGCTTCAATATGCTCCCCACACTCACTCTGTCAAACGGCATAGGATTTGCAGATGAAAGTGTTGCTCCCATGTCTCAAATGGGCGCGGCGGGAGGAGTTCTTGACCACTCGCTGATGTACGAGCGCTCATACAGTATAAAGAACACCTATCAGCTCGATATTAAATCAGACCCCGAGGGTGTCAAGGCGGCAATAATGGAGTACGGAGCAGCTCTTGTTTCATACTACGGCGACGAGAGCTTTCTTCGCAAGCCTTCCTATGCTCAATACTGCCCCGATCCATCGTACACAGCGGATCATGCAGTAACCGTAGTGGGCTGGGATGATAATTACAGCAAATACAATTTCGGAATTACCAACACACCCTCACGCAACGGCGCATGGCTCATAAAAAACAGCTGGGGAGACGATTGGGGGCTTGGCGGATATTTCTGGCTCTCATATGAGGATGCGACCCTTGAGGGCGGAACGGTTTACGACGTAGTTCCCGAATCCGAGGATGATAGCATAATTAACTCCCACGACGGCGGTATCTCCCTTCAGTATATAGGCGGAAACAAAAGCAACACCGTGGCGAACGTTTTCACCGTAAGCTCTGATCAGCTGCTGAGCGCGGTAAGCGTCTGCGTATTCAACGGCGAGACCGACAACAGCTACTATATAACCGTCTACAAGGGATACAGCAGTAATAACGGCAAAATAGACGTAGGTAAATCTGTTTACACATCGTCGGGTGTATTCCATGAGGGACTTAACACCATTGAGCTTAATGAGCCTATTCCCATATATAAGGGCGAAAACTTCGTTGTAGCCGTAAGCACGGGAGCCGACCTCATGATCGACGGTGCAAGCAAATCCCAGATCGCAGAATCCACCTATATGGTATCCAGTGCCTCGGCGAAGGAAGGTCAGACTCTCTACCGCAACGAGGGAAGGAATTGGATGGATATTGCCGTAGCATCAAGCGAGCCATGGAATGCAAGAATCAAAGCATACACGAAAATTGTAGAAAAGAAAACACCGCTTATAATTACCCCGCCCGCTTCTCCGTCTGTTATTTACGGACAGTCCGCAGGTAGCGCAAGTATATCGGGAAGCCTGGTCATTGACCCCGAAACCAATACACCCATATCGGGAAAATGGATTCCCGAGGATTCCGCGAAAATTCCGAAAAACGGAGAAGCCGTGGAGCTTATATTTAAACCCGACAAGGATATTTATTACAACGAAACAAGCTGTACGGTAATATATTCGGTGTCCGAGGCTAATCTTATTCTGCCTTTGCCTGATAGCTCCGAAGCTTATTTTTACTCGGTAGTGGCAGGAAGCAAATTCACTCTCGACCTTAATCTGCTCAACCCTCACAATGAAGAGCTTGAGGGTATCTCCAACTATATTATGTACTATCAAACAGACGGTGGAGAAAAAATCCCCGCTGACGGACATTCATTTGACATTCCCGAGGATGCCGTAGGAAAAACAATTACGGTATCGGTTGAATTCGACGGAATTGAGGGTCAGTATTCGGCGGTAACACACACCTTTGATCTTAGTGTGGTAAGCTTTGAGAATGCCCCCCAAAAGCCGTTATCGCCTGTTCCCGAGGGCAGCGGAACAGTTACTCCCCCAAACCTCTCGGTATACTCGCCCCAAAAGGAAGAGTTTAAAATAACCTCTGAAAAGGCGGTTCCTCTTGCTATTGTAGGCTTTGCTTTTATCTTTGTGTTCGTATTTCCCCTTATAATGAAAATTGTCTATAAGAACAAAAAATAAATAAAAGGCTGAGTCTTTGAAGTGAATCCCATTTAGTTCACTTCACTTTGACTCAGCCTTTTATGTTTAAAGGTCTTAGTTATTGTTATTATTCTTTACCACAACGTCGTGAGCGCCGCCCTCAACGATAGATACAGAGCTTACGAGTGTAAGCTTTGCCTTTTCCTGAAGCTCGGGGATAGAAAGCGCGCCGCAGTTGCACATGGTAGACTTGATCTTAGACAGGGTTATCGCAAGGTTATCATGGAGAGAACCGGCATAGGGAACGTAGCTGTCTACACCCTCGACGAAGGAGAGCTTCTTTGCTCCACCCATGTCGTATCTCTGCCAGTTACGCGCTCTTGCGCTTCCCTCGCCCCAGTATTCCTTCATGTAGTTACCATTTACGAGAACCTTCTGTGTGGGGCTTTCGTCAAATCTTGCAAAGTATCTGCCGAGCATACAGAAATCTGCACCCATAGCAAGAGCGAGGGTGATGTGATAGTCGTGAACGATACCGCCGTCAGAGCAGATCGGAATGTACACGCCGTGCTTCTTGTAGTACTCGTCGCGCGCCTTTGCAACCTCGATAACCGCGGTTGCCTGTCCGCGTCCTATTCCCTTGGTCTCTCTGGTTATACAGATAGAACCGCCGCCGATACCGATCTTTATAAAGTCTGCGCCTGCATCGGCAAGGAAGTTAAAGCCTTCAGCGTCAACTACGTTACCCGCGCCTACCTTTACGGTGTCGCCATACTTTTCTCTTATCCACTTAATGGTTCTGGACTGCCATTCGGAGAAGCCCTCGGAGGAGTCTATGCAAAGAACGTCAGCGCCTGCCTCAACAAGAGCGGGAACTCTTTCCTCGTAGTCTCTTGTATTGATACCCGCGCCTACGATATATCTTTTCTGTCCGTCAAGAAGCTCATCGGGATTCTGCTTGTGCTGCTCATAGTCCTTTCTGAATACGAAAGCAACGAGGTGGTCGTTCTCATCAATGATGGGAAGCGAATTGAGTCTGTGCTCCCAGATTATGTCGTTTGCCTGAGCGAGCGTTGTACCCTCTCTTGCATAGATAAGCTTATCGAAGGGAGTCATAAAGGACTCAACCTTTTCGTCGCCCGTCATTCTCGTAACTCTGTAATCACGGGAGGAAACGATTCCAAGAAGCTTTCCGTGAGCTGTTCCGTCATCGGTAACGGCAATGGTGGAATGTCCGTTCTGCTCCTTAAGAGAAATAACCTCGTTCAAGGTCTGGTCGGGCTTGATATTGGAATCGGAGGTTACAAAGCCTGCCTTATAAGTCTTTACCTTACGTATCATATCAGCCTGCTGCTGAACAGTCTGTGAGCCGTAAATAAAGGAAACGCCACCCTCTTTCGCAAGAGCTATTGCCATAGTATCGTTAGACACCGACTGCATGATAGCAGAGATAAGCGGGATAGTCATAGTGATAGCGGGCTTTTCTCCCTTCTTGAATTTCACCAAGGGAGTATTGAGAGACACCTTGTTAGGTATACACTCCGCACTGGAATATCCGGGAACGAGAAGATACTCGCTAAAGGTATGTGAAGGGGTTTCATAATAATATGCCATAATGACCTCCGAAAATTATAGTATATAAAATATTACTGAACATTATAACACACTTTTATTGTAAAATCAAGATTTTTTTTATTTTTTTAAATTATAAATTTACGAAATTTGTCGCTTTGTTCCGCATTTTTTTATGCAAAGCTCACTTCTGTCAAGGAACCGACAGGTGAATCTATTTCAAAAATGTCCTTGTCAAAGGTATTATTGACCAATTCTCTTCCCATACAGTCAAAAACCTTTACGCGAAGTGTCTTTCCGCATTTGTTCTTTATGACAATAGCTTGGCTGTCGGTAAGATTTACATAATAGCTCCTTTTCGCTTTTGTTATCTCAGCTATGGGAGATGCGCAAAGAAGCGCAATTATGCTGTCCTCACCCTCGGCTTCCGCGTAGCCGTAACCGTTTTCCGCAAAGCTCACGCGAAGCGACGACTCGGAAAGTGTCTTTCTGTGCTCATTCCAGAAATCAAGATAATTCTTAAGAACGGCTTTCTGCTCATCGGTAATATTTCCAAGTCTTGCGGAAATCTGCGGAACCGAAAACAAAGTTCCCCAAAGCTGAACCGCGACTCCCTCGGGGGTATCCTCGCGACTCCAGTAAATCATATCCGAATGTACGGCGCAGCTTCCCGATACAAGACGCAAATTTATGGTCTGATTTTTATTCATACAGCCGTCAAGAGGACAGTCCCATACTCTCATCATATTTCCGTAAGCACTTACAACGGGTCCGAAGTAGGGCTGACGGAATTCTATAAGTATTTCGGGATTTATCTCCCTGAGTGCAGAATTCACATCCTTGAGAAGCTGCTCAACCGCATCCTCCACAGAGACGAAATCCATTTCATCCGAATACTCTCCGTTAGCCTTGAATCGGTCGATAAAGTCAAGCTTCAAGCCATCAAGATTCCATTCCTCTACCGCCTTTACGTAGGTGTTTACGAGAAATTCCCTCACCTCTTTAAAACGTGGATCCAGGGCGTAGCACTCGGTATTGTCAAAATAGCAAAGATATTTGCCCTCAAAAGCCTTGCAATTTTCGGAAAATTTTCCGATAAAGGGTACCGAAAACCAAAGCATGACCTTCATTCCAAGCGCATGTATCTTATCTGAAAAGGCGCGCATATTCGGGAATTTTCTCTCTATGGGCTTCCAGTCGCCGCAGTAGCCGTAAATGGTGGATTGATCATCGGTCTGCCAGCCGTCGTCAAGAATGACAGCCTTCATTCCAAGCTTTACCGCCTTTTCACACTCTGCAATCACGTCGCCCTCGGTTACAGCCTGTCCGTAGGAATACCAAGTAGAGTACATCGGATACTTAGCGTCCTCGGGTACGTAAGCGTTTTCATATCCGAGCCCGTCAAACCATGCTCTCGCTCCGTAGAGAGCGCCGTCAAAGGGAATATCTCTCGTATCTATGCGTATCTCAGCCTCATAGCTCTTAAAGGGACCCGTCATCTGAGTGAAGAAGTCAATAAAGCAATCTACGGTTGCATTTGTAATACTTGCCCTCATCCTCTGAACGATGGGCGTCTTTACGTCGGACACAGCCGAAAGATAGCGATTTTTTCCCGTTCTTGAAAGCAAGCCCTTAAGAGGCATTCCGCTTGCCAGACGGGAATCTGTCAGCTGCTTATTTCCAAAGGGAATAAAGCGAAGCTTTTCTATCGGGTCCCACATAGTATACGTGTCAACGCAGGGTATGGAATAAGAAAGGGTTATCTGCTTCGGTGCGCAAGCCTTCTCCCACTCAAATGACACAGCGTAAAAAATAACACCGTCCTTCTCGCTCTTAAGAGAAAATTTTATATCTACGTTTTCTTCATAATCGAAGGTGAATATCTTGTTATCTGTTTCAAATATCTTTTTCATGGTCCTCTTCCTTACTCAATACTTGATATTTCTATTTTGGATATTCCAAGTCTGCAAAGTGTATTCCCGTCCTCGGCTCCGCCTCTGCAATATCCTATCAGTATATATCCGTCGTTAGTCTCGAACAAAGCGGGATAGCAGAATCCGCGACTCTCATCATTCTCTATAATATTAAGTGCGCCAAAGCTTTCGCCGTCAATACTTTTTCGAATAACAAAGGGAGTCCGCCCCCACGTTCCCTTGCAGTTCGTTCTGCCGTCGTAATTCGGTACAGGATTATATACGGCATACGTCGCTCCGCCAAGGGATTTCATTTGCATGGGAGACGCGGGCGAGGTGAACCTTCCACCTACAGGCACAGAAAAGCAGTTGATGTCTCCCGACGATTCGGATTCATACTGACAGCCCACACCCGTACGCATCCAGAGATAGAAAGAGCCGTCCGATTTTTCTATGATTCCGGGCTCCTGAAGTCCTCTGTCATTGGAGTTCGTATTACGTATCGTATAATTCCAACCAACCGCCTTGAAGCTTTCTCCGTCATCATCCGAATAAAGCAAAGTCGTGCGGTAGGGAAAGCGCTCGCGGCTCTCGGTGCTTATTCGGTTTTCCTTGGACGTAACATATGCCGCGGGAGCTATAATTCTTCCGGTTTTGAGTCTTACAAATCTATCGTTGTTTATAACGTAATAATTGGGAGCGAAATCGGCTTTGCAGCGCTCAGTCCTGAAAACCCTTCCGTCAGCAGATATTGCCCTGCCTATTGTAGTTGTAAAATCGTTTTCCTTTATAAGAAAATAAAAGCCTATATCCCCGTTGTTCTGCTCAAGAGCGGATACACTCATTATATTCTTCGTCCCGAAAAATTCGGAGGTAGCAATAATCTCCGGCTCGCTCCAGCTCTCACCCTCGTCCGACGAGCGTATCATTGCGATATCACAAGCGGCATGGTCGTGGTTGGAATCTCCCGTGTACCGACTGTAAGCAAAGAGTATTTCTCCGTTTTTTGCCCTGATAAAGGCGCCCTCGCTGTTTCTCGGATTATTCGCACTTGGAGGAAGCTCGTGCAAAAGCCTTAATTAGATTGGATTTGTATCCAAATATTTGAATCTATAAAGCAGAGGCTTTTAGAAAAATTTGAAAGGAGAAAAAACAACATGAAGAAAAGAAGAATTGTGATCGTTGCGTTTATCCTCACTGCGGCTATTGCCATCGGAATCGGTTTTGCAACCCTTACCGATACCCTTACCATTATAGGTAATGCGGTTGTCGATATGGGTGCTGCAGGCTCCGCATTCGACGGCAAGATCCAGTTCACAGCTGCTCAGGCTGTTTCCTCTACCGGTACCGGTACCCAGGCAGATACCGCAAGCTTCACCTCCGACGATGCTACCTTCTCGGTACACAAGTTGGCAGTTAAGGACGAGGTTTCAACGTTCAAGTTCACTATCGAGAACACCTCTAACGTTCCCGCTACCGTTGTGGTAAACGCAACCAAGGTCAGCGGAGCAGATAACCCCTCCAACTCCAACGAAGGCATCTTCGAGGTTACCTACGCGTACTCTAACGTAGACAAGGTAATTCCTTCCGGCGGAACTATGGACGTTACCATTACTGTTGAAGTAATTGCCCCTGTTACCGCAGAAGCTACCGCAACCTTCGGACTTGAGCTTCACGTTACGACCGACGACCTCACCCCCTAATCGAAGCTAAAACACAAAGAACAAGTACTCCGACATAAGTCGGGTGAAAGGAGAACGGTTATGCTTTCCGACAGAAGAATGTTATATATCATATCCTCTTCGGCGCTTGCCGTTCTCCTGCTTGGTCTGTTTATGCCATCAACTGCAGGGCGGATATTCTGCGCCGCTGTTATTGCCGTTTTTGCGGCTCTTGCTTTCTTTTTCATTAGGAAAAGAAGTATTCTATCTATCAATAAAAACACCGTTATTCTCTTGATATCGGTGATAGGTCTTCTGTATCTGATGTTTTATTATCTTTCGGGGTTAAAGTTCGGTTTTTACAGAAGCGGATATAAATTCAGCTTTTACTACATCTTAAGATTTTTTATTCCCATCTCGTTAATTATTGCCGCATCTGAAATTTTCAGATGGGTTATCCGAGCACAGAATAAAAAGCTCGCAGACGTTATTTCATATTTGGTCTGCGTTATTACCGAAGTACTTATATACGGTAGTGCCACCAGCGCAAAGGGCTTTATCGCCTTTGTGGATTTCTGGGCTATCGCGGTTTTCCCTGCTTTAGTTTCAAACGTACTCTATCACTACCTGTCTAAAAGATACGGTCCTGTTCCCAATCTGATCTACAGAGCTATTATTACTCTGTATATCTACATCATCCCCGTCGTTCCCGCAATGCCCAAATCCCTGCTCGCATTTTTAAATCTCATTATTCCGTTGGTTATTTACTGGTTTTTGGACATTCTCTTTGAAAAAAAGAAAAAAAACGCCCTTGAGAAAAAACATAAATACTCATTTATCCCGGTTATTTTTACAGCTGTTTTGATGACCTTTACCATGATGCTTATTTCAAATCAGTTCAGATTCGGAACTCTTGTTATAGCTACCGACAGTATGACGGGTACGTATAACAAGGGCGATGCCGTAATCTATGAAAGATACGATGACCAGCCGATTGAAATCGGTCAGGTTATAGTGTTTAAAAACGGAAAAGCTACAATGGTTCACAGAGTTATAAATATTGAAAACATAAACGGTGTAATAAGATATTACACCAAGGGAGACGTAAACGAAGATCCCGATCCCGGATTTATTACAGAGGGGGACATAGTGGGGCTTGCGGATACAAAGCTTCCATACCTCGGCTATCCGAGCCTTTGGCTCAGAAGTCTGTTCAAAAAATGAAGACAATAATGTTAACTAACATTTAAATATACAAGACAGATATAACAGATTTAAGAAAGGAGACCCGCATGTCTGAAGCCGAAAAGAAAAGACGGTTAGATTACCGAAATAACAGAAAAAAGTGGATATTTATTCAGATCATAGCTATCAGTATAGCGGCGGTGCTGGCTTTAGGCTCATTTATTGCCTTTTTCCTGCTCAACAAGACCTTTTACATACATTACAACGAGTCCGCGAATGTAGATTACAAGGTCGGAGTTTTGGAAAAGAACGAATTCTTCACAGAGGATTGGCTTGAGCCCGGAAATGCTTACCTGTCCGATAATACAAATAATATTGTCGCTACGTTCAATTATAAAATGTCTATGGACGAGAGCAAAGCAAAATTTATGTATCAGTATACCATCGACGCTGAAACGGTCATACTTGATAAGACCAGTGGCAGACCTCTTGCCCACAACATAGAGCCGGAAAAGCTCAGCCAGGCTGAGGGCGTAACCAAATCGTCCAGAAACGAATTCGAGATACACGATCAGATCAACATAAACTTCAGGTATTTTAACGATCGGGCAAAGGAATATCTTGAGCGCTACGGACTCGAGGATGGCTACTACACAAGCACGCTTGCCGTAACTATGAAGGTAAGCATTATAAGCTCTTCCCCCGATTTTGAGGAAAGCGGAAACAACTCTTACTTCATGACCATGAATATCCCGCTTGGTCAGGATACCTTTGATATCAATATCTCATCAAGTGCTACCAATAATACAAACAAGGTAATCGCATGTTCGCAGGCAGGTATCAATCCCATTGTTTTCAAGGCTATCGGAATAATATTTACCATTCTTGTAGTGCTTGCCCTTATATTCCTCGTTGTATTTATTTACATTACGAGAAATGAGGATATAAATTACTCTATTAAGATAAAGAGAATACTCTCGGCATACCGTTCGTTTATTCAGAGAATAACAAACGAGTTTGACTCCGAGGGATATCAAATACTCTACGTCAGCACCTTTAACGAAATGCTCGGCATAAGAGATACCATTCAGTCTCCCATTCTCATGAACGAAAATGAGGACAAGACACGTACTCTGTTCTTTATTCCTACTAACACTAAAATCCTCTACATCCACGAAATAAAGGTTGATAATTACGACGACCTTTATCGCGAGGAGGAGCCGGAGGTGATCGTTGAAGAGGAAATCCCCGAGGAAGTCGTAGAGAACGAGACCCCCGATATAGATCTTGCGGCAATTGATTATGTTCCCGATAACGATCCCGAGGAAGAAGAAGGTATTGAGGTCATCGGTGTCGTATGGCCCGAAAGAGCTCACAGAAACAAGGTATATAGATATGACCCCGACGGTGAACAGCTATCTACCGGAGATGTAGTTCTGGTTCCCACCCGCGATGTGGCAAAGAACAAGGAAGTAGTAAGAAAAGCGGCAGTTGCCCACGGAAACCACAGAGTACCCCCGGAAATGATACACCACCCCTTAAAGAAGATAATAGGAGTTGTAAGGCATAAAGCTGAAGAACTTCTCACAAACGATAAGACGTCAAAATAAAAATCGAAACAATATTGGAAAGGAGAGTGCGACATGAGAAAATCTGTTAAAATTACTTTGTGTACCGCGCTCTCCTTTATGTTTATCTTTTCCTGCTTAGGTTTTGCTACACTCACGGACACTCTTTCCATTTCCGGTAACGCAGCGGCTACACCTCCAAACGCTGTATTTATTACAGACGCAACCGTGGTGAACACCAATGTGTCATCCGAAAGCCATGAGGTTGTATTTCCGACCAATCTTCAAAGCAACATCAGAGGCGCAAGAAACAATTCCGTAACATACATGATTACAGTTAAAAATAATACCTCCTACAAATACGCTTATTCCGGAATTGATTACGTTACGGATGCGGCATATAACGGCAATTCTTATATTGGAAACGGAATCACGATCACTACAAAAGACAAGCAGACCGATTCGTCTGCCACATTCAATTCAAGCGATACCTTGGAGCCGGGAGCTGTGCGTACATTTTATGTTACGTATACAGTTTCAAGAAACACGGCTGCAAACAAAGATCTGAATTTTCTTGTCAACTTCAAGTTTGGTATCCATGTAGACTCTGCCGGAGACGTTGCAATTGATAATGCCCTTGATAAATTCACATCCGTTCTTAACGACAGCTCCGCGGGAGGAGGCTATGAGGTCCTTACCGATAAGATCGACGACAAATACGATGGCCGTAACGACTGGAAGGCTAACTACATCGGAAACGTCGTAGACTCCTCAAGCAGCGACTCAAAGATAGTAAACGACCTTTTTGGTGGCGAACTGACGCTCGATATTGACGGCAGAGAAACCAACGTAACCGTTCTCATAAAGAGGGAGGACGTTGACGGTAATCCTTTGACCGGAGACGACTACACGATAACCCATTCAAACGGTGGCTCAACATCCGGATACGGATGTGAAATGACCCTCTACATGACCACCCATCACCTTCAATACGGTACTCCCACCGTATACGCAGCGGTATTTACCTGTCAACGTAACAGCGACGGATCATACGGCTCGTGGTACGTTCTTGGAGACATCTACGAGGGCACAGCTAATATCGTAGGATATGAAGGTGGACAATCCACAGGTTCATTTGATACCGGTACGTGGCGCTCGGTAAACAAGACCTACACCGTTTCAAGTGATTATCAGTATACCGTATCCCAAAACAACACGATACAAACCGTCATTCAGGCGGAGGACGTGTACGGCTTGGCCAGAAATAAGCTACAGCCTCTGCTAAGAAAGGCAAAGAATATACTCGACGGCGACTACGGAGTTTTTGCAGGTGTTGCAATAGAACGACTCAGAAGCGTGTACGATGAAGCATCCATATATTACACTATCGGTGCAGACGGAACACTTACAGTAAACCCCACTTCCACAAGAGCTCAGCTTGTCCCTTACATAAGAGAGGTGGAAACAGCTTTGGTTCCCTTCGACGGAGTATTAAATCCAAATATATAAAACAAAAGACTGTCATGCGTGAACTCCATTCAGTTCACACAGGACAGTCCTTTTTGTTTACATAACATTACGTCAGGCGAAAGTAAAATATTCAAGAGCTTTTCTGTAACCCTCAAAGCCAAGACCGCAAATCGTCTTTTTTGCTATCATAGATACGTAAGAGAATTTTCTGAATTCCTCTCGCTCATTTATATCCGAAAGATGCACCTCAACAGTGGGAATAGCCACAGCCTTCAGAGCGTCAAGTATAGCAACGCTCGTATGGGTATATGCCGCGGGATTGATAACTATTCCGTCATATATGCCGTAAGCCGACTGTATAACGTCAACTATTTCTCCCTCGTGATTGGATTGAAAAAGCGATACACTTAATCCAAGCTCCTTTGCAGAGCTCCGTACGTATTCCTCCAATGCCTTAAAGCTTTGACTGCCGTAAATATCGGGCTCGCGTATACCAAGCATATTAAGATTGGGGCCGTTTATTACTAATATTTTCATTTTTCCTCCTGAAATCCAAGAACACAAAGCATAGCATTTGCCGTTTCCCGGGGTACCTCCCTGCTGTCTACAGCATGATCGGCAAATGCCTCATAGGCATCCTTTCTCGCATTGAAAAGAGCCTCCAGGGGCCCTCTTTGCGACAGTGGTCTGCCATCGGTCGATAGCTTTGAAAGCTCCCTCTTAAGATATATTATAGTTCCGTTTTGATGAAGAATGCCGTAATTGTATTCTCTCGTTACTGCGCCGCCGCCGCAGGCAATGACCTTTCCGCTCTGCTTCCCGAGAAAAGCAAGCACCTCATGCTCCATTTCTCTGAACCTGTTCTCACCGAGGGTATTTATTGCTTCGGCGGGTGTGATTCCGTGCATTTTTTCAAACTCCGTGTCGGCATCGAAAAATTCACGTCCAAGTGTCTTTGCGAGAACCGACCCCACAGTGCTTTTTCCGCACCCCGGCATGCCTATAAGTATTATATTCTCGGTGTCTCTTTCTATTTTTTCAACCACACGCTCGATGACTCCGCTCTCTGCCTTTTCGTCGGTAAAAAGCCCGTAAGCCTTTACCGCTTGCGAAACAAGCATATAAAGTCCGTTTATGTGGGGAATTCCCAGCTTCTCCGCGTCAAGCAAAAGTGCGGTCCTTGCGGGGTTATATATAAGATCGAAAACACCGCGGCAATTCTTGAATTTTTCAAGCTCCACAAGCCGCTCACCGTTATTGGGGTACATTCCCACAGGGGTCGCATTCACTATGATATCTGCGTCAAGGTGGCGGTCTATATTTAAATAATTATTTTCAAGCCCTCTGCCTACGACGACTATTTCTCTTGCGCCTC
Organism: Oscillospiraceae bacterium; assembly: GCA_015064735.1. Classification (GTDB taxonomy): domain Bacteria; phylum Bacillota; class Clostridia; order Oscillospirales; family CAG-272; genus HGM12713. The sequence goes on from SVRP01000007.1 coordinate 64,786, forward strand.
TATCCGCAAGGACGGTCTGCACAGTAAGGGAAGCACCGCCGCTTCCGAGAATGACCGCTTTTTTCTCCTTTACGTCTATTCCCGATGCGGTTATCATTCCGTCGAAGCCGAAGTAATCGGTATTGTATCCGTCAAGTGTGCCGTCCTTGCGACGCACGACTGTATTGACTGCTCCTATGCGCATAGCCTCGGGAGATATTCTGTCAAGGAATGGAATAACGGTCTTTTTATACGGAATTGTTACGTTAAAGGCATCAAGCTCCCCGTTTTTTACGAAGCTCCCGACCTCGTCGGGAGAAAGCTCAAAAAGGTCGTAAGTATAATCGGCTATCTCTGCATGAATTATAGCGGAAAAGCTATGCGTAAGATGCTCCCCGATAAGTCCGCATTTCATTTTGCGCCTGCCAACGCTCATCAGACTACCTCCGTATAGGAGCCGAGATATGAGAATTCGTCGCACTCGGCTTCAAGCTCCGAAAGAAGTCTTGCGAGCTTCGGTGAATATACCGAAACCTCAAGATCAAAGTAGAACATAAATTCAAAATCTCTGTCGGGGATAGGACGTGATTCAAGCTTTATGAGGTTTATTCCCAGCGCATTGAATTTGGAAAGTATTCTGTAAAGAGAGCCCGGCTTATGGGGAGTAACCACCATAAGGCTGGTTCTGTCTGCTCCGGGGTAGATCTCGGTTTTATTGGTTATACATATAAATCTTGTATGGTTGTTTCCGTTATCCTGAACGGATGAGCGAAGCACCGACAGTCCGTACTGTCCCGCGCAAGCGCGTGAGGATAGCGACGCAAGGTCGCGTCTGCCCGATTTTGCAACCATTTCCGCAGCCTTCGCCGTATTTTCCACACGGGTTATCTTAACCTGCGGACCAAGTGTTGCAAGGAAGGATGCGCACTGGCTTATTGCCTGCTCGTGGGAGACTATCTCCCTTATTTCGGAAATATCCACGCCCTTGAGCGTAAGCAGATTATGATCTATCTTTATGCGGGCTGTTCTTACAATTCTGAAATTATGGCTTATCATAAGGTCGTAAACCCTTTTAACCGAACCCGCCGTACTGTTCTCTATGGGAATTACCGCATAACGGCACATTCCGGACTCGATAGCCGAAAACACCTTTTCCCAGTTAGAGAAAAACACAATGTTAGGCGCTTCGAAAAGCTTCTCTGCCGCGATCTGAGAGTATGCACCCTCTACTCCCTGACATGCAACTGCGGCTCTTGCGGGAAATACCTTTTGGGTGTTCTCAACAGCGTCCGTTATCTCCCGATAAAGCGCCGAGTCGCTGTTCAATTTCGTGTGCTGATAGGATTTTGAAAGATCCATAAGCGTTGAGTAAAGGGTTCTCGAATATTCCTCAAGCTCTTCACCCGAAAGCTCTGATATTTTATCAAGCAATGCCCTCTCTCTTGCAGGGTCAAAGACGGGCATGTTATTTTCTCTTTTATATTCGGCAACATTTGCCGAGACCTTCATTCTTCTTTTGAACAGCTCAACCATCTCGCGGTCTATGCTGTCTATTTCTTCTCTTAATTTATTCAATTCCATGGTTTTCACCTTCTTTACTTATTTACTTTTCTCCTTTTAGAAAAGCCTAAGAACAACATCACAATCATTAATATGGGATAAACGAGGGATACAAGGAATGCTACCTGCAGCTTATTATTGCAGGCTTCGGCTATCCAACCCGCCGCCGTAGGTCCAACAAGGCATCCCATATCTCCTGCCATTGCAAGAAATGCGAACATTCTTACACCGCCCCAAGGCATTTTTGAGGACGCAAGGCTGTATGTTCCCGGCCACATGATTCCCGTGGCAAGACCGCAAAGCGCGCATCCCAAAAGAGATATAATCGGTACGGGGGACAGCGCCGCGATTATATACGATGCCATACAAAGCACCGAGGATATTGCGATAAAATTAGTAAGCCGTATCCGTCCGTCCGACCTTCCGTAAAAGACTCGCGCGCTTCCCATGAGAATGGCAAACAGACAGGGACCAAGTATGTCTCCCGCCGTCTTGTTTATTCCAAGTCCCGTCTGGGCAAAGCTTGATGCCCACTGCCCCATGACCTGCTCAGCCGCTCCCGCACAGAACATCATAATTATAAATATCCAGAATATCCCCGATTTTACGAGGCTCCTTGGCTCGTCGGAATCCCCGACATCAGCCGTTTCGAGCTTATATATAGGCACTAAACAAAAAGCTATAGCTCCTATAGCGGGAATTATTGCCCAAAGGGCGGAAAGCAATCTCCAATGCTCTATTCCGACGAAAGTGAAAAAGAGCGTAGAAAGAATTACAACTCCCGCGAGCCCCCAGCTGTAAAATGAGTGCAAAAGGCTCATCTGCGCGCTCTTGTTTTCGGTAGGCGCCGCCTCAACTATGGGACTCACGAAAACCTCGATTATTCCACCGCCTACTGCGGCAACGACTACCGCGATTACAAGTCCCGCATAAGGCGTGGGCATTATATCGGGAAGATAAGCGAAGCCCGTCATTCCGATTACCGCGCATATATGGGCAAATATTACAGTGGCTCTGATATTCAGCCTATGAGCTATTTTTGCCGTTATAAAATCTGCCGCAAGCTGTGTCAGAAAGCTTATTCCTATAAGCAGCCCTATCATACCTATGGATATTCCGTAGGTAGTTTCAAAGGTAACGAACAGAAGCGGCGCAAAATTTATGGTAATTGCCTGAGTCAGGTACCCTATATAGGATGCTCTGACCGTGTGTTTTGCGTTTAAATTCATATTTTCCTCTGAAAGAATTATTTATCGAAAAGCATGTCGTATACGGCAATTGCGGCAACGGCTTCAAATACCGGAACGGCTCTCACCGCAATACACGGGTCGTGTCTACCCTTTATTTTCAGCTTAACGGGGGTCATGGCGGTCATATCCACACTGTCCTGCTCACAGAAGATAGACGGTGTGGGCTTCATTGCCGCCCTGAATACTATTGGCATTCCCGTGCTCATTCCACCGAGAATCCCTCCTGCGTGATTTGTTTTCAGAACCACCTTTTCGCCATCGGTATAATAAGGGTCGTTATTCTCCGAGCCTCTGAGCAAAGACGCCCCGAAGCCCTCACCGAACTCTATTCCCTTTACACCGGGTATACCGAAAACTATTGCCGATATTCTGTTTTCAATACCGTCAAACATATGCTCTCCAAGGCCCGTGGGCAATCCTGTTACGGCGCACTCAACCACACCTCCTACAGAATCGCCTTCCGCTCTGACCTTCTCTATAAGTTTACGCATTTGCTCCCCCGACTGTTCGCATAGAACGGGAAGCTCCGCTTTTGTTTTCAATATCTCAAATTCGGTCTTTCCTACCTTTGCCATATCAAATGGTGTATCCTTGACGTTGCCCACCGAATAAAGGTGAGCGGCTATCTCTATGCCTTTGCATTTAAGATATTGCAAGCATATTCCGCCTACGATACAAAGAGGAGCTGTAAGTCTTCCCGAAAAATGTCCTCCTCCGCGAAGGTCCACGTTCTCGCCGTATTTCATTCTCGCGGCAAAATCCGCGTGTGAGGGTCTTGGCACAAAGGCTTGCCCCGAGTAATCCGACGAACGCTGATTCGTATTTTTTATTACCGCGTGAAGTCTCTCTCCGGTAAGTGTTCCGTCCGCGTTGACTCCCGTAAGAAATTCGGGCATGTCCGCTTCCTTGCGGGGAGTAGACACAGAGCTGTTACCGGGGGCTCTTCTTTTCATAAATGCATGAAGCTCCTCGAAATTAAGGGCAAAACCTTTCGGAAGCCCCTCTGCCACTATTCCTATTTCGGGATCGTGGGAGCCGCCGTATACGGATATATTTATATTTTTTCCATAACTTGTAGCCATAATTCCGCCTTTTACCTTTTATATTTCTTCTGCCTTTATTTCAAGGTTCTTTATATCTTCCCAGAAGCTCGGATAGGATTTTTCAACAGCCTCTGCCTTCTCTATTACTACTTCACCTTTGCAAGCCGTTGCCGCAACCGCCGCACTCATGGCAATTCTGTGATCGCCAAATGAATGAGTATTGCCGCCCAAAAGCTCTTTCCTTCCGCGGATGACGAGTCCGTCCTCGGTCTCGCTTATATCCGCGCCGAGCGATGTCAGCATATTTTTCACCGACATCAGTCTGTCGCTTTCCTTTAAGCGAAGTCTTGACGCGTTATATATGATCGTCTTTCCCTCTGCTACCGATGCAACGGTTGCCAACACGGGAACAAGATCGGGAATCTGCGACGCGTCTATATCTATTCCGAAAAGCTTTTCCCGTGATACGGTTATTTCATCGGTATTTACTTCAATGTTTGCGCCGAATCTTGAAAGCAGCTCGACAATTTTCTTGTCTCCCTGAGTTGATTCGATATTGACTCCCGTAACCGTTACGGGATATTTGCCTATTGCTCCCATTGCAAGGGGAAACGCGGCATTCGACCAGTCCCCCTCGGCAAACACCTCTCCGCATGAGAAAAGTCCGCGGCTTCCGTCTACCGAATAGCCGTCATCGGTTCTCTTTATCTCTGCTCCAAAGGTACGGAGCGCCTCCATAGTCATTTGGACGTAGGGCTCTGATTCGAGCTTATGGGTTATTTTTATATTTCCCGACTTACGGCAAACCGCAAGTGAGAAAAGCAATCCGCTTATGAACTGCGAGGAAACTCCTCCCGATATAGAAAAGTCGTTACCCTCTGCTTTCCCTTTGCACGAAAGCACATTTGTGTCTGTCCATTCAAGGCTTACCCCGCCTTTTTCAAGAAGCTCCCACAGAGGTGAGAGAGGTCTGCTTGGAAGTCTGCCCGACATGACAAATGTCGAATCTGCTCCGAGCATACAGGTAACGGGAAGCAAAAAGCGGAGAGTAGAGCCGCTCTCATTGCAATTCAGCAGCGCGTTTTTACGAAGCTCTCTTACGGGAGCTACAAGGAAGCTGTCCCCACGTCTCTCAATATCCGCGCCAAGAGCTCTCAGGCACTCTGCCGTCGCCCTTATATCGTCATTCAATTCCTTGCAGCGTATTACCGTCTCCCTGTCAGCAAAGGCGGCGCAAATAAGCAATCTGTGTGCTGCTGATTTCGAAGCTATCGCCTTGATTTTCCCCTTTGCTTCCGAGGGATATATCCTCATATTCATTATTCAAGTCCTTTCGCAATAAGTCCGCAAAGCTCGCTTACGGGTATCCTTACAAGACGGCATTCTCCTATGCCGAAAGGAATTACAACACAGATTTCGTCTCCTGCCCTCTTTTTATCTGCCGTGGCAACAGAGAAAAGCTCGTCCGCGCCATAGGGACACTCTGTGGGAAGTCCCTCCTTTTCAAGGAGCGCGATTATTTCTTCTACGTCTTCCTTTTTGCAATATCCCAGCTTATATGCCGCCTTTGATATTATTGCCATTCCCATTGCAACTGCCCTGCCGTGGGAAATTTCAAACTCGGAACAGACCTCTATCGCGTGCCCAACCGTGTGTCCAAGATTAAGAAGCTGTCTTTTACCGTTATCATGCTCGTCCTCTTCAACTATATCGGCTTTCATCTGAACGCAATCGGCAATTATTTCCTCTATTTGAGCGGCAATTCCATTTTGAAGCTTATCAAAAAGCTTTCTGTTTCCGATTACACCGTACTTTATTACCTCTGCGCATCCGTCGGAAAAAACCTCTGCATCAAGAGTATCAAGGGTACTGTAATCGCATATTACGAGAGTCGGCTGATAAAAGGCTCCCATAAGGTTCTTTCCCGCTTTCAAATCAACGGCTGTTTTTCCACCCACTGAGGAGTCGGTTGCCGCGAGAAGTGTAGTGGGAAGCTGAACAAATCTTATTCCCCTTAAGTAAACCGCCGCTGCAAATCCGCCGAGATCCCCGACGACACCGCCACCGAGAGCGACCAACACGTCCTTTCTTGTCAGTCTGTTTTCAGCCATAAACTCAACAAGCCTTACAAGATTTTCGGTGCTTTTAGAGGCTTCCCCACTCTCAATTATGAATTCGAGAGTATCAAATCCACTCGCCAAAAGTCCTTTCTTTACCTTATCAAGATAAAGGGGCGCTACGTTCGTATCGGTCAGAATACATACTCTGCACGTGCCTCCAAGAGCGTCAAGGCAGTATTCTCCTACCCGCAAGAGCGCGTCCTTTTCTATTATTACGTTGTAAGAGCTTGATGCGTTTACCTGTATTTTTCTCATTTTCCCATTCCTTTTTGGAATTATCCGTCTATTTTTTCCTTAGCCTCGCGTCCGTCCTTAAGGAGCGACCTTAAAGTCTCGGAGTCATTGTTTTCTATTGCATCTCTGTATTCCGAAAGAGATTTTATTATGGTATCCAGCTCGAAAAGCAGCGGCTCCTTATTTTCAAGGAAAAGCTCCGTCCACATATTCTCATTGAGCCACGCGACACGGGTCATATCCTTGTAGCTTCCCGCCGAAAAGCCCTTGTGTCCCTTCGCTGTCGGGCTCTTTACGTATGCGTTTGACACCACGTGAGCAAGCTGAGAGGTAAAGGCTATCATTCCGTCGTGCGCCTCTGCCGTGGTTACCGACAACCGTCCGAAGCCCGCCGGAGCAAGCATTTTCTTTATTCCGTCTATGAAAGATATATCGTCATATTTCGGGGGCACAAGCACCATAGGCGCGCCCTTGAAAAGAGTTGCCGAGGAATATTTGATTCCCGAATACTGCTTTCCCGCCATGGGGTGCCCGCCTATGAAGGTAAATCCGTATTTTTTTGCAAGCGCGAAGCCCTTTTCGCATATGAGCTTTTTGGTTCCGCAAAGGTCTATTACCACGGTTTTCTCGGAGACAAGCGGAGCAATTCTTTCAAGATATTCGATAGCTTTTTGAGGGTAGAGTGCGATAAAAATAAGCTCGCACTCGCCAAGAGCATTGTCGTCAAGCTCTCCGTCAATTATTCCGGCAAGTCTCGCGTAACCGAGGGTAGCCTTATCTATATCCGCGCCCAGCACCTTGTGTCCAGCCGCCTCATAAGCCTTAGCCATTGAGCCTCCTATAAGCCCAAGACCGCATATTCCAACAGTCATATCAGTTCTCCTTAACGGCTTCAAGCACTTGTCTTGTAGCCTTCATTACGTCGGCAAAGGTGTCGGGTGTCAGCGACTGTGCCCCGTCGCAAAGAGCGTGGGCGGGGTCGTTATGTACCTCTATCATAAGTCCGTCAGCACCGCAAGCCGCAGCCGCAAGAGCCATAGGCTTTACAAGTCTTGCAACTCCCGTTGCGTGAGAGGGGTCTATAATTACCGGAAGATGTGTAAGCTCGTGAAGCATGGGCACTGCCGAAAGGTCAAGCGTATTTCTCGTGTATGTCTCAAAGGTGCGTATACCTCTTTCACAAAGAATAATATTCTCGTTGCCCCCCGCCATAATGTATTCTGCCGACATGAGAAGCTCTTTGAGTGTGTTCGCCAAGCCTCGCTTGAGAAGTATAGGCTTTCTCGTTCTTCCAAGCTCCTTGAGAAGCTCAAAGTTCTGCATGTTTCTCGCACCCACCTGAATTACGTCAACCTCCTCAAAAAGAGGCAGATGATTTGCGTTCATTATCTCGGTTACAATGGGAAGTCCCGTTTCCTTTTTAGCTTTGAGAAGTATCTCTATGCCGTCGGCTTTAAGTCCTTGGAAGTCGTAAGGGGACGTACGGGGCTTGAATGCGCCTCCGCGGAGCATGGTGGCTCCCGCTGCCTTCACGGCTCTCGCTATCTCCATGACCTGTTCTTCGCTCTCAACCGAGCAGGGCCCCGCCATAACGGCGAAAATATCTCCGCCCACAGAGGTACCGTTTACCTTGATTATACTGTCATCGGGGTGGAATTTTCTGTTTGCGCTCTTAAAGGGCTCGCTTATTCTCTTTACAGAATCCACGATCTCAAGGCTTTCAAGAAGCTCTGCGTCTATCTTTGCCGTATCTCCCACAAGCCCCACCACCGTGTGGACGGTTCCTCTGGAAATGTGAACGTCAAGTCCCTGCTCCTTAAGCCAATTTGACAGATTTTCAATCTGAGCGTCTGTTGTTCCGTTTTTCAATACTGCGATCATAATTTTTCTCCTAAAAATTTATTTTTCCTGCGTGTAAGAGAGGAATGAACGCTTCACCACGCAAGAAAAAATGAAGCCCTCACGGTGTTTTTCACCGGAAAGGCTTCATGAAAGTTTCTTATTAGATCGGTTTTATTCCGACTCAGATAAAAACAATTGAAACTAAAATCCGCAACAAAAAGCACCTTTATTCATTACTTATCCGTAAAGTAATAAAAATAAAGGTAATAATATTTGTTTGCGAAAATATTATTCATTGCCTTTTCTCCTCTGCTTGATGATAGGTTAAGTTTATCACTTATTTTTACCCTTGTCAAGGGGTTTTGTCAATTTTTTTAAAAAAGTTTTGAGAAAGACCCGGCTTTATATTTACCCAAATACAGTAGCCTTTCTGCTTTTATTCGCCGTATACAGCTCTTGCTCCGCCTATATATTTAGGTCTTGTTCTTGCGCATAGGATGTTTGCTTCTCCCAGGACTTTGCGCGAAAGCCTTACGGGAACGGCAACCTCCTTAAGGTGCATTCCTATAAGCGTGCCGCCGATGTCGAGTCCCGCGTGAGCCTTTATATGCTCCACAGCCACTGCCCTGTCAAATTTCTTATAGCAAGCGGCGGCAAAAGAGCCTCCCGCCTTTGGCACGGGAACTACGCAAACGGGGTCAGCGCCTATTTTCTCGGCGCACTCGGCTTCAATTATTATTGCTCTGTTAAGATGCTCACAGCACTGCGCAGCAAGGTATATTCCTCTTTCCTTAAGCAAAGGAAGCATTCCGTCAAGCAAGGCGTCGGCTACCGAAGGCACAGATGCTTTGCCTATTTTATTGCCCGTAACCTCAGAGGACGAGCATCCCACAACAAGGATCTGCCCTGCTTTAAGCCCCGATACCTCTATAAGCTCGGAGACAATATCTCTTGCCTCCCCCTTTATGCGTTCAAGAAATGCTCTCGCTTCCTCGGCATTCAAAAACTCCGCAGTACCGTCGTTTCTTATTTCCATATTTTCTTTCATAGGTTTTCTCCATTCCTTTTTTCTTGACTCAATTATAACACCGCATATCAAATAAATCAACCTATCCGCTGCAATTTCTTCAAAATTATTGCAAAAAGCTTTCATATATGTTATACTTAAAAAAACGCAAGGAGAGCTTGGACTATGTCAGATAATCAGTATGAAAAGCAAATAAAAAAAGCTCTCCGCAGGTCGGGACTTGATTTTAATGTATTCTGCTACGACCTTATCGACTCGACGAATACCGAAGCGCGCCGTTACGCTCTTTCGGGAGGAAAAATTCCGGCAGTGTTTATAGCAGAGGAGCAAAGCGCGGGCAGAGGACGCATGGGACGCTCTTTTTACTCACCTTTGCGCACCGGACTTTATATATCCCTGCTTCTTGATATTCCGGACAGCGATGCCGTAAGGCTTACAACCTCTGCCGCCGTAGCCGTGCGCAAAGCGGTACTGCAAAAGACAGGAATTGATCTTAAAATAAAGTGGGTCAACGACCTGTACCTCGCAAGCAGAAAGGTATCGGGAATTCTTGCGGAATCTGTTTTAGTGGGAGAGCACCGTTTTACAATACTTGGGATAGGTATAAATCTTGACACCGATTTTCGCCAAACGGAGCTTCGGGATATTGCGGGCTCACTCGGTATTTCCCCAAAAATACGTCCCGCGCTTGCGTCGGAGCTTATAAAAGATATTCACTCTGTACTTTATGAGGAAGATCCTTTAAGGGTGATAGACGAATACAGGCAAAGCTCCTGCGTTTTGGGAAAGCCCGTTATTTTCACTGAAAACGAAAGATCCTACACGGGAATAGCACGGGATATAACCGACCACGGACATTTGCTGGTCCTGCTCGACGGCGGAAACGAAAAAATACTTTCAAGCGGAGAAATTTCTCTGCGAATAAATAATGGAGAGCTGAAATCATGAAAAGAGGACTTTTTATAGTTATAGAAGGCATAGACGGAGCGGGAAAAACGACTCAGGCAGAGCTTTTACGCGCGCATCTTGAAGCTAAGGGCAGACGGGTAGTAAGAACGGCTGAGCCTACCTCATTTCCGAGCGGAGTTGAGCTTCGGGCAGCTTTGGGCGGAAAGATAAAAAAAACCGAATGCCAAATGGCTGCCATGTTCGTTCTCGACAGAATTGCTCACAACACTCACCCCACGGAAGGTATTGAGGCTATACTGAATAAGGGATACGATATAATCTGCGACAGATATTATTATTCGACCCTTGCCTATCAAGGGCAGTCTACAAGCTACGAGTGGGTAAAGGCTATGAATCTCTCCTGCCCCGAAATAAGAAAGCCCGATATATGCATCTATCTTGACCTTACTCCTGCTCAGAGTCTTGAGAGGATTACAAAGGGGCGCGACAGCGTTGAAATTTACGAAAACGAAGAAACTCTCAGCAGAGTACGCAACGCCTTTTTCAAGGTTTTCGAGGATATCGGAGACGGTGAAAATATTGCGATAATCGACGCTTATAGAAATATTGAGGAAATTTCCTCCGATATTTGCGCTGAAATAGACGTTATAATTGACAAATAAGCAATTTTTGTCTATTAAAATGTTGATTTTGACTTGAATATCAACAAAAATTGTCTTATAATTAAATTACAATATTAATTTGGAGGTAATAATACCATGACTTTTTCTGTAGCTGTTCAGGTTTATTCTGTCCGTGATGATGCAAGTGCGGATCTTCGCGGAACACTTGAAAAAATCAAAAAAATGGGTTACGACGGTGTAGAGCTTGCAGGTCTTTACGGCAACGATCCCGCCGATATCAAAAAAATGTGCGACGACATTGGTCTCGTTCCGATTTCCGCTCACGTTCCTTACGTTGATCTCGTTGCCGACACCGAGGGCGTTCTCGCTCAGTACGCAACCATTGGCTGCAAGTTCGTAGCGGTTCCCTACCTTAACACCGAGTACCGTCCCGGTACAGACAAATTCCCTGAGGTAATCGAGAACATCAAGATGATAGGTAAGAAGGCAAAGGAGCTTGGAATCCAGCTCGTTTACCACAACCACGACTTTGAATTTCTCAAGCTTGACGGAAAGTACGCACTCGACATCCTTTATGACGAGGTCCCCGCTGAATATCTTGAGACCGAGCTTGACACCTGTTGGGTAAACGTAGGCGGAGAGGTTCCTTCGGTTTACTTAAGAAAGTATGACGGCAGGGCAAGAATCCTTCACCTCAAGGATTTCTTCGGCGAAAAGTCCGACGATATGTACGAGCTTATCGGCATTGACAACAAGGCTCCCTCTAAGCCCAAGAATTTTGAGTTCCGTCCTGTTGGAAGCGGTATTCAGAATTTCCCCGAAATTCTTGACGCTGCAAAGCTTGCGGGCACCGAATGGATTGTCGTAGAGCAGGATAAGCCCTCCATGGGTCTTACTCCCCTTGAGTCCATCGAAAAGAGCAGACAGTATCTGAAATCTATCGGCTATTGATCGCCGATACAATAATAAGATTAAAATTTAATTACGGAGGTAATTCAAAATGGCAGACAAGTCTATGGACGGTCTTAACACGTTTACAGACCAGAGCGGCGCAGCCGCAGTTGACACCACAAAGAAGATGAGAGTAGGTATCATCGGATGCGGCTGGATCGCAGACGCACACGCAAAGTCCTACCTTAACCAGCCCGACGTAGAGATCGTTGCAGGCGCAGACCTTATCCCCGGTAAGGCAAAGGCATTTATGGAAAAGTGGGGAATTGAGGGCGCAAAGACAGATTACGCTTCTCACAAGGAAATGATCGAGGACAAGAGCCTGAATCTCGACGCAGTTTCTATCTGTACCTACAACCGTCAGCACGCACAGCCCGCTATCGACTGCCTCAACGCAGGCATCAACGTTCTTCTTGAGAAGCCCTTCACGGTTACTCTTGAGGAAGCTGTTGAGGTTATGAAGGCTGAAAAGGCAAGCGGAAAGGTTCTTTCTATCGGCTTCCAGCCCAGACTTGACGACAACATGAAGGAGATCAAGAAGATAGTTGACTCCGGTGCTCTCGGTAAAATTTACTACATTCAGACCGGTGGCGGACGCCGTCGCGGTATTCCTACGCCTTTCGGTACCACGTTTATTGAAGACGCTACCGCGGGTCTCGGCGCTCTCGGCGATATCGGATGCTACTCCCTCGACCTCGTTCTCAACGCTATCGGCTATCCCAAGCCCCTGACAGTTTCGGGTTACAAGTCCGCATTCTTCGGAACCGACCCCAACTACGTTGGCTACAGAGAGGATAAGCGTGCTGAGTACGCAGCAAAGTTCGGCGTTGACGATTTTGCCGCTGCTTTCGTTCGTCTTGAGGGCGGTATCGTTCTCGACTTCAGAATAGCGTGGGCTATGAACCTCGACACCCCCGGTGATACTATCATAATGGGTACCAAGGGCTCTCTCCGTGTTCCCTCCACCGAATGCTGGAACGGAACCTTCGACGCTCCCATGACCCTCTATCACGAGGTTGGCGGTCTCCAGACCGAGACTACCATCCCGCTCATTCCCAAGAAGAAGGATGCTCCCGGACTCTTCGACAAGAAGATCCGTACCTTCCTTGACGCTTGCAAGAACGGCACGGCAGCTCCCGTTCCCTCCAGCCAGATCATCTACAATCAGGCTATTATCGACGGTATAGCTAAGTCCGCAGAGCTTGGAAGAGAAATCGAGATCGTTATTCCCGAGGTATAATATATCTTCACACAAAAAAGCAGTCTCTTTAGCGCAGTGCCCTTAGAGGGCACTGCGCTTCGATATAAATCCCTGACGGGATTTTCGATATGTTGCTACCGCAACTCAATATGATGCTTGCTTCGCAAGCTCTCGATATGTTTGCTTCGCAAACGAGGGATTTATATCATATCGAAACCAACCGCAAGGGCGGTTATATTGAATTTGCCGCAAGGCAAATATATTAATCCGAGCGTAGCGAAGCATATCGACAAATAGCAGCTGCGAATACAAACACATTGCTTTTCAAGAAAAGAGGACAGAGAGTGTTAAAAAACATTTTCTGTCCTTTTCCTATCGGTATGCATCATTGTGTATAGTAAAAGATCACATAAACTCTTGACAATTTATTGCATCGATTGTATAATGTAAACACAATCGTTAAATCAGGAGGTTGTTATGAAAAAACAACTGATATCAGCAATTATGGTTATAGCCATGTTGTTTTCTTTTGTGTCGTGTGCGGTCGATCCGAAGAGTGGGAGCGAGAACACGACGGATGGAGTGAGCGCCGACACCGAGTCGGATACGGACAAAAGCAACGGCACAGATAACGGGGGCGGAAGCAATGAGACCGATAAGAATCCGTCTTCGGGTAAGGTCACGGTAATCTTGAAGAACAGCGACGGCGTTGTGCTTTCCGAAAGTGAGATAATCAGCGGCTCTCTCATAAATAAGCCCTCTATGCCTGAGGTAGAGGGGTATACCTTTATCGGTTGGTTTGAGCGTCTGTCGGACGAAGTACCCTTTGACTTTAATACGGCAATTACATCCGATCTGGAGCTTTGGGCAAAATGGGAGGGAGATAAAATTCCCGAGATAGATTTAACACCCGAGCAGATAAATTCAGAATACCAGATAACACGGCTTAATGTTGACGCAGTCAGCGAAAAGGTATTAGCAACAGTCAGAGCAAAGAGTGATTGCAAGGTGCTTGTTCGGTTTGTACGTGAAGAAATCTACTTTTCCGACGGATACAAGACCGATAAGCAATACATAGAGGGTTGTTCTGCAGAGGGAATGGTCACGGTGTCGGCGGAAAGCGATAACGTTGAGGACGTTAAAATAACTGTTGATATAGTTGGTACGCTGCCTGAGCACTTTGTTGCCGAAGCGGTGCTTCTTGATTCCGAGGGTAACGAGATAAGCGAATATTCCGCAGATATCGAAAATACGGGCAGATTTAAAACATTTGCGGAAAAGACTGTTGACGATTTTGTAGAAAATGAAAAGCTTCTCAATTTTGATAGCAGTAAGGATAACAATTTCGGAGTGCTTGCGGACGATGTAAAAATGCTTACCGCCGCATCCGTTAACGAGATCGCCTTAAATGAAGACGGAGACGTATTTTATTGGATAATATCCCCATCCGAGCAGATATCGGCAGGCGACAAGATATACGTCAGAGCCGAGGACGGAGCGGAGGTGCTCTTTAAAGCGGCAAGCGTGAGCACAAACGGAGACGGGGTCACGGCAATCCCTGCAAGAGCCGATGAAGATAGCGAATACAAGCTTACAGACTTTTATAAGTTCATCAAGGTGGATATGGGTCATGCGGAGTCTGAGGACACCGAAACGGACATGGTAGCTCAGATGAGTGACGAAAAGACCGAGGACACGCTATGGGACAAAGTAAAGGAAATATTTACGCCCTTCTCGTTCGAGGTGGGGGAGGACATTGCCATTGACATAGGAGGAACTGTAACGGGAGAATTCGGGATCGAATATTGCAGATTTATACATGACCCTAATACCTTTGGCGAAGACTACGTTTATTTTGAGTTAGAATATGAAATAGATATAGTAGTACACGTTACTATCACCGCAAGCGTGAGTGCGGATGAGAAGGTGTGGGCAAAGGACAGCGGAGAGAAGCCTGTTGTAAAGATACCTATGCCCCTGTTTGCCGGCTTCAGTCCAAAGGCAGAAATTAAATTGGCGTATGGCTTGGAAATTGTGGGAATCGTATCGGCTGATGTACCTGTCAAGGCGACTCTCGGTATGAAATATGATTCTGATTACGGAAAGCCTACGATAACCAAGAAAAGCTTTGCGGTCTCCGTAATTGAAGACTCGATAACCTGCGACGGAAAGGCTGAGATAACATTCGGACCTAAGCTGGAGCTTGGCTGGGAGTTTCTAACAGTCTTCGGAGTACAGGCTGAGATATTCGGAGGTATCAAGTTTTCCGCTTCTTCCGAATTTCCAGAGATAGCATACTTGATAGAAAACAAGCCTATGCTTAAGCATCAGTGCTATGCGTGCATTGACGGAACGGTATCGTGGTTTATCGACGTAAGCTTATCAATGACGGTTAAGATCGGAACTTTTTTTAAATGGAAACCCTTTAACATTCCCGTGGCTGATGAATCCAAATTGATATTTGATTTTTATATTTCCCGTCCAACCGAGGATAGCAAACCGACTTTCAGCACGGGTGTATGCCAGAATTACACCCGAGCTTTAGCAGACGTATATCCCTGCTTTGATGACGGACACAGTTTTATAGAAAAGCAATACAAGATATATAATGCATCGACCGGTGAACTTTTATACAGTGATACTATATACCCAAGCAACCATTCGGGTACATACTATTATTCCGATATTGTATTTCCGCTCTCCGTCGTTTTGCGCCTTGAAAAGGTATGCAAATGCAGAGTAGCGCACCGGGATGGAGAGGAAACGTATTATACGGTGGAAACACATAAGTACAGTGACACTTATCCCGCTATAAAAAAAATAATAAGAACCAATGACGGAAAAAAGGTGGATGCGTTGTTAATTTTTGCCCCATAGTCCTGAAACAGCATTAAAAAAGCTGTCTTGAGCATTTGCTCAAGACAGCTTTTTTTATTCGTTTTCGGTGTAGTCCGAAATATCTATTTTTGCAAGCTCGGATTGAGGTATACGCCCCTTTGTCTTTTCAAAGTAGGCAATGTTGTTTCTGAGCATAAATGCAAACTGCGCCGTGGGAGTGCGGTTCTCCGCCTCCGAAATATAAAGCAGCTTGCGAAGCAGATCCTCAGAAAGCTTTATATCAATATGAACGCCGTTTTTCATTTTTACCTCCGATTACTTTTTACCCTTTTTTCCGTTGTTTGTCTTCTTCGCGTTTTTTGCTTCCTGTCCGTTCTTGTTCTTTACCACGGTGGTATTATTACCGGAGGTCTTCTTGTCGTAACTCTTGAAAAGCACGATAGCAACGATTATTCCAACTACGAGCACACCCATGATTATAAGCGCGATCTTGGAGCCTTTTTTGCCGTTGTCATTCTTGTTTTCGGCATTGGGAGTGGGTGCGGGGGGAGTAGCTGTTCCGCTTTCTGCCTTTTCTTCCTCGGTTACGGGCTCTTGGTAAGTGGTGTAATCCTTAAAGTCGGAGCCTACATTTTTTACCTTCTTTTCGCCGTACTCTGCCTTAAAGTCATCGCAGAGTTTCTTATCAACGACGTAGAATTCGTTCAACGCAGCACATCCCTCAAAGCACTCGGCTCCTATTTCTTCGGGAATACTTGATCTTATAACAACAGCCTTGAGAGCCTTACAGTCAGCAAAAGCTCTGTCGCCGATATCCTTAATATCCTTTGAGAGGTCGAGGGAGACAAGTCCGCTTCCCTCAAATGCACTTGCCTTTATATCGGTAATGCTCTTGTCCATGTAGAATGCGGTAAGTCCGGTACATCCCTTGAATGCGCCCTCGTAAATAGTGGTAGCACTGCGGTTATCGGCAACCTTTTCTAGAATGACCTCGGTAATATTAGTCATTCCCTCAAATGCATATTTGCTTATACTGGAAACCTCGGACGAAATTCTGACAACAACCGAATCGGCCTCCTTTATTGCCACCAAGCCCTTCCATGCTTCACCTGCCGCAATATCGTCCATGGTTCCGCTTCCGGTGATTTTGAGGGTTCCTATCTTCTTCCCGTCCTGAACGGAGAACTTATATTCCCACTTTGTGTGGTCAAGAGTTTGCTCAAA
The DNA here is from genome assembly GCA_015064735.1 of Oscillospiraceae bacterium. Classification (GTDB taxonomy): domain Bacteria; phylum Bacillota; class Clostridia; order Oscillospirales; family CAG-272; genus HGM12713. Next base: position 81,587 of record SVRP01000007.1, read on the forward strand.
GAAACGTGCGGGCTTTACGGGAGCCGCTCCGTCCTTTACAACGATAGCGTATTCATCATCTACTTCTGCTGCCATATTTATCTCGGCAAGAGCGTTACAGTAAGAGAAAACGCTTGCATCAAAGCTTGCAATCTTCTCGCTTCTTACTACTACATTGCTGAGCTTATTACAGTAAACGAAAGCGTGATTGCCTACAACTTCGGTTGCTTTTGCTATATCAATTCTCGTAAGACCGCTCGCTTCAAAGGCACGGTCTCTGATAGCCTTGACGTTTGAGGGGAGCTTTCCGTCATCTCCGATCTGTCCGAGGGAGGAGCAGAATGCAAAAGCACTCTTTCCTATATAGGTAACGCTCTCGTGCAGGGTTACGCTTGCAAGCTTAGACATGCCGTAGAACCAGTAGTCTCCTACTCCCTCTACTCCATTCTCTACAACCACCTTCTGAACACTGGACGCAACGCTGCTCCACGGAACAGACTTCTCATTTGCGAAGTCGGGATTTCCCTCTCCGCTATTGTTCTTATAAATGGTAAGCGTCTGATTATTCTGCTTGTAATCCCATGATATTCCGTGGCTCTTTCCGCTTGCATCGGGGGCAACAGTCTGTCCCTTTCCACATGAAGCCAGGGGAATTGCAATCAACAAAGAAAGCATTACCACCGCAATGATTCTTAAAATCTTTGAATTCTTTTTCATTTTCTTTTCCCTTACTTAATTTAATATATTAATGTAATTAAACAAACACAGAACATGATACCACAAATTTTACGTATTTGCAATAGTTTTACGAAATTCTTTACATTTTTGTTTCATTTTCAGCCATAAGCTCTATCCACTCACCGTAGGTTACGAGGATTTTTATAGCTTCAAGCAATGCGTTTGCAGTCATCCCCGACGGCAGACCGAGCTTTGAAGCGAGTACGTCCCTCTTGGCTTTACTGTCAGCTCCGCCGGACAGCCCGAAATTATAAAAATCGGTTTTGGAAATGGGATTTTCCATTATTCTCTCGGTTATTTTTTCATCCTCAAAGGGCAACAGCATATTATAAAGCATACTTCTTTCCATACCCTCAACGCCAAGGGTTCCCTCTGCCGACGGCTCACTTTTTCTCTTTTCCACTCCCCTTATTTTAGGAATATACAGTTGTATGAGCCTATCCTTGGGAACCGCCGACGTAAGATGCGAGCGTATGAGCTTCCCCGCTCCGTCGCTATCGGTAAGGACTATTATCGGGGTTCTTTTACTCAACTCTCTGAAAAGAGAGAGCTTCTCATTCTTTTTGAATATACCAAATCCGTCGGTTACGTAAATATTAGCTTCGCAAACAGACAAAAGTCTCAGTCTGTCGTATTTTCCCTCAACGATTATGGGATAGGGTATTTTTAAACGTCTTAATTCTTCCATATTTCCTCTTATTTTGTAAAGAAATAAATAAGTAATCCGCCGCCAAATATTATGCGGTATACTCCAAAGGCAGAAAAGCTGTGCCTTTTCACAAAATCCGTAAGAAAGCCTATCGCAAGGCATGATACCAAAAAAGCAACGGCACACCCCACGGCAAGCAGCAGAATTTCCTCGCCCGTTATTTTCTCGGATGAGCAAAGAAGCTTTACAAGCTTAAGTGCTCCCGCCCCCGCCATTGTGGGAATAGCGAGAAAAAACGAATATTCCGCAGCGGTCTCTCTTGAAAGTCCCGTAAGCATTCCTCCGAGTATCGTAGCTCCCGACCTTGAGGTACCGGGAACGAGGGCAAGAACCTGAAAGGCTCCTACCTTTAATGCGTCCGTAATCGTCATACTCTCGGTATTTGATACAAGCACTGTTCTGTGGCTTCTGAATCGCTCAACCAGAATAAAAGCTGCTCCGTAGCTGACAAGCATTATACAAACAACGGTAGAGTTATAAAGATATTCATCAAGAATACCGTCGAAAAGCAAGCCGATCACCGCAGACGGTACGGCTCCTATAAGCGCAAGTCTCCAAAGGGCGTATGCTTTTTTTCTCTGCTCTTTTTCTCTTGAGAACGGCAGGATTCTATCCTTATAGCAAAAAAGCACGGCAAGGACCGCTCCCAGCTGTATTATGACCTCAAACGATTCGTAAAAGCTCTCGGACATCTTAAGGGGAATAAGCTCATTCAAGAGTATCAGATGCCCCGTTGAGCTTATGGGAAGCCACTCGGCGACTCCCTCTACTATTCCGAAAATTACAGCCTTTATAAGCTCGACAATATTCATATCTCCTCCGCAGAAGTTTCTTCTTTTCACTTCCTGCGGAAAGTAATTTATTCTCCGCCTCGCATTATATCTCCGACCTTGACCTCAAAGGGAACTCTTACGTAGAATTTCATTGCGGGGTGAGGCGCCGACTCGATAGGCGCGCCGTCCTCCGAATAAAGCTCTGTAACCTTAAACGCTTTTCCTATCTTGTTTGGAGAAATAAGCTCCGCCCGCTCTCCCACCGACACCTTGTTCCTCTGTATAAAAGGATAAAGCCTTCCGTTTTCATTCTCATATTCGAGAGCCTCGGGTCTCTTTATTTCGCCCCCGTCTATTGCTGTAGCGAAATACGCCTTTTCTCTTATATATCCGTTTAGCCCCGAAAGCTGAGCGTTCTTTATTGGGTCATCGAAGTAATATCCCGTGCAGTATTCTCTGTGGGATACGCTTTCAAGCTCTCTCATAAGCGACGGGTCGTATACATAATTCTCACCGTCCCTCATATATGCGTCTATTGCCATGCGATAGGCGTTTGTTACCACCGCCGTATAGTACGCGCTCTTCATTCTTCCCTCTATCTTGAAGGAATCTATTCCCGCCTCCATAAGCTCGGGTACGTGCTCTATTGTACACATATCCTTTGAGGACATAACAAAGGTGCCAAGCTCGTTCTGCTCTATGGGAAAAGGAGTATCGGGACGCTTCTCCTCGGTTACGGTATATACCCAACGGCAGGGCTGAGTGCAAGCGCCGCGGTTTGCGTCTCTGCCCGTAAGGTTATAGGAAAGCATGCACCTGCCGCTGTATGACACGCACATAGAGCCGTGTATGAACGCTTCAAGCTCTACGTCCGAGGGAATTCCCTCTCTTATGACCTTTATTTCTTCAAGAGTAAGCTCTCTTGCAAGCACGAGCCTTTTCGCACCGAGGGCAGCATAGGCTCTTGCCGCCTCCGGACTTACTATACTTGCCTGCGTGGAAATATGTATTTCCATGTTGGGGATAATCTCACGTATCGCCGCAAGAACTCCGAGGTCCGCCACTATCATAGCGTCAATGCCATAATCCTTTATCCGCTCAAGAAACGCTCTCATGTCGGCATATTCGTATCCGTGTGGCATGGTATTCATGGTAAGGTATATCTTTTTGCCCCTCTCATGAACGTATTTTACAGCATCAAGAAGCTCACCGTCTGTAAAGTTGTCTGCCGCCGAGCGCATACCGAAGCGTGTTCCCGCAAGATATACGGCATCCGCGCCGTATAGAAGCGCCGCCCTCATTTTTTCAAAATTTCCCGCAGGAGACAGAAGCTCCGGGGCTTTTCTCATTTTATCGTTTATGCTCATTTTATTTCTCTGCCTTTTATTTTATTCCTTATGATTTTATCACAAATTCGGCATTTAGTCAACGACAAGGAAGTATTTTAAGCCAAAAAGCAAAGATTTTATTATTTTTTTACCATATATTCCGTTTTCTATTGCAAAATCCCGAGAAAGGGTATATAATTAATCTATCAATTATTTTTCTGAAAGGAACTACTAAAATGGTGCTTGAAAAATACTATCACAAGTCTCTTGAGCATCTTCACGTAAACTGTGAAAAGCCAAGAGCCTACTTTATCCCCTACGGAAGCGAGGCTGCCGCAAAAAAGGATAACAGAAACGAATCCGAAAATTTCCTCTCTCTTTGCGGAGATTGGGATTTTCATTTCTACTCCTCTATCCACGAGGCACCGAATTTTCTTGCCGAAGGCTTTACCACCGACGGATTTGACAAGCTGACGGTTCCGAGAAGCTGGCAGACTATTGAGGGTAAGTACGATACCCCCAACTACACCAACGTAAGATATCCCATTCCCTTTGACCCGCCCTTCGTTCCCGAGGAGAACCCTTGCGGACTTTACTCCCGTGAATTTTTCGTTGGCGATAATATGCTTAAAAAGGATATTTTCATTAACTTTGAGGGAGTTGATTCCTGCTTCTATCTCTATATTAACGGAGAGTTTGCCGCTTACAGCCAGGTAAGCCACATGACCAGCGAGATAAACATTACAAAGTATCTTCACGCAGGCAAAAACAACATAAAGGTTCTCGTTTTCAAGTGGTGCGACGGAACCTACCTTGAGGACCAGGACAAGTACCGCTATTCGGGAATATTCCGCGAGGTATTCCTCCTTGCCAGAGACAAAAAGCATATCAAGGACGTTTACGTAAAGACCGCCCTTTCGGATAATTTTGACAAGGCAACCATCACTCTTGACGTAACCGCCGATAATCTTGATTATGCCTACACCCTCTTTGCTCCCGACGGAAACGTAGTTGCCGCAGGTAACGCAAATTCCGCAAAGGATGCAACCATAGAGCTTTCCTCTCCGACACTTTGGAACGATGAAGCTCCCCTGCTCTACACCCTCCTTATTTCCGCGGGAAGCGAGGTAATTCCCTTCTTCGTAGGTCTTAAGGATATAAAGGTAGTTAAGGGTGTCATCTACATAAACGGCAAAAAGGTAAAGGCAAAGGGTGTTAACCGCCACGACAGCCACCATCTTCTCGGCTCGGCTACTCCCATGGATCACATGCTCAACGACCTTTACATAATGAAGCGTCATAACGTAAACACAATAAGAACCAGCCACTATCCCAACGACCCCCGTTTCCTCGGTCTTTGCGACAAGCTCGGCTTCTACGTAGTTGACGAAACAGACATTGAAACTCACGGAGCGTCTACTGTCGGAAAGTGGGATTACTTTACCGATAACGAGGATTGGACCGAGGCTTATCTTGACAGAGCCGAAAGAATGTTCGAGCGCGACAAGAACCACGCCTGCGTAATTATGTGGTCCTTCGGCAACGAGTCGGGCTGCGGTATCAATCAGCGAAAAATGTTCTCCTATTTCCATTCCCGTAGCCCGAGGTGTCTCGTTCACTGCGAGGACATATCCCGTCGCTCTGCCCGCGCTACGGGTATCCACTACGCGGATAGAGATATTAAGGACTACGAAAACTACTACGATTTTCACGAGGGAACCGACGTCCTCAGCTATATGTATTGGCCGCCTGCTGAATGCGAAGCTTTCATGAAGCACAAGCCTTACGACGGTATGCCACTCTTCCTTTGCGAATATTCTCACGCAATGGGTAACGGCCCCGGAGACCTTAAGGAATACTGGGACGTTATTTACAAGCACGACCGTTTCTTCGGCGGATGCGTATGGGAATTTATCGACCACTCGGCAGCTATCGGTGAGGACAGACTTGCAAACCCCAAGTTCACCTACGGCGGCGATTTCGGCGATGAGGTACACGACGGAAACTTCTGCGTTGACGGTCTCGTATACCCTGACCGTAAGGTTCACACGGGTCTTCTCGAATACAAGCAGGTAATCAAGCCCTTCGCCGTTAACAGCTGCGATTTTGAAAAGGGTGTATTCAGTATAAAGAACCTCCGTTATTTCACAAGCCTTTCCGACCTTTCGCTTTATTGGAGCTTTACTCAGAGAGGAAAGGTAGTAAAGGACGGCTTTATAGCAAGCGTAAACGTAAATCCCCAGCGCTCCATGCAGTATAAGTTCGACCTTTCGGGCATTGACAAGACTCTCGGTGGCGAGCTTCTTATTTCTCTCCGCCAGAATCGCTCCACTCCCTGGTCGGATGCAGGCTACGAGGTCGGCTTTGAGCAGTTTGAGCTCGCTGAGTCTATCGCGAGACCCTCTGTTGCGGGAACTCTTCCCGCAGACGGCGGCGTAAGCTTTGAGGAGAACGAGAATTACATGGTAATTACCGCTCCCGCGACCGTCTACACTATCAGTAAAAAGACGGGCCTTATCTGTTCTATCGTTGATAACGGCAGAGAGATGCTCGCCTCGGAAATGACTCCTACGATCTGGAGAGCGCCCACCGATAACGACAGAAAGATAAAGAAGGATTGGCTTGAGTACAGATTTGACAAGACCAAGTCGATTTGCCGTGAGCTGACCTATGCAGGCGGATGCGGCAGATGTGCGTCTGTCAAGGCAAAGCTTACGCTTGCTCCCCTCGTATACTGCCCCGTTCTCTTCCTTGACGTTACTTATACGGTATACTCGGACGGAAGCTTAAAGGTAGCTACTCACGCAGTTCTTAACAAATCAAGAATCCGTAGCGACTTCAAGATGCCTCCTCTCCCAAGATTCGGATTTGAGTTTAAGATGCCCGAGGAAAACGAGCGTCTCGTATACTTCGGTCGAGGCGAGGCGGAAAGCTATATCGATAAGAGATACGCTTCAAAGATGGGTGTGTTCGAAACCACGGTTACAAAGCATTTTGAGCATTACGTTCGTCCTCAGGAAAACATGGCACATGCTGATACCAAGTGGATGTCTGTTTCAACCCCTGCGGGACACGGACTCTATGCCCTCTCCACCGATAAGGCATTCAGCTTCAACTGCTCCCACTTCACGGCTCATCAGCTTACGGAAACCAAGCACGATTACGAGCTCGTTCCACTTAAGGAAACGGTCGTTAACATAGACTACCGCCATACCGGTATCGGCTCTAACTCCTGCGGCCCCACTCTCCACGAAAAATGGAGATTTGATGATGATGAATTTGACTTTGAATTCAGAATCAAGCCCGCATTCGTAAATGCTCTTGACCCCTTTGAGGAGTACGGAAAGAAGTAAATATAACTGTTATTTTCGGCGAGACCGAAAATAACACACATAACTTTGAATTTTGAGAGCTGAGGCTCGAAAAATTCTGCAAAATAACCGCTTTTACTATCGTTTTTTGATAGCAAAAGCGGTTATTTCTTTTGGCTTTTAGTCCTTTGCTTTGGTCTGCGCTTAACGACCCGGACCATTAATTATTATTCTTTTTTTCGTTTCTGTACTGTCTTGGAGTCATTGAAAAGTGATTTCTGAAGAGACGGATATAATTAGAGCAATCCGAAAATCCCGCTTCCATGCAAGCATCAAGGACGTTCTTCCCCTCGCGGAGCATCAGGCGAGAATACGAAAGCTTTTTTGATTCAATATATTTTTTTGGTGTCGTTTGCAGATATTCTCTGAAAAGACGGTTAAGCGTGCTTCTTGAAATAAAATGCCTTGAAATTATATCCTCAATTCCTTTTATTTCTCTGAAATTTTCATCTATATCAAGAAGAATGGCTGCAAGAGCATCGGGGAGACTCTGTGTCGAGGATTCCGTCGAAACAAATTTTCTCAATACGTACAGTATTTGCAGGGTAATATAAAACTGTCTTTGAGTATCCTTCGAATCGGTTGCTTCTCTCAGCTCTCCGTATAGACTTGAAAGCTCCTTTTTAGCCTCTGCGTCGGGAGATATAAGATTGCCTCTCCCGAATTCGTGAGAAATAAAATCGCCGAAAAGAAAAGCAGACCCGCATTCAAACCAAAGGCAAAGATGTTTATGAGTGAAATCGGAATTTAAAATACAGTTATGCATTTCATTGGGCCTTGTAATAACGGCATCGCCTTCCGAAAGCTTATAAAGTGAAGATCCCACGGCAAAGGAAACGTCGCCCTCAAGAAGAATATATATCTCCAAGGCATCGTGCATATGAAAGGGATAAGCATGCTCGGAATGCGTACTTTCGCTGTTACTGAAATAATAGCTGACCTCATAATCAGGGATAGCCGGAATTTTGAAATTGAATATATCGCTCATAAGTACCTCATGTGCAGTCATTTAACTTTCTAAAAAGTGAACACAAGATAATTATAGTACAAATATTTACTAAAGTCAATAGTAAATTTATTTACTTGATATAATAATTTTGTGAGTAATTATATTGAGGTAGTAAGATGAGCGAGCTATATGTTAAACGAATACGCGACCTCAGAGAGGACAGCGATAAAACGCAAAAGGAAGTTGCTGATTTTCTCGGAACATCCCAGACAATGTACGCGCGATACGAAAGAGGAGCCAACGAGCTTCCCCTTCGGCACCTGGTTGCCCTATGCAAATATTACCGTGTTTCCTCAGATTATATTTTAGGCCTAAGCGATAAAAAAAGATGAGCGCGTCAGCTTTGACGCGCTCATCTTTTTTGTTACTTTTCTCTTATCCAAACAGACATGTCGCTCTCTCCTCTGTTTGCAAAGGAGTTATAAGGTATAAGCTTCAGCTGTGTCATTTTATTTTCGGGAGCTTTGTTTGAATAGAGTATATCGTCGGTGCTTTCGGCTTTGTAAGCGTCTACCGTTATTTCGGGAAGTCCGAATTCTCCCTCCGATACCGTGTATCCGAAATCTGCGGAAATTGAGAATCGGTGAAGATTATTACCGTTATCCACTCCCTCTGCGCAGTAAACGATAGGACCTCTCATTACGCAGACCCTGCCCGCGTCTCTTGCTACGTCAGTATTAGCCCACACCGTCTTTACCGCCATATCAAGCTCAACGGTAATTTCTCTGTCAGCCTTAACAACTGCGTACCCGTTTTCTATTGTGTAGGGCGCGTTGATCTTAAAGCTGTCGCACCATGCGGGTATACGGACAGCCACGCGCTCAACTCCCTCCGCCCTTACCGATATAACTCCCGTCCTTGGATAGTCGGTAGTCATTTTACAAAGAATTCCGTCCTCATTCAACTCGGAGGAAATAAACTGATTTACGTACAGTGTTCCGTCCTCGTATCCGTACACGTAATTGCCGAGAGAGGACATAACTCTCACTATATTGGGAGGACAGCAGGAGCATTTGAAGCACTCCACTCTCTCTGTGATCGGAAGTCTCTTTTTACCCCAAGGATTTGCAAATCTTTCAGAGAGATTTATCTCAAGGGGATTTTCGTAGAAGAAGCCCTTTCCGTTTTGCGAATATCCCGACAGGACTCCGTTGTAAAGCGCTCTTTCTATTACGTCGGCATACATTGCGTTGTTTTCAAGCCCAAGCATATTATGGGCAAAGAAGGCAAGCCCGATAGCTGCGCAGGTCTCCGCGTACGCCGTATCGTTGGGCAGATCATAGGGGTGCGTAAAGCACTCTCCCATATGCGTCGAGCCTATTCCGCCCGTTACGTACATCTTCTTTGTTACGGTATCCTCCCAAAGGCGACGGCAGGCATCGGCAAGCTCCTTATCCGAGGTCTCTTTTGCGAGCGCCGCCATTGCCATATAAAGATACATGGCTCTTACAGAATGTCCCACAGCCTCACTCTGCTTTCTTACCGGCATATGGCTCTGATTGTACTTCGAGCATTCCCAATCAGACAGCTTCATCTTATTCTCTCCGGGATATTCCTCGAGGCGCATTCCTCTCTCGTCTATAAAGAATTTCGCCATTTCAAGATACTTTTTCTTTCCCGTGTGGCGATACATACGTATAAGGGCAAACTCTATTTCCTCGTGTCCGGGCGTCGTAAATCCTGCGCTCTTTTCCTCTATAAAGACCTTGTATATGTAGTCGGCATACCTTTCCATGCAATCAAGAAAATCGTTCTTTCCCTTTGCCTCGGAATAAGCAACCGCTGCCTCCATAAGGTGTCCGGCGCAGTAAAGCTCATGCTTGTCTCTGTCGGTAAATCTCTTTTCGGGCGCAATAACGGTAAAGTATATGTTAAAATATCCGTCCTCGCCCTGATTTCTCTTTATGTCCTCCACAACGGCATCAACCTTTTCCTCAAGTGCGGGATCATCGTTTTTTGAAAGGATATAAGCCGCTCCCTCCATCCACTTCGCCACGTCGCTATCCCAGAAAAAATGAGGTTTCAGCTTATCCCCACCCTCCGTGTAATTAAACTTAAAGGCTTCAAATCTGCCGGTATCGGAAAAACGGTCGTATACCGCGTTAACCGTTATTTTCCGATTTAGCTCTTGCTTTTCATAGAGATAACCCGATGTCAGCTTTACGGCGCTGTGATAGAAAGTTTTCATAATTATTGTGCTCCTTTTAGAGAAATTCGTGAATTTTATTGACATTTCACGATTTTATTGTATAATAATATGCAGTAAAAGTCAATACAAAATAATCGACATAAGGTAAGAATACACGACATGAACAGTCTGATAAATCAAAATTTCAAATTCAGCTACGCAGGGCTCTTTCATTCCGAAGGAGAATGGATACACCCGGAGCGCACCGAAAGCACCTACGAGATCATATACGTAACCCGCGGCGAGGTATGTCTCGTTGAGTGCGGCAAGGAAATAACCGCAAAAAAGGGACAGCTTATCCTTCTTTTGCCCGACGTGTCCCACAAGGGTACAAAAATCACCTCGGACGTAAGCTTTTATTGGGTGCATTTCGAGGTCAGGGATAATGCCCTGCCCTTCAAGACCCGCTTCTTCGAAAGCTTTGAAGATGCATATCTGTTCAAGGAAATTCTTCATGCCTGTAATCTTCCCGTAATCCCTCATTACATTGTAAATTCCCTGCTTGTACGGATACTCGCGCAAATGTGTCTGCAATCGGAAGAAAATCAAATGCGCTACGACAGTATGGCGGAAAAGATATACGAATGGATAAGGATAAACGCGTCATCCGAGTTGTCCGTCAAGGGTATCGCCAAGCATTTCGGATACTCTCCCGACCATATTTCAAGAATCTGTAAAAAAAATTACGGAATGGGCGCAGCGGAGCTCATAAATAAATTTCTTCTGCTTCGGGCTAAGGAGTTGCTTTTGAATACAGATAAATACGTAAAGGAAATTGCCGCCGAGCTTTCCTTCTCAGACGACAAATCATTTATAGGATATTTCAAATACCACGAAGGTTGCTTTCCGTCAGAATTCCGAAATCGCTACGGAAAGCTCCATATGAATAACAAATAAAAGGACAAAAAATGAAAAAACTACGATTTATAGCTCTTGCTCTCGCAGTAATGACTTTTATACCCCTGTTTTCATCCTGCGCAAAAAAAGAGCCCTATACAAAAACCTATTACGAATACTTTGATACGGTAAGCACGGTTTACTCCTACGCAAAGGAAAAGCAAAAGGATTTTGATGCTAACTGCGCCTACGTATCCTCGGAGCTTCAGAGCTATCACAGACTTTTCGATATCTACCGTGAGTATTCGGGAATAAACAATCTAAAAACGGTAAACGACAACGCGGGGAAATCCCCCGTAAAGGTGGACCGAAAGCTTATTGATTTTATTCTCTACGCAAAGCAAATGTATGACTTAACGGGCGGAGAAATGAATATTGCCATGGGCTCGGTGCTATCTTTGTGGCACCATAAGCGAGAGGAAGCGACTGTTGCTCCCGACGACGCATCACTCCCCCTTTCGGAGGAGCTTATGTCGGCGGCGAAGCATATATCCTTTGACAAAATAATAATCGACGAAAAGGAATCGACCGTTTTTATTTCTGATAAAGAACAGCGACTTGACCCCGGAGCTTTAGGCAAAGGCTATGCTACCGAAAGAATTGCCGCGGAGCTTGAAGCAAGAGGTGTGAGCTCCTACGTTCTCGATATAGGCGGAAATCTGCGCATTATAGGCGCAAAGCCCGACGGTAACGGCTGGCGTGTTGGCATTACCGATCCAAAAAACAAAGAGGACGGTTATTCCCTTTGCCTGAATCTGTCGGATACTTCCTGTGTAACCTCGGGGGACTACGAGCGATACTACACTGTTGAGGGAAAGAACTTCCACCACATAATCGACAAGGATACTCTTTACCCCGCTGACTATTTTGCATCCGTTACTATAGTATGCAAGGACAGCGCTCTTGCCGACGCTCTTTCCACAGCTCTGTTCTGTATGCCCTATGAGGACGGACTTGCTCTCGTTTCCCGTTTGAACGCTGATGCGGTCTGGATATTCGGCTCGGGAGAGATAAAAATGACAGATGGAATAAAAAACCGACTTTCAGAATGATATATAATTAACAATGAAGATTTTTGTGTTTTCTATTGAATTAATCACGTCGTTATGATATAATTTATCTATAACGACGTGTGCGTAAAATACGGCGCATGCATGACTTGTTTGCATGTGCCTTTTATTTAATTGATTTAACGGAGAAAAAATGTTGATTTTCAAAAAAATGCTAGGCAATACTCATGTGCCGCACCGTAAAAACACCGCTCATATGCCACCTGTCAGAATGAGCGCTCCCAAAGAAGTGCTTCTTCCCTTGTCTCAGCACATAGGCGCTCCCGCAGAGCTTATTGTAAAGGTTGGAGACTCGGTCAAAATAGGTCAGAAAATAGCCGAGGGCGTGGGATACGTCTCCTCACCCATTCATGCGTCTGTTTCAGGTAAGGTCAAGGCTATTGAAGACTACTTAAGAGCCGACGGAAGAAAGGCTCCCGCTATACGTATAGAAAGCGACGGCAAGAATGAACTGTATGAGGGACTGTGTAAGCCAAACGTTACCGACCTGCAGTCTTTTATTGCTGCTGTAAGAGAATCGGGACTTGTCGGCCTTGGCGGCGCGGGATTTCCCACGGCAGTCAAGCTCGACTCGCTTACCAAAGGAACTATCGATACGGTGGTTATTAACGGCGCCGAATGCGAGCCATATATAACCGGCGACACGCGCACCATGCTTGACGAAACCGAATGGATATACAGGGGTATCGCTCTCCTTGAGACCTATTGCGAGGGAATCTCGGAATACGTATTCGGCATAGAAAAAAACAAACCCGAATGTATTGAGCGAATGAAGGAAATATTCGACGGAAATCCCAAGGTAAGAATAACTCCCCTTCCGCCCAAATACCCTCAGGGCGCAGAAAAAATAATCGTTTACAACACGACTCGCAGAGTGATTCCCGAGGGCAAGCTCCCCGCTGACGTGGGAGTGCTCGTTATAAACGTAACCTCTCTTGCCTTTATCGGCAGATATATGGAAAACGGTATCCCTCTTGTGAAGCGCTGCATAACTCTCGACGGCTCGGCAGTAGCAGAGCCAAAAAATATTATCGTCCCTATCGGAACGTCGGTCGGTGAAATAATTGACTTCGGCGGAGGACTTAAGGAGGAGCTTGGAAAGGTCCTTCTCGGAGGACCTATGATGGGAAGCGCCATAAGCTCGCTCTCGGAGCCTATCATAAAAACCACCGGTGCCATTACAGCCATGAAGATAAAGAACTCAATTTACAGAGAGGAAACGGCTTGTATCCATTGCGGCAGATGCGTTGAAGCCTGCCCCGTAGGGCTTAATCCCACTTCTTATACAAAGGCTCTTTCTATTGAGCCTGTAGAGGAACGCGTTGCAACTCTCGAAAAAACGGGAGTAATGCTTTGTATGGAATGCGGATGTTGCTCATTCGTCTGCCCTGCATACCGTCCTCTCGTTCAGAACAACCGTCTTGCCAAGGGCGAGGTAAGAAGCTACAAGGCGCACTCATCTATGTTAAAGCAGTAAAGGAAAATTTATGGATAAGCTTATAATTTCTACGTCCCCCCACTTTTTGCGAAAGGTGCCCACATCCTCTATTATGAGAGACGTCATAATCGCACTTATACCCGCATCGGTGGCGGCTGTCGTTTTCTTCGGATTCAAGGCTCTTATTATGATAGCAGTCTCGGTAGGCTGTGCCGTTGCCTCGGAATTCTTCTTTAATATGATATGCAAGAAAAAGCAGACCGTCGGCGACCTCAGTGCCATAGTTACGGGACTTTTGCTTGCTCTTAATCTCCCCTCAAGCGTATCTGTATGGCAATGCGTGGTGGGAAGTGTTTTTGCTATAGTTATAGTTAAATGCGTATTTGGCGGCATCGGATGCAATTTTGCCAATCCCGCAATTACCGCTCGCGTTTTTCTGCTTATTGCTTTCAGCACAAGCGTAGCGGGTGGCGCAGCTACGTCGTTCGCCGAGCTTACGACGGGTGCGACTCCTCTTGAGGTCATCAAAAATGGCGGAAGCGAGCTTCCTTCTCTGCTTGATATGTTTCTCGGAAACCGTGGCGGTGCCATCGGGGAGACCTGCGCTCTTGCATTGCTTATAGGCTTTGCCTATCTTCTCATTCGCCGTGTCATAAATTGGCACACTCCCGTAATATTTGTGGGAACGGTATTTTTACTTTCCCTCGCTATTCAGCAAAATCTCACCTTAGCTACATACGAGGTTCTCGGTGGCGGTCTGCTTCTCGGCGCTATCTTTATGGCTACCGACTACTCCACCACACCTATTAACAAGGTCGGAAAAATGGTATTTGCTCTCGGTTGCGGTATTATAACCGTCCTCATAAGATTTTTTGGAAGCTATCCGGAAGGAGTTTCATTTGCGATTCTCTTTATGAATATCCTTTCTCCCTTTATCGAAAAGCTTTGTGCAAGACGTCCCTTCGGAGGTATTAAGCATGGCAAAAAATAAGTTTCTTCCAACCGTTGTTCTTTCGGCAATATGTATTGCTGTCGCGCTTATTCTCTCTGTAGCGAACATTTTTACCGCGCCCAAAATCGAGGAAAATCAAAAGGAAAAGGTTATAACGGCACTCAAAGAGGTATATCCTCAGAGCGAGAGCTTTGCTGAAGTGGATATTTCGCCCTTGGGTCTTCCCGCAGAGATAACAGAGGTCTACTCTACAGCCGACGGAGGCTATGTGTTTAAAGTATCCGTGCGCGGATACAGCACGGGGCTCATCATAATGTGCGGAATAGACGCAGACGGAAAAATAACAGGGACAAAATATATCGAAAGCAAGGAAACCAACGGCGCCGAGGATAAAATTGACGGCACCTTCAACGGTCTTTCATCTGACTCAAAAATGCCCGAATTTATAAAAGGCTCTACAAAGACCTCGCAAGCCTATCGCTCGGCTGTTGAGCTTTCCTTTAAGTCCTTTGAAATACTCACCCAAGGGAAAGGAGAGCAGAGCAAATGAATAAAGAAAATAAGCTTTCTATAAT
Source organism: Oscillospiraceae bacterium (assembly GCA_015064735.1). GTDB lineage: Bacteria > Bacillota > Clostridia > Oscillospirales > CAG-272 > HGM12713. The sequence continues at coordinate 96,614 of SVRP01000007.1, forward strand.
CCTTCGCGGAATTATTACCGAGAATCCCGTTCTAATACTCGTGCTCGGAACCTGCCCTACCCTTGCCACAACCGCAAACGTAATTTCGGCATTCTCTATGGGTCTTGCGGCAACCGTGGTGCTTATTTGCTCAAACATAGTTATTTCCGCACTGCGAAAGATCATACCCGATACCGTACGTATTCCCTGCTACATAGTTATTATAGCGGGCTTTGTTACCGCTGTGCAAATGCTGCTACAGGCTTATCTCCCCGCAATATACGATATGCTGGGCGTTTATCTTGCTCTTATAGTCGTTAACTGCATTATTCTCGGAAGAGCCGAAATGTACGCAAGAAAGAACAACGTAATCAATTCCGCTCTTGACGGTATTGGCATGGGTATTGGTTTTTTGGTCGCGCTCCTTGCGATGGCAACTATCCGTGAGGTATTCGGAAACGGCAGCTTTGCCGGCCTTGCGATTCCCTTTATGGAGAATTTCAGGATCCCGATACTCACTCAGGCTCCCGGCGGATTTCTCGTTTTCGGTCTGGTTATCGCCGCTATGAACAAGATAACCGCGAAGAAGGGCGGAGTTAAGAGAAAGTCCTTTAGCTGTGAGGGCTGTCCCACCGCTCATATATGCAATCAGAACGGTAGCTGTCCGACAAACGAAGCAAATAAGGAGGAAAAGTAATGGCTAAATATATACTTATCCTTATGGGCGGAGTTCTCGTAAACAACTACGTTCTTCAGCAATTTCTCGGAATATGCCCTTTTCTTGGGGTGTCCAAAAAAGTAAATCAGGCAAGCGGAATGGGTCTTGCGGTCATATTCGTTATGCTTTTCGCGACCCTTGCTACCTGGCCTATCTACACCTACGTTCTCGTTCCCAATAATCTCGCATATCTGCAAACTATCGTTTTTATTCTCGTAATTGCCGCCCTCGTTCAGCTTGTGGAAATAATTCTGAAAAAGTTTCTGCCTTCTCTTTTCAAGGCCCTCGGAGTTTATCTTCCTCTTATTACCACCAACTGCGCAGTTCTCGGCGTTACGCTCAACAACATCTCCGACGGATATAATTTTCTTGAATCCATCGTCTCCTCTCTCGGTGTCGGTGTAGGCTTCCTTCTTGCCATGGTGCTTTTTGCGGGAGTGCGCTCAAGAATTGAGAATTGCCCGGCTCCCAAGAGCTTCAAGGGACTTCCCGTAACTCTTATTTCGGCTTCCATCGTGGCACTCGCCTTCTTCGGATTTTCGGGCATAGTAGAAAATATCGTAGCCCGCTTTATGTAAGGAGGTAATCCGGTATGTCAATTATTATTCCCATAATCGTTCTCGCCGTTATAGCGGTGGTATGCGCCATTCTGCTGACGGTTGCATCTACTCTTTTCGGTGTTAAGGAAAATGAAAAGTTCGCTCCTATCCGCGATTGCCTTCCCGGCGCAAACTGCGGAGCCTGCGGATACAGCGGATGCGATGCTTACGCCAAGGCTCTTGCAGAGGGTCAGAGTAACGCCACGGGGCTTTGCGTTCCGGGTGGAAACGGCGCTGCCGTTGCTATTTCGGAAATTCTTGGTGTTGAGGCAGCGGCTGTCGTGGAAAGAGTTGCTTTCGTTTCCTGCAACGGCACCTGCGATTCTGTTGAAAAAAGATACGAATACAGCGGTCATAAGAGCTGTCGAAGCGCAAATATGACCTATTCGGGCGACAAGATGTGCACCTTTGCATGTCTTGGCTACGGGGATTGCGCAAACGTCTGCCCCGAGAATGCTATAACCGTAGAAAACGGAGTTGCGAAGGTCGATCCCGTGAGCTGTATCGGTTGCGGAATTTGTGTGCGCACATGTCCCAACAACATTATCCGTCTTGTAAACAGGAACGAAAGAGTTACCGTAAAGTGTTCCAACAACGACAAGGGTGCTCTCACAAGAAAGTACTGTAAAAACGGCTGCATCGGTTGCGGCAAATGCACAAAAGTATGCCCTGCCGAAGCAATTACCGTCATGAACAATCTTGCGATCATCAATTACGCCAAATGCGAGAAGTGCGGCAAATGTGCAGACGTCTGTCCCACTCATGCTATACACACTGTCAATTTCATCTGCGGAGCAGAAAAATAACCGAAAAAGGAGGCTATTTATGAAGAATAAAAAGCGCTTACAGGCGGATATTATTCTTATAGTCTCTCTCCTCCTTATTTCGGCTATAGCTCTTACCGTCATTCTCGTAACGAGAAAAAGCGGTAAATATGCGGTTGTTACCGTTAACGGTCAGGAGGTCGGAAAATATTCTCTTTCAAGGGATGGCGAATACACGGTAGGCGACGGCTCAAATGTAATTGCTATCGAAAACGGACGGGTATTTATGAAGTATGCCTGTTGCCCCGATAAGACCTGCCAAAAACGCGGAAAGATCTACCGCTCGGGAGAAAGCATTACCTGCCTGCCCAACAGGGTAAACGTACAGATCATCGGCAACACGTCTGACGGCGTTGAGCTGGTTTCTTAGGGGGCTTTATGAAAAAGGACCTCAATCGAGCTCATAGCTTATCACTGCTTGCTCTCACGGTATCAGCTGCCATGATGCTTTCATTTGTTGAAAGTCAGATTCCCGCATTCATTCCCATTCCGGGTATAAAGATAGGTCTTGCCAACATTGCGGTAGTCTTTGCCCTTTATGAATTCGGTATTATTAAGGCTTACGGGGTATCGCTTATACGGGTGCTTCTCGTGGCTCTGCTTTTCGGTAATATTACGGGTATGATCTACGGTCTTTTCGGAGCCGTATTCAGCCTTTCGCTCATGGCTCCTCTTAAGAAATTCACGCCCCTATCCTGTGTGGGAGTCAGCGTAGCAGGTGCGGTTGCCCATAATGCAGGACAAATACTTGCCGCTTGGATTATCATCGGCAACGAAAAAATTTTACTCTATCTTCCCGTTCTCGTGATTTCGGGAACACTTTCGGGAATTGCTATTGGCTTTGCCTCGGGAATTCTCATAAAAAGATTAAAAAAAATATAAGGACGGCTTAATATGGACAAATACGAAGTTCTTCGCAACAAAACTAACTTTATTTGTGATATGGACGGTGTTATATATCACGGAAACAAGCTTATCCCCCACGTAAATGAGTTTATAGATTGGCTTGAAGACAATAACAAGAACTATCTTTTCCTTACCAACGGCTCGGGACGCTCTCCAAGAGAGCTGGCGCAGAAGCTTGAGCGTATGGGTCTTAACGTAGGTCAGGAGCATTTTTACACAAGCGCGCAGGCAACCGCGTCTTTTCTCGCGAGTCAGTGTGAGGGCGGCTCTGCTTACGTTATCGGTGAGCCGGGTCTTACCTATGCCATGTATGAGGCAGGCTTCAGCATGAACGACGTCAATCCCGACTACGTTGTATTCGGCTCGAGCAAATCCTTGAACTATGAGCAAATAGAAAAGGCATCGCGTCTCGTTATGAACGGCGCAAAGCTTATAGGCACCAACAGCGACCTTACCGACCCTTCCGAGGACGGCATAGTTCCCGCTTGCCGCGCTCTTATTTCTCCTATCGAGCTTACCACGGGAAGAAAAGCATATTTTGTCGGAAAGCCCAATCCTCTTATGATGCGACATGCCCTTAAGCGCCTTGGTTGCCACAGAGCAGACGCGGTAATTATCGGAGACAGAATGGACACCGATATTATTGCAGGTCTTGAAACCGAAATGGATACCGTGCTTGTGCTCTCGGGAGTTACCACCATGGCGGATCTTGAAAAGTTCCCCTACCGTCCCAAGTACATTCTGAATCACGTTGGAGAGATTGCGGGAGCAACCGAATAAACAACAAAAAAATCGGCTTTCTCAAATTTTCATTTGAGAAAGCCAATTTTTCGTTTAATTATTTATCATTTTTAATGTGTACGTCAAGCTGCTTGTAAGGAATCTTGATACCGTTCTTATCAAACTCAGCCTTAACAGCCTCAAGGATGTCAAAGTAAACTCCCCAGTAATCTTCGGAATTTACCCATGCGCGAGCCTTGATCTTAAGACCGGATTCGCTGTGCTCACCGAGTCTTACGAAAATATCCTTTTCCTTAAGAACCTTTTCGTTAGCTTCAAGAACGTTTTTGAGAACCTCCTTCGCTTTTTCAACGTCAGAAGCGTAACCGATAGCGAATTCGAAATCAACTCTTCTGGTATCGTTTGCGGAGTAGTTAACAATGTTGCCGTTAGCGAGAGAGCCATTGGGAACGTATACTACCTTATTGTCGGGAGTAACGATCTTGGTGTTGGTCATACGGATCTCAACAACGGTTCCGCTTTCGCCCTGCGCTTCGATAAAATCGTCAACCTTGAAGGGTCTTGTTACGATAATGAGGACACCGCCCGCAACGTTGGACAACGCGCCGTTAACCGCAAGACCGATACACAAGCCGAGAGAAGCGATAAGAGCAACAATAGCAGAGGTATCGATTCCGAGAAAACCGATAAGGCATACAACGATTATGCTCTTTGCAACAAGCTTGCTTATGTATATAAGCGTTCTTGTAAGTGTCTTGTCAACACCCTTGTTTTCCATCTTTGTAGCAATCTTTTTGCCGATGAAATTAATAAGCCAGAAAGTAACAAAGCCTATTAAAGCGGCTATAACTATTCTTATTCCGGCTGAAATAATTCCCTGCAAAATGTTTAAAAGTTTTTCTTCCATCAGTATTTTCCTCCTAATATAAGAATACTCTAATATTTTATCATATTAAACAGTCTGTGTCAATATTTTTTTGAAGTTTCCATTAATTTATTTAAGAGGCAAAACCGAGTTTTCAACCACCTCTACAGGCACCTTAACGTTGGTCATTCCTATATTATAGTAGGTAAGGATTCTCGTATAAAGATCCTTTCCCTCCTCTTCAAAATAGTACTTCATAGAAATATAGTTTATCTTTCCGTCAACCATTCTTACGGTTATGTCGTAGCAGTATATCTTTCTCGTGCTTACAGTGCCGTCAGCATTATATATGGTTGCGCTTATATCATCGTTACAAACATATTCACCCTTTTCAAGATCGTATTCGAAAAGCTCAAAATTATTCTCAAAGGATACGTGCATATACGTATTGTTCATTGCGGTCTTATAATAAGAATCCGATCCATTATCAAGCTTTACAAAAGGCGCTGTGGGATTAAGCGCGTATTCCGATCTTTGGTACGTAGTAAATCCTTTTCCATTCTTTACGGTATAATATTCTGCCTTTCCACTATCACAATAGTATGCGCCGTCATCAGCAATCGCCACGGAGTTTTCATTGTATACCGAATTATCACTGTTTCTCTTTATAACCCTTGCCGAATAATTGGACAGATCAAGGGTCTTAAAGGCTACATTCCACGCGCCGGCATCCTTTATAACCGAGCTGATATCGTACACGCTGACAGTGCTGTATCCACAGTCTACACAGCGGTCGGTCTTAAGTATTCTCTTAGGCTCCTGAATTACATCGGGATTTCCAAATACATGGGCAACTATATCCTTCTTCTCTGCGCAACCCATCTTGGTGCATCTGCGCCAATGGTGTTCGGAATCGGAATAAAATTTTCTGTCATAAGTATGAGTATGATCCTCCAGCTTTTTTATGTATCCGCAAGTGGAGCATATAATCACAGGGTTATTGGGATCATCGTTATTCTCCTCAAAGCTGTGTGCGGAAAAGCCTGAGCGGACCTGACAGTCCTGTCCCTCGCACACCTTCCAGTGGCTGCTTCCATCGCTTATCCAACCACCAGAGAAATTATGCTCATGCCCGGAGGGCACTGCCTCGTTGCATGAAGAAAAGACAGCCATAACACCAATACAGGTGCATATTAATAAGATAAACGATATAATACGTTTCATTATCTTTCTCCTTTGCAGTTGCAGTATATAAGTAAAAATCTACATAATCATTATACCACACATGAAATACCTTGTCAATGCCCTGATAAGCCATGCATCTGACAAAAAAACAGAGAGCAGAAGCTCTCTGTTTTTTATGTTTCGGCTTATTAGCCCTTGCTTGCCTTTACAGCGTCCTTGGAGCCTGCCCAAACGGTCTTGCCGCTTTTACCGATTACGTAATCGTCCCAATCCTTAAGCTCTTTTTCGATGTCGTCAATTTCTTCCTTGTAATCATCTATCTCATCGCTGGAAAGCTTATCCTCATATTCCTTGATCATAAACTTGTAAATTTCGAGATTAAGCTTCTTGGATTCCTTTTCCTGTTCGCGGCTCAACTTAAGCTGCTTGTAGTAGAGCTTTGCAAGCTTCGAGCTGTCAAACTTCATAATGACCAAGCCGTCATCATCCTTGTAAGCGGTGAGAGTTTCTTCAATGCCTGCTTCGTCTACGTCTTTGTCGTAGCTTACGCTGTACTTTTCTGCCTCAAGGTTATCCTTTGCCTTCTCGAGATCAAGCTTAGGCTTTGCTCCGCAAGAAGAAAGAATAATCATGGAAGAAAGCGCAAGAACAACTACTAAAATCGCTGCTAAAATTCTTTTCATGATAAATGCCTTCCTTTTTTGTTTTTTGTGGGAATTTTCCCTACAGCTATTATATACCCTTTTCATTTTTTTGTCAATAGGTTTGGCTTTTTTTTAATTTCATATTGACTTTTATACATTATATGTTATAGTAATAAATAATGAGTACGTAAACTCTTTAATTCCAAAGGAGATGCTATGGAACAAAAAAGTATTTCGTTGAGTGGCAATTGGACTCTCGTCCGTGAAAACGACTGTGAGTGTACAGGTCCTTTCTCTTCGATACCGACAGATAACTCTTACACGGTGAATATTCCGCATCAATATGATCAGGAAAAGTGGAAATACGATTATGCATATTCAAGAGCAGTATCACGCTATAACGGATACGTATGGTATTACCGTTCCTTTGAGTCTCCCATTACTCCCCCTCTGGACATGCGCTGCAGACTTGAATTTGACCGCGTAAGCTACCGTTGTGAAATTTATCTGAATGGCAAATACGTAGGTGAGCATCAGCACAGCGAGGAGCGTTTTTCCTTTGACGTTACCTCTCTGCTTGATTACGGAAAGGAAAATCTTCTTGCGGTACGTTGCTTCGAGCCCGTTTGCGGTTGTGATGCCATTGACGGCATTCGCCTTGACATGATACCAAACGGCTTCTGGGCAGGAAGCGAAAATACCCCTAACCTTTTCCCTATTGACAGCGCAGGAGGTATCCTTGAGGACGTAAGATTGACTGTGCTACCCGCCATAAGGATAGCCGACGTACATATTCTTCCCGATCCGAAAACAGGAAGGGTTGATATCGATATTACTCTTGAAAACGACACCGACCTGCAAAAGTACGTGTCTCTTGACCTTCGCTTTGCCGACTCAAAGCACGGCATAACCCTAAGCAGTATAAGACAAAAGGTTATTTCGGCTGTAGGAAAGTGCACCGTTTCTCTTTCCGCGTTTATTCCCGAGTACCGTCTGTGGGAGCTTAACAATCCCACCCTTTACACTGCGGAAATACGCACCGATACCGGTTCTGCCACCTCTGTGAGATTTGGGTTTAAGGACCTTTGCGTTAAGAAAGGATTTTTCTTTCTTAACGGAAAGCGTTTTATACTAAAATGTGCTCACGGAACACCCTCTGCTGAGACCGTAATAGAAATGAAGGCTCTCGGCTTTAACGCTTTCCGCTCAATTCAGCAGGTCGTTCCTACGGAGGTACTTAATCTTTGCGACGAGCTTGGATTTTTGATAATAGAAGCTCCTCTTACCTCATGGGGCATGAGATTTCACGAAAATACCGCAGCTATGGTTGAATTCTCCCTTTGCAACATGATAAAAATGCACCGCAATCACCCCTGTATCGGCGCATTTTATCTCTTTAACGAACTGAAAAAAACTTCTATTCTACACACGGGAAGCGATATTCTTCCAACACTCCGCGCCTTGTCTCCGAATTCTCTTTTCATTCTTTCGAGCGGAAGATGGGATCTTGAATACGATCTCGGAAGCATCTCCAATCCCTATTCTGACCGGTGGGAATGTCTCCTTGGAAACGAGGGTGATGCCAACGGAATCGGGCATACTTATCCATACGGATTCCACGTGGTACACAATCTTGGCATGGGAGATCTGCATCCTTACGTTTATATTCCCATGAACAGAACCGCAAGAAACTGGTTCCGCACCGTGGGTACGGAAAACGAAAGCAAGCCAATATTTATAAGCGAATGCGGTATCGGAACACAGGAAAATCCTCAAAAATGCTATTTCGACAGACTAAAACTCGGTTACCTCGAGGGAAGCGACTCAATAAACGAGGTCAAGAAGGTTATGAACGACCTCGAAAAATTCCCGAACCACTACGGTATGGAGGAGGTGTTCCCTTTTCCAACCGATATCTGCCGCGCCTCTGACAGGCAAAACGGCAGACAGCGACAGATGCTCTTTGACCTTATCCGATCCAATCCCATGGTAAGCGCTTTCAGTCTTACAAGCTGGGGGTGCGGAAACGAGGGTACCCTTGAGGGTCTCGGTCTTATAAAGGAAAGTGTTGCGTATGCCATGCAGGAGGGCTGGGCTCCACTGCGCTGGGCTCTCTTTACCGATGAGCGGGTATTATATGCTGACCGACCCTTTACCTTGGAGGCAGTTTTGTGCAATGAGGATATTCTCACCGCAGGAAGCTATAAAGCCGAGGCAAGAATAAAGGGACCGCATGGTATTGTATGGAAAAAGAGCTTTGACGCTATCTATCCGGAAAATGGATACGGAGATCTGCCTCCCCTTGCGACAACAGTGCTTAAAGAAGAGCTTACTCTCCCCAAAGGAGAATACACGCTTTCTATCCGACTCCTTGAAGGCGGAAGCCCCGCAGGCGGAGAGCTTCGGTTTACTGTGGCAGAGCCTTGTTTATCTTCCCCTCTCCCCGAGGTCATAGCTTCATGGGGACTTTCCGAAAATGCACATAAATTCCTGCGCAAGCACGGTGTGGTCTGCAATGAAATTTCCGAAAAAATTTCTCCAGATACCGTTTTCGTGGGCAATCCCGAAATATCAGACCATACAGAGTGGAGCTTCATTTTCGGTCTTATGGAAAGCGGAACAAAGGTCATCTTCCTTGATCCCGAGCTTTTTGCCAAGGAAGAAAATCTCCCCTATTTCCAAAGAATCGCAGGCGATACCGCAAAATGCAAACCAACTATAGATTGGCTCTACCACTTTGACTCGGTACATATAAGACACCCTCTGTTTGATAACATCCACGACGAGGGGCTGTTGGAGCTTGAAGCCTTCTTTGAACTTTATCCCCGTCTTATTTTCAGCGGCACGGACAAGGCTGACCTTACAGTCTGCGCTTCTCTGCGAGTTGATGCCGGCTGTTGCGCCACTTCTCTCACGGTGGGAGAATATAAAATCAATCGCGGTCTTGCTGTCCTGAACGGTTTTCGCATTGAGGAAGCTCTCGACAAAAATCCCTATGCTGACCAGATGCTTCTGAATTTTGTGAAGCATTACTCTGAATAAACATCCTCCCCATAAAAAATGGGCTTTCTCAAATTTTCATTTGAGAAAGCCCATTTTGTGGGATAGTCAGATTTAGGCAAGAAGCGTCGATTTTCGGGGCGTGAGGCGTACAAAGGTACGTCGAGCCCCGAAAACGGCGGTAGAAAAAGTCCATAGAAATGAAGATTTTCGAAGAAAATCAACCAATTATTGTCTCATTTGCGAATTCATATCGCATTTTGTTTTTTTATTGGTTGTTCGGGCTTTTTCGGTCTTGCCAAATGTGACAGCCCATTTGTATTTGATCAATATCCTATCAACGTGGGAACGTGGTTTACAACCACCTCTGCTGCATTGAAGGTTATGAGTGTTCCGCCTAGCGCTCCGTTTATGTGGTAGTCGTAGGTTCCGCATTTAAGACCCATGGTCCAACGGATACCGCGCCAATAAACGCTGGTGTTGATATTGTGGTGATGTCCGACAAAAACTCCGACAATGCCACAGTTTTTAAGTCTTTCCAAGAAATTTTCGGGTCTTGTGGATGGCGCGCTTGCCTTCTCCATTATAACTCCGAAATCGCCTTTTCTCGCGGGTACGGTAACGCCTATCTTCGTGCCGACCTCGTTCTTGTAACCAAGCTCCTCGTAGGCTTCAAAAAATTCCGCAGTAGGGATATGCCATGCTCCGATAGAAGTAACAGTTTCTCCCGCCTCGGCACGAAGCTCATGACTTATGCGTTCTATCATCCTACATTGTCCCTCGGTTATGGACTTCGGTATTCTTGCCCATTCGTCATGGGCATGCTTACAGCCGTGAGAGTCAAGCATATACACTGCTCTGTACAGCTTTGTACCTCTGTATATCTTTATTGCGTAGTTTCCCGTTCCGTCAGCTATATCGTCGGTCTCTGTAGCAAAAAGGCAGTATTTTGAATTTTGAAATATTTCGATCATTGATTCACTGCCTGTTGCCGTCTCCTGATCGTGGTTTCCCCATACGGGTGCCCACGGAATCTCAAGGGAATCCATAAACTCGGTAAATTCATGAAACTTTCTGCCGCTGTCGTCAAATTCACCGTAAACGATATCACCTGTTATAATTATGAGCTGGGGATTGGTCTGTGCCACGACGTCTCTAATATGCGAATAGCAATTCTTCTCGGCATTTTCGGGAGCCCATCGCTCTATCTCATTTGCCGAAAGTCTGTCCGGACGACGGCGCTGGGAGGCATCAATAACCTGCATATCGGTAAGCTGGAGTATTCTCAAATTCTCGTCCGGCTCTAAAAAAATCTTTCTTTCTTCTTTTGAAAACATAAATTCACCTACTGTAAAATTTATAATTTGGGGTTAAAACGCCCATACTATTGTATTATAAAATTCGACGTTTTACAAGGAAAAACGAGATATTTTCACGCAAAACACCAACAGCAGCCTCAAAAACGAGACTGCTGTCTTTTTATCAGTGTTCCCTGCGGGAGCGAAGGCAAATAGGAGAGAGTTTTTCGCTCCCGTGGAATGTTGTGTGCTATCAGTTAAACCAGCTATCGGGCGCTACTGCCGTATCGTCGTCCTTTGCAAGCTCATCGGGAGCGGAAAGGGTGATGATATCTGCGCTCTTAAGCTCAATTACTTCTGCGGAAGGTGTACTATATTTTTTCATTATATCTCACCTCCTGAATTAAGAGTTAACGTATGTTGATACATCAGCAAATGTTGCAGTGCTTATAGTACCGTTGTTAACGGTCATTACTACAACGTCGTCGGCAGCAACGAATACCTTGCTCTGATCCATTTCGGTCATATATTTATTCCTACGGTCGCTTGCAAGTGTCGAATTGTGTACTGTGTCGCCGTCCTTCCAATTAAACGTAAGAGCCGCAACAGGCCAGAATGCGTATTCAGCTCCAACCAGTCTGTAAGGATGATTCTTACTGAACGTGCTACCCCAATCATCAGATATTCCGCTTATTCCGTGGTGAGCAACCTGCATAATATCACTCTTGAGAGTGGTTGCGGTATAAAGCTTAGACACGGTATCTCCCTTGTCGTAAATATCTCCGAATACGAAGAAGCTCTTACCTTCAATCTCAACATTGAATACAAGGCTGGTAATGTTGTAGCTGGTTTCGCTTCCCTCGTATACGTCAAGCGTAAAGAGCATGGTGATCTTTGCGTTACGGATATTGAATACCTGACCGGGATGCGCCTTAACGTGAGCAGCATTCGAGAAGTATTTTCTCATATTGTTCTGCGTGGTTGTCTGAAGTGCAGAGCCTGCGCCCTCAACGTTATTGAGACCTTCGCTGGGGAAGTTGTAGATGAATCTTTCAACGGTTACCTTACTTCCATATCTTGAAGAGAAGCTGTTAAACGCTCCAACGTGGTCGCTGTGCGCGTGAGTAATGATCCAAGCAGCGATAACGATGTTATCGGAATCGGGAGCCTGCTTGCAAAGTACCTGGTAAAGGTGATCTGCGTCAGCAGCAGTTGTTCCGCCGTCTATTACGATGAAGCTGCCGTCATCAAGACGGATAACGTAGCTCATTCCGTTGTAGTTGGTGTAGTATCCTTCAGAGTCTTTAGGCTGTGCGTTTCCGTTGCTATCGTACCACAAGCCGATCTGAGTGATGGAGGAGGTTACTCCGTCAACAGGGGTATAAATATTATCCTCTGCCCTTGTGGGAAGCTCGGTATTCTTGAGCCATTCAATAAGGATCTTGCCGTTGGTATAGGTCTTTGCTTTAATAGCGGTTATTACAACGTTATCGTTGGTGTAGGTAGTATAAACGTTACCTTCAAGATCAAGGGTTGCGTATACTCTGTAACCGCTCTGTGTAAGAAGCGCAAGATAATTGTTATAGGTGGTGGCGCTGCTGAACTCTATCATGTAGCAGTCATCACCCGTGTTGGTTGTCGTGGGTGTAAAGCCACTCATAACGGGAAGCTCTGCAAGGAGAGCATCCTTTGCTACCGTTCTCTTATAGTTATTGGGAACAGCTATGTCGCCGTTTCCGTCGGTAAGATAATCAAGAGATTCGATGAACTTATTAACTGCAAGAGTAAGGGATTCGCTATCGTATGCAGCGATGATTATCTTGTTTCCGATAACCTTTATGATACCCTCGCCGTAGCCAAGAGATGCAATAACCTCGTTTGACTCTGCGTAGGTGTTGTCTCCGATAACTATCTCAAAGGTACTTGCGTTGTAAGCGCCGACAGCGGCGGGAGCTATTGCAACACCGGTCTTTGCCGCAATAGCATCCGCAAGGAGCTGTGCGACAGTCGAGTTACCGTTTGCACCGTAAACTATTCCGATTCCTGTTCCGTTTTTCGTTACGTCTATTGTGTACTTGGAGGAATTGTCTACTATATCCTTTACTGCAGAATTGTTGTTGTAAGCGTCCTCACCGAGGTTGTAGGCAACGTCTGCCATACTTCTGATGTTGTTCTTATCGAAGTCGGTGTAGAACTTAGCTGTAGTTCCGTCAGCATAGGTTATTTCCATAAACGCTCTTGCAGCAAGTGAAAGCTCATATACCTTATTTACAGGTATGTTAGTAGGCATTATTATTGCCGCATGGAAGCTGTTTTCATATGTGTACGAGCCGTTTACAAAGTCATGACGGAGCCTGGAGCATTTGATGGTTACGCTGTTATTATGGAGTGCGGGATCGTCCTCCACGGTTACACCGGGGGCGATAACCGTTCCAAATTTTACTTTATTTCCAAGAGCGTTCAGAAGAGCGTTGGAAACGTAAGATGAGAATCTGATACCGGGCTCATCCTTAACTGTTCTAATGGACGCACCGTTTATCATATCGAAGTCGTCTGCGCCATAACACATAGCGGTAAAGGTTACGGTTTCTTCGGATGCTGCCTTGTTCTTACCGGTCTTGTATATTTCTCCGTCGGAAGCGGTAAAGCCGATAAGTGTTTCGCCGTCTGCTACCTTAATGGTAGGAAGATAGAATCCGTCCTTACAGATAGCAGCATTTACAGTGTAGAATGCGCCCTTGTCGATAACGTCGATCTTATGGTTAGCATCGTCTCTCTTACGTACGAAGTATGCCTCGCCGCCTGCTCCGGTCTTACGCTCAATAGCGAGCTTAGCGCCTGTCTCGAGAGTTACAACGGTGTTGGTGCTTGTATTAGAGCCGCCACTTACGATAACGCCGCCCCACTGGGTACCTTCAACCTGGTATGCGGAACTCATAGTAGCGCCTGCGCCAACGTTAATGGTAGCGCTTGCAGTACCCGTGATCATAACTACAGCACAGTTTGTTCCGCCCTTAGATCCACCCTTGTGAGCAACGTAGGAGTTTCCGGTTACGTTAAGAGTTCCAACAGTTGCGTTCTCTATAAGTATTACGTTTTCTCCGTTTGCAGTATTAGTAATGGTAGAGTTGTTGATGTTAGCGGTTGCTGTTCCGGAATTGAGCTTGATGTAAGGTCTTTCGGTAGCGTTTCCGGTTACGCCGTCAAAGGTAAGAACGCCGCTTCCCTGAACTACAAAGCCTCTCTTTACGTTCCAAGTACCGTTCTTAACGGTAAGAGCACCTGTAATAGAGGATACAA
>SVRP01000018.1 GCA_015064735.1 Oscillospiraceae bacterium
TTGTATCCTCTATTACAGGTGCTCTTACCGTTAAGAACGGTACTTGGAACGTAAAGAGAGGCTTTGTAGTTCAGGGAAGCGGCGTTCTTACCTTTGACGGCGTAACCGGAAACGCTACCGAAAGACCCTTCATCAAGCTTAACGCAGGAACGGCTACTGCAAACATCAACAACTCTACCATTACTAATAGCGCAAACGGAGAAAACGTAATACTTATAGAGAACGCAACTGTTGGAATTCTTAACGTTACCGGAAACTCCTACGTTGCTCACAAGGGTGGCTCCGCAGGTGGTACGAACTCTGCAGTTGTTCAGATCATGGGTACCGCAACTGCTACCATCACTGTTGGCGCAGGCGCTACTATGAGCTCCGCATACCAGGTTGAAGGTACCAAGTGGGGCGGCGTTATCGTTAATGCTAGTAAAAATGAAACCACAAACAGTAACGTAATTCTTGAAGCAGGCTCCAAGCTCGCTATCGAGCGTAAGACCGGAGCAGGCGGAGAAGCATACTTTGTACGTAATAATGGATCGACGAATGTTGCCACCGTTACCGACAACGGCGCAACCTACTTCGTAAACGCAACTATCGCGAAGGATGGATTCTATCTTCCTACCGTAAATGTTGCAAGCGGCGAGACCCTTATCGGCTTTACCGTTTCCAACGGACAGATCTGCAAGACCGGCAAGAACAAGGTAACCACCGACGGTGATATAACCCTTACTGCTACTCGCTATGCTAACGCAGACTTCGCTATGGTCTACGGCGCATCTCTCCGTACCGTATGTAATGAAAGCGGAATCAGATTCTCCGCTACGTACACCGATGAGCTTAAGGAAATCGTAGGTAATAATGCAACCTTTGGAACTGTTATAGCTCCTACCAAGCTTCTTGGCGATGCTGCTCTTACTCTTGACACTGCTGAGGCGCTCAACATAGTAAGCACAAAGCCTGTTGACGGCGAGGGTGTATTCACCTACCATGCAGCTGTTCTTATGCCTGACACTGCCGAGGCATACAACCTTGAGCTTATGGCTCGCGGATACATGACCATTGAATACGCAGACGGAACCACCGCAACCTTCTATGCAGTGGCTAACGACAACGTAAGAAGCATGTATCAGACAGCAAAGAATCTCGTTGAAGGTGGCGAGACCAATGCTGCAATCGAAGAAATTATTGCAACCTGCGAAGCAGTAGCAGAATAAGGAGGTAGACGAACATGAAAAAATATAATGCTCCTTTTGCTGAGATCGTAGAACTCAACACTGCTGATATCATCACCCTTTCCGCTCCCGATGAGCTTGCAAAGGACGACGACACCGCAGTAGCTCCCGATAGCTGGTTCAATTAAAAATTTATGGGCTGTCTCAATTTGAGACAGCCCATTTTTTGGCTAAACTTATTTTGCGGAATTGTTCTTGATGGAATTCTCGTAAGACTCAACCATCTTCTTTACCATCTGACCGCCGATGCTTCCTGCCTGCTTTGCGGTAAGGTCGCCGTTGTAACCCTGATTAAGGTTAACGCCTACTTCGTTTGCAGCCTGCATCTTAAACTGGTTAAGAGCTTCCTTTGCTTCGGGAACAAGTTTCTTATTGCTTGCCATAATTTTAAATCTCCTGTTATTCTGCCTTGAACACGTACATTTGTTTTTACGCTGTAAAAATCAACGCAAGCGCTCAAGGGTGTTTTAATCTATTTTAATTGAGCTTCGCGTGATTTTTCTCGCTTGCTCTGCTATTATTGTTAACAAAAGACTTTGAAATATTAAAGGCAATTTTTAACTTTTTTAGATTTTTAAATAGGACAAATTTTATAGATAATGTCCTTGCGGTTACTTGACAAAACGGCGGAGATAGTATATGATATTTTTGTACGGAGTTTGCCGTTAAGACCTGAATTTTTAAGGAGAAAAGATAATGTATAATTTAAGCGACAGAAGAGAAGTGTGCTGGGATACGCACATTGTAGAATCCATGGAAAACGCTCGCGTTCAGATGCACAAGCCCGAAAGAAAAAACGTGGTGCTTGAATGTAACGAAAAGTGGGAGGAGCTTCGCGCGGGATATCTGTCGGTGCTCAAGCTGGGAGATACATACAGATTGTATTATCGCTCCAGTGGCGGCAGAAACAGAAAAAAAGAATGCTTCTGCGTGGCAGAAAGCAAAGACGGTAAGACATTCACACGGTTGCCCCTTTCTACCTATGATTATGACGGAGCTAAGCAGAATAATATAATGTTTATGGATGAGGACAGATTTGTAGACAACTTTTCCATACATTTTGACACTAATCCCGACTGTCCTTCTGACGAAAAATTCAAGGGACTCTCGCTTTATTACAGAAAAGAGAACGGCGTACGTCTGCTTGACTTGCTTTATTACAAGAGCGCGGACGGTATAAATTTTGAAAAGGTGGGCATTCTTGATATTCCCGGTATCTTTGACACTCATAACGTAGTTTTGTGGGACGAAAACGAAAAGGAATACAAGATGTATTTCCGCGATTTCCACGACTATGACGGCTCAAGAAGCCACTACGTAGCCGACGACCTTATAATGGAGCCATGCTTCAGAGACGTGCGTCTCACACGCTCCAAGGATTTCGTGCACTGGACTCCCTCTGAGATGATAAAGTACACCGATGAAGATATTCACATTCAGATGTACACCAACCAGATTATAAAATATCCGAGAGCCGATATTTATCTCGGCATGCCCGTAAGATACGTGAATAGGGTAAAGGATGAGGCGAATTTCAAGCATCTTCCCGATTGGCACGGTTTGAGAACCAAGTTTATTGAAGAGAAAAGCAGGCAGGGAACCGTTGCCACCGACTGCGTGCTTATGACATCAAGAGACGGATTCGTTTTTGACAGATGCGGCGAGGCTTTCTTTGCGCCGAGTCTGGAAAAGCACAGAAATTGGGCATACGGCGAGGGATATTTCTCTCACGGAATAGTTGAGACCGCCTGCGACGAGAACGATGAGGTCAAGGAATACTCCTTCTATTACAGTGAGGGCCGTCTCGAGGAGATGAGCAAGATAGTCCGCTATACGGTAAGGCTTGACGGTTTCTACTCATGGAGAGGCGACTGGAATGTGGGACGTGTAACCACGGTTCCGCTGACCTTTGACGGCGATTGCATGGAAATAAACTTCTCTACGTCCGGTCTTGGCCACGTAAGAATAACTCTTTGCGATGCCGACGGCAACGAGCTTGAAGGCTACGACAGCGGCAAGTTGTTTGGAAATTCGCTTTCCCGTCCGGTAGACTTTGAAAAGCCTCTTGCAGACCTTGCGGGTAAGCCTGTGCGCATTAAATTTGAGCTTAAGGATGCGGATATTTATTCCTTCAAGTTCGGTAGCGTAGTATGTACTGCAAAAGAGAGCAGGGCAGAGACCACTGCTACAGAAAAAGTAGATCTTAATGATGACGGACTCAAGTCATTCAGGTTCGTCCTGTAAAACGAAACAAAAATGGAACTGTCCTATTTGACGGTTTACACCTAACAAACGGCTGCCTCAAATTTTCATTTGAGACAGCCGTTTGTTTATAATTATTTTATTTACAAAATATCTTTCATCCACTCTGCACTTGATGCGTCGCTGGGCATTCTCCAATCCCCTCGCGGAGAAAGTCCCACAGAGCCTACCTTGGGTCCGTCGGGCAGACATGAACGCTTGAACTGCTGAGCAAAGAAGCGTTTAACAAAATTCTTGAGCCATTTTGCAAGGGTCTCCTCGTCGTAAATACCCTTAAACGCTATTTTTGCGAGTCTGTAAAGCTTATCGGGAGAGAATCCGTAACGGAGAAAATTATAAATGTAGAAATCGTGTATCTCATAAGGACCGACCAGATCCTCGGTTTTTTGCGCTATGTTTCCGCTTTCGTCAGCAGGAAGTAGCTCGGGGCTGACGGGTGTATCGACTATATCGATAAGCACTCTTGCAAGCTCTTTCTGTCCATTCCTTTCGGCTTCCTCTGCGCAATAGCAAACTATCTTGCGTATAAGCGTTTTGGGAATATCTCCGTTTACTCCGTACATGGACATGTGGTCGCCGTTATAGGTTGCCCAACCGAGAGCGAGCTCGGAAAGATCGCCCGTGCCTACAACAAGACCGTTCTCAATATTGGCAATATCCATAAGCACCTGGGTGCGCTCTCTTGCCTGAGAATTTTCGTAAACTACATTTCTGTTGCTCTCGTCGTGTCCGATGTCCGAAAAATGCTGTCTTACGGCATCTGCAATATTTACGCATCTAAGCTCACAGCCAAGCTCGGCGCAGAGTATCTCCGCATTGGCTTTGGTTCTGCCGGTCGTACCGAAGCAGGGCATGGTAACACCCACAACGTCGCTGTGAGGACGACCTAAAATATCCATTGTTCTTATTGCCGCAAGGAGAGCAAGGCAGGAGTCAAGACCGCCCGATATTCCTATTACGCACTTCTTCGCATAAGCCTTCTGAACTCTCTGCGCAAGACCCGCCGCCTGAATCGAAAGTATAGTTCTGCAACGCTCATCAAGCTCCTTTTTGCATTCGGGAATAAAGGGGTGAGGGTCAACAAATCTCGTAAGCTCCGTATCGCAAAGCTCAAGAGAGAAATCAATGCGCCTTAATTTCTTATCCGATTCGGCGGACAGCTTTCTTTGCTCGCTTGCAAGAAGCTTTACGTCTATTTCGCTTACAAGAATCTGTTCGGAAGCAAATGCCTTCTTCTGCGCAAGTGTATCTCCGTTCTCGGCAATTACAGCCCTGCCGCCGAACACGAAATCGGTCGTTGACTCGCCCATACCTGCGGATGAAAGAATATATCCGCAACGGCAGCGCAGGCTCTGAGCCAAAACAGCGCTTGTCTGCTTGTCCCATGCGCTGACAGTTTCATAAAACGCGCCGGGATTTGCAATGACCGTAACCCCGTTTGCGGCAAAATGCGAGGACGGAGGAACGAGTGAGAATAGATCGTCTCCTATTTCCAAGGCGAATCTGAACTCACTAAGCTCGTTGCACGCAAAGAAAAGGTCTGTGCCGAATTCGCATACTCTTTCGCCTATCTCCACGTATTCCATTCCGCAGGGGCAATCGGAAAAATATCTTTTTTCGTTATACGTGAGATTTTGCTTTGGAACTATGCCCAAAATCTCTCCGCCTTGGCAAATTGCAGCAGAATTATAGATTTTATTATTGACAATTAAGGGAAAACCGATTATACTAATAGTATCGGAATACGACGTTTTCTCGGCATATTCCAAAAGTGCATTTTGCGCCGAAAGGAGAAGTGTGTCGGAGAAAAAGAGATCGCCCGCAGTAGAGCCAGTAAATGTAAGCTCCGGAAAGACAACGAGCTTTACGCCCATATCGTGAGCATAATTAAAGAGCTTCAATGCTTCGGAGAGATTTGCGTTGCAGTCCGCCACAGTTACGCGCGGTGTTACGGCAGCAACCTTAATAAAACCGTGTTTCATGATTGGGAATCCTTTCTTTGTACTCTTATTGACTATATTATACATTCTAAAGTTCAAAAATACAATATGAAAACGAAAACTTTTTAAAGCGTGAGGAGAAAAAAATGAATAAGCTTGACAGAAATCTTACCATGTTATGCGACTTTTACGAGCTCACCATGGCTAACGGCTATCTGAAAAACGGAATGAAGGACAAAATAGTTTACTTTGACGTTTTCTATCGCTCAAATCCCGATCACGGCGGTTACGCAATCGTTGCAGGTCTTGAGCAGATAGTTGAGTATATAAATGACCTCAGGTTTGATGACAGTGATATTGCATATCTGCGCGCAAAGGGTTGCTTTGACGAGACGTTTTTGGAGGTCTTGAGAAATTTCAGATTTACGGGAGATATATGGGCAGTCCCCGAGGGAACTATGGTTTTCCCCGGTGAGCCTCTTATTACCGTGCGTGCGCCTGTAATGGAGGCACAGTTTATAGAGACATATATTCTTATGATGATAAATCACCAGTCTCTCATAGCTACCAAGGCTTCAAGAATTAAGAGAGCTGCAAAGGGAAGAACGGTAAGCGAATTCGGCTCACGCAGAGCCCAGGGCGCAGATGCCGCTATTCTCGGCGCAAGAGCTGCATATATCGGCGGTTGCGATTCTACCGCCTGTGCCGTGGCTGACCAGGTTTACGGTGTTCCCGCGGGAGGAACTATGGCGCATTCGTGGGTACAGATGTTTGACAGCGAGTACGAGGCGTTTCGCGTTTACTGCGAGGTTTATCCCCACAGCGCAACACTTCTTATAGATACCTATAACGTTCTTGAAAGCGGACTCCCAAATGCAATAAAGGCATTCAAGGAAGTGCTTCTTCCCAAGGGAATCACTAATTGTGCCGTTCGCATAGACTCGGGAGATATTACCTATCTTACGAAAAAAATACGTCAGAGACTGGATGAGGCGGGTCTGACCGAGTGCAGAATAGTTGCATCTAATTCTCTTGACGAATACATTATAAGAGAGCTCATAAGACAGGGTGCGTGCATTGACGGCTTCGGTGTTGGAGAGCGTCTTATTACGGCAAAGAGCGACCCCGTTTTTGGCGGTGTATATAAGCTCTGCGCCGTTGAAACTCCTGACGGAGAAATAATGCCCAAGATCAAGATAAGCGAAAACGTAGGCAAGATAACCACACCTCATTTCAAAAAGATTTACCGCTTAAGAGGCAAAGAGACAGGTAAGGCGGAGGCTGACCTTATCTGCGTTTACGATGAGACGGTAGATGACACTCAGCCCATAGAGCTTTTCGATCCCGATCACACGTGGAAGCGCAAGATTCTTGAGGATTATACCGCAGAGGAGCTTCTCGTTCCCGTATTCAGAAACGGAGAGCAGGTATACAAGCTTCCTACCATACAGGAAATAAGAAAGCACTGCGAGGAAGAGATAGAAGGAATGTGGGATGAGGTGCGCAGATTTACAAACCCCCACAACTACTACGTGGACCTTTCGGAAAAGCTCTGGCGGATCAAGCATGACATGATCGCAGAGCATAGAAAGAAAGCAAAATGAGAGTCTCGGTTTGCATAGACGATCTCGGCGGAATGATGTTCAATCACCGCAGAGTCAGCAGAGACAGGGAGGTAATTGCCGACGTGTGCCGTGATACGGAGGACGGAAGGCTCTATTCCTCGGAATATTCGGCTTCTCTTTTTGCCGAGTCGGATATTCAGCCGATCGCAAAGGCAGATTTTCTTGAAGTGGCAGATGACGGCGACCTTTGCTTTGTAGAAAGCGACGCCCTTATGCCGTATATATCCAAAATAACCGTTATTACGGTTTATAAATGGAACAGACGGTACCCAAGCGACGTAAAGCTTGATATTGATCCCGAAAAATCGGGATTTAAACTGACGTCGGTAACCGAATTTGCAGGATATTCCCATGAAAAGATAACCAAGGAGGTATATATTAAATGACTAAATTAACTGCAAGACTGTTAGCCCTTCTGATGGCGCTCTTGTTGGCGCTTTCAGCATTTTCCGGCTGCGATATGTTCGAGGATTCGGACAGAGGCGGCAATTACGTAGAAAACGATGATGACGGTAGTACAAACGGCGGCTCATCAAATGCGCCAGTGTACGGATATGCGTCGGTTGAAGGTATACCCGATTACTCGGGCAGCCCGTATACGGTGCTAAATAACAATAATCCCGAATTTACCTCCGAGGAAATAGTGAGCGTGTCTTATGAATCCTATGAGGAGCTTGACTCTCTCGGAAGATGCGGAGTAACGGTTGCCTGCATTGGAAAGGATATAATGCCTACCGAGGACAGAGGAGACATAAGCTCTGTAAAGCCGTCGGGGTGGATAAATAAGAAATACGATACAGAGCTTGTTGACGGCGGGTATCTCTATAACAGATGCCATCTTATCGGATTCCAGCTTACAGGAGAGAATGCAAACAAGGAAAATCTCATAACCGGCACAAGATATATGAACGTAGACGGAATGCTGCCGTTTGAAAATATGGTCGCTGACTACGTAAAAGAAACGGGCAATCACGTAATGTACAGAGTTACGCCCATATTTGTCGGAAATAACCTTGTGGCAAGCGGAGTACAGATGGAGGCATACTCGGTAGAGGACAACGGAGAGGGAATATGCTTCAATGTTTTCGTATACAACGTTCAGCCGGGAATAACAATAGATTACAAAACCGGTGATAACGTGCTGTCGGGCGAGGCACTTCCCGATAGCGAAAGCACCGATAGCTCGGATACCGTAAGTAAGGAAGCAAAGGATTACGTTCTTAACACCAATACAAAGAAAATACACAAGCCGGAATGCTCGTCGGCAACCGAGATGAATCCCGCAAACAAGAAGGAATATAACGGTTACATAGATGATCTGCTAAAACAGGGATATACGGCGTGTGGCACCTGCAAACCGAAATAAAATTTTCTAAAAGGTAATAAAATTCGCTCCCAAAACCGCAGTAGCGGCAGATGGGAGCGAAAATTTTTTTAAAACATAAAAAAATATAAAAAGCCCTTGAATATATTATAAAAATATGGTATAATGTGATACAATAGGTGTAATGTTCAATTCCGAGAGGCTGGTAGTGGACTTTTGGCACTTCAGTTTCCTATTAATAATCAGGAAGAGGTATTAATGTGGATAGCGTTTGGAATAAAATTTTGAATACGGTAAAAGTATTTTTTGAAGTATACATTGTCGAGCCCGTAAAAAATATCGGAATCATCGACATTGTGGATATAATTCTTCTGACCTTTGTTTTGTTCTTTATTTATCGCTTTATCAGAGAGCGAAGAGCAATTAAGCTGTTGCTGGGCCTTACTCTTGTATTGACCTTGTCATTGATTGGAAATGCCCTTGAGCTTCATGCTACCTCGCTCCTGCTTGGAAACTTTATGCAGGTGGGAGTGATAGCGATACTTATAATTTTTCAGCCTGAGCTGAGAAGCGCACTCGAAAAGGTTGGAGAGGTTCCCTCCACGGGCATTAGAAATATAACGGCAGAGTCTAAAGATGCAGCGGCGAGAAGTGCCGATATTGATGCTCTTTGTACTGCTGTAAGCGATATGTCCAGAGATAAGGTGGGGGCGCTTATAGTTATCGAGCGTACCACAAAGCTTGGTGAATACATAAAGTCGGGAGTGCCGATAGATGCTGCGATTTCTGCTCATCTTATACGAAATCTATTTTTTGACAAGGCGCCTCTGCACGACGGAGCGGTAATTATCCGTTCGGGAAGAATATGCGCCGCAGGCTGCTTTCTCCCTCTTTCTACCAACGATGAGATAAATAAGGATCTTGGCACGCGCCACCGCGCGGGAATGGGAATGTCCGAGGAAAGCGATGCTATCGTTATTATCGTTTCCGAGGAGACGGGAGTTGTGTCGGTTGCTGTCGAGGGGCAGCTTCAGAGAAACTTTAATTATGTAACCCTGAAGCAGGAGCTTAACAGACGCTTGAGCAGTTCGGTTCATGGCGACGGACAGAAAAAGCACGGCAAAAAAGAAAAGAAGTCAAAGAAGAAAAACAGCAATTAAGGCGCGGAGGAAAACATGGCGAGAAAAAAAGAAATAAAAGAAGAAAGCGGAGCCGTTGTAAAAAGGGGCAAAAAGGCGGGAATATTCAGTCTTATTGTTTGTCTGCTCGTTGCTGTGGTTATTTGGTGCTATGCCGAAGCTCAGGTAAAAAAGGAAGAGCTTGAAGCAAGTAAGGATAACAAAACTATAATCGTAGAAAAAAACAGTGTCACAGAAAGCATAGATATTGATACCGAAGCCAATGAATCGTGAGAATGAAAAAAGACCCGTAGGGATCATAATCGGCGGAATAAGTCTTTCTCCAGACGAGGAACCTGCTGAGGCTTGTAATATTGCGGCTAAAGAAATGAAGCGTGCAGGGATAGACCCTGCACGGCTTCGTTTTAGTATATGTAAAAGCTCGGTAGATGCGAGAAAAAAGAAAGATGTAAGGCTTGTTTATTCCGTCGCGGTACAAAGTTCCGACGGAAGGAGCCCTGTGAGAGCTCCCAAAAGTAAATACACAGTGTCATCACTGTACAGCGATGAGCTTTCCTTCAGTAAGGGGAGCGAAAAAAGCCGATATTCGCCTCTTGTGGTAGGTATGGGACCCGCAGGGCTTTTCTGTGCTCTGCTGTTGGCTGAGAACGGATACGCACCTACCGTAATTGACCGCGGCGATTCTGTTGACGACAGAATAAAGAGCCACGAAAGATTCGTGAAGCTCGGTATACTTGATACCGAATCAAATATACAGTTCGGTGCGGGAGGTGCCGGCACATTTTCGGACGGAAAGCTTATGACAAGAGTAAACGATCCGAGAATATCCTACGTGCTCCGTCGTTTTTGCGACTTCGGCGCACCGGAGGAAATACAGATAAAAGCCAAGCCCCATATAGGTACCGATCTTTTGTGCGGTATAGTTGACGGAATTCTTACAAGAATTCGTGAGCTTGGCGGAAGGGTTCTTTACAGAACAAGACTTGACGGTATTGAAAGATGTGCCGACGGTACTGTAATTGCAAAAACAACGGGCGGAGATATTCCTTGCTCCTGCGTTTGCCTCGCCGTAGGGCACAGTGCAAGAGATACCTACGGGATGCTTATGGAAAAGGGATACGCTATGGAGGTGAAGCCCTTTTCGGTAGGTGTTAGAATAGAACATCTTCAGCGTAATATTGATGAAGCTATGTTTGGAAGCTTCGCGGGACATCCGAGAATAGGCAAGGGAGAATATCATTTGTCCGATACGTCAACGGGTAGAGGTGTTTATACCTTTTGTATGTGCCCCGGCGGAGAAGTGGTTGCAGCGGCATCCGAGGACGGCGGTGTGGTTGTAAACGGAATGAGCCGTTTTGCAAGAGACGGAAGAAATGCAAATTCTGCAGTATGCGTTTCCGTAAGACCTGAGGATCACGGAAATACCCCCATGAGTGCTCTTGCTTTTCAGCGGGCGCTTGAGAGAAAGGCATTTTCGGTTGGAGGTGGAGACTACCGCGCACCTATTCAGACTGTAGGAGATTTTCTTGCCGAAAATCAGGGCAGTGAGCCTACGGAAGTTCTGCCTACTTACAGAGACGGAGCGGTAAGGCTTGCGTCTATGGACGATTGCTTGCCACCATTTGTGTGCCGTGAGCTTCGATACGGACTTCAGAGCTTTGACCGAAAGATAGCGGGCTTTGCATCGGATACAGCGGTGCTCAGCGGTGTTGAGACCAGAACCTCGTCTCCCTTGCGCATTTTGAGAGGAGAGAATCTTACCGCATTGGGTAATGACGGTATATATCCTTGCGGAGAGGGTGCGGGATATGCGGGAGGCATAACCAGCGCAGCTATCGACGGGATACGTGTGGCTGAAAAGATAATAAGTAGATTTTTCCCTACCGAAAACAAGTAATTCTGTGGGGTTTCAAGCGGTAAAAATCCGCGTATAGAAAGGTAGATCCATGAAGGAAATAAAAAGAGAGAAGGTGTGGGTCGAAAGGTATAGCTTCGGTAATATGGAAGATGACCGTGTAATCGAAACAATGTCCCGTGAAATGGGTATATCGAGATTACTTGCGGTTTTGCTTTATAACCGGGGATACCGCTCGTCGGAGGATGCTCAAAGCTTTCTGCGGCTGGAGCAAAGCAATTTTTACGATCCTTACCTTCTGAAGGACATGAACGAAACGGTGGACAGGATTTTTTCTGCCGTTGAGAAAAAAGAGAAAATATGCGTGTATGGAGACTACGATGTTGACGGGGTAACGTCGGTAACCGTTTTGTATACTTATCTCAAGGAGCTTGGTGCTGACGTAATGTTCAGAATTCCCAAGCGAGAGGGGGAGGGATACGGAGTTTCCTGCGTGGCAATAGACGAGCTTGCCGAGGCAGGAATCGAGCTTGTTATAACCGTTGATACGGGAGTAACGGCTAACGCAGAGGTAGAATATGCCAAGACTCTTGGAATCGATTTTGTTATTACCGACCACCATGAGTGCCATTCGGAGCTACCGAACGCTGTGGCGGTTGTAAATCCCCACCGCCCGGACTGTACCTATCCCTTTAAGGAGCTTGCGGGAGTAGGAGTAGCTTTCAAGGTAGTATCGGCTTGTGAAATAAGAAAATGCAAGGAAAGCGGAGAACCCGTAATAGACGGTATGAGAAGGATATGCGAAAGCTTTGCCGATCTTACGGCTGTTGGAACCGTTGCTGACGTTATGCCGGTAATAGGCGAGAACAGGCTTATAGTCAGCCTTGGACTTAATCTTATGACCAAGGCTCCGAGAGCGGGAATCGAAGCTCTTATTGAGGCATCTTCTTCAAAGGCAACAGAGGAAAAGAAGATAACCTCGGGAATGATCGGTTTTGGAATTGCGCCGAGACTTAATGCGGCGGGAAGAATATCAGATGCCGCCATAGCTGTAAATCTTCTTCTTGAGAATGATATAAAAAATGCGAGAGTAGCTGCCGAGGAGCTTTGCGAAATAAACAAAAAGCGTCAGGCAGAGGAAAACAGTATAGCCATTGAGGCATACGAAATGATAGAGAGCGCTGTAAATGCCGAAAACGACTTGGTAATCGTCCTTGACAGTAACAATTGGCATCAGGGCATTATAGGTATAGTTTCGTCGAGAATAACGGAAAAGTACGGTCTGCCTTCAATACTTATCTCCTTTGACGGAGAGGACGGATATGAGGATCCTATGGATGACGGAAAGGGCTCGGGCAGAAGCGTAAAGGGAATGAATCTCGTTGAGGCTCTCGGATATTGCTCGGATCTTCTCGTAAAATACGGAGGACACGAGCTTGCGGCAGGACTTACCGTAAAAAGAGGAAATCTTGATCTCTTCCGAAAAAAAATAAACGAATACGCAAGAATGAATCTCTCGGAGGAGATATTCAAAATCCGTATGGATGCCGACTGTGAGCTAAACATGTCCGAGCTTACCATGAGCTTTGCGGAGGAGCTTTCTCTGCTGGAGCCCTTTGGCGTCGGAAATGCGTCGCCATCTTTCGTAATGAAGGATCTTAACGTAAAGCGTATTTCGGCAATAGGTGGAGGAAAGCACACGAGATTGACGCTTGAAAAGTGCGGAGAGTGTGTAACCGCGCTCTATTTCGGAGTCGGTGAATCAGAGCTTGGCTTTGAAATCGGAGATGTAATAGACGTATTGTTTAATATAGATATCAACGACTATAAAAACGTCAGAAGTGTGCAAATGGTTCTTCAGGATGCAAGACCTGCAAGGAGCTATTCTTCAGAGATTGAAAGACAGAAAAGCAGATATGCGGAGATAAACGGCGGAGATTTCTTTACCATGGCAGAGGATATTATCCCCGACCGAGAGGATTTTGCGGTGGTATATAAGCTTCTGCGCAGGGAATACAGACACGATAACAGTATAACCGACAGAAAAACTCTTATGAAGCAGCTATCATCGCTTAAAGACTGTAAACCTATAAATTACATAAAGCTCAAGTACATTCTGAGAATACTTAACGAGCTTAAAATATGCGAAATAGAGGAGATAGGCGATGATATATACCGCTTCTCTGTAATATTCAACGCATCGAAAACAAGTATAGATAAATCTTCTATACTAAAAAAACTTAAAAGTCGGTGTACGGACAGAATAAAGCGTACAGCCGATCTGTAAGGGACTGTATTAGATTTTTTACGAAAGGTAAAAATATGCACAGATCTAATTATATGGGCAGCGAGCCGCTCTTTGAGTTGCTTGTGGCATCGGGTAAAAAGTACGATATAGAGAAAATAAAGCAGGCATACGAGTATGCCGAGAGTATGCACGCAGGTCAGTTCCGCGTGAGCGGAGAGCCGTATATTTCTCACCCTCTTGCGGTGGCTGAAATAGTAACGGGACTTGGCTTGGATACTAACTCCATATGTGCCGCTCTTCTGCACGACACGGTGGAGGACTGTGCCGAGAAGACCAATCTTGCCGAAATTGAAAAGCTCTTCGGTAAAGAGGTAGCTATGCTTGTTGACGGTCTTACAAAGCTTGTTATGCCAAACATTGAGGATAAGGAAGAGGCGCATATTGAGAACATCAGGAAGATGCTTCTTGCCATGTCCAAGGATATTCGCGTAATATTTATAAAGCTTTGCGACCGTTTGCACAATATGAGAACTCTTGATGCAAAGCCCGATCCCAAAAGACGTCAGACAGCGCTTGAGACAATGCACGTATATGCTCCTCTTGCGCACCGTCTCGGTATGCAAAAGATTAAGCAGGAGCTTGAAAATCTTTGTATTTCCTACCTCGACCCCATAGGCTATGCCGAAATACAGAGCTATATTGACGAAAAATACGGTGAGAGTATAGGATTTATCGACGGTATCCGTCAGGCGGTAAGTGAGAAAATGGAAGAAAACCATATTCACTTTACTCTTGAGGGAAGAATAAAATCGGTGTACAGTATCTACCGTAAGATGTTCAATCAGAATAAGAGCTTTGACCAGATCTATGACTTTTATGCTTTGAGAATCATAGTTGATACCGAGCTTGAGTGCTATACAGCTCTCGGACTCATACATGAAATGTATAAGTCTGTACCGGGACGGTTTAAGGACTATATTTCCACTCCTAAGCCAAACCTATACAGCTCGTTGCATACAACGGTAATAGGTCGCGACGGAATACCCTTTGAGGTACAGATACGTACCTGGGAGATGCATCATATAGCGGAGTACGGTATCGCCGCGCACTGGAAGTATAAATCGGGCGAGAAGTCCAAGGAGGAAATGGATAAGAAGCTTGAGTGGATATCCAGACTTATTGAGACAGAGGACGAGACCAAGGACCCTGATGAATTTCTCAATGCGCTCAAGACCGACATCTTCCACGATGAGACCTTTGTGTTTACTCCAAAGGGAGACGTGATTGCGCTTCCTCAGGGGGCTACGGTAATAGATTTTGCGTATCATATCCATTCGGGTGTCGGTCATAAAATGATAGGTGCCAAGATAAACGGTGTAATAGTACCCATTGACCGTGCTCCCGTAACCGGAGATATAATAGAGATACTGACGTCGTCCTCATCAAAGGGACCCAGCCGAGACTGGCTCAATATCGTAAAGACCAGTGAGGCAAGAACCAAGATAAGAGGATGGTTCAAGAAAGAAAAGCGCGAGGATAATATCGTTGCGGGTAAAGCAATAATAGATGCAGAGCTAAAGCACTATACCACGGGCTGCAGCGAGCAGAAGCGTAAAGAGATAGTGGCAACCGTCGGAAAGCGTCTTGGCTTTATGAGCGCAGACGACCTTTACAATACCCTCGGCTACGGCGGAATATCCATGGGTAAGCTGTCGGGTAAGCTTCGTAACGAATATGAGAGAATGCTTGAGGCAGAGGCGACAGAGGATATTACCGAAATTACGGTAGACCAGATAAAGACGGTATCCACAAGAACCATAAAGGCGGGTAACGGAATAGTGGTTGACGGGGCGGCAGGATGTCAGGTTAAATTCGCAAGATGCTGCAATCCTTTACCGGGTGATGAGGTAATAGGATTTATCACCAAGGGATTCGGTATATCCATACATAAGTGCGACTGTCCCAACGTAAAGCTTGGACGGGAAAATCCCGAGAATACCGACAGATTTGTTGAAGCCCATTGGGAGAATGGCGGAGGCAAGGATGACGGAAGCATGTACGAGGCACAGATAACCCTCTACGTGGAGAACAGACTCGGCATAGTTGCAGACGTTTCTGTGGCACTTTCCGAAATGAAGGTGTTCCTGCTTCAGATAAATACGGGTAACGGAGATAACGATAACGCGGTTATATCCCTTAAGATAAGCTGTAAGAACGTTGACCACTATAATTCCATAGTTTCACGTTTGCGTTCCATAAGCGGAGTTCTTGATATTACGAGAGGATTTTCCTGATAGATCATGATAGCAGTATTACAAAGAGTAAAAAGAGCGGCGGTATCGGTAGACGAAGCCGTTGTGGGGGAGTGCGGAGCGGGACTTTACGTCCTCTTGGGGGTTGCCGCAGGCGACACCGAAAAGGATGCTGACGCACTTGCCGAAAAAATAGTAAATCTCAGAATATTCCCCGACGAGAATGATAAAATGAATCTGTCCCTTGTAAATGTGGATGGGGAAATGCTTGTTGTGTCTAATTTTACATTGCTTGCATCCTACAAAAAGGGAAAAAGACCGGATTACATGGGCGCGGCGGCGCCCGCAGATGCAGACCGGCTTTATAAATACTTTACCGAGCTCTGCAAAAAGAGCGTAAAACGTGTGGAATGCGGAGTATTCGGTGCGCACATGATAACCGATATGACTACCGACGGTCCTGTTACAATTGTAATGGACAGTAAGATGTTGACTTCGGGTAAATAATAATAAAAGGAGCCTAAAAGGCGAAAAAAAGACTATGAAGATAATCCTTGAATCTCCCGTAAATAAATACTACGTTCAGACTCTCGGAATGATATTCTTCCCCGGAGAGCACTTCGGAAAGAAGAACGAAGCGGAAGAGGATCCAAACGAGCCTAAGCTATACGTGCGCTCTGAGGAACGTGAGGGAGGAATCTATTCTTACGCCAAAATAGAATATAAGGACAAGTCGGGTGAGGCAGAATATTTTGCCGAGACCACCGAGGGCAGGACTGAGGAAAGGACACTTAAGCTATCTGTGGGCGGAGCTGTGCTTGCGGCAATCGGACCTATGCTTGGATACCGTCCCGCATGGGGAATGATGATAGGAGTGCGCCCATCAAAGGTCGCGTCCGAAATGCTTAATTCGGGAATGAGCAAAACAAGGGTCAAAAAGACTCTTGCATCCGATTATCTTGTTATTCCCAAGAAGGCGGCGCTTGCTACGGATATAGCCGTAACCGAAAAGAGGATAATAGGTGAGAGCTCGACTAAGGATTGCAGCGTTTATATTTCCATACCTTTCTGTCCGTCAAGATGCACCTATTGCTCGTTTGTTTCATATACTTCAAAAAGACTCCTCGATCTTATACCGGCATATCTTGAAAAGCTTAAAGAGGACATAAAAGAAAATTTTGCAACAATAGACAGATTGGGACTCAACGTCCGCACGGTATATATAGGCGGTGGAACCCCCACAATACTTACGGCAGAGCAGATAAAAGAGCTTTTATCTTATATTGCTACTCTAACCGACGTAAGTAAGCTTGACGAGTATACCATGGAAGCGGGGCGTCCCGATACAATAACAGAGGAAAAGCTGGCAATTGCCAAGGAGTACGGGGTAACGCGAGTCAGTGTAAATCCCCAGAGCCTTTCGGATGACGTTCTCTGCGGAATAGGAAGGAACCACACGGCAGAGGAATTTTTCAAAGCTTTTTCGGATGCAAGAAGAGCGAAGATACATACTATAAACGTAGACCTTATTGCCGGTCTGCCCGGGGATAATTTCAAGAGGTTTTCCTCGACAATGGATAAGGTTCTTGAGCTTGCTCCCGAAAATATCACGGTACATACCTTCTGCGTAAAAAAATCTGCCGATATACTCAAGCTTAATTCCGACATATATTCTCTCCGAGGGGGAGACGCGGGAAAATGCGTTGACTATTCTCAGATAAAGGCGCAGCAGGCGGGATATATTCCTTACTACATGTATAGGCAGAAGAATACGGTGGGAAACTATGAAAACGTCGGATTCTCTATACAGGGTCATGAGGGACTTTATAATATATACATGATGGAGGAGATACACAGTATTTTCGCCGCAGGTGCGGGTGCTGTAACAAAGCTTGTTGATAATACGGGAGGTAACGTAGGAAGCCGTACTATCGAAAGACTGTTCCATCAAAAATATCCTTACGAGTACCTTGAAGAGGATAGAAGCCAAGCCTTTGCCAAAGCAGCCGAGGAGTTTTATAATAAGCACGGAATGCTTTGATCGGGAGGAAAAATCATGAGCAGATCCAATAAACAAGAGAAGCAAAGCAAATATGAGGAATATAAAAAGCAACGCCCCAAAAAGCTTCGGGATATGAGCGCATTTATAAAAGAATGCGACCAAAAGCTGTCCGAGAGAATGGACGGCATATCAAGAGAGATCTGCGCCAACAGCGAAATAAAGCTTATAGGACTGATAGGTCCTACCTGCGCGGGAAAGACAACTGCGGCAAATATGCTTGAGAAAAGCTTTTCTGCCATGGGTAAAAAGCTTCACACCATTTCAATAGACGATTTTTACTATGACGCCGATATTCTCCACAGACAGTCAAGGGACGGAGAGATAGATTACGATTCTCCTGATACCATAGACGTAGCAGAGCTGAGACGCTTTGTAAAAGAAATATTTGCCAATGACAGAAGCCACTGTCCTATATTTGATTTTACAATAGGAAAGCGAAACGGATACAGAGAATACGAGTGCGGGGAAAATGACATCTTCCTTTTTGAAGGAATACAGGTCCTTTATCCCGAAATAAGCAGGATCTTTTCCGATTCGGGACACCCGTCCGTGGAAATATATATAGCTCCTCAGGGCTCTCTTGAAACCGGGGGCAGAGTATTCGTACCTAATGAAATCAGATTTATGAGACGTATCGTAAGGGATAGAAAATTCAGGGGGGCAGAGGCGGAATTCACCTTCAGACTCTGGAAGAGCGTAAGAGAAAACGAGGAAAAGAATATATTCCCATACGTTGAAAAGTGCAAGTACAGCATAGATACCACGATGCCTTACGAAATAGGCGTGCTTAAGCCTTTTCTCGTCTCTGCGCTTGAGCATATCCCCACAAACAGCCCATACAGAAAAGAGGCTGATGAAATGCTCTTAAAAATAGAAAATGTGATACCCATATCGCATGAGCTTATACCCGATAATTCTATATACAAAGAATTCGTATGATTCTGCGTTCCGCTACATATTCGCGTACATGAATATGAAAGGCGCTCGGTGAATAGATTTTACCGAGAAAATATTGTGGCGGTGGCGAAGTGAAAAAAACAGTTATAAATAAAGGAAAAATCAAGAAAGCGCGAGAAATGGGCGGCTTTATGTCGGGTGTTCTCGTGCTTTCGGTTTCTACCGTAATAGTAAAGGTTATAGGACTCGGAGTCAAGATACCTCTTCTGTCGGTGCTTTCGGCGGGGGGAATGGGATACTTTAACTCTGCGGTTGAAATATACGCATTGCTTTGCGTTATAGCAACTGCGGGACTGCCTGTGGCTATGTCCATGATAATATCTGCCGAAAGAGAGCGGGGAAATCCTCTGGGGGTAAGACAGACCTACAAAACGGCTATGGCAGTCTTTGTTACACTTGGACTTATCGGAAGCGGCACGATGCTTTTTTTTGCCAAGCCAATTGCTATAGCAATTGGAAATCCCGACGCGCATTTTTGCATTATGGCAATATCTCCGTCATTGCTTTTCGTATGTGTGTCAAGCGCCGTAAGAGGCTATTTTCAGGGCTTCGGATATATGACTCCAACGGCAGTGTCTCAGCTTATTGAGGCTCTTTTTAAGCTTGTTTTCGGAGTATGGTTGGGGGCATTGGCGGTAAAGCTCGGAATGTCTCTGCCAATTGCGGCGGGAATGTCGGTGCTTGGACTTAGTATAGGCATGCTGTTTTCATCGGTATATCTGCTTGCCGTAAAGGGAATCAGAGGCAGAATTTTTGAGCTTGATCTTTGTTCTCCAACTCCATCGGATAAAATGGCAACAAGACTCCTCAGCATAGCTTTTCCCATAACCTTGAGTGCTGCGGTAATAGGCTCATGTCGGATTGTGGATATGACCCTGATACTCCGAAGATTGCAGTTTTCGGGAGTTCCCCTTGAAACAGCTAACATTATATACGGCTCTTACGCAACTCTTGCGCTTCCCGTGTTCGGTCTGATACCGTCGCTTGTAACGCCAATTTCGCTGTCGGTAGTGCCTGCGATTTGCTCGGCAATAGAGGGAGGAGATACGGAGGGGCAGAAACGTGTCGTTAATAAAGCCTTGCGGCTTACGGTTTTGCTTGCCATGCCGGCGTCTATGGGATTGAGCTTTTACGCAAGACCTATACTCTCTATACTTTTTTCGGGAGAGAGTGTGGCTATCGGTATCGCGGCGCCACTGCTTTCCGTGCTTGGAGCGTCGGTAATGTTTTCAAGTCTTATAACGGTAACCAATGCGGTGCTTCAGTCATATAAAAAGACCGTAATTCCTATAATCTCAATGGCGATAGGAGCGGCGGTCAAAATAATACTCGCTTATATTCTCATAGGAATAAAAGAAATAGGCGCATACGGTGCGCCTTTGAGTACACTTGCCTGCGACCTGACGGTTACGGCAATAAATATGTGCGTAATAGAAAAAAGCACTCCGTCAGGCACGGAGACTGTAAACGTGTTTATAAAGCCTCTTGCGGCATCGCTCAGTGCTATGGCTGTCTCTGTTGCGGTATACGTAAGTATGCTGAACCTGTTACGCGTAAGCGACAGAGTTGCGTTTATTGCCGCTTTGGTAGTTACTGTGTTTGCTTATATTGCTTTTGCGTTTATATTCGGAGCTATCAGCAACGAGGATATAGCAGAGCTTGGAATAAGAAAAAAACAGCGTGGAAAGAGGGCGGAGGATCACCCGGTTTCCCATAACGAATATACAAAAAGAAAGGAAAATCAAAATGACGGCAGAGGAAAAAATATCGGTTCTCCTTGATAAGGATGAATACGGATTTGATGATCTTGTAATGATAATGGAGGTGCTCCGCTCGGAGCAAGGTTGCCCGTGGGATAGGGAGCAGACCCACAAGAGCATAAGAAAGGATCTTATAGAGGAGACCTATGAGGTAATTGAGGCGATTGATACCGATGATCCCGTGCTTCTTCGTGAAGAGCTTGGCGATCTGCTTTTACAGATAGTTTTTCACGCGAGAATAGAAGAGGAGAAGGATACCTTTGACATAAATGACGTGGCGGGAGACGTTTGCAAAAAGCTTATACACCGCCATCCTCACGTTTTTGGTGAGGTTGTGGTTGAAAATACCGACAACGTGCTTTCTAACTGGGAAAAGATCAAGAGCGAGGAAAAATCAAGGGTAACGGTTACCGATAAGCTTCGAGCAATCCCCCCAATGCTTCCCGCGCTCATGAGAGCCGAAAAGGTTGGTAAGAAGGCGAAATGCTTTGATTTTGCCGACTCCGAGGAGGTAATGGATAAGGTGTGCGAGGAGCTGGCCGAGCTGAGCGAGGCAGTAAACGAGGGAAGCGCGGAAGAAATTGAAGAGGAAATAGGCGACCTCTTGCTTACCGTAACCTCTCTTTGCAGAAAACTCAAGATAGATCCTGAGCTTGCTCTTTCAAAAGCTACCGATAAATTTATCGACCGTTTTGAGCAGGTCGAAGGTGCGGTGCTCTCCTGCGGGAAGGATATAGACACTGTGTCGAACGAGGAGCTGAACCGTATTTGGGATGAAAATAAACATAAAAACAGCAAAAAAAATTAAAAAATTTGGGAAAAAAGTAAAAAAACTACTTGATATTAGTAAAAAAGTATGGTATAATTACTTTGTAACTGTAGGGGAGAAAATCCCCGAAAGAACGGAATATGTATAAGAAAGGGAAAAGAAAATGAACAAGACACAGTTGGTTGAAGCAGTAGCTCAGAAGTCCGGATTGAACAAGAAAGATGCAGAGGCAGCAGTAAATGCAATAACCGCCGCAATCACCGATGCTCTTAAGGCAGGCGACAAGGTTCAGCTCGTTGGCTTCGGAACCTTCGAGGTAAAGGCTCTCGCAGAAAGAACCGGACGCAACCCCAAGACCGGTGAAGCTATGGTTATCGCAGCTTCCAAGAAGCCCGCATTTGCAGCAGGCAAGGCTCTTAAGGATGCAGTAAACTGATTTAAAGAGTAATAAATATCCACCCGTAAAAAGCGGGTGGATATTTATTGGTTTCCGAAAACCACCCGCTAAGCGGGTGGTTCAGTAGAGGCTTTTGCCGTTGAACAAAAAACACCTTCTATGGTATAATACAAGCGGGTCTAGCCAACCGCAAGTAAAATAAACATAGAAGG
>SVRP01000019.1 GCA_015064735.1 Oscillospiraceae bacterium
AGTAATTGAAAGTAGAAAAATAACCCAATTTGAATTTGCCGAAATAATAGAGCGTGTGGCGAAGTTAAACGGTGTTCCTGTGATTAATGTGTTTTGCGAAGCCGGTTTTGGCTACGGCCGTGTGAAGTCGGGAGAATATCAGCTAGATCACATACATCTGAACAAACTTGGTGGGAAGAATATGGGCAAATTTGTTTGGAGCAAATTAAAGGATATTCCTTTGTGGGAAACAGAATAAAATATACCTTTTGGCTTTACAACCCCCGTTTTTGACCGATTTTGAGACCTTTTGCTCTCTTGAACCATGTCGAGTCTGTCATTTGTCTGACACGACGGCTCGACAACTGATTTTGCCTTTCTGTGAACGAAAGCAATTCCACCGCCGTGTCATTCTTGAGCGAAGCGAAGAAATTCGGCGCGGCTTCGCTCGAGGATGACACGGGCGAGGGAGCATGGCAAGGACAAAAGTGATTTTAGAGCAAAACTCAAAAATATTAACCCCCGAACGATCAAAATCGTTCGGGGGTGTCTTTTGTTTGACCGAATATTAGCTCTTGAGAACCAGATCGTAAGCGTTTGCCACGCTTACCTTTCTTATATAGTCTCTGCTTCGCATAGAGGACAGAGACAGCTTGCGGAAGCTCTCGCCGTCCTTGGTGCTGATTCCGATATAGACCGTACCCACGGGCTTTTCTGCAGTTCCGCCGCCGGGGCCCGCAATTCCCGTTGACGACACACCGATGTCCGCGCCGAGAGCCTCTCTTACTCCCTTCGCCATTTCCATTGCGGTCTGTTCGGATACTGCTCCGTAGCGCTCAAGGGTCTCATGCTTGACACCGAGAAGTCTTTCCTTGGCTTCGTTTGCGTAGGTTACGCAGCCGCCGAGAAATACGTCGGAGCAGCCCGCAATATCGGTTATGCGTTTTGCCATAAAGCCCCCCGTGCAGGATTCTGCTGTGGCAAGGGTCAATCCTTTCTTGCGCAGGAATTGAACCACAGCGTTTTCAAGGGTGTCTATATCTATTCCGTATATGAATTTTCCTACCTCGGTCGCGCTTATGGTTTCTATCATTTTGTCGCACATATGAAGCGCGTCGGCGCGATTTTCGCTTTTGGCGGTAACGCGAAGTCTGACCTCACCCTCCTTACAGTACGGAGCTACGGTGGGATTTTGCGATTCGGTCATGAGAGCTTTGAGCTTTTCCTCAACCGCCGACTCGCCCATTCCGAAAATGTGTATGTTCTTGCTGACAATTACCTCTCCTCGACGGCTTTCAAGATAAGGACGGACCTCCTCGTTGAATATGGGAATTATCTCACCGGGAGGGCCGGGGAGCATAATGGCGGTCTTGTTCTTCTCCTCGTCATAGATGGCAAGAGAGGGAGCGGTTCCGTAGTGGTTGGGGAAGACCACCGCTCCAACGGGCATCATCGCTTGTTTCTCGTTGTTCTTGGTCATGACTCTGCCGGTTTTCGCAAAATATCCCTTAATTGCCTCAAGAGAGGGCTCGTGCATTTCCATTTTGCGTCCGAAATATGCGGCGACGGTTTCCTTTGTAAGATCGTCGTAGGTCGGACCGAGACCGCCGCTGGTTATTACGAGGTCGGCTTCGGCAAAGGCAGCTTCAAGAGCATCTGACAGACGCTTGGGATTATCTCCCACCGCCGTGTGCTTGTATACGTGGATTCCAAGCTCCGCGAGCTTTTGGGAAAGGAATGAAGCGTTCGTATTTACTATGTCTCCGAGCAAAAGCTCCGTTCCCACGCAGAGTATCTCGGCTGTGTGTATTTTCTTTTCGGTCATATGAAACCTCCGAATAAATGAATTTATAATGCTAAATGATAAGTGCTAAATTAGGACGCAATCAACCTGTCAACATAAAAAGATTACGCACAAACAATCTGTCAGCACAAAAAGAAAGTTTTTGCGCCACTTTTTTCAAAAAGTGGCAAACCGCGTCCCCGCTCTCCGCAGAGAGCGGAATACCCAATCGTCCAAAGCGCCCGAAAGGGTGAATTGCTTTTTCTGTGAAAAAGCAAGAGGGAAAACCACAAGTGGGGTTTTCCTTATCTCTCTCACAGTAAGATACTATTTTTTCTGCAGAAAGACAAAATGTAAGTTTATCCTGCGAAAGATAACGAAACTCCATAAGAGATCCCATCGTTGCTAACGCAACTCGGTTTTGCTCGCTCACTGCTTCGCAGGTTCCCCTCGCAAAACTTCGGCTACGCTCGCGCTCCGCTCAGGATGACACGATGACGGATGCTTTGCATATTCTCTGCACATTCTCTGGGGAAAACTTTTCGCTACCTACCGTATAATATTATATCATCAATCCAATCGAAATTTCAATACGAAAGGTAAAATTTATAAATATTATTGCGTTTACTGCCGACTTGTGTTAAAATAACCGTAAAAACTAAAGGGGGTAGAAATATGTCTTTATGTACTCTTTGTCCGAGACTCTGCCGCACAGACAGAGAAAAGGGAGAGGTAGGATATTGCGGACAGACCGCCGAAATAAGAATATGCAGAGCAGCCCCTCATTTTTTTGAAGAGCCCCCCATAAGCGGAGAGAGAGGCTCGGGTACGGTATTTTTTGCGGGATGCTCCCTGCGTTGCGAATACTGTCAGAACAAAGCCATAAGCCGAGGAGCGGAGCTTGGCAGAGCTGTAAGCCCCGCAGAGCTTGCTGACGTTTTTCTTGAGCTTGAGCAGAGCGGAGTTCACAATATAAATCTCGTAACTCCTACACACTTTGCAAACGGTGTAAGAGAAGCTCTTGAGCTTTGCCGACATAAGCTGAGGATTCCCGTAGTCTATAACACGTCGGGATATGAGAGAGTAGAAACTCTGCGCGGCTTTGAAGGCTTGGTGGACGTTTATCTGCCCGATTTTAAATATGCGACGAAAGAAATTGCCGCCAAATACTCTCATGCACCCGACTATCCCGAGGTTGCTTCCGAAGCTCTCGTTGAGATGTTCCGTCAGACGGGTAAATACCGATACGGCGGCGACGGCATGCTTGTCGGCGGAGTTGTGGTACGGCATCTTGTGCTTCCCGCAGGCAGAAAGGAGAGCATCCTGACCCTTGATACTCTTGCAAGGCTCCTGCCAATCAAGGGGATTTTGCTTAGCCTTATGAGCCAATATACACCCGAATTTGCCCTTGACAGTAAATTTTCGGAGCTTCACAGACGCCTTACCTCATTTGAATATAACAGCGTTCTTTCCCATGCCCTTGAGCTTGGTTTTGAGGGCTTTATGCAATCGAGAGCTTCGGCTTCGGGGTCGTATACCCCCGATTTTACGCAGGAAAAATAATTACTTAAGGATAATGAATTATGTTGATAAAAAAATGTCAAATTCGCTTGCGTAACTTGGCTAAATATGAACATAATGTAAAAATTTTGAATTTTTTCGCTTCTTCTCTTGCAAAAGCAGGAGAAAGATGATATAATGGAAAATATAGTTCCCATGGAGGTATGGTTTTTATGAGCGAAATCACCAAAACAGATAATATGAACAGTGCCTTTAACGGTTTTCTTGACGCTGCTGCAAAGGCAAACGTTGTTCCTCAGGATGCGTTTGAAAACTTCCGCGTAAAGCGCGGTCTGCGTGAAATGGACGGAACCGGAGTTATGGCAGGTGTTACAAATATAGGTAATGCTCACGGATACGTGGTATACGAGGGCGAAAGAATAGCTGACGAGGGAAAGCTGGAGTACAGAGGCTTTAACATGGCGTCTATCGTTGACGGTGTAAGCGCCGAAAACCGCTACGGCTTTGAGGAATGTGCGTATATTCTTCTTTTCGGCAAGCTTCCCACAAAGAAAGAGCTGACCGATTTTTCCGAGCTCATTGCAAGTAAGCGCCGTCTCCCCTCTCATTTTACAGAGGATATCCTTATGAGGGCGCCCTCAAAATCCATTATGAACAAGATGGCAATGGGTGTTCTGGCTCTTTACGCATACGACGATAACCCCGATGATACGAGCCTTGAAAATCTTCTCCGTCAGAGCATAGAGATCATTGCCCGTTTGCCGATCATAGCGGCGCAGTCCTACTCTATATACCGCTGCAAATTCCATGGAGCCAGCCTGACTCTTCACAGACCTATAGAGGGACTCGGTACGGCGCAGAGCTTCTTGCGGGTTCTCAGACCCGATATGCAGTACACCGAGGAGGAAGCGAGACTTCTTGACCTCTGTATGATAATCCACGCGGAGCACGGCGGCGGAAACAACTCCACGTTCTCATGCCGAGTTCTTTCCTCGTCGGGAACCGATACGTATTCGGCAATTGCGGCGGCAATAGGCTCTCTTAAGGGACCTCTCCACGGCGGAGCGAATATCAAGGTTCAGGAGATGTTCGATTGCATCAAATCCAACGTAGGCGATATAAAGGACGAGGAAGAGGTAACGGCATTCCTTGCCAAGATACTTAACAAGGAGGCTTACGACGGTAAGGGTCTTATCTACGGTATGGGTCATGCTATTTACACAAAGTCCGACCCACGCGCGGTAATGCTTAAGAAATATGCAGAGAAGCTGGCTATCGAAAAGGGATACGGTGATGATTTCAAGCTTCTTGAGACTATCGAGCGCGCAACTCCCGAGCTTTTCAAGCAGTACAAGGGTGTTAACAAGACCATGTGCGCAAACGTTGACCTTTATTCCGGTCTTGTATACCGTATGCTTGATATACCTGTTGAGCTCTATACACCTCTTTTTGCCATTGCACGCGTATCGGGATGGTGTGCGCACAGAATAGAGGAGCTGACAACGGCAAAGAAGATAATCCGTCCCGCGTACAAAAATCTTGCAAAGCCCCACGAGTTCATTCCTATGGATGAAAGATAATATTAAAGCTAACGGTTGTCTCAAGCGTGAATTGAGACAGCCGTTTTTTAGCTTGAGTAACAAACAGAATGCCACGCAGGGAGGTCTCTGTAAGGTCTGCGGAGAAATGGAAAGCGCTGTTCCGTCATTCATATCACGATATTATGTGTAAGGACAAGAAAATCAACAAATTGCACATATAAACGTCAAATTTATTGACATTAGGGAAGAAATGTGGTATAATAAAATTTGTAATTTGATTTTTGGAGGCATACTCTTGGAAAACGAAATGACTTTGCGTTCGGGCGCAAAAATTAAGCAGATGGGAAGCGACGAGGCAAATAAGAAAAACTATCTTACGAGAAATACTCTCTCAAAGATGCACCTTATGCCTTCGGGCGAGCCCGTGGCTTACGATATAGCTCCCGACGGACATATTATATATTACTTTGACCCCGCAAGAGTTGTGGAGGCTCCCCCGGAGAGCTGGTATTTTCCCAACTCAAGACAGGACGTTATGACCCTTGAGAGCGGTTCGGTCATAAAACGCATGAGCATCAAAAATGCGGCGGCATGCGGATATTATACCGAGGAGAGGCTCGGAAAGATGCATTACGAGGCAATCGAGGAGCCGGTAGCGTATACGATCCGCGCAGATAAGAGCATACTTTATTTCTTCGATAAAAAGACCGCAAAGAGACTTCCGCTTAGCTGTGTTAAGTGTGGCAAGGACGTAAGATTTAAGAAGAAGCTTTGCAGAGCCTGCTACGAGGAAGAGCTTGCCGTACGTAGGGCAGAGGGAGACGCTCACCGCAACGCAAGCTATGAAATGGACAGGGAAAAGGTGCTTTTCTTTGACCTTGAGCTTACGGGCTTTTATGACCACGACGAAATTCTTTCGGTTACCATCGTAGACGCGACGGGCAAGCTTATTATGGATACCCTTGTTAAGCCCGAAAAGAAGAAAAAGTGGAAAAATACCGAGAAGATACACGGTATCACTCCCGATATGGTAGCCGACGCTCCTACTATGGAGGAGCTTGCTCCAAGGATAAGAGAGATATTTGACGGAGCGGAAAACGTTATCGCGTACGGAGTTTCTACCGACTACAGCCACATCAAATACATATACGCGGAGGGCAAGGAGAGGGAGAATTTCCACTCGAAGATACGCTGCTGCGCGAACGAGTACGTAAGGTATATTTCGGAGCACCGTCCCGATCTATCCCATGCGTCGCTTACAGATGCCATGAGCTGCTTTGAGATCGAATGGGACGGTGTTGCTCATACCTCTGCCGCGGATACGGTAGCTTGTATGAAGGTATGGGAGGTACTCTTTCCCAATTACTATAAAAACTGATTTTGAGGAAATATGATTAAGGAAATTTTACTTTGTAAGTACGGTGAGATAGTCCTAAAAGGCGCTAACCGCAAATACTTTGAGGACATGCTCTGCCGTGAAATGAAGAAAAGAGCAAGAGCTTACGGAAATTTTGACATCTACAGAGCGCAGAGCACCATATATATAGAGCCTGCCGATGATTTTGCCGACCTTGACGGAATGTTCCATGCGGCATCCAAGGTATTTGGAATCG
This sequence comes from Oscillospiraceae bacterium, assembly GCA_015064735.1. Taxonomy (GTDB): domain Bacteria; phylum Bacillota; class Clostridia; order Oscillospirales; family CAG-272; genus HGM12713. Next base: position 6,438 of record SVRP01000019.1, read on the forward strand.
TGGCAATAGCAAGAGCCGCCGTATGCGAAAAAAATATGGAGTCTATTTCCGAAACAGTCAGAGCCTATGTTCCGAAATTCCTTGAAGGCAAAAAGACCTTTAAGGTAGAGGGTAAGCGCTCGGACAAGACTTTTCCTCTCGACTCTATGGAAATATCCCGAGAGATAGGCGGAGTCGTGCTTGAGAGCTGTCCGCGTATCAGGGTCGACGTTCATCATCCCGACGTAACCGTTAAGATTGAAATACGCGAATTCGGCGCGTACGTCAGCGCGGGGCAGTTCAAGGGAGCGGGCGGAATGCCTATCGGAAGTAACGGAAAGGCATTGCTTCTTTTGTCGGGCGGAATAGATTCTCCCGTTGCGGGGTATATGATGGCGAAAAGAGGTGTTCGCCTTGATGCCATTCACTTTGAGTCCTTCCCCTACACCAGTGAGAGAGCAAGAGAAAAGGTTCTTGAGCTTGCGGGCGAGGTTGCGGAATACGCGGGAGATATATACGTTCACGTGGTTTCTCTTACCCATATTCAGGAGGAGCTTGTAAAGGCATGCGAGGAAGATTATTTCACACTTCTTCTGCGCAGATATATGATGACTATTGCCGAAAGAGTGGCAAGGGAAAAGGAATGTCTCGGACTTATAACGGGCGAGAGCCTCGGTCAGGTTGCGTCCCAGACCATTCAGGCGCTTGGAGTTACGGATAATGCTGTAAGTATGCCGGTATTCCGTCCCTGCATAGGAATGGACAAGGAAGAAATAATTTCCATAGCAAGAAGGATAGGTACCTTTGAGACATCGATTCAGCCCTACGAGGACTGCTGTACGGTATTTACACCCAAGCACCCAAAGACCAAGCCCGTGCTTGAAAAGGTAAAGGCAGAGGAAAACAAGCTTGATTTCGAGGCTCTTGTAGAGGAAGCAATGGGTACTCTTTATACCGTCCATATCAAAGCGGAATACTGAAAATAAGAAAAATTTAAAAATCTATTTACAAACGCAAAAAAAGCGTGTATAATAGTATTGTATAAATAATAAACCGACGATCGGGAAGAAACCGAGAGAAAGCATTTCAGAGAATTGCCGCCATTGGCTGTAAGCGGCATATGTAAAGGCTCGGCTCGTGCGCCCGTGAGGTCCGTTTGCGAAGCGGAATTTTCGTGTGTAGCTCTCGGCGTGTCCCGCGTTAAGGGAAAAAGATGACTTCGTCTCAAGGTGAAGTCAAGCAGAGTGGAACCGCGATCAAACGCCTCTGTGCCAATGGCACAGAGGCGTGTTTTTTATTAGGAGGAATTTGTAATGACAGATCCCAAAAAGATTAAAAAAAGTCTTGATCTACCAAAATCCATCGAATCACTTAATTCGATAAAAAGCATAATAGGCAATCACCCCAAGGCTAAAAATCCTCAGGTCAGAAAAAGCAATCAGAAAATGGCAAATGCCGTCGCCGACGTTATCGCTTCTATCAGCGACGACGTAAAGGCGACCCGAGAGCGAGACCCCGCCGCAAGAAGTAACCTTGAGGTGCTTCTGCTTTACCCGGGAATCCACGCGCTGGCGGCGCACAGACTTGCCCATAAGCTCTACAAAAAGGGTAAGTATTTTCCCGCGAGAGCCATAAGTCAGGTTGCGAGATTTATAACGGGTATAGAAATTCATCCCGGCGCGACCATAGGCAAGGGTCTCATGATAGACCACGGCATGGGAGTAGTAATAGGAGAGACCGCCGAAATTGGCGACAACTGTACCATATATCAGGGCGTAACCCTCGGAGGTACGGGAAAGGACGTGGGAAAGAGACACCCCACCCTCGGAAACAACGTAATGGTTGGCGCGGGCGCAAAGGTGCTCGGCCCCATGAAGGTGGGCGACAATACCAAAATAGCCGCAAATGCCGTAGTTCTTGCGGAGATACCCGAAAACTGCACGGCGGTGGGAATCCCGGCTAAGGTAGTAAAAAGAGAGGGCGTACGTGTAGACGACCTTGACCAGATCCACATTCCCGACCCCGTGGCTCAGGAGATACGCAGACTTGAGTCGAGACTTGCCGAGCTCGAAGCTGAGCTTAAGACTATAAAATCAGAAAAAACAGAAAAATCCACCAAGGAGAAAAAGAAAAATGCTGCTCTATAATTCACTTACCAGAACAAGACAGGAGTTTGTGCCCAACGTAGAGGGCAAGGTTAATATGTACACCTGCGGTCCTACCGTTTACCACTACGCTCATATAGGAAATCTCCGTTCATATATAATGGAGGACGTCCTTGAAAAATATCTCCGTTACGTTGGCTACGACGTAAAGAGAGTTATGAACATAACCGACGTAGGACATCTGACAAGCGATGCAGATACGGGTGAGGATAAGATGCTCAAGGGCGCAAAGAGAGAGAAGAAGACGGTTCTTGAAATCGCGAAATTCTACACCGACGCATTCTTTTCGGATTGCGCAAAGCTTAATATCAAAACTCCCGACGTAGTTGCTCCCGCAACCACCTGCATAGACGAATTTATCAAGGTAATCGAAAATCTGATTGAAAAGGGATACGCTTACGAGGCAGGCGGAAATATTTATTTTGATACCTCAAAGCTTAAGCAGTACTACGTTTTCAACGACTTTAAGGAGGAGGACCTTGAGGTAGGCGTCCGTGAGGGCGTTGAGGAGGACTCCAACAAGAGAAACAAGGCTGACTTCGTGCTTTGGTTCACAAAGTCCAAGTTTGACGACCAGGAGCTTAAGTGGGAAAGCCCCTGGGGCATCGGTTACCCCGGTTGGCATATCGAATGCTCTTGCATAAGCATGAAGCATCTTGGCGAATACCTTGACATCCACTGCGGAGGAATAGATAACGCATTCCCCCACCACACCAACGAAATAGCGCAAAGCGAGGCGTTTGTAGGTCATAAGTGGTGTAATTATTGGTTCCACGTTCACCACCTCAATACGAACAACGGAAAAATGAGTAAGTCCAGCGGGGAATTTCTGACCGTTTCGCTTCTCGAAAGCAAGGGCTACGATCCCCTCGTATACAGACTTTTCTGCTTGCAGTCGCATTACAGAAAATCTCTTGTTTTCTCTTATGAAAATCTTGATAACGCGGCAATCGCGTACAAAAAGCTGGTTGCCCGTATAGCTACGCTCCTTAAGGGCGACCTCGGAGAGGTTGATGCGGAGGCATTCAAGCTTCACAGAGACGCATTCTGCGCGGCGCTTGATAACGATATGAACACCTCCCTCGGTGTAACGGCGCTTTACGACGTGCTTAAGGCGAATATTTCTCCCGCCACCAAGATAGCGCTTATTGATGATTTTGACAAGGTTCTCGGACTCGATCTTACCAAGGCTGCAAAGAAAATGATCGAGGAAGAAAAGGCGGCAGAGGAAGCTGTCTCCGACGATCCCTTTATCCGTGAGATAGAGGAGCAGATCAAGGCGAGAGCCGAGGCAAAGAAGGCAAAGAACTACGCGCTTGCCGACGAGATAAGAAAGGCGCTTGCGGAAAAAGGCGTAACTCTTATAGATACTCCCCAAGGAACGAAATACCAAATAAACTGATATTTTAAAGGAGACTTTTCTATGAAAAAGAAGATTTTAGCAATGGTCCTTGCGCTTATCATGCTTCTCGTAATTCCCGTATACGCAGACAATAATGCCGAACGTACAGGAATCAGCTTTACGGCAACGGATAAGTATATGGCGACAAAGGTCGTCAGCGCTCCCAACACATTTGAAGCATGGGTGAATATTCCCTCGACCCTTGCGGACGGCACCCGCGGCGGTGTAATTCTCGGCACGTACGGCTTGGGTTCTCCCAACTTCAGCTTTGAGGTACATGAAAAGGGAGCTCCAAGGCTTTACGTTGAGGATAGCGATAAAGCGAAAACAAACGATATAGACGTTAAATTTTCAACCGTTGACCTTCGCACCGGAACGTGGACCCACGTCGCGATAGTAAGAGATAACGCGGCAGGAGAGCTTCGTTGCTATATAAACGGCGAGCTAAAGGAAACGAAGTCCATAAGTTTTACAGGTGAGATAGTCGCTAACTCCCCCGTGTGCATGGGCGGAGACTACAGAAGCGGAAACGCGCAGTATTTCAAGGGACAGATAAGCTCTGCTGCTATGTATTCCGATGCCCGCACCCAAGCCGAAATCGCGGCTGATATGCTTTCCTACGGCAAGGACGGACTCCTTTGCGCATACGAAGCCTCCGAAATGAACGCATACGGGGTTATTCCCGACAAGAGCGGAAACGGCGCCGATATGAGGCTTAACAGAACGTGGTTTTCCGAAAAGGAGCCGGTAACCGATTACGCATATTCCTTTGCACTTGTAGGAGATACTCAAAGGGTAAGCTTCAACGACCCCGATAAATTTCACGTGATCTACGATTGGCTTCTTGCCAATGCGGAAAGCAAAAAGATAAAATTTGTAATGGGTCTTGGCGATATAACCGAAAAGAGCGCCGAAAGTGAATGGGAAATAGCCGCAGCGCAGATAAAGAGACTTAACGGTAAGATACCCTACTCGGTCGTAAGAGGAAATCACGATAAATCGACTGATTTTCTAAAATACTTCCCCATAGGTGAGTATGAGGATAAGGTAACCGGAACATATCAGGAAAACATGCTGAATACGTATACTACGTTTACCGTAGGAGATATAAAGTATCTCGTCATGGCCCTTGATTTCGGCGCATCGGATAAGGTTCTTTCATGGGCATCCTATGTGGTGGAAAATCATCCCGACCATAACGTAATAGTTACAACTCACGCGTATTTGTACAGAAACGGAACTACTCTCGACCAGAACGAAGTATGTCCTCCCGCAACAAACGGAGGATACAATAACGGCGACCATATGTGGGATAAATTCATAAAGAATCACGAAAATATCGTTATGGTAATTTCGGGACACGACCCCTGCGATCACGTGGTGGTTGCTCAGGATAAGGGCGTGCACGGAAATACGGTAACTCAGATGTTAGTTGACCCTCAGGGAACAGATAACGAGCACGGAAGCACGGGAATGGTTGCCATGCTTTATTTCTCCGAGGACGGCAGAGACGTAACCGTAGAGTATTATTCTACGATCAAAGAGCAGTACTTTATGACGTCAAATCAGTTTACAATGACAGTGGATACCGTCAAGGAAGAAGCGGATGATCCCATACCGCCTCCTGTGGGAGATAACGGAAATAATGGCGGAAACGGAAACAATAACAATAATAACAATAATAACAATACCGATACAGATAAGGAAGAAAACGAAAATACAGATACCGAGAACAGCCCTGCAAAATCTTCACCTGAAGCTGAGAAAGCGGGAACGGGAAAGATCGTTTACGTTGTGATAGGAGCAGTAGCGGGAATTGCTGTAGTGGCAGGAGTAATATCCGTGATAATCGCATTTAAGAAGAAAAAGAAGTAAAATAATATAAAAATCGTCTGTCTCAAATGAAAATTTGAGACAGACGATTTTTATTGTTTTTTTCGGACTTTTTCGGTCTTGCCAAATGTAACAGCCACCTTTGAGTTTTATAAGGTTAACAATACTTAAACGTAATTTCCTTACCTTCAAGAACGGCAAGGTATGCCTTTGCTTCTGCTTTTGCCGCGTCGAGGTCAAGCTCAAGGTAGTTCCCGCATTCCTTTCGTGATGCGCCGAACATTTCTCCGTCATGATTGATTATCTTTATAAGAGTGTCCTTTACTGCCTTTGCCACGACCGAGGGAGCAAGGTCGCGCACAAGAAGATAAAATCCCGTCCGACAGCCCATGGGTCCGAAATAAATAATATTTTCGCCGATGCTACTGTTTCTTATATAGGTTGCAAACATGTGCTCAACCGAGTGCATGGCGATATTTGACATGTAATCTCCCTTGTTGGGCTCTCTTGTGCGCATGTCGTAGGTAGTTATATCTCCGTCGATTCTCGATATATAAAGACCTTTTGAAATAAGGTCGTGGTCAACGTCAAAGCTTGCGATCCTTTTCATAATATATCCTCCGTTATACTTCGTGAGCTTTCCTGTATATATTATAAATTATTACGCGCAAAATGTCAATACGGTTTGAGGGGCATAGTTGCTAAAGTGTCTATTCCCAAAAGAACGATAACGCTGTCGGCGTTTTGAATATGCTCGGTAATATCTCCCGTGAAGTAGCGGGGGTCGATTACCGTCAGGTCGTAATGAATGGCAAGAAAGGGAATTACCGAGTTTGCGTAGCTGTCCTTTATAAGCAGAAGCTCCTTTCTGTCCTCACCGTCCTTTGTAACCGACATGAACCCGTAATTTCCGCCCATAAATACCGAATATTTATCCTTGCTCTCAAGAGCATCAAAGTAATAAAACCCTTTTTTTGTAATTTTGCTTTGGGGAATAGACAGAGAAAAATTTTTGTCTCCCTCATACCTGTAAAGGTCGATACAGTCGGCTTGTCCCCATATTCCCCCTACCCGCGAATGAGAGGTGCCGAAAAAGTCGGTGCTTACTCTGTCAATTGTGAAATGATCTTTGCCAAAAGGGGAATCCCCGACTTTGTTTAAAATCTCCGAGTAGGCTAAAAATGCGCCCTCGGTAGTCCAGTGGTGGTCGGTTTTGTACCACACGCCGTCAATTCCCGAAAATGAATTTCTCATATCGTGTATCCAAGGTCGGTGTGCAAGAACGGTGTCCCAAATTTTTTTATATCCGTTTCCGTAAAGAGAGGGTAGGGAAGCTGACATAACATCTATACTCCGAGGGGCAAGAGCGCAAGCAAAGGGGATTTTGTGAGCATCTGCCGCTTCTTTGACCCCGTCTATATAAACGAGGTTTTGCTCTGCCGTTGAAGGGTCAGAGTATTCTCCCCTTGGAATGAGGTAGCCGCCCTTTCCGAAAATTATACCGTTGTTCTCTCTTTTTCCGAGCATAAGCTCACCCGAAGCTCTCATGGCAATCAAGCTCTGCCTTGCGGGAATTCTGTCCGAGCAAAAGAGAGAAAGCTGTCGTGAGAAGCTTCCGTCCTTAAGCTTTTCGAAGGAGAAGGACGGAAATGAAGCGAGATATTTATTTTCCGCCTCGGAGAATTGCGGCTTGGGGAGAATAAAAATTGAAATACCGATGGCAAAAAGAAGAATTCCTACCGTTGATATAAGCAATATGTCGCAGACCGAAAAACTTTTCATAAAACCCCTCCGCAAAATGACGGTATAAAAGAAATTAATTCCAAGCCGTATTTTTATTATGCCGAAAAACGCAGGGAATATGTATTCGGAATTTTTTACAAAACGGGACACAAACCAAAGGGGTAGGCAAATTGCCTACCCCTCGGGTTTGTGTTATCTAAAAAGATATTTAATAAATTTAGATTTTAATTTTCTTAAAATTCTAATTTATATTAAAATATTTAGCTATAAATTACCAAACCTTCTTTACAACGTCATCGGTACCGAAAATAACGATCTTACCGCTCTTCTTAACGGTGTAGTTAATGGTAACTCCGCTCTCTTCAGCTGCCTTCTTGAGCTCGTCGAGCTCTTTCTTAGCTTCGTCGTATGCCTTTTTAGCATTGTCGGCATCAGCATACTCTGCAACGGAAGCGAATGCGCCTACAAGACTCTTAGCATTGGGGTCTACGATTTCCATTACTGCAACAAGACCGTCTTCGTCAGCTTCATCAAACTTATCAACTTCAACTTCAAAACCTGCATCCTTTGCCTTCTTCTCGATACCGTCAATAGACTTACCGCAAGAAGCGAGGGTTGCGAATACGAGTACGCATGCCATAACAAGAACTATAGCTCTGATAAACTTTTTCATGATGTTTTTCTCCTCATCAATTCAATAAGTATTTTTTTGTGATTTTTGCTGTATCTTTTTGATAACCACACCCCTATTATAGTACATCTTTACTGTAAAGTCAAGACAATAGTCAAAAATTCTTAAAAAAGTTCACAAAACCATCACCTTTGACAGTACCGATATCATAATATGCGTCGAAAAGAGAAATAATTCGGTTGTACGAAATAAGGACAAAAAATAAATCTTGACAGATTTTGCATATTGTGGTATAATTAACCTAACTATGTATATCTTCATAGAAATAACATAGAAATGAAGAAAAAATGAAAACTTTCCCGCAGATGCGGAATACTAAAATATGTCGGCAAAGGTGTGTCGGCAATAAGTTAAGAAAGGGATTTTTTATGTCAAACAATGCAGTAAACGAAAAAGCAGCAAGAGAGGACATACTCCGTCAGGTTAAGGAATACTGCGAAAAGTATCACACTAAGCCCGCGTACAAGGAGGGCGACCGCATCCCCTACGCTTCCCGTGTATACGACAGCGCTGAAATGTGCAATCTCGTAGATAGCGCGCTTGAATTCTGGCTTACCTCGGGCAGATATACAGATGAATTTGAAAAGAGATTTGCCGAATATCTCGGTGTTCGCCACTGCAGTCTCGTAAACTCGGGCTCATCGGCAAACCTTCTTGCCTTTATGGCGCTTACTTCGCCCCTTCTCGGCGACAGAGCTATCAAGAGAGGCGACGAGGTCATCACGGTTGCGGCGGGATTTCCTACCACAGTAACTCCCTGCATACAGTACGGAGCTATTCCCGTATTCGTTGACGTTACCATTCCTCAGTATAATATAGACGTAACAAAGCTTGAGGCGGCTCTTTCCGAAAAGACCAAGGCTGTAATGGTAGCGCATACTCTCGGAAACCCCATCGACCTTGCGTCGGTAAAGGCATTCTGCGACAAGCACAATCTCTGGCTCGTTGAGGATAACTGCGACGCACTCGGAAGCGAGTACACCATCGACGGTGTTGTTCGCAAGACAGGTACTGTCGGAGATATCGGAACCAGCAGCTTCTATCCTCCTCATCATATGACTATGGGTGAGGGAGGCGCGACCTACACCAACGATCCTCTCCTTGCAAGAATTATCCGTTCGGTACGCGACTGGGGACGCGATTGCGTATGCCCCTCGGGTATGGACAATTTCTGTAAGCATCGCTTTGACAGACAGTACGGAGAGCTTCCCTTCGGATACGACCACAAGTACGTTTACTCTCACTTCGGATACAACCTTAAGGCTACCGATATGCAGGCGGCTGTAGGATGCGCTCAGCTCGATAAGTTCCCAAGCTTCGTTGAGCGACGCCGCCACAATTTTGCGTACCTCAAGAAGGCGCTTGAGTGCGTTTCGGACAAGCTCATTCTTCCCGAGGCTTGCGAGAACTCCAATCCCTCCTGGTTTGGATTCCTGCTCACCTGCCGCGAGGGTGTTTGCAGAGAGAAGGTAGTAAACTATATCGAGAGCCACGGTGTTCAGACCAGAATGCTCTTTGCCGGCAACCTCACGAAGCATCCCTGCTTTGATGAGATGCGTAAGAGCGGAGAGGGCTACCGTATAGTAGGTACTCTTGAAAATACCGATCGCATTATGACCGACACCTTCTGGATAGGCGTATACCCCGGAATGACCGACGAAATGCTTGACTATATGGCAAAGACGGTTATCGAGGCACTCGCACAATAATAATTTTGAGGAGACGAATATGAAAATAAGACTTGCTGATTACGTGGCGGATTTTCTCGTATCTAACGGAATAACCGACTGCTTTACAGTAACGGGCGGAGGTGCTATGCACCTTAACGATGCCCTCGGACACAAGGACGGACTTCACTGCCTTTACAATCACCACGAGCAGGCATGCGCTATTGCCGCAGAAGCATATGCGAGAATAAACAACAAAATTGCCGCTGTATGCGTAACAACAGGCCCCGGCGGAACAAACGCGATCACAGGCGTTGTCGGCGGATGGCTTGATTCTATCCCCATGCTTGTGCTTTCGGGTCAGGTTCGCTATGATACAACAGCTCGCGGAATGGGAGTTGGTGTAAGAGCAGGCGGAGACCAGGAATTTGATATTACCAAGTCTATCGACTGCATGACTAAATATTCCGAAATGATCGAGGATCCCAACCGTATTGCGTACGCTCTTGAAAAGGCAGTACACCTTGCGACTACGGGACGTCCCGGTCCTTGCTGGATAGATATTCCCCTGAACTTCCAGGGCTGCACCATTGAAACAGACGACCTCATTCACTACGATCCCACCGAGGACGCGCCCGAGGCTCCCAAGCCCGACGCAAAGGTTATAGCTGAGGTCATCGAAAGAATAAGAAACGCAAAGCGTCCCGTATTCTACGCAGGAAACGGAATTCGCCTTGCGGGCGCATTTGAAAAGTTCAAGGAGCTGGTTCCGAGACTTAATATGCCCGTCGTTACCGGTTGGGACAATATCGACATGATGGCTGACGCAGATCCTCTCTACGTAGGACGCGGCGGTATTATGGGAGACAGAGCGGGCAACTTTGCGGCACAGAACGCTGACGTTATCCTCTCGGTCGGAAACCGTCTTTCTATCCGTCAGGTTGGATACAGCTGGAAGACCTGGGCAAGAGAAGCATTCGTTATGATGGTTGACGTTGATAAGGAGGAGCTTAAGAAGCCCACTCTCCACGTTGAGCTTCCTATCCACGCAGACGCGCTTGAGTTCCTCACCGCCCTTGAAGCACAGCTTCCCGAGGGCAAGCTTGCACCCGAGAGCGATTGGCAGGAGTGCTGCAGAGAGTGGAAGAAGAACTACCCCGTAGTGCTTCAGAGACACCGCGACGCAGAGGGGCTTGCTAACCCCTATGCGTTTATTGAGGCGCTTTCGTCAAGACTTCCCGAGGGATACACCACCGTTGTCGGAAACGGCACCGCATGTGTTGTCGGAAGCCACGGCTATATAATCAAGGAAAATCAGAGATTTATAATCAACTCTGCAATTGCTTCCATGGGTTACGACCTCCCCGCGGCTGTGGGCGTATGCGTAGCTCTCGGAAAGCAGGAGATAGTATGTATCTCGGGCGACGGAAGTATCCAGATGAATCTTCAGGAGCTTCAGACTATCCTTACAAATAAGCTTCCCATTAAGATTTTCGTAATAAATAACGACGGATATCACTCTATCCGTCAGACACAGACAAATATTTTCGGACATCACACAAAGGTTGGTATCGGTCCTGAGAGTAACGACCTTTCCTTCCCGTCTCTTGAGAGACTTGCGTGGGCTTACGGCTATCCCTATGCTGCGTGCCGTACGAATTCCGAAATTGAGGCAACGCTCAATGCGGCATTTGAGACCGAGGGCGCGTTTATTGCCGAAATATTCGTAAATCCCGAGCAGTTCTTTGAGCCTAAGAGCGCAACAAAGAAGCTCGCGGACGGAAGCCTGTTCAGTCCTCCCCTTGAGGACCTTGCTCCCTTCCTTGACAGGGAGGAGCTTAAATCCATAATGAAGATCCCCATGATAGAGGAGTAAAAAATGAATATTACAGAAAAAATACAGTCCTTGAAGATAGTACCCGTAGTGGTTATTAAGGATATAAACGATACCGTTCCTACCCTTAAGGCACTGTCCGACGGCGGTCTTCCCGTTGCGGAGATAACCTTCAGAACCGCTTGCGCCGCAGACGCAATACGGCTGGGTGTCAAGGAATTTCCCGATATGCTTATCGGAGCGGGTACGGTTATCAACGCGGAGCAGGCAAACGCCGCTATCGACTGCGGAGCAAAGTTTATTGTGGGCCCCGGATTTGCGGCATCTGTTGCAGAGGTCTGCCATGAGCGTGGCATTCTTTATCTGCCCGGTTGCGTAACTCCCACCGAAATAATTACGGCAATATCTTACGGTATAGAGATCGTAAAATTCTTCCCATGCTCGAACTTTGGCGGTCTTGGAACCATCAAGGCCCTTTCCGCGGCTTTTCCCACAATGAAGTTCATGCCTACGGGCGGAATTTCCGAGGATAATATTCTTGAATATTTGGCATTTGATAAGATAATCGCATGCGGCGGAAGCTGGATGATGAAGGGTACACCCGACGAAATAAGAGAAAAGACCGCAAAGGCAGTTGCCACGGTGAACAAATAAGATTTAGAGGTTACATTATGAAGGTAATTACTTTTGGCGAAATAATGCTTCGCCTTGCACCTAACGGCTATTATAGATTTTTCCAGAACGACCAGATGCAGGCAACCTTTGGCGGCGGAGAAGCAAACGTGGCAGTGTCTCTTGCGAATTTCGGACTTGACAGCGCGTACGTTACGAAGCTCCCCAAGCACGCAATAGGTCAGGCGGCAGTGGATTCGCTCCGCTATTTCGGTGTTGATACCACCAAGATCGTCCGCGGCGGCGACAGAGTAGGCATTTATTACCTTGAAAAGGGAGCGTCCCAGAGAGGCTCGGTATGTATATACGACCGCGCGCATTCCGCAATTGCAGAGGCAGCGCCTGCTGATTTCGATTGGAATGAAATATTTGACGGAGCCGATTGGTTCCACTTTACGGGAATTACCCCCGCACTCGGAGGAAATCTCGTAGATATCTGCATCGAGGCTTGTCGGGCAGCAAAGGCAAAAGGAGTAAAGATCTCCTGCGACCTCAACTACCGCGGAAAGCTTTGGACGAGAGCAGAGGCAAGAGAGGCTATGACAAAGCTTTGTGAGTACGTAGACGTTTGCATTTCCAACGAGGAGGATGCAAAGGACGTATTTGGAATCGAAGCAGAAAACACCGACATATACGGTGGAAAGCTCAATCATGAGGGATACAAATCCGTAGCTAAGCAGCTTGCCGATAAATTTGGATTTGAGAAGGTAGCTATAACACTTCGTACGTCAATTTCCGCAAACGATAACGACTGGGCGGGAATGCTTTATGACGGAAAGGATTACTGTTTCTCAAAGGATTACCATTTGCATATCGTTGACCGTGTAGGCGGCGGCGACAGCTTTGGCGCGGGACTTATATACTCGCTTCTTATGGGCAAGGACAGTCAGAGCGCAATCAATTTTGCGGTTGCGGCATCTGCGCTCAAGCACACTGTTGAGGGAGACTTTAACCGTGTGTCTGTGTCAGAGGTAGAAAAACTTGCAGGCGGCGACGGAAGCGGACGCGTACAAAGATAAATAAAAAGCGGCGGAACAATGGTGCGTACACTTAAGGACAGTTTTTAAAATTTTACAGAATACGTTACCTACCGATAAAAAATGACAGAGAATGGTTTACGTTCTCTGTCATTTTTCTTGGTTTCCGAAAACCACCCGCTAAGCGGGTGGTTCAGTAGAGGCTTTTGCCGTTGAACAAAAAACACCTTCTATGGTATAATACAAGCGGGTCTAGCCAACCGCAAGTAAAATAAACATA
>SVRP01000020.1 GCA_015064735.1 Oscillospiraceae bacterium
GTTGGGCAAGCCTTTACACCTTCCTTAACGTGATATTCAGAAGATATTTCGGCATCTCGGTTGCCTCGTCCTTCTTCTTCGGAACGGGCATTCTCATTATAGGCGCGGCGGCAATCGTCGAAAGCCTCAAGATTCCTACGAGCTTCCTTAACATTTTCCTTTACGGTGCATCCGTAAATGCGAATTTGTCAAGTGGAATCGGCTCTTTGCTTATCTGCATTGTAGTGTCGGTTGCTTGGGCAGTCATCTATAACGTAGCAGGCACACGCCTTTTGAATAAGTGTGACGTATATTGATTGGGAGGTCGAAACAATGAATGCAGTTGAAATAAAGAATTTATCTAAAAACTTCGGCCCCAAGCAGGCGGTGTGCGGTCTTGATATGACCGTTCCTATGGGCTCGATCTACGGCTTTATCGGAGAGAACGGCTCGGGCAAATCCACCACCGAGAAGATGATCTGCGGTCTGATCCCCACAAGCGGCGGCTCGATCAAGCTCTATGGCAAGGACTATACCGACGAGAGCGTAAGAGCGAACATGGGTGTTTTGATCGAAGCCCCCGGATGCTTCCCGGGACTTACCGTTTGGGATAATATGATGCTTCAGGCATCTAACCTCAGCATTCCGAATGCAGAACAAGAGGTTATCAAGGTTCTCAAAACCGTTCGTATGGAGGGTGCGGCAGGCAATAAATACAAGAACTGCTCACTCGGTATGAAGCAGAGAGTCGGCATTGCCATGGCGCTGCTTGGAGAACCCACTCTCCTTGTGCTTGACGAGCCGCTGAACGGTCTGGATGCCGACGGCATGAGAATTATGCGCGAGGTATTCCTTGATATCATTAAGGACGGTAAGCGCAGTATCATCGTTTCCTCCCACCTACTCGGCGAGCTTCAAAAGGTAGCAACACACTACGGCATTATCCGTCACGGAAAAATGATCGTGGAAATGACGGCAGACGAGCTTGACGCAAGCTGTCGTACCTATGTTGCATTGCAATCCGCTGAAATGAGCAGAACAAAGCTGCTTCTTGGCTCTAAATATTCCCGTGTGGAAGAGGACGAGGCGGGTTATCTCCGTGTGTACGATCTGACCACACCCGAAGAAATTGTATCGTATCTCTACGAAAACGGAATTTGCGTAACCGAGATCAAGACCGACAAGATCGGACTTGAGGAATACTACATCGACCTGATGAAAGGGGGCAAATGAGAATGGAAAATACAATGAAATTTGAAAAAGTCAGCTTCGGTAAGCGCGTGAAAAGTATGCTCAAGGTTGATTTTAAGAGAATGTTCAAATCCAAGCTCTTTTACATCTTGATTGCCTGCGCCCTCGTAATGCCTATCCTTATGACAGTTATGATGTCGATGATGGACGGTCAGGAATCTGTCAATCGGCAGACCGGTGAGATCACTATCATGGAAGGCCCCGAAAACACGTGGCAGAATATCGGCACGCTTCCCGGTGAGCCCCTCGACGGCGACGAGATCTTTATGATGTGCAATGTCAATATGGCGTTTATGGGTGTTGCCGTTTTCGTATGTCTCTTTATATCCGACGATTTCAGAAGCGGATATGCCAAAAATCTCTTTACCGTTCGCGCAAAAAGAGGCGAATACGTGGTGTCAAAAACTGTCTCGGGCTTTATATGCGGATCATTTATGCTGATCGCATATCTCGTCGGTTCTATCCTCGGCGGTGCGATCTCGGGTCTTTCCTTCGACCTTCACGGACTTAACGCAGGCAATATCGTAATGTGTATGATTGCAAAGATATTTCTGATGCCTGTATTTGTTTCGATCTTCACGCTCATCAGCGTGGCGGCAAAGCAGAAGGCATGGCTCTCTATCTGTGGATCGCTCGGTGGTGGTATGCTCCTCTTTATGATGGTCTCTATGATCACGCCCCTTGGTTCTACCATCATCAACGTGGTGCTGTGTGCAGCGGGGGGTGCATTGTTTGCATTCGGGCTTGGCGCAATCAGCAAGGTAGTGCTGAAAAAGACAAGCTTGGTATAAAAGTATTTTAGGCAACGCATAACGGCGTGCACAGTTAGCGGCAAATTGAAACTCAATTTACGCCGTTTCGAAATATTCCTCACGGTCTGAACGACCGCGTTTCGTAAGCGAAAACGGAATATTTCCTAAACTGAGTGCAAGTCGAGGGTGCGTTGCCTTTTCCGAATTCAACACTTTTATCAGTTTGTCTTGTTCAAATCAAGCGGAAAAATGCTAAAATATATTGAATTTTTTTAAAAAAGACAAAAACGCAAACAAAACTTTAACATTTCTATGCTATAATATACGCAGAAAGCCTTGTTACCAAGTCTTTGCGCTATCGCGCCCTCCGCACTTCGTGCGGCTGCGATATTGACGGCTTCGCAAAAATGCCCTTGCAAGCAAGCATTTTTGCTTCATGGTATAATAGATATAAAAACAAAAATGCGCCCTTGGAGGATGAAAATATGTTCAAAATTCTAATTGTGGAGGATGACAGAGATTTGAACCGCAGTGTTTGCTCATTTCTCAATAACAGTGGATATGAAGCGGTTGGCTGTCTTGACGCGGAAAGCGCATTCGACGAACTGTATAAGACCACCTTCGACTGTATCGTGTCGGATATTATGATGCCGAATATCGACGGCTTTGAGTTTGCAAAGACTGTGCGCTCGCTCAACGACGATATTCCGATATTGTTTATGACTGCCCGTGACGATTTCGCGTCCAAGCAGAGAGGCTTTCGCATCGGTATCGACGATTATATGACCAAGCCCATCGACCTTGACGAGCTGTTCCTGCGTATCGGCGCGCTGCTTCGCCGTTCCAAGATCGCATCAAGCCGTCGCCTTGAGGTGGGAAATTTCGTGATGGATGCCGATGAGAGAAGCGCTACCCTTGACGGCGAGGAAATTTCCCTCACGGCAAGAGAATTTGACCTTCTTTACAAGCTCCTGTCCTATCCCAAAAAGACCTTCACCCGCACACAGCTGATGGACGAATTTTGGGACGTGGATACGCAAACAAGCACGAGAACGGTTGACGTATATATGACCAAGCTCCGCGCGAAGCTTTCGGAGTGCGACTCCTTTGAGATTCAGACCGTTCACGGTCTTGGCTACAAGGCGGTGATCAAATGAAACGCTCGCACTCAACCAAAAGGATCATACGTACAATCAGCAACTTCTTCATATTTTTTCTCCTTGCGGCTTTTGTAACCACATGCTGTATTATGCTCTTTATTTCTGCCCTTCAGAAATCGGTCGGAAGAAAATTCACAGAAGAAGAGATTGCGCTGGCTGCAAAAATGACAATGGTAAACGTCGTTTTGATCAGCATTGGAATGACAGCCGTTGACCACTACCGCCGCAAACGAATAGTGGAACTCCCCGTCAAAAAAATCGTTGAGGCAACCTCTAAAATGATAGAAGGCAACTTTGACGTTCGTATTGCTCCTATTCCCGGTCTCGCCGCTGATGACGGATTCCAGGAAATCATTGCTCGTATCAACCAAATGGCAGAGGAGCTTTCGAGCGTGGAAACTCTGCGTACCGATTTTATTGCCAACGTCTCCCATGAAATGAAAACGCCGCTTACCGTCATGCAAAACTACGGAACGCTCCTGCAAACGCCTGACCTATCCGAAGAAAAGCGAATTGAATATGCAAAAGCAATTACCGATGCCTCGCGCCGTCTTGCCGATATGATGACGAATATTCTCAAGCTCAATCGACTTGAAAATCAGCAGATCTATCCGAATCCCACCACCTTCGACCTCGGCGAGCAGCTTTGCGAGAGCCTTTTGCAATATGAAAGCACGTGGGAAAGAAAGAATATAGAAATTGAAACCGATATTGCCGAGAGCGTGCACGTTTGCGCCGATGCAGAGCTTCTCTTGCTCGTATGGAATAATCTTTTTTCCAATGCCTTCAAATTCACCGAAGACGGTGGGAAAGTCAGTCTCACTCTTATAGCTGATGAAGAATATGCTACGGTTAAGGTATCCGACACAGGCTGCGGAATGAGTACCGAGGTGGGGGCACATATCTTTGAAAAGTTCTATCAAGGCGATACCTCTCACGCAACACAAGGCAACGGACTTGGATTACCTCTTGTAAAAAGAGTGGTTGATATTATGCATGGTGAGATCGGTGTGGAGAGTGCGATTGGCATTGGTACTACATTTACAGTTAAGATCAGGAGGGCTGAAAATGAATTGGAAGAACCTCGGTAAAGCCTTACTCTTTCCACCTATCACCATTATGATTATTCTCGTCCCGATTGCTGCCGTTCTGCTTATCGGCTCAATGGTGTTTATTGGAACAGAGTCGGTCATCGCCTGTATTTCCTACGTTCTCGCCGCTTATACCTTAACTGTTTGGTGCTTTAAGCTCCCGATACTTATCAATTTTTTAAAGACCTTCAAAAACGAGAATAAATACGTGAGAAAATGGCAGGATGACACGCGCCTACGCGTAAATGCGTCGCTGTACGGCACACTTGCGTGGAACGCATTGTACGGCATATTTCAGCTGTGGCTTGGATTTTACCACCATACCTTCTGGTTCTACTCACTTGGCGCATACTATATCTGCCTTGCCGTAATGCGCTTCTTTTTGGTCAGACACACGAGAAAGTTTGCTCCCGGTGAAAAAATGCAAACGGAGCTTATAAAATACCGTGCCTGCGGCATCGTATTTCTTGTGATGAACTTAGCACTTGCGTTGATCATCTTCTTTATGGTCTATTGGGACAGGACCTTCGAGCATCATATGATTACAGCGATTGCGATGGCGGCTTATACCTTTACAGCACTAACAACAGCTATTATCAATGTCATAAAATACAGAAAATACAACAGCCCTGTCTTTTCGGCGTCAAAGGCGATAAGCTTGGCGGCGGCTCTTGTTTCGGTGCTGACACTCGAATCCACGATGCTCACGACCTTTGGCGACGAAACTATGACGGCTACTACGCAAAAATGGATGCTTGGAGCAACAGGCGGCGCAATCTCGCTATTGATCGTTGCAACGGCAATTTATATGATAGTAGTCGGCACAGGTAAATTAAAAGAATTAAAAACAGAGGATGAAAATGGATAATAACAATCAGGAAAAAAGCGGATTCACCTATACGTACTCCGCAAAGGAGCAGGCAGAGTTGAAGCGCATCCGTGATAAATATACTACCCCTACCGAGATCGAAGATAAGATGACCCGTCTGCGCCGACTTGATGCAAGCGTAACAAAGACCGCACAAACCGTTGCACTCGCGTTTGGTATCATAGGGACCCTCATTCTCGGCTTAGGAATGAGCCTTATAATGACCGATTTTGCTGAATTTCTTGGTTTTGGAGAAACTATGGCAATGATTGTTGGTATTACTGTGGGCATCGTCGGCGGTATACTTGCAAGCCTTGCCTATCCAATCTATAATACCATTGTAAGGGCAAAGCGCAAGAAGCTCGCGCCTGAGATCATTCGCCTCACCGACGAGCTGATGAAATGAGAAAAATGAGTATAATAAAGAAAAATGCCGATCAATTCGACCTGGAAAACAAGTTCTATATTAACATAGTAGATCTGAAAAAGCCGGAGGAAGAGCATACCCATAACTTTGTGGAGATAGTATATACCTTGGACGGAAAGGGGATACATACCGTTGACGGTAAAGAATACCGAGTCAAGGGAGGGGACG
Source organism: Oscillospiraceae bacterium (assembly GCA_015064735.1). Classification (GTDB taxonomy): domain Bacteria; phylum Bacillota; class Clostridia; order Oscillospirales; family CAG-272; genus HGM12713. The sequence continues at coordinate 5,697 of SVRP01000020.1, forward strand.
TTCTTGTAATAAATTATCACCGAAAGCATGCGGTTTTGCCTGTTGATAACCTGCGATACGCTGACATTATGCTGAAGCCCGAGTATCTCAGTGATGCCTTGCGGGGAACGGACGATATTTTTCTGTTGCTTCGCATGAGCGAATTTTTGGATATCTCAAGCCTGATCATAAAGGATAATCTGTTGCTTCATTTTGAGGGCGGAGACCGTAAGAAAATAGAATTTTTGATCGAGTGGGCGCAGGAGGAGCAAAAAAACGAAGTTCCCGCAAGCGGTATGATACTCCATTCGGCGGTCTCCATGATATTGAGTCTTGTGTTCAGGAAAATGACTGAGGATCCGACCTCCAAGCTTACGGTAAACGAGTATCTTTTAGACTACGTTGAAAGGAATTGCAGTAACCGCTTGCTTATTCATGAGATAGCCGCAAAATGCGGATACACGGCAGAACATTTTTCAAGAATATTCAAAAAATATACGGGAAAAGCTCCTGTTTCTTATATCATGGAATGTAGGATCAACAAGGCAAAAAAGCTGCTGCTTACGACCGATCTGTCGGTCGAGACGATCGTATTCGAATGTGGCTTTACCAACAGAACAGCATTCTTTAAAAAGTTTTTTGAGCTTGTCGGGGTTACACCCTCACAATTCAGAAAAAATCAAAAATGAATACTTTTTTGGGCAAAAAAACGCATTGAAGCCGCAACGTGTCCGTACTATAATGATATTGATTACAGCATGGAGGTAATATCATGAAAAATTACGACGTTGCGGCAATAATTTGGCCGTCATATACGGGAGACGAGCCGAGAGCAAGAATTTTTTGGCCCGAGGGCTACGGTGAGTGGCAGACCGTAAAGGCGGTAAAGCCTAAATATGAAGGACATCAGTGGCCGAGAAAGCCTCTTTGGGGATACGTTAACGAGGCAGATCCCTTCGTTATGGAAATGCAGATCGAGGCGGCAGTGAGCCACGGAGTCAACACCTTTATTTACGACTGGTATTGGTACGACAATCAGCCCTTCCTTGAGCAGTGCCTTGATAACGGCTTCCTTAAGGCTAGAAACAATCACAAGATGAAATTCTACCTTATGTGGGCAAATCACACGGCATCTACCTTGTGGGATACCCGTACTGCCGACAGTAATCTTCCCGTGTGGGACGGAGCGGTGAACAGAGAGATATTCGATAATATCGTTCACAGAACCATAGAAAAATATTTCAAGCATCCATCGTATTATAAGATAGACGGAAAGCCTGTGTATATGCTTTTCGATCTTCAGAATCTTGTTCGCGGACTTGGCGGAGTAGAGGAGACGTGGAAGGCTCTTGATTATTTCCGTGAGGAGACCGTGAAGGCGGGCTTCCCGGGTCTTGAGCTTCATCTGACTATACGAAGCCGTGAATACATGTCAAAAATGCTTGACGAAAAGACCGATATTCTTACCTTTATAAATAAGACGGGCTTTGACGGCGTTACCCACTATCAGTATTACGATTTTGCGAAATGCAACAAGCCTTATCCCGAGATACTTGAGATGGTAAAGGAAGAGTGGAAATATATAAAGGAAAATATAAATGCGGTCTACTATCCTCACGTTTCGGTAGGCTGGGATGCTAACCCCAGATATCAAAAATTCCACCCGAGAATTTTTACCGAAAATACTCCCGAAAACGTTCAAAAGGGCTTTGAGCTTGCAAAGGCGTACGTTGACGAGGGCAACGGACTGAAGGCACCGCTTATAACCGTCAACGCATGGAACGAGTGGACCGAGGGCAGCTATCTTGAGCCCGATGACCTTAACGGCTACGGTTACTTAGAGGCTATCAAAAGAGTATTTCTTGAAGAATAAATCTTAAATCAAAGGGGCTGTCTCAAATAAAAATTTGAGACAGCCCCTTTCCGTATGTGCACTATAGCGAAAAGGATTGCGTTGCCATAAACCTTGGCTTACTGCCGTATTTTCCTTTCAAAAAGAAATCAACCGTTCCAGTTAACGTCAAAATAAGAAATATCGTTATCACCGTAGCGCAATACTCTGAACCTCTCGGGATTCTCGAAATTCTTTGTCATTCCGTCTGCGTAGTTAGCACCGATATATCTTTCCGCATTAAATAGCGCAGGGGTAACTACCTTTCGGTTGGTATTCCATGAGAATATTTTCTTGATTCCCTCTTCTCTGTATCTTTTAGCAAGATTTATGGTGGTTTCGGAATTTCCTCCGTCCCAGCCAAGGGTAGCATAGAAATCCACTCCGTAAGATGCGCAGAGCTTTTCCATTTCTACCGCGCTTGGGAGCAGAGGACTATTATCAACGTATTTATACTCTCTTGTGAGAACTACCCTCTTTGAGATCTCTCTCTTATATGCGTCAAGGGAGATAAGTCCGTTTTCGTCAAGGCAGTCGGTAAGATCCTCTTTCCACGACATAAGCCCTTGTGAAATATTTGCAACCAGCCCTTCCTTAAGCCATCCCTCAATATCATAGCCGAATGACGTGTTTGCTTCCATATCCGCAAGAACGATTGCGTTTATCTTCTTGCTTCCCTTTCCGAATTTTGCGTCAAGCTCACTGCGCACGGTACGTAAAAACTCGGTTATAAAGGACTGCCACACCTTATTGAGTCTTTCGTCGGATGCGGGCAATACCCTTGCATCCACACCGTATCTTTTTGATACTTCACGGCACACGGGCTCCTCAAAGCCTACGAATACGCCTCTGTGGAAGGACAGGGATACACCGTCAAAATCCGCCCCGCCCATTGCGTGGATAACCGACTCGGCAACCATTTTGCGGACGCTTTCGTATGCAAATGACAGCGCGGGTATCTCTCTGCCGTCTCTTGTCTTTATCTTTTTGTCCTCATTTCCGCAAAGGAAGAAGCCCTCTCCCATCTGGGTCGAAAGAGGAAGTCTGAAATCTCCCGCCATAATTCTGTTTGAAGTATAAACCTCAAATCCAAGCTCATGAGCGCGCTTGACCATTGCGGGCTTTAAGGTCTTTTTGTATTTCGCCTCATAAAGATCCATATTCTTTTTGTATTTATCTATAAAGTCGGTAAAGGAATCTCCGTTATTGCCATCTCCGAAAACCTTTTTGTCGGAAACGGTCTCAATGCAAAGCAATCCTCCGTGGCTTCCCTCAAGCTGGTTGATAGCTCCGAGATAATCCGACTCTTTCTCAAAGGTACATTCACTCAAAAAGCCCTCGTCGAAATGGTAAAACATGGCTCCGCCCTCGGTCATAGTATATTCGGCTATTTCGTCCTCGCTCATTTCCTCAAATTCAAGAAAAGATATAGATGAGGAATATCCGAAATAAGGACCGGGCTTTGTTACGGTTATTGTCTGCCCCGTCATATTTGCCGCTCTGTAAAAGAATCGGCTTCCTGTTTCATTACAGCACCACGTGGACGATTTCGGTGCTCTTACCTCGGTTTTTCCGAGATTTCCTACGGTAAGACCAAGCTTGTAGTTATAGGATGCGTTGATAACTCCCACGTAAATTTTATACCAGCCCTCAAGCTTTATATCAAGCTCTACGGGTTCGGGATAAGAATTCTCTCCGCAGCAAAGCATGGTTCCGGAATATTTTTCACTCTCGTAAGGAAGCGCAAGCCACTTCCCGTTTTCGTGTATCCGAGACAGCGCGTTTTGGTTCTTTACAAGCTTATCAAGCTCGTAAAAGCCGTATACCTTTTTCATAATATTCCCCCTCTGAATTAGGTTTAAATAATTATACACCACCTACGCCACAATGTCAAGGACAAAAAGCGCGTATGATGTCCCATTCCATAGACGGGACGTCATACGCGTTTTACACAATTCTTACAGCACGTAGTAATTCTTCTCAGCGGTCAGATTTTCTACGGGAACACGGTATTTCTTTGCTACGTCCCACTGCCCCTCTCCCTCTGTGGGGAAATATACGACCATTCTGCTTCTACCCTTTTCCAACGGGTCTCCCTGCCTTATTTCTCTTACAATATCAGCAGAATCCTCTCTAAAAATATCTGCGCAAACCGAGATTTCGGAATCGATAGCAAGAGTATCTCCCTCTGTTCTTACCCTGCAATCTATAATGTCTCCCAGAGCATCAAAAGCATATTTATTGCTCGATGCTCCCTCAAGCGCGTATTTTACGGGAAGCTCAAGCTCACACACACCGTATTCGCCCTCTTTTTCGTAGAGGACATAATATTTTACAGTACCCGTAAAGATATATTTTCCGTCTGCACTCTCGCAGTCCTTGAAGGTAACGCTTCCGTGAGAATCTATTATCCTCGCGCCCTCCGGGATATTGCTATCAACTACAGGCATTCTCTCGCTCTGAGAAAAGTTCCCATTCAGACAAACAAGGTTTTCGGGTATGGCAAATGTAGCGGTATCACACTCACATTCTCTGTCGGTAGAATATGCATCGGCAGTATATTTTACGGTGCGATCGCATACTGTAAGCGCATCGAGTACAAGGGAAATATTACATATTATCCGTCCTTCCTCTATATTGACCGTAACGTCGGTTACGGTTCCCATAACTCTGCACCTTCCACCGTCAGCCCATTGGCTCTTATCGGCTTCGCCTTCAAAGCCTATTTTCTTATGTATGGGGCGAAGCTCTCCGTCCTCTCTGCATATAAGCATACAAAGATTTACGTCTCCCTCCGCAATTATTGCGCTGTCGGAAATTCTTACGTTCTTTATAAAGACGTTTGCATCGGCGCAAACGACTCTTACGTCATCTCCCATTCCGTTTATCTCGGTCTCAACGTCTATTACGTCCGAGCCCGTAGCATATATTTCGGAATTTTCCGTCTGCCCTTGAAGCCTTTGCATACCCTCTGTATCGGCACAGCCGTCGTCAAGTCGCATCCTTCCGTAAGCTCTGACGTGAGATAAAAGTCGGCTCTTTATGCTAATCTTTCTTGGTGATGTAACTCTTGCCGATATACCCTCGCACTCGGTGCGAAGTAAGACGCTTGAACCCTCGGAAAGCTCAAAGTCGGATATATTATCAAGGGGAATACCAAACTCGTATTCAGAGGACACCGACATGCTGTAAATACCGCCGTCAGCTCCTACGTAAAGAATAGTATAATCAACTGTTCCGTTGCATTCAACGCCCTTCCCGCTCACGTATTTAGCGGGAGGAAGCACTTTTTCTCTTACACTCAAGAGTCTGCGGAGCTCGGGCTGGTAATCGGGAATAATAAACTCTCCCGAGGTCTCGTGATTTACCGTTCTGTCGCACATGGGCATAGTTATATATACAAGCCCTTCGCCTTCTGTTCTTTCCTTATTCATATTGGTTCTCTCCTTTACGAAAATTATCTTTCGCTAAAATCTATGTATCTTCAATGGGTTTTATGACACAGAGAAAAATCTTTATCAATTATTAAACTACGTATTGATAATTTATAGGAAGTATGGTACAATGTAACGGTAATTTTGAGAAAAAAGGATTTAATTACATATGTTTGAAAATCTCGGACCCTTATATATAATCGGACAGTCTCTAAGCTTTGTGGCTGTTATAATAGGATTCATTTCCTATCAGATGAAGTCCTCAAGCTCCATTCTTGCAATGGAAGTTGTTTCCGCTCTCGTTTTTTCCGCACATTATCTTCTTATCGGAGCATATACCGCCATGGCGCTGAATCTGTTGGCGGCACTGCAATGCTTCGTTTATTATCTGCGAGCAAAGCGCGGTGGCAAGGGGCTTCTTATTCCGATAATCTTCACCTGCCTTGTAATTACCACCAGCATACTTACATGGGACGGCTGGTATTCGGTATTCATTATGGCGGGTCTTGCAGTATATTCACTGTTCATGGCTTCTCAAAATCCTCAAACAATACGGTACGCTATATTTTTTAAAGCCCCCGCCTGTCTCACCTATAACCTTATAGTATTCTCCCTCGGCGGAATTCTTTACGAATGCTCGGTGCTTATATCTTCGATTATCAGCACAATAAAATACTACAAAAAGAAAAAGAGCCCCCAAACGGCGCAAACAGGAGTGTATCATGGGAAAATTTGACGGAATACTTATATGCACCGATCTTGACGGCACTTTGCTTAACAGTCAAGGCAAGGTAGCAAAGGAAAATACCGAAGCCATAGAATATTTCAAATCCGAAGGCGGTTATTTCACCTTTATTACGGGAAGAATGCCCTTTTTCGTTGACTCTATGTACAATGCGGTAAGGCCTAACGCTCCCATAGGATGTGTTAACGGAGCGGGACTTTACGACTATCCCAATCAAAGGTACATATGGACTGCTACCATGGGAGAGGGTGTAAACGAGCTTATCCGCGCGGTTGACACAAACGTCCCCTATGCGGGAATACAAGTCAACACCTACTACAATACCTTTTTCTGCAAAGAAAACGAGACTATGAAGTATTTCAGAGACGTAACCGGACTTCCGAATCTCGTATGCCACTACACCGAGGTAAAAGAGCCCATAGGTAAAATAATTTTTGGCAGCCAATCTGACGAGGAAATAGAAGAAATACAAAAAATCCTTCTTTCCCACCCCATGGCAGACCGCTTTGACTTCGTACGCTCGGAGAGAACCCTGTTTGAGATACTCCCAAAGAATATCGGCAAGGGCGTAGCCATAAAAAATCTTGTTAATCATCTCGGTATAGACCCAAACAGAACTGTAGCTCTCGGAGACTACAACAACGATATTTCAATGTTCCGCGAGGCAAAATACGGTATCGCTGTAGCCAACGCGTGCGACGATGCAAAAAAAGCCGCAGATTTCATAACCGTATCCAATGATGAGCACGCAGTTGCAAGGGTTATTAACGATATTGAAAAAGGAATATACAAATTTTAACAGGAGGGTATGCTTCATTCAGATGTAGAGATCGTGATTCAGCTCTCTATGACGTACTTTTGTACGCCGAAGAATCAAATCGCGGATAATAAACACACATAAAAAGGAACTTCAAAGACTTATATCGAAAATATCTACATAAAAGCCGCTTTCACTATCGTTTTTTTGATAGCAAAAGCGGCTTATTTTATTTTTATTTCGTGTGCGCTAAATAACTCAAACCCGTCTTTTTTAATTTTCAAACTGAGAATGGTAGAGCGAGTGGTAGAAGCCTTTATTAGCCATAAGCTCGTCGTGATTACCCTGCTCTATTATATTGCCATCCTTTACTACGAGGATGGTATCCGCATTCTGTATAGTCGAGAGTCTGTGAGCAATTACAAAGCAGGTTCTGCCCTCCATAAGGGCGTACATTGCCGACTGTATCTGCTGCTCGGTTCTTGAGTCTACGTTTGAGGTCGCCTCGTCGAGTATCAGCATAGGCGAATCGGATAGCATTGCTCTTGCTATGGTTATAAGCTGCTTATGACCCTTGGAAATATTCACGCCATCATCCGAAAGCACTGTATCGTACCCCTCGGGAAGTCCCTCGATATATGAGTGGATATGCGCCATTTTCGCCACTTTTTCCACTTCTTCTCGCGTTGCTCCCTCTTTTCCGTAGGTTATATTTTCGTAAATAGTTCCGTGGAAGAGCCAGGTTTCCTGAAGCACCATGGTATAAGCCTTACGCAGACTGTCTCTGGTTATCTCCCTTATCTCCTTGCCGTCTACCGTTATTCTTCCCTCGTTGACGTCATAGAACCGCATAAGCAGGTTTATAATGGTGGTCTTTCCAGCTCCCGTAGGACCTACTATTGCTATGGTATTTCCCTTTCGGGCATTGAGGGTCAAGTCCTTTATTATGGTTCTCTCGGGAACGTAACCGAATTTTACGTGCTCAAACTCCACGTCGCCTCTTACGTTTTCGAGAATCTCTGCATCCTCGGTATCTTTCTTTTCCGGCTCTGCGTCCATAATAGCGAATACCTTTTCGGCAGAGGATGCCGCAGATTGCAGATCATGGAGTATATTTGCAAACTCGTTTACGGGTCCCGTGAACTTTCTCGAATACTGAACGAACGCTGAAATTCCGCCGAAGGTTATTGTAAAGATTGCAGGAACTGCCAACACACCTGTGCCGTTCAAAACACTGAACAGATAGAAGATACCTCCCACCATTGCAATAAGGGACAAGGAAAGATTATTGATAAAGTTTACGGTAGGTCCTACGGTTGCTGCGTAATATTCAGCATTATAGTAGGCATCTACGGCTTCCTTATTCTTTCCGTCAAATCTGCCCGTAATTACGCCCTCTCTGCTATACGCTCTGATAGTCTTCTGACCCGAGAGCATTTCCTCGGCATATCCGTTAAGCTCTCCGAGCTTTTGCGAACGCTTACGGAATAGGGGACGAACCTTTCTTGAACGGAATCTCGTATAGATTATGGAGATAGGTACTGTGATAACGAGAATACAAAGGAGCATAGGCGATATTGTTGCCATCATAACAAGCGAGCCTATGACGGTTATCGTACTTGCTCCCACCTGAAGGACGTCGTGAGAAAGCGACGTATTGACCGTATCTATATCATAGGATATCCTGCTTATAAGCTCTCCCGTTGCGTGGGTATCGAAATACCCTACGGGAAGCTCTGTCAGGTGATTAAAAAGATCGCGTCTCATGGAATAGACAACCTTTTGACTGAGTCTTACCATAAGTATTGCGAGAACGTAGGAAAGGACTGCTGACACAATATAAAAGCCAAGCATCAGTGCGCAGAAAAACAGCACTCTGCCTACGTTTATTTCGAAGCTCTCCGCAACTCCTGACGGCGGTACTATTTCATCGAGAGCAAGCTGCGAAAGCTTTGGCGCTACGAGTGCCAATACATTTGACACTATCATAAGGCTAAGACATATAAATATCATAGTCTTATGGGCAAAAAGGTATTTTGATACTCTGCGCACGACCGCCATTCTGGCTGTCTTGCTCATTTTCGGAGCCTTTACCGAAAGCTCCTCTTTTATCTTCTTTCTTTCTTCTTTAGTCAAGGATAGCACCTCCTATCTGGGAGTCGCTTATCTCGCGGTAGACCTCACAGCTCTCAATAAGCTCATCGTGAGTCCCCATTCCGATAACCTCGCCGTCATCAAGAACTATGATGAGGTCGGAGTTCATTACCGAGCTTACTCTCTGGGCTACGACCACTGTAGTTACGTCGGACATGTTTTCCTTTATTGCCTTACGCAGCTTTGCATCGGTCTTATAGTCAAGAGCCGAGGACGAGTCGTCAAGGACGAGTATATTAGGCTCTCCCGCAACGGCTCTCGAGATAAATATTCTCTGCTTCTGTCCGCCCGACAGATTAGTTCCCTTGAACTGAAGCTCATGCTCATATCCGTCGTCATAAGCCTCGATAAATTCCGATGCCTGCGCAATATCTGCCGCCCGCTTTATCTGCTCGTCCGAAATATCACGTCCAAAGCGTATATTTTCGGCAATTGTGCCGTGATGTATAAAATCGTTCTGCATTACTACACCGAAAAGACCGTTAAGCTCCCCGTGGGGAATAGTCCTTACGTCTCTGCCGCCTATTCGGACAGAGCCCGAATCAACGTCGTAAAAACGCATGAGAAGCTGAAGCGCCGTAGTCTTTCCGCTACCGGTTGCGCCTATAATTCCAAGGGTTCCTCCCTTCGGAAGTTCAAAGGACAGATGGGACAGGTTGTTCTTTACGCCAAGGTAAGAAAAGCTTACGTCGTCAAATACTATATATCCCTTGTCGTTCTGTCTCGGATACTTTTCCTCGCTCTCAAGCATCAGATCGGGCTCCGTATTTATTACCTCCTCGATTCTGCCTGCCGAGGCTATACCCTTGGAGCTGTGGACGAATATACGGGCAAGTCCTATGGTTGCCATGGATATAGTGGTAAAGTACTGTATAAACGCAATGATTACACCGGGGTTGGTCTGTCCGCCCTTGACTCTGACAGCTCCCGCCAATATAACGGCTACAAGTCCCAGGTTCAAGAAAAGCGTAACCAGAGGATTTGACACCGCCATAGTAGAGCTTGCGCGTGTTTCGTCCTCAACAAGGCTCTTATTCGCCTTGTCGTATTTACGTCTTTCGTAATCGGTCTTTGAAAGAGCCTTGATTACTCTTATACCCTGTGAGTCCTCTCTGACTATTCTTATCATAGAGTCAACAGAGCTTTGGGTCTTTTTGAAAAGAGGGATTCCCTTTTTGCTGACTATTATTACGGTAAGACAAATAAGTGGAAGCACAGAAAGCATTATAAGCGACAGCACAGGGTCAATTGCAAAGGTTACGGCAATTCCTCCTATAAGCATAATGGGGGCTCTTACACCCATACGCATAACCATTCCCACAAGATGGTGGATATGGTAGGTATCCGAGGTAAGTCTCGATTCAAGGCTGGGGATAGTATACTCGTCTATCTGCTTTGAGCTTAAAGACATAACCCGCTCAAAAAGATTATGTCTTATTTTCTCGGTTGATCGCCTTGCGGTATTTGCCGCCATTCTGTTTGCCGTTATATTTCCGATACAAGCAAGGATCGCGCAGCCTATCATAAGGAATCCGAAAATAATTATGTCGTTTACGACCTCACCTGTAGAGCCTTCTCCCGCTCTCGGTACCAGCGTATCGATAATATAGCTGAGTATGTACGGAATAACAAGCTCGATAAGGGTTGCCGCGGTTTTGATTATAAGGGCAACGGTTATGTAGCCGCGGTAGGGCTTTAGATATTTTAAAAGTAGCTTCATCCTATCCCTCCCTACGTCAAAGTATGTCTATGCGAAATTTTGTTCGCTCAGCCTTTGCTCCTCTTATTTCCACGATATAGTCGAGCGAGATATATTTTTCATCAATAAGTCTGTTCTCCACCGTCAAGGTATGAACACAAACCTGAAAAGGCATAAAGGGTGTGTTATAAACGCAATGGTGTCGCTGTCCCGCCTCGAAAACGAGAACGCAAGATACTGCCCCCTCGCGAACCATGCTGACAATTCCTTCCTGTCCCTCCAAGAAGGTAACGGAGGTGGTAGAGCCCTCCATTCCCGTAACCTCGGTCTCCTCGTAGGATACTTCAATTCTTCCGTCCTCACGTCTGAGCTTTCCAAAGGTATTTATCTCGACGGTTTCGGGCTCGGCTTCGCGGTCGGCAACAAACTCCTCACCGTCGGTCTCATCCGCAAAAAGAGATGCTTCAACCTCAAATCTCACCGAGTGTATTTTTATTCTTACTTCCTCAATCATTATATCCCCCTTTTTCCGCCGCTCGGGACTATGCCCGTACAGGGAGTTTATCCTTACAAATTTTTACATTCTTATTTTACCACTTTTTAGTTTTTATGTCAATCTTACATTGGTATATTATCAAAAAAAGTAATATTTTTTCTTTTTTGTAAAAATATTCGCATATACCTTTGACACAGCCCGATTTTAGTGCTATAATGTATTCGTAAAAATATTATTTGGAGGGATATTTATGTCCGTAAACGTAAATCTCAGAATCAAACAGCTTACCGATTATGCGGTTCGCAAAAAGCTTATCTGCGAGGAGGATCGCGCATACGTTGTAAACGGTCTGCTTTCCGCTCTCGGATTGCAGGAATACGTTGACCAGTCTTACGAGGGTGAGCCCGAGCTTGAGGAAATTCTTGCCGATCTTTGCGACTACGCAGGCGAGAACGGTCTGCTTGAGAGCAACAGCGTTGTATACAGAGACCTTTTCGATACCAAGCTTATGGGTGTTCTTACTCCCCGTCCCAGTGAGGTAATTAAAACCTTCTCCGCGCTTTACGCTCTTTCTCCCAAGGCGGCTACCGACTATTTCTACAAGCTCTGCCTTGATTGCGACTATATCCGTACCTACCGCGTATCCAAAGATATGAAATGGGTATACGGCGGCAAGTACGGCGATCTTGATATTACCATCAACCTGTCCAAGCCCGAAAAGGACCCCAGAGCAATCGCCGCTGCAAAGCTTCTTCCCCAGAGCAGCTACCCCAAGTGTCTCCTTTGCCACGAGTGTGAGGGCTTTGCGGGTAACGCGGGAAAGCCTGCCCGTCAGACTCTCCGTCAGATCCCCACTACCCTTGCGGGCAAGAAGTGGTATCTGCAGTACTCTCCCTACGTTTATTACAACGAGCATTGCATAGTTCTCTCTGCAGAGCATACCCCCATGAAGATAGAGACCAACACCTTCTCCCGTCTTCTTGATTTCGTAGGTCAGTACCCCCACTATTTCGTAGGCTCCAACGCAGACCTCCCCATAGTCGGCGGCTCTATTCTTTCCCACGACCACATGCAGGGCGGTAACTACACCTTCGCCATGGCAAAGGCTCCTATCCGCACTAAAATCAAGTTCTCATTCTACGATGACGTTGAGGCGGGTATAGTTGAATGGCCCATGTCGGTTATCCGTCTGCGCTCGGCAAGCAAGCAAAATCTTGTTTCTCTTGCCGACAAGATACTTACCGCTTGGAGAAAATACACCGATGCCGACGCGTTCGTTTTCGCAGAAACCGACGGCGAGCCCCATAATACCATCACTCCCATTGCGAGAATGAGAGACGACAAGTACGAGCTTGATCTCGTTCTCCGTAACAATATTACCACCGAGGAGCATCCCTTGGGAGTTTACCATCCCCATGCCGACGTACATAATATCAAAAAGGAAAACATCGGTCTTATCGAGGTAATGGGTCTTGCGGTTCTCCCCGCGCGTCTTAAGGAGGAGATCGCCGTTATGTGCGAATTCATCGCAAGCGGCAGAGATTTCTCTGAGGACGAGCGCATAGAAAAGCATAAGGATTGGTTCGCCCGCTTCAAGGATAATTACACCTTTACCCCCGAGAACACCGAGGATATCCTTAAGGAAGAGATCGGAAAGACCTTCCAGCGCGTTCTTGAGGATGCAGGCGTTTACAAGAACACCGAGTCGGGCAACAACGCATTCCTCCGTTTCATAGCTACTATCAGATAAGGAGAATATTATGAGAGTTTCATACAGACACGAATCGGTAAGACTTACGGGCCGTTGGGACGTGCGCAATGAAAAGTACGCAGAGACCACAACCCCGGGCGCGTATATCGAATTTGCCTTTGAGGGCAAAATGGCTATGGCTATGTTTGATACTTGGGCAAACCCCGAGCCCCGTCTCCACCTTTGGGTACAGCTTGACGGCGGAGCTATGACACAGACCCCTATTGACAGCTATCTTCGCATTATCGCTCCCACCGAGGGCAAGCATATCTGCCGTATAATCTATAAGGGCGGCGCAGAGGTCCACGCCCGTTGGTACCTCCCTCTTGAGGGTAAGGTGTCTTTCATTGGATTTGAGGCTGAAAAGTGTATCGCTATCGGCGAGGACACGAGAAAGACTATTGAATTTGTAGGCGATTCCATAACCGAGGGCGTTCTTATTGACGTCGATTACTACGGCGAGGGCAGACCCAAGTCCTCTATCGACCAGCACAACAGGGTTTATCAGGACGACGCCTGCGCTACCTACGCTTGGCTTACTGCCGAGGCGCTGAATCTCCGCCCCATAGTTATGGGCTACGGCGCAGTAGGTACTACGAGATCGGGACAAGGCAGAGTTCCCGCGGCTCCGCTTGCTTACCCCTATAACTTTGAGGGTTCACCCATAAGCCGTCCCGAGCCCGATTATATTCTTATAAATCACGGCGCGAACGACAGAGGTCATACGGCTGAGGAATACGTAACAAAATACGGTGAGCTTCTCGACGTTATAAGAAAGCTCAATCCCAACGCAAAGATAATTTCTCTTTC
>SVRP01000021.1 GCA_015064735.1 Oscillospiraceae bacterium
ACGAAAAATAGCAGGGAAATAAAAATCGCCGTGCGGAATGTCGTAAAAATATATTTTTGCGATTGCATTGCATAATTTCTATTGACTTTTCTTTGACGTATGATATAATTAAAAGAAGAAGTGTATAGAACCAAAGGAGTCTGTTGCCATGCTTGAGAATTTAAAAAAAGAAGTATTCGAAAATAATCTTCGTCTTACCGCTAACGGTCTTGTTACTCTTACTTGGGGAAACGTGTCGGGAATTGACAGAGAGTCGGGGCTTATCGTTATTAAACCATCGGGGGTGAGCTACGATACAATGACTGTAGACGATATGGTAGTCGTTGACCTTAACGGAAACAGAGTTGAGGGAAAATACAATCCCTCCTCCGATACTCCAACTCATATAGAGCTATATAAAAGATTCCCCGAAATCGGCGGAATAGTACATACACACTCCCGTTGGGCAACTGTCTTTGCCCAGTGCGGCCGGGATATTCCCGCTCTCGGCACAACACACGCGGACACCTTTTACGGAGCAGTTCCCTGTACCCGCCGTATGACTACAGCCGAAATAGAGGGCGCGTATGAAGCGGAAACCGGCAACGTAATAATAGAGACCTTTGAGGGCAAAAACGTAATGGACGTTCCCGCGGTGCTCGTTCATTCTCACGGCCCGTTTACTTGGGGCAGGAACGCATCAAAGGCTGTTGAGAACTCTATCGTTCTTGAAGAGGTTGCCATGATGGCATGGCACACTATCGCCGCAAATCCGGATGCAAAAATCCAGCAGGAGCTTTTGGATAAGCATTATTTCCGTAAGCACGGCGCAAATGCGTACTACGGTCAGAGCAATTAAAGCTAACCACCAAGGAGAATAACATGGAAAACTTTTCTTTATTGCCCGCATCGACACTTATACGTCCGGAGGGATTTGAATGCGACTGCGGAAGAAAGCACATAGCATCAGGACTTAAGTCCATAAGCGTGGGCAGCGGAGTTATAAACGCTGTTCCCGAGGTTTTGACGTCTCTCGGCATCAAAAAGCCCTTTATCGTTACCGACTGTAACGAATACGAGGCAGCCGGTAAGAGGGCAGAGGCAATACTCAAGGCAGCGGGTATCCCCTACTCTCTGCACGTAATCCCCGGAGAGCCCGAAAAAAGAATCACTCCCTCGGAATTCGCCATGGGAAGTATTGCGCTTAACCTCGACGTAAGCTGCGACGCAATACTTTGCGTGGGCAGCGGAGTTATGAATGACCTATGTAAGACAATAGCCAACCTGACCGGCAAGCCGTTAGCGGTAATAGCAACCGCTCCCTCCATGGACGGATATGCGTCCGACGTTGCCTCTATGGTGGTAAACAATATAAAGCTGACCTTAAAGGAAGTAATTCCCGCCGCCCTTGTATGCGACGTGGATATTATGTCGCAGGCTCCCATGCATATGCTTCACGCGGGTCTTGGTGATATGATAGGAAAATTCTCCGCGCTCTGCGAGTGGAAAATAGCCACAATAATCAAGGGAGAATACTACTGCGCTGAGACCGCCGCTCTTGTCCGCGAATCTCTCAGAAGAATAACAGAAGGCTCAAACGGCGTAAAGGACCGCAATCCCGAATCCATAAAAAGCATTGCGGAGGGACTTATCCTTTCGGGTATAGCTATGGCATACGTTGGACACTCCCGTCCCGCGTCGGGTCTTGAGCATTACTTCTCCCACTGTTGGGAAATGATGTACCTTGCCAAGGGTGAGGAATGCGATCTCCACGGAATTCAGGTTGGAGTCGGAACGCTTCTCGTTCTTAAAATATACGAATACATAAAGACCCTCAAGCCCGATATGGAGCGCGTTAAGGCAGCCGCCGACAGCTTTGACCCCGACGCTTGGGAGGCAAATATCCGCCGCGTGTTTGTGGATACAGCCGACGGTATAATTGCTATGGAAAAGAAACTCGGCAAAAACGAGGGAGCTGCCAGAATGGCAAGAGCCGCGAAAATAATCGAAAATTGGGATGAGATACTCAAGATTGCAGAGGAAGCGCCTTCATTCGTCGAAATCGAGTCTATAATGAAGAACGCGGGCATGCCCACGACCCCCGAGGAGATAGGCATAAGCAAAAAAGAGGTCATTGACGCGTTCGTTTGCTCACGCGACGTAAGAGACAAGTATCTGCTAAGCTCTATGCTCTGGGATATCGGATATATGGATGACGTGGCAAAATTCCTGGAAAGCACCCTATGATAAATAAAACCTATTCTCACGGCAAAAAAGTATAACTCTCTTTATATAGAGCTTTAATATATTACCCTAAAGCAAAGGAGCTAAAAAGCAATGAAATTTGATTCCTATGAGAATTATCAAAGCAAAATAAAAAGAGTTCTCATTACCGAGGACGAAATTCAGGCGGCTGTTAAAAAAGCGGCGAAGGCTATAGATGAAATATACGACGGAACCCCCATCCTCCTTGTGAGCATTTTAAAGGGCGCGTTCGTATTTATGTCTGACGTGTGCAAGGCGGTAACCGTTCCCGCCGAAATTGCCTTCATGATGGCAAAAAGCTATTTCGACGGCACAGTATCCAGCGGTAACGTGCAAATAACCATGGATATTACGCAAAATCTTGAAAAATACCACGTGATCATCATCGAGGATATAGTGGACACAGGCAGAACACTTTCCGAAATCGTGAAAATGCTCAAAGCACGCAACCCTAAATCCTTCCGTGTTATTGCACTTCTCGACAAGCCATCAAGACGTACGGTAGACTTTGAAGCAGACATGGTTTTGTTTACGATTCCCGATCACTTTGTTATCGGATACGGCCTTGACTGCGGAGAATATTACAGAAACCTTCCCTATATAGCAGAATACGGCGAATAATACCGATAATCTGAAAATCTCCGATGGAAATGTCCGAAATCTTTTGATTTTGGCTGAATCCTTCGGAGATTTTTTCTTTTTTATTCGCTGCGATTACTTGATTTTTTTACGTGCTTGTGATATAATATAATTTGGATTTATATATTCTCGCAAAGTTGAAAATCAAGGAGGCAAATATAATAAATGGCTAAGAAATCGTTAAACAAATACGGTAAATCTATGGCAAAAAAAGCGGTACGCAAGGGAGCAAGAAAGGCAACGAAAAATGCTTCCAAGGAGTTTCGCGGAGACGTCAGAACCGGACGTGTAAAAAGAGGCTTTTTCGGCAAGGTAATGCCCTATGCGGTGTTGCTCTATGCCGTAATACTTCTGATATTCTATATTTTAATACATATTGCCGGTGCCGAGGCAGGTATAATAGGCGATTTCGTTCAGTTGGTGAACGACGGACTGTTTGGAGCTGTATCCTTCCTCGTTCCCCTTGTAATGGGATTTTACAGCATAAAATGGATTGTCTACACCGTTCGCTGGAGAGACGGAGATGACGGCGGCGAGGAATATGCCAAGGCAAGAAAGCGCATATTCATTCAGGGTATTATGTCATTCCTTACCGTAGTAATGGTAGCGTCTCTTATAGGAGTCTTAGCGGGAAGTAATGCCATTGACGGCTTTGACCTCGACGCTATGTGGACAGACGGCACCGAGCTTGTGGGCGGCGGAATATTCGGATGCAGCTTTGCGGCTCTCCTTGTAGCCTGCATTACAGCAGTTCCGTCATTTATCGTATTCCTCTTCCTTCTTTTGATATTTGGAATGATGATGATAGGAATACCGATAGGCGCAATTCCCAGCCTTATAGTTTCCAAATCCAGAGAGGCGAGTGAGAGACGCCGTGAGGAAAGAGCAATAATTAAGGAAGAACAGAGAGCAGAGAGGGAAGAAGAACGCGCTCTGCGTATGGAAGAAGAAAGAGCGGCAAGAGAAGAAGAAAGAGCTATCCGCAGAGAGGAGCAAAAAGCGGCAGCAGAGGCAAGAGCTGCGGCTTATGCCATGGCAAGACAGCAAAGAGCCGCGCAGGAGGCTTCAGCTGCGAGAGCGCAGGAGACTTCAGCTGCAAGAGTACAAGAAGCTCCCGCGCCCGCTTATACCGAGGATTACTTTCCGAGCAGAGACGATGACGAGCTCAAGCCCGTATCTATCGAAAGTATAATCGCCTCTGCCGAGGCTCCTGCGGAAAAACCGACGGTAGAAAAGTCCTTCGATCCCGTAAAGGATATATTTGAGGAAGAGGTCAAACAAGAGGAGTCCGACAACGAAAACGGCGGAGACTTTGGCGGTGAACCCGGCTTCGATTCTGACGAATTTGATACTATCGACGACATAATCAAGGGAATAGACACATCCACGGGCGAGGTAACCGACGAAGCCACCGTTATGGCAAATCTCCCCAAGGAGGAGGATGAGCACGCAGAGCTTGATCTGTCCGAAATAGATAACGACGAGCTCCTTTCGGATATGGCGGCTGTCGCTCCCGACGAGGGCGTCGATGAGACCGAGGAGGAGGAAAGCCTTGCTCCTTACGTATTCCCCCCCATCGATATGCTGTCGGAAAACAAGAATGCAGTTGATAACAACTACAACGAGGAGCTCCGTGAAAACGCTCAGCAGCTTCTCGATACCTTGAGAAGCTTCAGAATCAGCATTAAGGATATAACATACTCAAGAGGTCCTACGATCACAAGATACGAGCTTAAGCCCGATGCAGGAGTAAGAGTCCGTTCTATTGCAAATCTTGTGGACGATATTGCGCTGAGTCTTGCTACATCGGGAGTAAGAATAGAAGCTCCTATTCCCGGAAAGGCGGCAGTCGGTATCGAGGTGCCTAACAGAACAAGAGCCACCGTTTATCTGCGCGACCTTATTGAAAATCACCAGTTCGCAGATGCCAAGAGTAAGCTCACAGCCGCGCTCGGTATGGACGTTGGCGGTAACCCCATTTACTTCGACATTTCAAAAATGCCACACATGCTCATAGCGGGCGCTACGGGTATGGGTAAGTCGGTATGTATAAACTGTGTTATCATAAGCTTGCTTTATAAGGCTCGTCCCGAGGATCTTAAGCTTATACTTATCGACCCCAAAAAGGTTGAGTTTAATATCTACAAGGATATTCCCCACCTCTACGCGCCTATCGTGAGCGATCCCAAAAAGGCGGCGGGAGCCCTTGCGTCGGCAGTTGCCGAAATGGAACGCCGTTTCGAGCTTATCGAGGAGGTCGGTGTCCGTGATATAGCATCCTATAATGCAGCCACCGAGAACGACCCCTATAAGGAGCATATGCCCCACATGGTCATAATTATCGACGAGCTTGCCGATCTTATGATGACTGCCCCCGACGAGGTCGAGACCGCTATCTGCCGTCTTGCGCAAAAGGCAAGAGCCGCAGGTATTCACATAATTATCGGTACTCAGCGTCCGTCGGTTGACGTTATTACGGGTCTTATTAAGGCGAATATTCCCTCGCGTATCGCTTGTACGGTTGCGTCTCAGGTAGACTCCCGTACCATTATAGATATAGCGGGAGCAGAAAAGCTCATTGGACGCGGAGATATGCTCTTTGCGCCTGTAGGAGCCGCAAAGCCTCTTCGTGTTCAGGGCGCGTTTGTAACCGACAGTGAGGTTGAAAACATCTGCACCTTTATCCGTGATAATAACGCGAAGGCGAAATACAATGCCGAGTTCATCAACCGCATTGAGGAAGAGGCGGCAAAGTGCGGCATGAAGAAGGGTTCAACTCCTATGAATGCCGAGGGTGAGCCTATAGGAGGCGGAGACGAAGGCGGAGATTCCAAGTTCCATGCGGCAGTAAAGCTTGCGGTGGAGACCGGTAAGATATCGACATCGCTTATGCAGAGAAAGCTTGGGGTAGGCTATGGCAGAGCCGCAAAGATAATAGATACCATGGAGGAAATGGGATACGTCTCCAAGGCAGACGGCACAAAGCCCAGAGCCGTCCTCATAACCCCCGAGGAATACGCCCGCAGAGTAGCGGAAGGAACACTCGGCAATGCCGACGAATAATATTGCGAGGTAATTAAAATGAATATCTACATGAGATTTCCCGAGGGTAAGGTCAAGGCTCTTACCTTAAGCTATGACGATGCCGTAGAGCAGGATATCAGATTTATTGATATTTTAAATGCCCACGGACTCAAATGTACATTTAACGTAAACAGCGGGTGCTACGCTCCCGAGGAAACGGTTTACCCCGAGGGTACAATACACCGCCGTATGACCGAAGCACAGGCAACCGAGCTTTACGCAAACAGCGGACATGAGGTGGCAGTACATACCTACACCCATCCTTTTCTTGAAAATCTTACCCCCTCCGCCGTTGCTCTTGAGGTTCTTCGCGACAGAGAAAAGCTTGAATCGCAGTTTGGCGGTGTCGTAAGAGGAATGGCATATCCTTACGGAACTTACAGCGACAGTGTCGTTGAGGTTCTCAAAAACTGCGGGATAGTCTATGCCCGCACAACGAAATCTACCGAGAAATTTGATATCCCTACCGATTGGCTCCGTCTCCCCGCAACCTGCCACCATAAAAACGAAAGACTTATGGAGCTTGCAAAGACCTTTGCCGAGACTGAATACGCAAGACACCCCAAGCTTTTCTACCTTTGGGGACACACCTACGAGTTTGAGAGCAACGATAATTGGAACGTAATTGAGGAATTTGCGGAGTATATCGGAAACAGAGACGATATCTGGTACGCGACAAATATAGAAATTTATGAATACGTAGACGACTATAAGCGTCTTATCTTTTCGGCAGACGGCAAACGGGTAAAGAATCCCACAGCAAGAACCCTTTACCTTGCCACAAGTAAAAATAGCTTTGAAATTAAATCCGGCGAAACTATAGAGCTGTTTTAAGGGCTTGACTGCCGACAAAAAATGAAATAAAAAAGGACTTGTATTTTACCGTTTACAAGTCCTTTTTATTTTATTTCCTGCTCGAGATTTTGAAAAAGCTCCGAATCAAAGAAATCCTGAATTGATATTTCCAATCCGTCGCAGATTTTTTTGACGGTGGCTACCGTTGCCGAGTTGTTTCTGCCGCTTGCAATGTTATTGAGGGTAGATTGGGTAATCCCGCTTATTGTGGCAAGCTTATTCAATGTTATGTTATTCTGCCGACACAGCTCTTTTATTCTCAAACGCACTGCTTCGCCTATAGTCATAGTATTTTCTCCTACCTCTAAAGAGTTAACTTTATTGTACACGAATTTTGTCAAATAAATTACCTCTTTTGAGTTGACAAGAAAATAATTCCGTGTTATAATGTCGATATAACCATTTTGAGTTAAGGGAAGGCATAGAATTGTCCTCAAAATCTGAAATAAAGAAACGGATTATAGTCCGCGCTTACGATATAGGCGGTGGACAGAATAATTGATGCAAGGCAGAGAATATTTCTTGCTGCCAAGCTTACGCGGGGCGTTTTTTGTGAAAAACGCTCCGCTATTCTTTTGGGCAGAGGAGTGGCGCCGATAGCCATTATTGCTATAAACGGCAGATTTCTCGTCAGGTCGTAGGCAAATGCATTGCCGAAAACAGGAGAGCCGCTCATCCCAAACAGATTTTTCGATAGGGTCAGTATCTCTCCTACGCCCCCGTCTGCCGAGAAGATAAGCCATCCGAGAAGAATGAAAAAAAGGGCGTATATATGTCCTATCGCTTTCGGCGCTTTTTCGAGGAGCTTAAGAAGAAAGGCCTTTTCTATAACGAGCAGAACGAAAAAATATATTCCCCAAATAAGAAAATTCCACGAGGCTCCGTGCCAAAGTCCGGTTAAGGACCAAACGGCAAACAGATTTATATAGGTACGAAGCTTTCCCCGTCTGTTGCCCCCAAGCGGTATATAAACGTATTCCCGAAACCATGACGAAAGGGTCATGTGCCACCGTCTCCAAAACTCTGTTATGCTTTTTGACACGTAAGGGTAATCGAAGTTTTTAGGAAAAGTAAAGCCAAAGACCTTTCCAAGACCTATTGCCATGTCCGAATAGCCCGAAAAGTCGTAATATATCTGAAAGGCAAAGAGAATAAGCCCAAGCCAAAGAGAAGCAGGGTCGGTTTTTGATTCTATTATGCTTTCGTAAAGCTCTCCCGCGGGATTGGCAAGGAGAGCCTTTTTTGCAAGACCTACGCAAAAGAGCGAAATTCCCTTTGCGATATCGGATATACGGTGATGTCTTTCGGTCAATTCCTTGTCAATATCCCGATATTTTACGATGGGTCCCGCTATGAGCTGCGGAAAAAGAGAAACATATGCTCCGAAATTAATAAGGCTGTGGCTTGCTTCCACCTCCTTGCGGTAAACGTCGATAATATAAGAGGTCGCCTGAAAAATATAAAATGAAATGCCGATAGGCAGAGATATCCCCAAGGAAGAAAATCCGAAAATCCCCATGAGCATATCGAAATATTTGAAAAAAGCTAAAAGCGAAATATTGAATATTATTCCTACGGTCAGCCACAGCCTTTTTCGCACCTTTGATTTTTCAATAAGTAAGCCGAAGAAATAATCCGCCGTTATTGTAAGGAGCATAAGAAAAAGATAGATAGGCTCTCCGAATCCGTAAAAGAGCAGGCTTGCGGCAAACAGCCAAAGATTTCTCTGCTTAAGGGGAAAGATAAAATAAATGGCTACCGTAAACGGTAAGAAAATAAAAATAAATTCGACAGAAGAAAAAAGCATGGCTACATCCTTTGCAAAAAATTATGTAACCATGCTTTATTTTTATATGTTTATATCAGAGCGATTTTATCCCGCAGCGAATGACCTCCTCGGCGGCAGAGAGAATTCCTATCCTTCCGCTTTCGTAGGTAAGTCCGCCTTGGAGAAATGCGGTATAAGGCTCACGCAGAGGTCCGTCGGCAGAAAGCTCAATGGACGAGCCTGAGGTAAAGGCTCCCGCCGCCATGATGACCTTATCGGTGTATCCCGGCATATCCCAGGGCTCGGGGCAAACGTATGCGTCTACGGGAGAGCCTGCCTGAATTCCGCGGCAAATAGCGCAAAGACCCTCCGCGCTGTGAGTAACCACCGACTGTATTATGTCGTATCTTCTTTCGTTCCACGTGGGCTCTACGTCAAATCCGAGTCCCTCCTTGCCGAAGATATATGCGGCAAGGTGTGCTGTCTTTAGTGCCTGGGCTGTGGTATGAGGCGCATAGAAAAGACCCTTGTACATATTTTTGTTCTGACCGAGCGTAGCTCCTACCTCAAGTCCGCAACCGACAGACGTAAGCCTGTAGGACGCAAGCTCAACGGCGCGTCTCGTGCCCGCAATATATCCACCCGTTTCAGCCATTCCGCCGCCGGGATTTTTAATGAGCGAGCCGATTATCATATCCACTCCCACCGCCGTAGGCTCACGGGTCTCTGTAAATTCGCCGTAGCAGTTGTCTACCACAATATATGCGTTTGGAGTGATCTTGCGGATAAGGGGAACGATGCTTCCGATATCGTCAACGCTTAAGGTCCTTCTGTTAAGGTATCCCTTTGAGCGCTGAATGAAAACAACCTTTATTCTGTCGCCCTCAGCGCGCAGTACGCTTTCAATTCTTTCTCTGTCAAACTGACCGTCTGTCGTAAGGTCCGATTGGCGGTATTCAACTCCGAAATCGCGCAGAGAGCCGTTGCCCGCCTCACCTACGTTTCCGATAACCTCGTCAAGGGTGTCGTAGGGCTTACCCGCAATCGAGAAAAGAATATCACCGGGTCGGAGAAGTCCGAAAAGACCGATGGTCAATGCCTGTGTGCCGTTTACTATACTGTGGCGCACAAATGCCGCCTCTGCGCCCATAACGTCTGCCCATATAGCGTCAAGGGTATCTCTGCCTCTGTCGTCGTAGCCGTATCCGCTCGTGGGGTTAAACATAGCCTCGCTGACTCTATGCTCGCGGAAGGCGTCCATGACCTTGCACGTATTTTCAAATGAGATTCTGTCAAGCTCGGCAAATCTGTCGGCAAGAGCCGCCTCGGCTTTTTTTGTAAGTTCTAAAAGTTCTGCTGAAAAGTTCATATATACGTCCTTTATTTTTAATTCAGATATTTTCCGCAAAGAGCGCCGCAAGAGAAGCGCATGCCTCTACGTCTCCCAGATCACAGGTCTCAACACCCGAGTGGATATATCTTGTGGGGATAGACAGCGCTCCCGCAAGGCAACCTGCGCCCGCAAGCTGCATTGATGACGTGTCAGTTCCTCCGTAAAGAAGAATTTCACGCTGGAAGGGTATCTTGTTTTCCTTTGCAAGCTTGCAAAGAGTATTTACAACCTCCTCGGAGCAGATTACCGAGCTGTCCTTTATTTTGACAGCTGCGCCGCCACCGAGCTTACAAGCCATGCTTGAAGCGCCGAGAGTATCTCCCGTGCCCGTTACGTCAAAGCAAAGAGAGTGGGTGGGGGCTATGGCGAATGCCGCCGTCATAGAGCCGCGGCAGCCTACCTCCTCCTGAACCGAGAATACGTAGTAAACGTCAGCGTCAAGCTCCTTTGTCCAAAGAGCTTCGGCAACCGAGAGAAGAACGGCGCAGCCTATACGGTCGTCGAGAGGTCTGCCCGCAATGCGTTTACCCATGAGCTTTTTAATACCGCCCTCGGCAACGAAGAAGTCTCCGATTGAAACGCGCCTTTCGGCATCCTTTTTATTCTTTGCTCCGATATCGATATAAAATTTGTCAGCCTTAAAATCCTCAGCCTTTACCTTTCCCTCGGGAACGAGAACGCCCCGTACTCCCTTTTCGGAAATAAGGCAGGAATATGAGGAAGCGGTGAAATTGATACCGCCTATGGGAGCAACTCTTACAGAGCCATCGTCCTCGATAAAGTTCACGAGAAATCCTATTTCATCCATGTGAGCGCAAAGCATGAGCCTTTGCTCGGAGGATTTTCCTTTTTTCAAGGCTATAAGATTCCCAAGACTGTCCACTCTTACCTCGTCGGCAAAGGGAAGTATCATTTCGGAAATGAGGCCCCGTATATTATCCTCTCTGCCCGAAATTGAGGGGCAGGCGCAGAGCTTTTGGAGTGTAGAATATATATTCATTGTTTTATCCTCTCTTTCAATCGGTAATGCGGTAAAGCAGCGCTTCAAGCAGACGTCTCACCGAATTTATATCCTCAACAGACGCAACGCAGGCGGGGGAGTGAAGATATCTTGTGGGAACCGAAATGGCAAGGCAGCGCACTCCGCTTCCCGATTTGTGAATGTGTCCCGCATCGTTTCCACCGGAAACGTAACGCTTTAGCTGAACGGGAATGTTTTCTTCCTTGCCTGACGCAAGGGCAAGCTCTATGAGTTCCTTGTCGTATATGGTTGAGCGGTCGGCTACCGAAAGAGCGCCACCCTTGCCCACGTCCGCAACCTTTTTTGAGGGGTCAGCGGTAGGAATGTCTGCAATTGCCGTACTTTCAAGTACTATTGCTATATGAGGGCGGATTTCGTTTGCCGCCACCTTTGCTCCCGAAAGACCCGTCTCCTCACGGACGGTGAAGCAGAAATAAAGGTCGAGGTTAGCCTCGGGGCGGTTTGCGTATATTGACCTCATGACCTCGATTATATTGGCGCACCCCGCTCGGTCGTCTATTGCCTTGGCTTTTACGAAGGCACCGTCCTCGCCGAAAAGATAAAATTCGGAATCAAACGCGCCAAAGTCTCCGATAGATACCCTTGTGCTTGCTTCTTCTGCATTTTTTGCGCCAATGTCAATATACAGCTTTTCTATTTTATTGGGTTTGTCGCGATCTTTTCTATCGATATGGTGTATAGCTTTGGACATAACAAGACCGCAGAGCTTTCCTTTTTCACTTGATAAGGTCAGCTTCCGTCCCTCAAGCACAGACACGTTGATGCCGCCTACGGTGTCAAAGCGGAGCAGACCGTCATCGCATATCTCGGTTATCATTACCCCCACCTCGTCCATGTGCGCTGAGACCATTATGCGCTGTCTGCCCTCGGCATTTTCGTCTCCTGCACGGATAAGGCAGATAAGGTTACCCATTCTGTCCTTTGTGTAATTGTCGCAGATATTCTTTATTTTGTCCTCAATATAATCGGCTACCTCGCCTTCATATCCGGACGGTCCGAAAAGATTGCAAAGCTCGTAAAGCTCGGGAGATATTTTTTCGTTATACATTGAATATATCCTCCTCACGCTTTTTGAAAAATTCGGCTATTTCTTTACTCATTACAAATTCACGAATGAATCTGTAAAGGGATTCCGCATCGTCAAGGGAGACGGTTTCATTGTAGGTGTGCATGTTCTTAAGGGGAAGTCCGATGTCCACAACGGGAACTCCTCTGCCTGTAAGATTTACCGTAGGGGAGTTGGTGCCCGTTGACGATGGCGCGGCTGTCATAGTGTGGGGAATATCCTTTTCCTTGCAAAGTTTTTCGGATGCAAGGGTCAGCGCGCGGTCGGTCGCCGTGGAAAAGGCTATTGAGATGCCCTCAAAAAGAGGAACGGTTTCATACTTTTTAGTATCGGGGACACGGGCAAGATTTACGTCTGTAACCACCGCGTAGTCGGGCTCAAGAGAGTAAACTCCGCTTGAGACGCCGCCGAGCCTTGAGGTCTCCTCAAAGGAAGATAGCATAAGGGCTACGTCGCAAGGAAGGTCGGATCTGTCAATGCTTGCGATAGCCTCAGCGCATACCGCGCCGCATGCCTTGTTGTCAAAGCTCTTGCCAACGAGGGTTCCCGACAGCATTTCCCTATACACGGGCGCAAAGCCTACGGGTGTGCCTACGGGAGTTATTTCTTCGAGAGCTTCCTTGCTGTACCCCGTGTCTATGAGCAGGTCCTCAATGGCGGCAAGCTTATCGGAGCCGTCGCGCAGGTGAGGCGGAGTAGAGATGATAACTCCTCGCAAGGTCTGCCTTCCGTAGATAATAACGTCTGCGGCTTGAAGCACCGAAAGGGAGAGACCGCCTATTTGGGTGAATTTAAGAAATCCACCGTCGAGTATATCGGTTACCATCATTCCCACCTCGTCAAAGTGCGCGTCTACAAGACATAGTGGCGCATTTTCCTTGCCGCAACGCTTGATGAATATATGATTGCCCACGGGGTCGGTTTTTATCTCGTCAAAATCTCCACCGAGCTTCTCATATAGGGTGTCTTTGGCTCTTTTTTCAAAGCCGGATACCGACATAACAGAGCAAAGCTTGATTATTCTGTCTTTTAGAATTTGCTGAATCTGATTCATTTTCAGTTACCCCAATATTTTTTATCAAGACTTCTGTACTGTATTGCCTCAGCGATATGCTTTGCGCCGATGACATCGCTTCTGTCAAGGTCTGCTATGGTCCTTGCCACTCTCATTATTCTGTCGTAGCCGCGGGCAGACATACCCATTTTCTCGTATGCCGCCTTGATAAGTACCTCTGCCGCCGCATCGGTCTTACAGTATTTACGTATAGATGCGGAATCGAGCTGGGCGTTGCAGTAAAAGCCGTCCTTATTGTCCATTCTATTTATGGCAAACGTTCTTGCCGCCTTCACACGTTCTCTGACGGCGGCTGAGCTCTCCTCGATTTTTGTGTTTGAGGATATATCCGAATAGGAAAGGGAGGGGAGCTCTATCTGAATATCTATTCTGTCAAGGAGAGGACCGCTTATTCTTGAAAGATAACGCTTTATGTCGCCTGCACTGCAGGTACACTTTTGTGTCGGATGTCCGTAAAAGCCGCAACGGCAGGGATTCATTGCCGCTACCATCATAAATGAGCAGGGATATGTAACACGGCCGTTGGCTCTCGTTATGGTTACCCGTCTGTCCTCAAGAGGCTGACGCAGGGAGTCTGTTACTATCTTTGGAAATTCGGGAAGCTCATCAAGGAAAAGCACACCGTTGTGAGCGAGGGATATTTCTCCCGGTTGGGGATTGAT
The DNA here is from genome assembly GCA_015064735.1 of Oscillospiraceae bacterium. GTDB lineage: Bacteria > Bacillota > Clostridia > Oscillospirales > CAG-272 > HGM12713. Next base: position 13,829 of record SVRP01000021.1, read on the forward strand.
TCCGCCGCCTACGAGACTGACCGCGCTCATGGTGTGGTGAGGAGAGCGAAAAGGACGGTGAGCTACAAGGGACGCTCCGTCGGGAATAGTTCCCGAAACCGAATGTATTTTTGTGGTCTCTATTGCTTCGTCGAAGGTCATTGGCGGAAGTATGGTGGGAATACGCTTTGAAAGCATAGACTTTCCCGTACCGGGAGGACCTATGAGAAGGACGTTGTGTCCGCCTGCGGCAGCTATTTCAAGAGCTCTTTTTGCCATTGCCTGTCCCTTTACGTCGGAGAAATCTATACTGCTTGAAAGGGTAGCCTCCTCAAAGACTCGTCTGTCGCATTCGATGGGAGCGAGAGGTTTCTTGCCGTTAAGGTGATCTACAAGCTCTGTAATATTGTTTACCGCATAAACCGTGATACCCTCAACAGCCGCAGCCTCTCCCGCAACCTCGGCCGGAGCATAGAATTCCTTTATTCCCGCGTCTCTTGCGGCAACGCAAAGACAGAGCGCGCCCCTTACAGGACGCAATTTTCCCGAAAGAGAAAGCTCTCCTACGAAGCACTTGTCCGAAAAGTCTACGTTATAATTTATTATTCCTCCGCAACGGAGTATGCCGAGAAGTATGGGTACGTCAAAGGCGGAACCCTCCTTCTTTCTGTCGGCGGGAGCCAGATTTACCATAAGCGCAAGAGAGGGGAAGCGGTAACCGCTGTTTTCACAGGCGGTGCGTACACGCTCCTTTGCTTCCTTTACTGCCAGGTCGGGCAGACCTACAAGATTAAATTCGGGTATTTTGGACTGAGCGTTACACTCGACGGTAACTATATATCCGTCAATGCCGAAAAGTCCCGCGCTGAATACGGTTGATAACATGGCTGTCTCCTTTCGCCAAAGGCAATTCAGAATAATTGATCACCATATATTTTACCACATTTTTATACTTTTTACAACAGTTTGGGAAGAATAGAAAAATTTATTTGAATATGTTTCGGTTTAAGATGCCGTCTTTTCGTCTAAAATCTTGACAAAAGAAAACGATTGTGGTAAAATAAATCGGATATAGTTTAATTAATTTTTGTTAGCAGTCGTTTGACTGCGGGAGGTTACATTTGATTATCGCACTTGAAGAAGCAAAATATAGGCTTATAGGAATGAGAGAGGATATTGCCGATCTTGGCTCAGCTTTGCGTATAGACGAGCTCCGTACGCTTGCCGAGGATCTTGATAAGCAGACACTTGACCCCGACTTCTGGGGAAATCAGGAAAATTCATCAAAGGTTTTGCAGAAGTTAAAGCAGACTAAGGATGCAATCGAGGCTTACGAGGCTCTCGCTGCCCGTCTTGAGGACGCAATCACTCTTGCTGAGATGGCAATCGAGGAAAATGAGGAGGGATACGTTGAGGAGGTCGAGAGCGAGCTTGCCGAAATAACCAAGGAAGCGGAAGCCAAGAGAATAGAGATACTTCTTTCGGGCGAATACGATAAGAACAACGCAATAGTTTCCTTCCACCCCGGCGCAGGCGGTACCGAGGCGCAGGACTGGGCGCAGATGCTTTACAGAATGATCACCCGTTGGGCAGAGCGTCATAACTACAAATACAAGCTTCTCGACTGGCTTGACGGAGACGCGGCGGGTATCAAGAGCGCAACTATAATGGTAGAGGGGCTTAACGCGTACGGTTATCTTAAAGCTGAAAACGGAGTTCACAGACTTGTAAGAGTTTCTCCCTTCGACGCGGCGGGCAGACGTCAGACCTCCTTTGCGTCAATCGAGGTAATGCCCGAATTCGATAATATCGATAAGGTTGAGATAAGAGACGAGGATATTGAGGTTACGGCACACCGTTCGAGCGGTGCGGGTGGTCAGCATATCAATAAGACAGACTCGGCTATCCGTATTCTTCATAAGCCTACGGGTATCGTTGTTGGCTGTCAGACCGAGCGTTCACAGCTTCAGAACAAGGAAACCGCAATGAAGATGCTTAAGTCAAAGCTTATGGAAATCAAGCTTCGTGAAAGACTTGACACCATTGAGGATATTCAGGGCAACAAGACCAATATCGAGTGGGGCGCGCAGATCTGCTCCTACGTATTTATGCCTTATACACTTGCAAAGGACACGAGAACAGGCTACGAGGACGGTAATATTTCCGCAGTTATGGACGGAGAGATAGACGGATTTATAAACGAATATCTTAAGATGAACGCAAAATAATCGAGGAAAAAATGAAAGCTAATCTTCATACTCACACCTACCGATGCGGCCATGCCCACGGCGAGGATAGAGAATATATAGAAAACGCAATAAAAAACGGTATCGAGGTCCTCGGCTTTTCAGATCATGCTCCGTTTGCTTTTCCTCCCGACGGATATGAAAGTCCTCACAGAGTTCCTATGGCGCTTGCAAAGGATTATATCGATAGCCTTACGGCTTTGCGTGAAGAATATAAGGGACGCATAGAGATAAAAATAGGCTTTGAGATGGAGTACTATCCCGCATATTTTGACTGGATGCTGAAAACGGTAAAAGAGGTCGGAGCGGAGTATATAATCATGGGAGAGCATTATCTGAGAAACGAGCTGCCCGAAAAGATTAACGCAATGAGCTCAAGACACAAAAATACGCCCAAGGACGTAAAGGATTACGCAGATGCCGTTTGCGAGGGAATAGCAACGGGAGTGTTTACGTACGTAGCGCATCCCGATATGGTGCTTTACGATATAAATACGCCGTTTTACGAATCCGAGTCAAGAAGAATATGCGAGGCGGCGAAACAGTACGGCACGCCCCTTGAGATAAATCTCCAGGGTGTAAGACTTAACAGACAGTATCCGAACGATGTGTTCTGGAGATTGGCGGGAGAGGTCGGATGCGACGTGGTAGTCGGTACAGATGCCCATACGCCGGGCGAGGTCTATGACCGTGAATCGCTGAAAAGAGCAATGGAGCTTATAGAAAAATATAAGCTGAATTATATTGAAAGACCGAAAACAATAAGTATTCGGTAAAAATCCTTACGGAGAAAGGAGTGAGATACTTGGCTGAAAATAAGCAGGGAACAAAAATAATAACCCAGAACAGAAAAGCTTATCACGACTATTTCGTGGACGAAAAGTACGAGGCGGGTATCGCGCTTTTCGGTACGGAGGTCAAAAGCATAAGAAACGGGTCGGTTAATCTTAAGGATTCTTACTGTTCCGTAAAGGACGGAGAGCTTTACGTTATAGGAATGCACGTCAGCCCCTACGAAAAGGGAAATATATTTAACAGAGAGCCACTGCGGGACAGAAAGCTTTTGATGCATAAAAGAGAGATCATGAAGATAGGCGGACTGATGACACAAAAAGGATATACCCTTGTGCCGCTGTCGCTTTATTTTTCGGGAAAGAACGTCAAGGTGGAGCTTGGGCTCTGCCGAGGCAAAAAGCTTTACGATAAGAGAGACGCTCTAGCGGAGAAGCAGACCAATCGAGAGATAGACAGAAGAATGAGAGATCAGTCGAAATACGATTGATACCTATTCACTTTTCACTATTACTTTTTACTTCAAACTATGGGTCCGTAAAGGTTTCGACGGGGATTTTGAGGTATGATAAGCGGGTAGAGCCGGGCAAACTCTGAAACTGCCCAAACTAAAATTAAACGCTAACGATAATAACGTTGCAATGGCTGCCTAAGGGCAGTGCCGCGGCATAAGCCGCCCGTTCCTCCCGAGAGTATCGCGGCTCGGGACTGAGCGTCAAGACAGCGGTGAACGTGCATAGGCGGTTCGCCATTGAACCTATCACGCAGAAAATGGCTACCGTTCAGTGGGATTTGTTTGTTGAACCCACCGAAAGGGAAATCTGAGCAATAAACTGCACCCGGAGAAGGTCATATCAAGAGGTTTTCGGACAGGGGTTCGACTCCCCTCGGATCCACCAAAAAAAGAACACCCCCTCGTGGGGTGTTCTTTTTTTGGTGAATCCTTTGAAAAGGGGAGTCGAACGCAGTGAACAAAACAACCCAGTGAGTTGTTTTGTGAACGGTGACCGAAGAATTTTGCGAAACATAACCTAAAATCAAATCCGAATGTTTCGCAAAATTCAAGAACGACTCCCCTCGCCATACACAATACTAAAGAATTGATGAAAGAAAAAGCCCCCTTGTGGGGCTTTTTTTATTGTATAACGAAAACCCCGCCATAGTGGCGGGGTTCAATAGAGGTTAACCGATGAGAAGAAATCCTCCAAATATGCTATAATTAGTACGACCTGCCAGTCAAAACTAAAAAACATATTTGGAGGATT
>SVRP01000022.1 GCA_015064735.1 Oscillospiraceae bacterium
CAGTGCGAACGAGAGCATCGGAAAGCACCGTTTTCGGACTAAAAAACACCAAAAAGTCAACAAAAGTAGTCAAAAAACGATGGCGTATTTGTTCGGGACGTAGAAGTCGCAAGTTCGAATCTTGTCATCTCGACCATAAATAAAAGACACCTGACGGTGTCTTTTATTTATGATTCATTAACTATCTTTCCTGTTATATGCTCGGGACGAAGCTCAAGGCAAAGAGTAGCTTCGGCAAATTTCTCTATTTCCGACTCTATATATCCTACGTCTGAAGTGAATTTAAGACTAAGACAACGAAATACTTCAATAGCTCTTTCCCTATCCTCAACGACTCCGATCCTTCCAAAAGCAATGACACTGCTTATATTCAGCGCCCAGTCGCCGTCTTTTCTAAAGCCTTCATCGTACACGCAAAAGGAAACCTTATTATCTGAATTTATCGCGTCTGTTTTATGTCCCTTCTTTCCGCTGTGGAAATAAATATACCCGTTCGATTCATCATACCAATAATTCATCGGTATGCCGTATGGATAACCGTTTTCCCCAATAACAGACAAAACTCCTCTTTTTTCATTATTCAGAATTCTTACAATATCGGAATTTTCAAGCCTCTGATTTTTCCTTGCGACTTCTCTAAACATAACGACCTTTCCTCCGTAACTTATTCTTGTATTCTCAATACCTTTAGTCTTTCCGCAACCATTACAAGGACGGGCACTAAAGCTATCTGCACCGCAATTCCCGGAATCGCATTTACAAATGCTCCCGCCACAAAAGCGGAAAACGTAAATCCTCCGCCCCTGATTGCCATACAAACAAACATACCGGTCCCCCAAACCAACCGCCCCGCAATCATTGCCGTAATCAGAGAGCAATAGATAAAGAGCTTCCTGCGAGGAAAAGCCTTGTACATAAGTCCCGCCACGACTCCGTAAGTCGCAAGCTCAAGCGCCATACATACAGCCATCGGAAAAAATATCGGCATACCTAGGGTCAGAGACCGAACAAGAGGCACAAGGGCACCCACGGTCAGTCCCCATGCCCAACCGCAGATGAATCCGCAGAGAAGCACGGGCAGATGCATAGGGCAAAGCATGGCGCCTATTTTAGGGATCTGCCCTGTAAGAAAGGGCAATACGTACGCAAGCGCAAAAAACAGCGCTGCAAGTATCATTTTAAAAATACGGTTTTGAGCTTTCATATCGGTTTTGTCCTAAGAAAATCCGTGTAGAATATTCCTTCGGAGTTCCCTCCCTTTCTAATTTTAACAGAAAAAACGGACGTCAATTTGATGTCCGTTTTTTCGTCATATTTATGCCGCAGGCAGCCACTTATCGTCGTACGCGGGGTCCTCTGTCTCACCGGAGGAGCCGCTGTCCGACGAGCTATTGTCGGATGATGTATTATCCGAGTCGCTTCCGCTATCGGTCATAATGCTGTTGCTTCCGTCATCAAAATCATCGCCGGACACATCGTCGCTTCCGCTGTCAGATACACTGTCGTAAGTATTTACGCTTCCGCCGTCCGAATTGTTTTCCTCAGGTGTTTTATCGGAGCAAGCAACACTGAACGCAAATAATGCCATAACAAGCATTACTGCCAAAATTATTTTCCACGCGTTTTTCATTTTATTTGCTCCCTTCTAAGCCGTTTAATTTTATCAGTCCCCGAAGGACATCTTCATCTGGGATACCTGTCCGTTCTTGTGCTTCTCAACAAGGGTATGGATTCTCTTAACGGGATTAAGGAGATCGCTTATGGTCTCGTCGTGGTTAAGAGTGTCTATGAGGTAAGAAACGTACTTACACATATTAACCTCTACGTACCACTCCTTGGTGTGAAGCTCGGGCTGACGGTATACGAGGTTGGTTGTGAAGATTCTGTCGAACACACCGTCTGCGTATGCCTTATCAAATTTATCAAATCCGTCGGTAAAGAGACCGAAGGTGGTAAATGCAAATACCCTCTTTGCTCCCTTTTCCTTGATCTGCATTGCAACGTCGATAAGAGATTCTCCCGAGGAGATCATGTCGTCAACTATGATAGCATCCTTACCCGTAAGGTCTCTGCCGAGATACTCGTGAGCCTCTATTGGGTTCTTTCCGTTTACAACTATGGAATAGTTACGTCTCTTGTAGAACATACCGATATCTACACCGAGAACGGAGGAGAAGTACATACATCTTCCCATTGCGCCCTCATCGGGAGATATGATTACCAGACTATCCTTATCAATAGACACATCGGGAACGTTCTTTACAAGCGCCTTTATCATCTGATATGCGGGTTTTACGTCATCAAATCCCGAAAGGGGGATTGCATTCTGAACTCTGGGGTCGTGAGCGTCAAAGGTGATTATATTGGAAACACCCATATTTACCAGCTCCTGAAGCATGGTTGCGCAGTCAAGGGACTCTCTGCCCGAACGCTTGTGCTGTCTGCCTTCGTAAAGCATGGGCATAATAACGGTTACCCTTCTTGCCTTTCCGCCTGCGGATGCGATAATTCTCTTAAGATCCGCATAGTGGTCATCGGGACTCATAGGAACCTCTTTACCGTACATCTTGTAGGTAACTCCATGATTAAAAGCATCGCAAATGATATAAAGGTCGTGTCCTCTCAGGGATTCGTGCAAAAGAGCCTTTGCCTCACCCGAACCGAATCTGGGACATTCTGCGTGAACGAGGAAGGATTCCTCTCCTCCGTGGCGTCTCCATTCCTTAAGATAATAGTCAACCTGCGCCGCAAATTCCTCGCAGCCCTTCATTCCGATAACGCTGAGCGCTCCATACTGTGTTTCCTTCATCAAAGCTTCTCCCTCCGAGTGTAATTTTCAATTCATGGTTTTTAACCAAAGAATATTATAGCATAAAATTATCGCCTTAACAAGTATTTTTTCAAAAATCGACAAATATTTTTATACTGAAATCCTTTTAAACCCTTTTATTTGAGTTCAACAACCGTAACTCCTCCGTCTCCCTCTCCGAACTGTCCTATTCTGAAGGATTTTACGCGTTTGTCGGTCTTGAGATTTTTCCATAGAGCCGCCTTGAGGGCTCCCGTTCCCTTTCCGTGTACCAGACGGACGGTGAAAAATCCCGCCATCTGCGCTTCGTCAAAATATTTATCAACGGCATACCATGCCTCGTCGCCCGTCATTCCGCGAAGATGTATCTCACCCTTAAAGTCGCGATTTACGCTGACTCTGTAGCTGCTCTTTTTTTGTGCCGCGCCCGATGCTCCGCCGTCTTCAAGACGCAGGTCGTCGAGAGACACCTTTGTTTTGATTATTCCCGCCTGAACGGTAACCTTGCCCGAGCGGTCGGGGTCCTCGGTAAGCACAGCCCTCTTTCCAAGGCTGATTATGGTAACCTCGTCTCCCCGTCTGAGCTTTCTCGGAAGAACGTAATTTTCGTCCTTCTTTATTTCAACGGGATCAAAGGCGTCTCCGTGGGTACGGAGATTGTCCCTTATTTCGCGTCTTGCCCTTTCAAGCTCCTCACCGAGCTTGTCGGACTCCTTCTGCCGACGTAGCCTATCCATCTGCTCCATAATAAAGTCGCTGGATGCCTTTGCCGCCTCGACCATGCTTCTTGCTTTATTCTGCGCGTTTTCAAGCTCGCGCTCGGATGCCTTCAGTCTCTTTTCTATTTCAGCCTCGGAGGTCCTTCTGTACTCCTCGTATTCGGCTTTCATCTTTTCAGCTTCGTCAAGAGCTCTGTCCGCTTTAAGCCTCGATGCCTCAAGCTCTCCGAGTATTCTCTCAAAGCGCTTGCTGTCTGCGTTCACTCCCGCCTTTGCCCTTTCGATTATCGCCGCGGGAAGTCCGAGCTTTTCGGATATTGCAAACGCATTGGATTTTCCCGGGGCGCCTACAATAAGTCTGTAGGTTGGCTTCAGGGTCTCTACGTCAAATTCGCAGGATGCGTTGCTGACCCCCTCCGTGTCAAGCGCATAGGTCTTAAGCTCCGTATAGTGAGTAGTGGCGGCGCAAAGGGCGCCCGCACGTCTCATGTCGTCAATGACAGCCACCGCAAGAGCTGCTCCCTCTACGGGGTCGGTTCCCGCTCCAAGCTCGTCAAAGAGCACGAGAGAGCGGTCATTCTTTTCGTTTACTATTCTTACGATATTTACCATATGAGAGGAAAAGGTAGACAGAGACTGCTCTATGCTCTGCTCGTCTCCAAGGTCAACAAGTATCTTCTCAAAAACGCAAAGCTCGGTGCCCTCCTCTGCGGGCAGATGAAGTCCCGACTGAGCCATTGCGGCAAAAAGTCCGAGGGTCTTGAGGGTTACCGTCTTTCCTCCCGTGTTGGGTCCCGTTATTATAAGGGTATCGTACTCATCACCGAGAGAAAAGCTTATGGGAACTACCGTCTTTTTGTCTATTAAGGGGTGTCTTGCCTTCACTATTACGCACTTTCGCTCATCGTTTATTTTAGGCTCGCAGGCATCCATTCTTCTTGAAAGCTCCGCGCATCCGAAAACAAAGGCGAGCTCGGTGATATTTTCGTAATTAAGTATGAGCTGACTTGAAAGCTTCGCAGTCTCGGCGGAAAGCTCCGCAAGTATTCTTTCTATCTCGTGCTGTTCCTTAGCCTCAAGCATACGCAGTTCGTTGTTCGCATCAACAACCGCCATTGGCTCCACAAATATGGTGGCTCCCGACGATGAGGTGTCGTGAATCAAGCCCTTTATTTCGTTTTTACATTCGGCTCTTACGGGAACCACGTATCTTCCGTTTCGCTGAGTAACTATATTCTCCTGAAGATACTTGGAATATCCCCCGCCTATATACTTGGCAAGTGTCTCCTTTACCCTTGCGTTTGCTCCCCTTATCTTTCTTCTGATATCGGCAAGAGCCGGGCTTGCTTCGTCGGAAATAAGCTCCTCGGAAATGATCGAGCGGCTTATTCTGTCCTCAAGCTGACGGTTGGGCAAAAGTCTCTCAAAGACCTCGTCAAGGACCGTCGTAAATCTTCTGTTTGAGCGGATATAATCAAGCAGTGCTCTTGACGTGCGCAAAACACAGGCAACGTCCATAAGCTCGGTAGGGAAAAGCACAGCTCCCTTTTCAGCTCTCTCGCAAATGTCGGCAACCGCGCTGACACTTCCGAATGATGGCATTCCCTTATCGTCGCAAAGCTTTCTTGCGTCGGTAGTTCTTCTCTGCAAGCGCCTTACCTTATCGGGGTAAATTTCGGGAGTAAGCGCAAGTGCCGTCTCTGCCGCCCCCTTGGTGGGACAGGCATCCGCAAGAAGTCTGCGTATCTTATCAAATTCTATTGTTTTCAGGGTTTTTTCGTTAATATTTGCGTTCATTTACTCTTTAAATTTCCTCTTTCAGGGATTTATAAAATTCAAGGGCTTCAAAGCTGCGTTCAAGATGATTCACAAGGTAGGTCTCCGCCGCCCTTGACAGATTTTCTATACTTGCTTCGTCGGTCAGCGAAAACGCGAAAGCTCTTTCTACCGGAGCTTCCAAAATATATTTTGCGGATGCCGCCGCCGATGCATCCAACGGCAGAAGAATATTTCTCGTGCTGAAGCGGTCGGTCTCGGCTACGGGCAACCCGCCCGTTTGCTTTTCCATACACGCTTCGCAAACAAGTCTGCCGTTCATGACGTCAAGCCAATAACCCTCACTTTGCTTACGGCACCTGCAGCAAGCCGAAAGGTCGGGTGCCATTCCCGACACGGATACGGCAAAAAGCTCGTAGACTGCCTTTATCTGCCAATAGGGCTTAAGCCTTTTTTCTATACAGTAAAGGCTGTTGAGGGTCATTCGAAGGACCTCGCCTCCGTCAACTCCCTCTCCCGTTATCTCCTCGGCTATCTGAGCAATATATGAAGCAAGAGAGAACCCTTCAAGGTCGGAGTTAAGTCCGAAAAAGCTGTCGTTTACCGAGCCCCCCGAGGTCCATCTTCTTTCGTTTTTTTCGTAATATTCAAAATTCGCATAGGTAAACAGACGACACATAGAGGCTACCTTGCTCCGTGCCGAGCGCGCCCCCTTTGCAGTCATGAAAATTCTGCCCTCGTCTGCCGTCAGCACGGAGAGGAGCCTGTCGTTGTCTCCCGCGGGGGACACCCGCAAAACAAGCCCGTCAACCGCTTTCTTCATCTTCTTTTATCTCTTACCTTTTTATTTTTCTTCTCTGTATCCGAAATTGCTTACCGTTCTTGCGCTCTCACGCCAATTCTCCTTGACCTTTACCCAAAGGTTAAGGTAGACCTTTGTGCCGAACATCTTTTCAAGGTCTGCTCTTGCGTAGCTTCCGATAAGCTTCAGGGACGCGCCGTTCTTTCCTACGATTATCCCCTTGTGAGACGCCTTTTCGCAGAATATCTCGGCTCTTATGGAAATAAGACTTCCCTCGTCCTTGAATTCTTCAATAACGACCGCTGTTCCGTGGGGAACTTCCTTGTTCAGAGTACGGAGTATCTTTTCTCTTATAAGCTCGGCAGCAACCTGACGCTCGGGCTGGTCGGTTATCATATCCTCGGGGAAGAACCAAGGGGATTCCTCAAGGAATTTTGCGCACTCGTCGAGCACCTCGGACACATTCTTTCCGCTTCTTGCGCTGATCGGCACGAATGCGGTAAAGTCATGCTTTTCGGCATACATGCTTATAGCCTTCGCTATATCCTCTCTGTCGTATTGGTCTATCTTATTAAGAGCAAGCACCGAGGGTATCCCGCTCTTTTTGAGGTAAGCAATTACGTTTTCCTCAACGGCAGTTATTTCCTTACCCGTATCAACAACGAGAACCACCGCATCAGCTTCGCGCATAGAATTGTCGGCTTCCTTTACCATATACTCACCAAGAGTATTTTTGGGGCTATGCATACCGGGAGTATCGAGAAATACGAACTGCTCCTCGCCTCTTGTAAAAATTCCCGTAATTCTGTTTCTCGTGGTCTGGGGCTTGTTTGAAACTATCGCCACCTTTTCTCCGAGTATTGAGTTAAGAAGCGTGGACTTTCCCACGTTAGGTCTGCCTACTATTGCTATAAATCCTGTCTTTTTCATGTTTATTTTCCTTATTTTGTAATTTAGCACTTAGCATTTAGCATTCTGCGTTATCCTTAGCCACTTTTCTCTTTGATCCAAGAGGCGCAAAGAGAAAAGTTATCAAAAGAGAAACGCGTTTTTGGGGGACGCGCTTGTCGCTTTTTGAAAAAAGCTCCGCAAAAACTTTTACCTGTGTAGCCGGATTGATTGCGTCCTAATTTAGCATTTAGCACTTAGCATTTAGCATTTATTTCACCGCAAGTCCCATTGTCTCAAGTATCTCTCTCTGTCGGCGGCGCATATCCATTTCCTCGTCCGCTCCCCTTTCGTGGTCGTAGCCGAGAAGGTGAAGCATCGAGTGTACGCAAAGGAATGCTACCTCGCGCTCAAAGCTATGTCCGAATTCCTTCGCTTGCTCCTCTGCGCGCTCAAGCGAAACTATAATATCGCCAAGGCTTATTTCGGGCTCGTCCGTGGGGGGCTCGTCCCCGCCCTCAAAATCGGTCAAGGGAAAGGAAAGCACGTCAGTCGGAGCGTCTATTCCTCTGTATTCTTTATTGACGGCACGTATGCCCTCGTTGTCGGTAAAGGTAACCGACACCTCGCACTTCTGTCCGTATCCCTCATAGGAAAGTGTTGCAAGGACCGATGCTCTTACCAGCATCTTGAGCTTATGGGTTATCTTATAGCCGTCTGCCGCCGTGGCAAAATAGATCATTAAATTATTTTTCATTTTTCTCCTCCGTGAGCGCCGCTTCTGTCTGCCTTATACTTGGTTCTCGCCGCCCGTTTTTCCATTTCTGTTTTTTCGTATTTGTCGTAAGCTCTGATTATCCGCTGAACAAGCTTATGTCTTACTACGTCCATATCGGTAAAGCCGTGTATTCCTATATCCTCAACTCCCGCAAGTATCTTGACGGCTATGGCAAGACCGCTTTTTTGTCCCGTGGGCAGGTCGGTCTGTGTCAGGTCTCCCGTTACTACCGCCTTGGAGTTAAATCCAAGTCTTGTTAAGAACATTTTCATCTGCTCGGGAGTCGCGTTCTGCGCTTCGTCAAGAATTATGAAGCTGTCGTCAAGAGTACGTCCTCTCATGTAAGCCAAGGGCGCAATCTCTATTACTCCCTTTTCAAGCTGACGCTTATAGTTTTCCGCGCCAAGCATTTCAAACATTGCGTCGTAAAGGGGGCGCAGATAGGGGTCTATCTTGCTTTGAAGGTCTCCGGGCAAAAATCCGAGCTTCTCTCCCGCTTCTATTGCGGGTCGGGTCAGAATTATTCTGCTGACCTGCTTTTCACGCAGAGCCTTGACCGCCATAGCAACCGCAAGGAAGGTCTTTCCCGTTCCCGCAGGACCTATTCCGAACACCACCGTGTTTTTGGAGATCGCCTCTACGTATTTTTTCTGACCCACTGTTTTTGCCTTTATGGGCTTACCCTTGGTGGTAATACATATTACGTCCCCTCCGAGAGCCGCAAGCTCTCCTCGGTTGCCGCTTTTGAGCATTTCTATTACGTATCCCACCTGCTGCTCGGTAAGCTCGTCGTTATATTTTGCCATATCGCAGAGATACCTCACAGCCTCTGCCGTCATATCGACGTTCTCTCTGTCGTCTCCGCCTATTACTATGGCGTCGTATTCCTCTTCGGAACGGTTGCGCACCGATACACCGAAGGCTTTCTCAAGCATCCTCGCGTTTATATCGTAGCTTCCAAACAGTTTTGCGGTAAGCTCCGCGCTTTCGACCTTGACGGTTCTCTGCTCCATTTACTCTATCTCTCTTTCTACTACCTTTGCTATATTTTCTATATACTCGGCTCTGCACGTAAGCCTGTATTCTCCGTCCACAAGTTCTCCGCTTATTTCCTTTTTGACCAGCGTGCCGTCAACGACCTCGTCAGCCATTTTGCAACGAAGCATATAAAGAGCAAGCTCTATGGCGCTCTCCTCGCTTCGCTGTACTGTTTCGGTAACGTACTCGGCATATCTTACGGTACGCACTCCGAAGGGCAGGGTATCCCCCGTGAGAGTCTCGAAATACTCCACCGTATTTATTGTATCACAATTTGCCCATAAATTTCTACTGTTTCCGAAAATTTTTACTTCTTTTTTGAATAAAACAAGATATTTTTTATTTTTTTGCGCTCCCGTATACATTTTTCTCTCATATGTAAGAGGAACACTGACCTCAAAATTCCGTACCGTCCTTGCGTATACCTTTCCCTTTGCTACGGTGTATCTTTCCCCCGAGGTCTCATCGGCGGGATAATATCCGCTAACAAGAATGTCTCCCGCAGATACTGTATCTCCAACCGAAACGAGGCTGTTCCCTCTGGTATTTTCAAACCACTCTATGACTCCGTCCGACGTTGCCACAAGGTCAGCCGAAAAAAACTCTTCATCGGACGGCTCGGGTACCGCTTCTCTTATTTCCACCTCTGCTACGCTTCCCTTGATATTTATGCTTATCCATGCTATTTCATCGTTTTCTATCAGAATCCTGTTTTCAAGAACGGGTGTGTCTATTTTCCATATCCACATTCCCGTGTCAAGCCCGCTTTTTCTCAGCGCATCCTTTACCTGCCTCTCGTCAAGACTCGTGTTTCCGACGACTCGCACGTTCCAGACTATCATACCCGACATAACTATCATTACCATCGCAAGAATAGCTCCCACGAGTATGCCGTATCTTTTTCTGTATTTCCATGCGAGATGCGGCAATCCGTGTCGGCTTTCCACCTTTGCGTGAAGTCCGTGAGCTTCAAAAAGATACAGCAGCTTCTTATAGGAGCAGAATGTGGTATCAAAAAGAGCGCAGTCTCCCGTAAAGGTGAATTTTCTGTATACCCTGCCAAGCGCCGACATAAGCTCTACCGCCTCTGCCGCCTCGTCCTTTGGCAAGGAAAAGCGCACGTATCCAAACAGAAAAATAAAAGGGTGAAGCATTTCAGTCCTCCTCAAAGGAAACAGAATTTATGTATCCGTCTACCATTACGCTTCCCCTGTGGTATGCCGTGCACTCAAGACGCATTCCGTCTATCTGCAGCTTCCCCTTTGATACTCTTATTCTTATTCTGTCGGGGGTGTAAAGAAGTATTTTTCCGCATTCTCTTATAATGACAAGATTTCTCCCTCTGATTTCAACTGTACAGGTACCCGGGAAAACGTCAGGGTATATATCAAGGGCGCGGCATATTTTCTCTTTTACTTTTGCCTTATTCTGCTCTGCCGTATTTTTTTCTTTTTCTGCCATATTACCTCCTGTATGCCGAATAAACTCTGTCGGCACTAAGTAAAATTTAATACTATACTATGAATATGAATTGGAGGGCTTTCTGATGACCTCGGCTAATATAAAAGGCAGAAAAAAAGCAAACAAATCAAGGGACGCTCGCCCGTGGGCGGCAATTTTCGCCGCTCTCGGAACAGGAACGTTTTTTCTGCTTTTATGTTTTCCCGCCCTTTCGGCTTCCCTTGTGCGAGACGGACTCCGCTTATGCGCCCTTACAGTGATCCCCTCTCTTTTTCCATTTATGGCGCTGTCCGAAATAATTATCGGCTGTCTGCCCCGGCGGAATACGGGGAAAGGGAAAACGAAAAAAACTGTGCTCGGACTTCCTGCCCACTGCCTTTTCGCTATTATTCTCGGTATTCTTTGCGGCGCTCCCGTGGGGGCAAAATGCGCGTCGTCTCTCTATCGCGACAGCAAAATTTCATCTGATGAATACTCCCGTTTGCTGCCCCTTTGCAACATCCCAAGCGCTCCGTTCGTAATATGCGCCGTGGGGGAGCTTACGTTTAAAGACCGCATATTCGGGTTGATCCTCTACGCTTCGTGCGTAATTTCGGCTATCCTTTGCGGCTACATAAGCGGAGCGGTATTCAAATTCGGCGCAGATAAAGGTCTGCCGTTCCATGAGCCAAGCAGCCGCAAAGGGGAGCAAAATTTTTCGGCAGTCTCCCTTTTTTGCGATTCGGTATGCTCTGCGGCCGCCTCTGTTATAAGTATTTGCGCCTTCGTAACATTTTTCTATACCCTCGTGGGTATTCTTCGGGCTGTGATTTCTGTATCTCCCCTCTGGGCTCCCGTATTCTTCGGATTTTTTGAAATGACAGGGGGGACCTCCCTTTCTCCTTCGGCAGGAGATACCGGTAGGTATCTTGCCGCCGCGGTTCTCGGCTGGTCGGGGCTTTCGGTGCATCTTCAGGTTATCAACGTATGTCGGGGCAATTCCGTTTCCTTTAAGCCTTACATTCTCTCAAAGATACTTTCTTTTGCCGTCTGCCCCCTCATTGTCCTTGTCTTTTACTGTCTTTTAAGTTGATTAAATTGGAAAATTATTCCTTATTATGCCGATTTTTTTGAATATTTTCGCCATAATATTTCGTTGATTTTTGTATATAATATATATAATATTGAAAAAACGCCTAAATCTCGGAGTTTTATGTTGACAACTCAACATTTTTGTGGTACTATATAAGTTGAGGTATTACGGCATAGGGAGGTGAACAGATGAACGAAAGCATGCCGCACAAACGTCAGGAAACAGGATTTGATTCCTTCAGCACACTGGTATCCTCAGCCATTAAATGTCTCGAACGCTTAAAATCAAAATATATGGAAAAGTTCGGACTTTCAGGCACCCACACTCTCTGTATAAGACAGCTCTTTGATTCTCCAAACGGCTTGACCCGAACCGAGCTTGCCAACCGCCTTTCCATAGACAGAGCTCAGGTTACGAGAATAATAGGAGAGCTGTTATCCGAAGGACTCGTAGTAGAGGGAAAGGGCAATTCAAGCTACAGAAAAAAATGCATCCTTACCGACAAAGGCAGAGAGGTCGCCGCAGAAATAAACAGCATCGTCAGCAATATAAACCAATTTGTAAGCGGCGGTATTCCCAAGGAAAGGCTTGTCGTATTTTACGAAACCCTTTATGAAATATGCGAAAATCTGAAAAAGGCAGATTTACTTGCCGATATCAATACAAATAAACCAGACAAACAGAACTCTTAATATTGTTTTACGGAGGAAAAAATGAAAGCTACAGAAAAGAAGCCCACAGAGGTTAAAATTCACAAGAAACAGAAAACAGCCCGCAAGTACGAAAGAGTTGACCACGTTGTCGATTTCCTTAGAGTTATAGAAAAACACGGAGATAAGATCGCTTACTCCTATTTCGATTCAAAAAGAAACGTAAAGGACCTTTCCTATACCCGTCTTGTAAGACGTGTAAGAAGAATGGCTGCAGGTCTTACAGACCTTGGCTATGCGGGAAAGCGAATTGCT
The DNA here is from genome assembly GCA_015064735.1 of Oscillospiraceae bacterium. GTDB lineage: Bacteria > Bacillota > Clostridia > Oscillospirales > CAG-272 > HGM12713. The sequence continues at coordinate 12,309 of SVRP01000022.1, forward strand.
ATCATCGGCGAGACCTCGGTTGCCTGGCTCGTTACCTACCTTGCTGTCCTTGCAACGGGAGGAGTCGCTATCCCTCTTGACAAGGAGCTTGAGATCAACGTTATCGAAGGCTTCCTCGATCAGGTAGATGCCGACGGTATTCTCTATTCGGGCAGCTTCAACGGTAAATTCAAGGACACTATGGAGTCTCACAAGAGCCTTAAACTCTTTATGCCCGTAGCGCCAAACGACGCAGAGCTTGAGGGCAACGGAGTCGTTCCCTACAAGCAGATACTCGAAAAAGGTAAAAATATTATTGCGGAAAAGGGCTATGAATTCCCGCCCGTCAAGAACAGAGAGGGACTTGCGGAAATGCTCTTCACCTCCGGTACTACGGGCACAAGTAAGTGCGTTATGCTCAGCCAGAAGAATATCTTCTCCTGCGTAAGCGCTGCCTGCGCAAGCGTTGACTTCAACGCCGACGATACCATAGTTTCTCTTCTCCCCATTCACCACACCTACGAGCTTGCCTGCACCCTTGCGGCAATGGACTACGGTATTCATATCTGCATTAACGACTCTCTCACACACGTTCTCAAAAACTTCAAGATATTCAAGCCCAACGCATTGGTTCTCGTTCCTCTTTACGTTTACACCTTCTACAAGAGAATCTGGACCGAGGCAAAGAAGAGCGGCAGAGACAAGAAGCTCAAGGTGGGTCTTGGTATATCCAAGGCTATGACTACCGTAGGTTTCGACAAGCGCCGCGACCTCTTTAAGGACGTTCTTTCGGCATTCGGCGGAAATCTCGAAAAGATAATCTGCGGCGGTGCTGCGCTTAATCCCAAAATGATCGAATTCTTTGAGGCTCTCGGCATTTCGATTTACGAGGGCTTCGGTATAACCGAGTGCTCTCCTCTCGTTTTCGTTACCCCCTACTACGCACGCAAGTACGGCTCGGTAGGTCCTACCGTTCCCTGCTGCCAGGCAAGAATCGACGGAGAGCGTATTAACGAAAAGGGCTACCTTGAGGGCGAGATCCAGGTTAAGGGCGACAACGTAATGCTCGGATACTACAACAACGAGGAAGCTACCCGAGACGCATTTACCGACGACGGTTGGTTCCGTACGGGAGACGTAGGCTACGAGGATGCCGACGGCTACTTCTATATTACGGGCCGTATGAAGAGCGTTATCGTTCTCGAAAACGGTAAGAACGTATTCCCCGAGGAGATAGAAGAATACCTTGAGGGCATCGACAAGATAGCAGAGAGCGCCGTTATCGGCAGACAGAACGGCGAAAATGTCCTTCTCGTAGCTCTCGTTTACCCCGATTTCACCAAGTATCCCGAGGATACCGCAAACAACGTGATCCAGAAGGATATCGAGCGACGCATAATGACCATGAACAAGAATCTCCCCACCTACAAGCAGGTTAAGGCAGTCGAGATCCGCTCCACTCCCTTTGAAAAGACATCGTCAAGAAAGATTAAGCGTCATCTGCTTAAATAATTTGCCTTTGTCAATTTTTCAAATCCCCTTGACAAAACCAATCGGGCGATGTATAATAGTATTCAATACTACATTTGGTCGTGAATGAAAATCCGATTGGTTTCAAGGGAACCTCAAAATAAATACAGAAAGGCGATATATTTATGCAAAACTTTGTTCTTATAACCGACTCAAGCTCCGATCTTACAAAGGAGCAGCTTTCCGAGCTTGACGTTATTTCCATACCTCTTGAGGTTGTTATCAATAATGAGCCGCCCGTTGCAAACGATGCTCTTGATATTAAGGAATTTTACTCTACTCTTCGAAAAAAGGGTACCGTTACCACGTCAGCCGTAAGCTTTGAGCGTTTTCTGAACCTTATGGAGTCTTACCTTACAGAGGGCAAGGACGTTCTCTATCTTGGATTTTCATCGGGTCTCAGCGGCACCTACAACGCAGCCTTCGTTGCGGCGCAGGAGCTTGCCGAAAAATATCCCGAAAGAAAGGTATATACAGTAGATACCCTTTGCGCCTCCCTCGGTCAGGGTCTCTTTGTCTACACTGCCGCAAAGCAGAGACTTGAGGGCAAGACCATTGACCAGGTCTACGAGTGGGCAAAGGATAACAGACTCAAGCTCTGTCACTGGTTCACCGTTGACGACCTATTCTTCCTTAAGAGAGGCGGTCGCGTCAGCGCTGCTACGGCGGTTATGGGAACCATGCTTTCAATCAAGCCCGTTCTTCACGTGGACTTCAAGGGAAAGCTTATAAACGTATCCAAGGCAAGAGGTAGAAAGGCTTCTGTTGACGCGCTTTTTGAAAGCGCAAAGCGCACAGCCACAGAGCCCGAAAAGCAGACCATGTTTATTTCCCACGGCGACTGCATTGCCGATGCGGAATATCTTGCAGACAGACTTAAAAAGGAGTTGGGCGTTCCCGAGGTTGTTATCGGATACGTAGGTCCCGTTATCGGCGCGCATTCGGGTCCCGGAACCCTTGCATTATTCTTCTTTGGAACAGAGAGGTAAGCTTATATGACCATTAACGGCAAAACCTTTTGCATGATGATCATGTCCGCTGCCAATTCCCTTGATAACAGCAAGGACGTGATAAACAACATGAACGTATTCCCCGTCCCCGACGGAGATACGGGCATTAATATGACCCTCACTATGCGTACCATGAAGAATATCGACGGAAGCGAATCCCTTTCCGATTGCGCAAAAAAAGCGGCTGATATTGCCCTTCGCTCCGCAAGAGGAAATTCGGGCGCTATCCTTTCACTTTTCTTCCGAGGTATGTCAAAGGCATTCAAGGGACTTTGCGAGGCTGACTCAAAGGATATCGCAACGGCATTCAGTAAGGGATATTCCGAAGCCTACAAGGCTGTGATGAATCCCACCAGAGGAACTATTCTGACGGTTATGCAAAACTGTGCCGAAAAGGCTGTTGAGTTTACCAAGGACGGCGGTTACGCCGGCGACGTTGAGGGACTTTTCAGAGCTCTTGTCGAGGTCTCCGAGATCGCTCTTGCGAAAACTCCCGAGCAGCTTCCGAAGCTCAAGGAAGCAAACGTGGTAGACGCGGGCGGCTACGGATTTGTTACAATTCTCAAGGGAATGCTTGCAGTTCTTGAAAACGACCCCATATTCCTTATAAATCAAGCCGACGGTGAATCGGGAGAGGCTGATTTTACAAGCTTTAACACCGAGGATATTACCTTCTCCTATTGCACCGAGGCGGTAGTTCAGAAATCTTCCGAATTTGTGGGTGAGAACACCGCTGCGGTTCTTCACGACTTCATCTGCGGTATAGGCGACAGCGTGGTTTTCGTTGACGACGAGGAGATAATAAAGCTCCACGTTCACACCGACCACCCGGGTAGCGTAATGGAAAAGGCTCTCGAATTCGGCTCTCTTATTACCGTAAAGGTGGAAAACATGAGAGAACAGCATTCAGCACTCGTTGTGGAGAAGGAAAAGCCCTCAAAGAGAAAAATAGAAAAGAAATACGGATTTGTCTCGGTATGCTTAGGTAACGGCATTGCCGCCGCCTTCAGAGACATTGGGGTAGATTCGGTTGTACACGGCGGTCAGACCATGAATCCCAGCACACAGGATATTATTGATGCCGTAAACGCCACTCCCGCAAAGTACGTTTTCGTTCTTCCCAATAACAAAAACATTTACATGGTTGCCGAACAGGCATCTAAAATAATAAAAGATAAAAAGGTAATCGTTGTTCCCTCCACCAGCGTTCCTGAGGGAATTTCCGCAATGATAGCCTTTAATCCCGACGGAGAACCCGACGAAAATCTTACCAATATGGAATCCGCCATTAAGGGTGTTACAACCATATCGGTTACCAATGCGGTAAGAAGCACCACCGTTGAGGGCGAAAAAATAAGCGACGGTCAGACCCTCGGACTCGTAAACGGAAAAATAGAGAGCATAGCCAACGGAGAGCTTGCATGTCTGAGAGGTCTTCTCGACAGACTTTCCGATGCTTCATTTATTATGGTATTCTGCGGTCAGGGTGTTTCCGAAGAGGATATGGGTACCGTTGAGCAGATGATTCGCGAAGCAGCCCCCATGAGCGACGTGTCGGTCATAATGGGCGAGCAACCCCTTTATCCTTATATAATATCTGTAGAATAACATTCAAGGGTCCTTCCTTTACCGTAAAATTTTACGAAAAGAGGACCCTTTTAAAATTTTTTTAAATTTGTGCGACTGTTTGGGAAAATAAACTGACTATTTATTATAGAGACAGAATTTATTTTCCAAAAGGAGAGCATTATGAAGCCAAAAGACCGCAACAATTCCAAAATACTTTTATCGGACGATAAAATAGTCGAGCTTTATTGGAACCGAGAGGAACGGGCAATAAAAGCTACAGATGAAAAGTACGGAAATTATCTCTTATCTATAGCATACAACATAGTTCACGATGAGCTTGACTGCGAGGAGTGCCTCAACGATACCTATCTCGGCACATGGAACAGCATTCCTCCCGCGAGACCTACGGCGTTTCAAGCGTTTATCTCAAAGATCATGAGGTGCATCGCCATAAACAAGTTCAAGGCGAATCACGCCCAAAAAAGGATCCCATCGGAAGTCCTCATTACCCTTGACGAAATGGATGACTTTATTCCCTCAGAGAATCCGAACGAAAAGATAATCGCATCCGAGCTTAGCAGAATAATAAGCGAATATCTCGAAACACTTGACGAAAATTCCGCTACTATGTTTATTTGCCGATACTACTATTCGGATAAAATAGACGATATCGCCGACATGATGAAGGTCCACCGCAGCACGGTATTCAGGGCCCTTTCCGCTATAAGAGAAGGACTCAAAGAAAAACTTATCGAGGAGGGTTTGTGGTATGAAGAAAAATAAGAATAACGTCAATCTTAAGCTCGATGCCATGACCTATCTTCCGGACGAGCTTGTTGACAAAGCCACCGAAAAAAGAATCGGTTGGATAAACAGTATGCGTAAAAGAAAAAACAAGAGAAGAATAGCCGTAATGGCGCCGATAGCGGCGGTTGTGGTAATTCTTACTCTGCTTACAGTCATTCTTATACCCATATTGGGAAGAAAGCAGGTACCGATATACACGGGAATGACAGTTTCTGGTGCGGTAGATGAAAGTGTTGCTCTTCAAAATCCCGAGGATCACGTTGTTATACGTCAGGATGAGAACGGCATTAGCATTACTCCTCTTACAAAGGATCCCGTATTTTTGGCGGGCAAAGGCAATG
>SVRP01000008.1 GCA_015064735.1 Oscillospiraceae bacterium
ATAAGGTCCGCATTTTCCTTGCCGTCATCCATATTCATCACGGCGCGCTTGGTGTTACCTTTGCCATAACCGTCAGGTGTCAGGCATCCCCCGGGAATGCCGAGATTTACAACTGTCATACCCGAAATCTCTTCCACAACGGGAACGTATTCTCCTTGCTTAATGCTTGTCATCGAGGTACCGTAAGCATACCACAGTTTACCATTCCAGTGATTATTCATTTTGTTCTCCTTTTTTTTCGTTATGTTATACCGTACTGCTGTAAAACGAACTTTCGAACTATGCTCAAAAATCACATTTGTCCTTGCCATGCTCCCTCGCCCGTGTCATCCTCGAGCGAAGCCGCGCCGAAATTCTTCGCTTCGCTCAAGAATGACACCTAAAGGTGTCGGCGCGGTGAAGCGAAGGATCTCGGGCGAATTGTTAAGTAAAAACATTCGGAAACAATTTATCTGACAAATCTATCCACTCGGGATTCATCGTTTCTACTAATTCGTTTTTGCGAATTCTTAAAAGACCCTTTAGCTTCTTCTCTCTTAAGATCGCTTCCTTCACATATTTGTGGCTTTCGTAATAAACCAATTTGTGAATGTGATATTTTTTCGTAAAGCCGTCAACAAGCTCATTTTTATGTTCATACAGTCGACGTTGCAAGTCATTTGTAATTCCTATATACATAACCTTGTTTGATTTGTTCGTCAAGATATAAACATAATACATAATTCTCTCCTTTTCCTGTCCGCCGAGATCCTTCGCTTCGCTCGAGGATGACACGGCGGTGGAATTGCTTTCGTTCACAGAAAGGCAAAATCAGTTGTCGAGTCGTCGCGTCAGACAAATGACAGACTCGACGTGGGTCATAAGGTCAAAAGGTATATTTTTATGCCAAAAGCGGGGGTTGTAAAGCCAAAAAGTATATTTAATTAACTTTTTTTAGCACCTGTTGGCGATCAACAATTTTACAACCGATATTACACAGAGCATCTTTCTGCTTTTTAGTAAAGTTCTGACACAATTTATACGAGAGTAGTTTTTTGTTCTTTTGATTTAAGAACAAAAGACAAACCGTGTAGCCGCCTCGATGAGTAAATTTTATCAGTTTAATTTTATAATCATTCGGAGTGATTATCAATTGTTTTTCTTCTGGGGAAAAACCTTTTTTATATTTAATAGCATTATCAAAAACGAGCAGATACTGCTTCGCTTGGCAACAAGTGCTTATGAAAATACCAACAAATAACGCAATCCCAGCCATCGGCGCAATCAAAAGCAGATATCTGTTCTCGCCGACGTCCCTTTCGGAAATAAAACTGATCGTCCCGAGGATTACAAAAACAACGCAAAAAACAATCGAAGTGATCTGCCATTTCTTTACGTTTTTCATAAAGTAAATATCATCGCTCGGTACATCTTTAAATAAAATCTGTTCCATATTTATTCCTTTCTCGTGAGACAAACGACACTTTCGACGTGCCCTGTTCTCGGAAAAAGGTCTACGGGTTGTACGACCCCGACTTCATATCCGCATTCAGAAAACCACACGCAGTCGCGAGCAAGGGTATCGGGGTCGCAGGAAACGTAAACTATTCTCGGAACGCAGAGGTCGGCAAGGGTGCTTACAAGCTCCCTCGTGCTTCCCTTTCTTGGGGGGTCTATTACCACAACGTCGGGGCGTACTCCGCCTGCCGCCGAGAGGATCACCTCTTTACTGCCCGCGTCAGCGCACAAAAATTCTGCGTTGCTTATGCCGTTCTCTTTTGCGTTTTCACGGGCGCAATCCACAGCCGCCGATACTATCTCTATTCCGCAGAGCTTTTTTGCTTTTTCCGCCATTGAAAGCCCGATAGTACCCGTTCCGCAGTAAAGGTCCATGAGTATCTCGTTGCCCGAAAGCTCGGCTTTCTCTTTTGCAATGCCGTAAAGCAGCTCGGCTCCGTCTCGGTTCACCTGATAAAAGGAATCGGGGCTTATTTTGAACCTCAATGTGCAAAGCTCGTCCTCTATGTAGCTCTTACCGAAAAGAAGCCTGTATTCCTTTCCGAGAACCACGTTTGTATTCTCGGTATTTTTATTTATCATTACGCTCTTGATCTCGGGAAAATTACCGATAATCGAATTTGCGAATTCCGCTTCGCTTGGGAGTGTGTCTCCGTTTATCACAAGACATACCATTATCTCTCCCGTTTTTTCACCGATGCGCATATAGATATGTCTCAAAAGACCTCTGCCCGTGCCCTCGTCATAGACGCTCCAGCCGTGGCTGTCTCCGAATCGGCAAACGAAATCCACAATGGGGGCAAATTCTTCGTTCTGTATTACGCAATTTTCGCAGGGGATTATATTATGAGTCTTTGACGCGTAAAATCCCGCCTTTATTCCGTTTTTGGTCTGCACTACGGGATACTGCGCCTTGTTTCTGTATCCGTATTCCCTGCCTGCGCTTTTTGTGGGAAGAACGCTGACCTCGGAAAGTCCCGCCTTGCGAAAGGCGTTCCTTACGTAATTTGTCTTAAGCTCAAGCTCATATTCGTAGCTGATATTTCTGTACACACAGCCGCCGCAGGCAAGGGGGGCGCGACAGCCGTCGGCTTCTACTCTGTGAGCGGACGGGGTAATTATACGTTCAAGCCTGCCTACGCAATAGCTTTTTGTAACCTTTATTATTTTAGCCGATACCACGTCGTCGGTTACCGCTCCCTTGACGAAAACAACGACTCCCTCGTATCTGCCTACTCCGCATCCGAGATTGTTTATATCGGTAATGCGAAGCTCTACTGTCTGCTCTTTTTTCATTATACGTAAAATTCCTTGCCATTTTCAAGGCAGAGGCAGCCGAGAGCCTCTCCGTATGCCGCTCCGCAGTCTATAAGAATTCCGCTCTCGCCGTAATATATCTTGCCGTGGTCTGCCCCGTCCACCGTATAGGTAGGAGTATGTCCCGCGATTATTGTAACGTCCTCAAAATATTCTCTGTCGGGGTCAAGAGCCTCGGAAAGAAAGTCCTCGGGCATATAGTCCTCAAGAGGGGTATCGGGGTCGAAGTCGGCAATTCCCGCATGGAGAAGAAGATACTTATGTCCCTTAACCTCCACCTCCTCGTAAAGAGAAAGCTCCTCAAGATATTCGATAATTCCCTCTCTCATGTCAGAGTCAAGCTCCTTAAATCCCTGAAGGGTCTTGGCTCCGCCGTCCTTTATCCACTCGGTAAGCTCGCCCATTATTTCGGGGTCAGGCGCGCCGCCCTCGGTAAGTATCTTGTTGAACTCGGACAAAAGCTTAAGAGCGCGCAGGTCATGCTCGCCAACGATGGGCACGATATTGTATCTCATGGAAAGGTCGCAAAGAAGCTCCATAGGCTCGTCGCCTACGTCAACGATATCTCCGAGAACGTACATCACGTCGTTATCGCCAAATCTTATTTTTTCGAGAAGAGCCTTGAATTTGTCAAAGCATCCGTGTATATCCGAAACTACGTACGTCATTTTTATCTCCTTTTATATTTTTTATATTGCTTTTATTCTGTTTGATTCGTATATGTCCACTTCAATTTTTGCGTCGGCTTCCTTTATAAGCTCGGCAAGAACGGCGCATACGGGCGCCTCGGTATAATAATGCCCCGCTTCAATAAGATTCATTCCAAAATCAGGAGCGTCTGTCATAGAATGGTACCCGAGCCTACCGCTGATATAGGTATCCGCTCCCGCTGCTCTTGCGTTTTCAATGTCGTCTCCGCCCTCTCCGCCGAGAACGGCAACTCTCTTGGGAATTTTTTTACCGTCAGCGCAAAGAACGAATGGCGCGCCGAGAGCCTTTCTGACTTTTTTCGCAAGCTCCTCAAGGGTAATATTTCCCTCAATCTCTCCTATTCTGCCTATGCCCTCGTCGCCAAAGGGAAGGACGTTCTTAAGCTCCAAAAGAGATGCGAGAGTATCGTTTACTCCGCCCTCTACGGCATCAAGCCTTGTATGAAAAGAGGCAACCGAAACTCCCTTTGAAATAAGTGATATTGCCTTATTTCCCAAAAAGTTATCGTCTGTTACAGACTTAAGTCCCTTAAAAATAAACGGATGATGCGATACTATAAGATCGTATCCTTCTGTCGCTGCCTTTTCTGCCACGTCGGCAGTAACGTCAAGGGCAACGAGAACACGCCTTACCTCACGGCTTCCGTCGGGACAGCACATAAGTCCGTCGTTGTCCCACGGACAGCTCAGCTCCTGCGGTATTTTTTCGTTAAGTATTGAATAAAGCTCTTTTACATTCATTTTATTATCTCCCGGAGCTTTTCGGCAAGGGCAATTTCAACCGATGCGTCGGCTCCCCCCGAAAGCTTTCCTTTTATTCTTTCGTTTATTACGTCAAGGCTTCGCTCGGTAAGCTCCACGAGGAGCGGATCGCGCCTCTCAATATTCAGTCTGCCGAGAATAAGCTCAACATCGCTGTAATCCTCGCATTTGCCACTGTATTCCGCCACGATGATTCTGTATATTCGGTCTTCCTTTACAAGTGCCTCGTCAACGATCGTAAAGCCGTTCTCACACAGGTATTTGCGAAGTATCTCCCAATGGGTCATGGGCTGAAGTATAAGACGAATGCTCTTATCCTTTACAAAAGGAGCGTTATCTATTATTTTTGCGATAAGCTCTCCCCCCATGCCGAGAATGAAAATATCCTTTGGAGAGTACCCTTCAAGCTTTGACAGTCCGTCGCAAAGGACGGTATCTATTTTATCCGACAGACGGTTCGCGCTTATATTTATCCTTGCCCTCTCAATAGGTCCTTCGTTTGTGTCCGACGCGACCGCTCCAAGGATCATTCCTTTTTGATATAAATATATAGGCAGATGGGCATGGTCTGTTCCCACGTCGGCAATAAAACTGCCCTTACGGCAAAATCCTGCCGCCGCTGTCAGCCTTTTTCCGAGTTTTACGGTGTTCATAGTATTCCTTCCGTGATTTTATTAAAGGGGCTCCTTCGCCGTTTCAACGAAAAGAGCCCCGTGGCTTTTCTTATTTTGCAGCCAGAAAATCGTTTATCTTTTTGATAAGCGCGTCTGCGTCGGTGCCGTGAACCATGCAAGCGTCAGCAATGGATTCGCCTCTTGCGGAGGGGCATCCGAGACAGTGCATACCGATCTCAAAAAAGAACTGCGCGGTTGCGGGCTCAAAATCAAGAACGTCGCCGATTATAGATTCTTTAGTAACAGTCATTTTAAAATACCTCCTTATTTTGTGCTAATATTATTATAAATCCAAATTGCTTTTATGTCAACAGACATAGACTAAATTTTTGTTATTATTTAATATACAGGAGCTTCTTCCGTATTGACAAATCCTCAATATATGATAAAATATAAATAACGATATTTTTGAATCAAGGAGCAGTTACGGTGAAAAAAATAAAAATTTTTGCTCTTATTTTGACTCTTTTCATGCTTTTGCCTTTAACGGTCCATGCCGAAAGCGACTATACCCCCTCCGATTACGAACCGAATTATGAGGGAGAGTCCAACGGCGACGGAATCGGCGATATAACGGTCGAGGCAGCGGACGGAGAGGAAGATACAGCCGAATCCTCGGCGCGCGGACATAAAATTGCCCTTACCTTCATTTTTTCCGCTCTCGGATTAATTGCCGCAGGCGGAACGGCTGCATTTGTTTACGTTGTCGTTAAAAACAAAAGGGATAGACAAAATTAAAAATACCGCTTTGCTGTAAACGTATCGACAGCAAGGCGGTATTTTTTCTGTCGGGTCCTGATTTAGCCCTTCGGAATACTTTTTACCAGCACCTCTCCACCGCGGAGCTGCTGCCGGCAATTACTATTTTGTTATCTCTTCTGAGCTCAATATCTCCGTCGTATATGCCTATAATTTCTGTGTACTTTTCCATAAATGAACGGGCAGCGGAAATCTTATCAAATTCATACAGATATGCGCTGTCTCCCGTATCGTCAACCATCAGGCAAGCTGTTTTCATCTCTCCGCTTATGCCTGCGGCATGCATGGCCGTATTGACCTCAGCCATTTCCCTGTGATTAAACAAATAGCTTGTAAATCCTGCTTTTGTCGCTTTTCTTTGAACGCCTTCAAACATTCTTCCGCAGGAAGTCAAGGCAGAAAGAGCAATAAGACAAACCAACGTAAGAGCTATGATTCTGAAAATTTTCCTCATTTAAATTCTCCCAAGACCAAATGATCGCGCGGCAAAATCAATCCGCTTTGTTATTATATCACAATTATGCAATAAAGTCAATAGCGGAAAAAATGCTCCATGCTCATGCAACGAACCGAAAAGGCAAATACTTCTTGACTTTTTTCGACTTTTGGTATATAATTTTTTTAATATTTACTTTCAGAGAACGGAGCATCAAGTATGTTATTCGAACAGATCATCAGTAAAATAAGCGAATATCTCTACAGCTACGCGCTTATTATAATTCTCGTTTTGGGCGGACTTTATTTTACTCTGCGCACTAAGGGCATACAGTTAAGATCCTTTAGAGAGCAGATACGCGTTGTCGGAGAAAAGCCTGCAGATAAAAAAGGTGTTTCTTCCTTCAGCGCCCTTATGGTTTCAACGGCATCAAGAGTCGGAACGGGAAACATCATAGGTGTTTCCACCGCTATCTGTCTTGGCGGATTTGGCTCGGTATTCTGGATGTGGGTCATTGCCATTATCGGCTGTGCCTCCGCCTTTGTTGAGAGCACCCTGGCTCAGATATACAAAAAGAGAGGTCCCGACGGCTGCTACGGCGGTCCCGCATACTACATAGAAACGGCGCTTAAATGCCGTCCGCTTGCAATAGTATTCTCTGTTCTTCTTATTTTGACCTACGGCGTTGGCTTTAACATGCTTGCGTCCTACAATCTGCAATCCACCTTCTCGGTCTACGGATTTTACAAAGAGAATATTACCCCTTGGGTAATAGGCGGAATTATCGCTCTTGCGGTTGCCTACTGTCTCTTTGGCGGCGGAAAGCGCGTACTGAAGATAACGGATATTATGGTTCCCGTTATGGGCATTGCCTATATTCTCGTAGCGTTGATAGTCGTATGCCTTAATGCAAATACGCTTCCCTTTGTATTTTCAACCATATTCAAGGAAGCATTCGATTTCCGCGCTATTTTCGGTGGCTTTGGAGGCTCCTGCGTAATGTACGGAATCAAGAGAGGTCTGTTCAGTAACGAGGCGGGCGTAGGCTCGGCTCCCAACGCGTCGGCATCGGCTGAAATAAGCCATCCCGCAAAGCAAGGGCTTGTACAGATGCTTTCAGTATTTATTGATACTATTCTCGTCTGCTCGGCAACGGCATTCATGTGCATGTGCTCGGGCGTTACTCCCTCCGCCGACATTGCGGGCGCATCCTACGTCCAAATGTCCTTGCGCGCATCCCTTGGCGGATTCGGACCCGTATTTATTACGGTCGCTATGATCTTCTTTGCGTTTACGACGCTTCTTGGAAATCTGTATTACGTAAATCAAGCTATCAACCATATTCTCAAACGGGTTCCCGGCAAAAAGTTCAACACGGCATACTATATTATTGCCGCGGCTTTGATTTTCGTAGGCGCGGGACTCAGCGCAGGACTTCTTTGGGATATTGCCGATATTACCATGGGTCTTATGGCGCTGATAAACATACCCGTGATAATTATCCTCGGCAGATATGCGTTCAAGGCTTTGAAGGATTACAGAACGCAGCGTAAGGCGGGCAAAAATCCCGAATTCCACGCAAAGGATATCGGTCTTCCCCATGACGTTGATTATTGGGAATAAAATATAATGGGCTATCACATTTGGCAAGACCGAAAAGTCCGAAAAAAACAATAAAAAACAAAATGCGATATAAATTCGCAAATGAAACAATAATTGGTTGATTTTCTTCGAAAATCGACGCTTCTTGCCTAAATCTGACTACCCCACAAAAATGGGCTGTCTCATTTCATTTGAGACAGCCAATTAATTTTTTAGATTATGTTATTAGTGAGCAACGTCGTTTGCAATTGCGTAAAGCTCTGCGATTTCCGCGCGGCGCTTTTCCGAGATTGCTTCCATTGCCTTGATGTCCTCTGCGCTGAACTTGTCAAGATCTCCGTCCTTCAGCTTACCCTTGTACATACGGTCAGCGGTAAGCGCAAAGAGAATATCGAGGGATTCGATCTTACCGTCATTCTCTATAACTACGAGATTGCTCTTGCCCTCTGCAATAAGCTCAACTGCCTTAACACCCATCTTTGTTGCCGTAAGACGGTCTCTGAGTGTAGGAGTACCTCCGCGTACTATGTGCGCGGGACGAACGAATTTTGCATCAAGGCCCATCTCGCAGATCTTGTTAGTAATAACCTCGCCGTAGGGAATTTCATTACCCTGACCGTCCTTTACGAACACTCCCTCGCTGACCATTACGATCATGCCTCTCTTGCCGTCTTCTCTTGCTGTCTTTATTCTGTTGAGAATTTCAGCCTCGTCAAAAGGAACCTCGGGGATAATGGTTGCGATAGCTCCGGACGCGATTCCCGCGCAAAGAGCGATCTGTCCGCAGTGGCGGCCCATAACCTCGATTACGTTTATACGGGAGTGGGACTCGCAGGTGTCGCGGAGCTTGTCTACGAGCTCAACAACGGTATTCATCGCGGTATCGAAGCCAACGGTATAGTCTGTTGCGGTGATATCGTTGTCGATAGTTCCCGTAACACCTACGGTGGGAATTCCGTGAACAGCAAGGTCGGTAGCTCCTCTGAAGGTTCCGTCTCCGCCGATAGCTACGATAGCGTCGATATTGTTGCGCTTACAGGTAGCGATGGCTCTGTTCATGCCTTCCTCGGTCTGGAACTCAAGGCAGCGGGCAGTATAAAGAGCCGTTCCGCCTCTGTTCACTATGTTGGAAACGTCGCAGGAGGAAAGGGGCTTAAGGTCCTCGTCAACAAGACCCTTATATCCGCCGATAACGCCTACGGGCTCAATTCCCATCTGGATCGCTTTTCTTGCGACCGCGCGGATAGCCGCGTTCATTCCGGGAGCATCTCCTCCCGATGAGAGTATTCCTATTTTTTTGATCTGTGCCATAATTTTTACCTCGTTGTATATAAGTTAGTTATTTTTTTAACATTCTTTAAGCCCGTAAGCATTTGATTTTGCTTACGGATAGGGGGTATCCCTTTATTTGAATTTAAATCTTGTACGTATTCTATACACGTACAGGGAAATGAGTCTTGTAAGAGCAATATCGTAAATAGGGAACACCAGCTCGCAAAGGACTGCCAGAGCGATATAAATTATGATCGGCTCCGAGGTGTTTTTGTAAAGCAGAAGCTTTCCCATAACAAGTATTGCCACAAGAGCAATATTGAAAATTACTTCCTTCAGTATCCATGAAAGAACCTTGCCCCGTCTTTCGAGCTTTTCCTTTATTATGGCATAGTAGCCGAAGAAAAGCACGTACATCCATGCCGACGAATTCTGCGGCAGAATTATCAGAGCCAGCACCGACGTTGTGGCATATACAAGCCAAGGGGCGCTTCTTCCGTATTCAATAACCGCAATTATAGCAAACAGGGACGCAATAACTGCCATGGATATATCGAGAACGCCGATAAGGCTTCCCAAGGTGAGCGTAACTACTCCGAGTGCCGACAAAGCGGAACAGATAGCCAGCTTTTTGGTTTTTGCCGCCGACGTTTCCCGTCCTCTTCTTGCCATTGCACCTTACCCCGTTATCAGCAGCAACGGATAAGGTCGCCGCCCATACATTCGCAGCAGCAGTCTGCGCAAAGGAGCGAGGAACAAACGTCGCAGCCCGAGCAGCCTCCGCTGTTCTGGTTGGTCTGATAACCGCCGCCGTATCCGCCTGCGCGGGTGCGGAGCTGATCTCTTGCCGAACGGTATTCATCGTTGTAGGGATCCATGGAGCAAGCCATGTCAAAGTTGCGCTGCGCATCCATGAAATTCTGCTTTTTCATATTGCAAACTCCCAAGAGAAAATACCATTCGGCATTTCTGTCGGCTGTGGGAATCGCAAAGAGCATGGATTCTGCATCACCTATGTTGTTTCTGTTAAGAGTCCTGCGTATTTCGTTATACTGAGGATTGCCGGAATAATTTCCGTTTCCGGTGTTCTTTGAGCCACGGGATTTTCCTCCCTTATTGCCCTCACGCATTGCCTTGATTTCCTCGTAAGCGGCATTGACCTCTTTCATTTTTTCACTGGCTACGTCAGCAAGATCACTATCCTTGTATTTATCGGGATGGTATTTCTTTGCAAGAGCTCGATACGCCTTTTTTATTTCATCGTCGGACGCATCGGGGCTGACGCCCAGAACCTTATAAGGATCGTTCATTTGTCTCTCCTTTCAAATCTTCAGAAGAAGCTTTATGCTTTCGTTTCTTTTTATCTTTTTTATTTTTATCGTCCCCAAAGCGAATAGCCTCTATCCGCTCGGGCAACCCAAGATACAGTATATTCGATATTATACTCTCTATAGTGGGACTTGTTATTTTCATAAGATCCATAGCCGCCTCGGCAGAAAGAAGCTCGTTTTTTAGAGCTATCTTTATTCCTTCAAGGTCGGACTCGGTGGGGGAATCCTTTTCGTAAAGAATAGCAAAGGGATTGTACCTGTTTTTCCTTGCGTCATCCTCCCAGTCGTCAAGGGCGTCGGCTATGTATATCCATTTCCCCACGGCAAGACCGAGAGAATATGCTACCCTTGCGTCAGCACCCTCAAGCCCGTATGACATTATATCTCCAAGTATCCGACCGAATATTTCGGCAGGCTCGTTTACACTCGCCTTTTTTTCGGCTTCAAGAGAAGAAAGTCTTTTAAGTCCTTCGGCAATTTTTCCGTCAAGATCGGAAAGGTTTTGCTTTTTAAGCGCCTTTTTTCTTGCTCTCTTGACCATAGGCATTGCAAGCCGCGCCTTAAGTTTTTTTGTTCCCCGCTCATCCGAAAGATCGTCGGCAACCTTATGATAATTAAGAAGAGCCGCCGCTCCCGCGCAGTATTCAAGCGAGGGATTATTGACCATGTACTGCTTTTTCTTCAGTGGGTGGGCGATACACCGCTTCATGCCGAAGTGAGTTCTCGCTCCCGCAAGATTTACGCGGATAAGCGCAAGAAAAGCAAAGTCATAGGAAAGTGTCATTCTTGAGCATTGACCGGTGCATTTGCCCATTGAACGGCAAAGTCCGCAGTAGGTCGCCTCATAAAGCTCGTATTCTTTTACCTTTAGCTCGGGCTTGTTTACCCTTACGTAACCGAACATGACTCTCTCCTTACATAGGATATCATCTTATCATACAACATAATTACAAAAATTACAATGGTAAATTTGTAAATTTTTTCTAAACTTTAGAATTGCATGCTGAAAATGCTAAATGCAAAATGCTAATTTGCGGAACACCACGCAGGGTGTTCCCTACAACGATGCGGGGAGTTCCCTTAACCCCGTAGGGGATGGCGCCCTCGACATCCCGTTGTAGGGCGTGACGTCCTCGACACGCCGCATCGTTATACAAATCTAACCTCAGCCTTCCCCAGCGGGGAAGCTGTCGCAAGCGACGTCGAGTTTGCATCGCAAACGTCGAGGGGACCACGTGGCAATGTTTGCGAAGCAAACTTGCAGTTGAGCGAAGCGAAACATGGGGATTGAGGAGAGCCCTGCGAGAAATTATGTTCGCAATTACTTGGTTCGGGAAGTTAGCTATACCAATATCGACATCGGTACATGATGCGCCCACAACTCTCCTCATCCGCCTCGCATAGGCTCGGCACCTTCCCCGCTGGGGAAGGCTTTTTTGTTAGTTACACGTCGAAAATGCTAAATGCAAAATTACGGAACACCACGCAGGGTGTTCCCTACTGTACGGAACCGTATCGAAAAAATCAGCCGCTTCCCGACATGAAACAGACGGAAAACGGCTGATTTGGTTTTTTCTTATTTTACAGCAATTACTGCTTCAAGGCAAATCTCTCCCGACTCGTTTGCCGTCCTGAAATAATAACAGCCGTCGCTCTTGGCACCATAGACCGAAACTGTTTTCCCGTATGCCGCCTCCTTGAGGTAGGAAAGAGTGATGCCCGATATTCTGTCCACGTCCTCCATTGGCATATAATCACAAAGCATATCGGGGTATCTTGTGTTATTCATATGCATATTGTAATCGAGGTCGGAATAGAGGATAGGTCGATTTGCTATCTTTTCAAGTATAATACCCGACGGCACTCTTGTGCGCGACGGCGCCCTGAGAGAAAGCCCCTCCTCATTTTCAAACGCGTATCCCGTTTCCTCGAATTTGTGGAGCTTTTTCTCGGCGGTATCGACCAGCGCCCAAGTGGAATCGCACTCGGCAATCACCTCGTCTCCCGAAAGAATACGGAAGCATCGAACGGAGCTGAAGCCCTTAGGCTCCACCGTCCAGGTCTCTACCGATATTTTTTCAAATGCGGCGGGGCGGCGGTGAATATCTATCCTTATTTTGCTCAGAATAAAAGCCAGCTCCTTTTTATCTCTGAGCTCGTCAAGAGTCATTCCAACACTTGCAACGTGGCGGTTCGAGGTTTCCTGCATATATACGAGAAGCGCAGACGGACGCACAAGTCTGTGGGCATCGGTGTCATGCCACATGGTTTCGTAATTTAAAACAAATTTCATTTTTCTTCTCCTCTACGGCATTAATATTCTACGTAAATATTTTACCATAAAAGAACAGAAAATGAAAGTGCTTTTTGAATATTCAGGAAATTGAGCCGTGCTCCTTATTGGGATCATAAGCCACAGACGCCACTGCATTTCCCTCTGCCGTTGAGTAGGCGGAGGTATATTCTCTTGCCGCAACAGCCTCGCCAAGGCCGAAGCTGACGGCTATGGCGGCATTTATTTCGTTCATGGCGCCCTCGTCAAGATGCCCCATTTTTTCCTTGAGTCTTCTTTTATCGAGCGTCCTTACCTGCTCAAGAAGAACTACCGAATTTTTTGCAAGTCCCGCTTTGTCTGCATAAATATCGATATGGGTGGGAAGTCTTGTTTTTCCCATTTTGGAGGTAATTGCGGCGGCAATGACCGTAGGACTGTAACGGTTCCCCACGTCGTTTTGAATTATAAGGACAGGCCGCATTCCCCCCTGCTCCGAGCCGACCACAGGACTCAGGTCGGCATAATAAATATCTCCCCGTTTAACGCTCATTTTTTATTTCACTCTCCGAATTTGTTATTCCGTAAGTTCGTTGTAAGGTTATTTTTACCGCTATTCTTTCGAATTAAACACGATGGGGAATTTTTGTCAAAGGAAGATTTATCCTATCCGCGACCTTTTGCGACGGAATACGCAATAATCCCCCAATGACAGTATATGCTTATGAGAAGAAATTCGATTGTCCCAAAGAAGGGGTTGATTTTTCCGAAAAATCATGCTATAATTAAAATGGTATATTTTGTACGACTCGATTTTACGGACTTTACGTTATAAAATTCTGCTGTTATACCGAGGTAACTATGGAAAATAAATCCGCTTATAAAAAACAGACCTTTCTTTCCTTCTTCCAATTCGGATCGGAGGTAATAAATTTCTTTGTAATTGCCGTTTCCGCCTTTATGTCCAAATCCCTTATTATGTGGATGGACCTTATAAACTCGTCGGGAAACACCATGCGTACGGGGCTTACTGCATTCTTTTCCAGAAGAATGACAAAAAACATGCGGGACCGCTACAATTACGGTATCGATAAGGTCGAAGCAATGGTTTCGTTGTTTTGCGACTGCTTTGTGTTCATTGGACTTATTGCTACACTTATGTTTTCGGTCATCGAGCTTTTCGCTCCCCGTCCGCAGAACAACCATCTGATAATTGCCGTGGGAATCAAGCTTATATGTGTTATCTGCGACACTCCCATGCTTTATTTTCAGTACAAGATCAAGAAGGAAAACAACAATCGCGTTGCCGACAGCAACATGGTGGCTACGCTCGGCGCTTTCCTCTTTGACGTTGCCGCGTTTATGTCTTTGCTTACGGTATGGCTCACAAGAGGACTCCCTCTGGCAAGATACGTATCTCCCATTCTTTCGATAATCATCGCTCTGGCTCTGCTCTGCTTTTGCGTCAAGCATATTATAGAATCCATAAGCGACCTTACCGACAAGGCGCTTCCCGAGCACGATCAGATGAAGATATTCAAGATCATAGCGAAGAATATGGACAACGTGGATAAAATTGAGACCATAAAGACAAGACATAACGGAATGTCTGTCTGCGTGGATATAAGCTTTAATTTTGACGACGAACAACCGTACGTCGAAATAAAGGAGCTCAAGAATAAGCTCCAAAGGGCGCTTGAAAAGGAAATGGAAGGCTGTACGCTTACCATACTCATTGAATAAGGAGAAAAAGCATGAAGATCAATATAAAAAAGCTCAATGAAAATGCAATAATTCCCACCTACGGTTCTCAATTTTCCGCAGGAGCAGACCTATATGCCTGTGAGGAGTCCGACGTTGTAATCGGAGCGGGAGAAACCAAGCTCATACATACGGGTCTTGCTCTTGAAATACCCGCCGGTCTTGTGGGACTTATTTACGCAAGAAGCGGTCTTGCTTCAAAGAGAGGTCTTGCCCCCGCAAACAAGGTGGGAGTTATCGACAGCGATTACCGAGGCGAGATAATGGTGGCGCTTCACAACCACGGAACTACCGAGCAGACCGTAGCCGTTGGCGAGAGAATAGCTCAGATAGTTTTCACTCCTTACGTAGGCGCGGAATTTGACGTGGTGGACGAGCTTTCGGATACCGTTCGCGGCGAGGGCGGTTTTGGAAGCACAGGGCGAAAATAAATTTGAACAAAAATAATGGGGCAGTCTCAAATTGCAATTTGAGACTGCCCCTTATCTGTTATCTTCCCTCTGCCTTTGCCATGTCGTTGAATTTTTTAATGAGAGCTATTTCGTGGGGGTCGTAGGGACGAAGATTGGGTCTGAAAAGGTCGTGCTGCCACTTGGTGTAGTCGTAGTATTTGCTTCTTTCGTCGCCCTTTTCAAGCTGCTCCCACATACAGTCCCAAGGCTCATTGGTCTGGGTCTTTCCTACTACAAATCCCCAGCAGTAATTCGATACGTTGGTTATATAGAACAGAGGATATATCTCCTGCACGTTGTTGTGGTTTACTCTGTGAAGCCACTCGGTCTGGAATATGGGTCTGTTAAACTGCTGAAGATAATGAAGCTCCTCTACCTGTCTTGCGTAATCGTGATAGCTGTGGAAGCTTATAACGTCGGACAGCTCAAGGGAAAGCTTTTCCTCGGGGGTTGCTATCTCTCCGTTTATCTTGCTGCGCCATATATCCGAGCAAAGAGGCTGAATGGGATCGAGGGCGCGTACGGTTTCAAAAAGCTCTTTCATTATTTTCATAGAGCGTTCCGTTCCCAAGGTAATACCGGGCTCGTTGTAGATATTCCACGCAAGTATTCTTTCGTCCTGCGCGTACTTTTCTACGGTTCTCTTTACCATTTCGATAAAGAGCTCGCGTGTCTCCTCGTATTCCATATAATGCCTCGGCTCTTTTGCCAGTTCTTCCTCGGAAAGAGGCGCCATGCCCTGATGGTATCCGAGAGCATAGGTCTGCTCCCCCAAGGGCTTCGCCTTGAATACGTCCCCACGGGAGAGATGCTCCTCGTGGCAGAGCACCACCATAACCTTCATGCCGTATCTGCCGAAAAGGTCTATATAGCGGTCGAATATCTCCATATAGGATTCGGGCTCCTTGTAGTAAACGTCAAAATTTGCCCAGATTCGTACGGTGTTGAAGCCAATCTTCTGACAGAGAGCTATCTCCCTCTCCGCCGTAGCAAGCTTTTCCTCGCATTTGTGCTTCTGATACATATCAAGACGGTTTGCGCAGTCGCTTCCTATAAAGTTACATCCGCGAAGCCAACCCTGTTTTGCGTACCATTCGTTTGCCTGCTCGCAGGTCCATTTTTCTTTCATTTTCTTTTCCTCACCTTATATATTTATTTCTGCCGTGTGGGGTCTGTGGTCAGATATTACAAGCTCGGGAATATCCGCGCTGATCAGCTCCACGTCGGGAGTTGCAAAAATGTAATCTATCTTTCGGTCGGGCTTGTCCGACGGAAAGCTCAGCTTGGGAGAGGTAAAAAGATTTGCGGTGTCCTTCATCTTCATACGCAGGGGAACAAGAATCTCGCTGTCGGGAGTCAGGTTGAAATCTCCCATAAGAATACACTTTTCGGGCTCCATGTGCTCAAGAACAGTCTTTACCGCATTTTCCTGCTCGTCGCGGTTGAGCCCGAAGTGGGTAACGATGACCGTAAGTCCGCTCTCGAAGGTCGCCTTCAAAAGGCATCTGCTTTCGTAGTGCTTACCCTCAACGCGCCCCGCGGGGTCGGGGATCGGGATAGTTTCAGCCTTGAGTATTTTGTGCTTGGACAGAAGTCCGTTTCCGTAAGGATTGTTGCCCTTATAGAAAATAGCGCGGGCAAAATAGTAATTTTCATAGCCCGAAAGCTCGGAAAGTATCCTCATCTGAGGCTCGTAATCCTCACGCTCTCCCTCGTCTCTCATTTCGTTAAGACCGATAATATCGGCTCCGCTCTCAGCAATGGTTTTCGCAAAAAGCGGATAGTCTATCTTTTGCTCAAGATAGTTAAGACAGTGCTGCGTATTGAATGACATGATTTTCATAAGGTTCCCCTCCCGTTTTTATCCGAAGCACTCGCAGGCAGAAACCGCCCTGAGAGCATCCTTGTTGATTTTTTCTCTGCCGTAGGCGTCAAGAAATCTGTCGCCGTAGGCATCTGTCTTTAGATTGTATTTGAGTGTCCATACACCCCAGAAAATATCTATATGTCTGTCGCCCACTCCGCCGTTGCCAAGGTCTATAAATCCCTTAAAACGCCAATTATCCATAAGAAAATTGGGCAGACAGTAATCTCCGTGTATCAGGGTGTCTCCCTTAAGAAGCGAGCGTCCCTCCATGGCTGTGCGATAGGCTTCCTCGACAGAAGAAAAATTTCCGAAGGACAAATCTGTCTGCCCTTTTTCGTAATTTTCTCGGACAGTTCGGAAATACTCCGAAATTCTGTCCTTTACGGGGCAGTCCGAAAAATCCAGCCCGTGAAGCTGTCGCAGTATTTCTGCCGAGCGCTCGGCAAGCTTTTTGGGGTTTTCTATATATGCAGGATGAGTGGCATCCTCGCCCGGAACTCTTTCGGTAAGAAGCCAATCCCGACCATCAAGGCAGAGATATTCGGCAACCCTTGCTCCGAGCCCCTTTTTGTAAAAATACCTGTCCATGACAGCCTCACGCTCAAGAGTGCCCTTAGGAGCAGATTTGAGAAAATAGCCCCCGTCCCTGTCAATAAAAAACACTCTTGCCTCAGGGGAACAGCTGCTGTCATAAATATCCGCGCCCTTGAACAGATACCGTAGCTCTTCGGGCATTTGGTCTGTGTCTATGTTTATTTTAATTCTTTTCACGGTATTGAAATTCCTTTATAACTCTGAATACCTGCTCTGCCGTATTGCATAAATTTTCATACGCGTTCTTTTCGTCCATTGCATCGGCAAGACTACAGGGGGCGCGGAGAATGGGAAAGAATGCGTCTATTCCCTGTTTGTTGCACTCTGATGCATCGCGTGCTGCCGCACCGCAGAAAGCAATCACCGTTTTTCCGTATTTCTTTGCCCTTGCGGCAACACCTATAGGCGCCTTGCCCATAACGGACTGTCCGTCAAGGCGTCCCTCCCCCGTAACTACAATGTCAGCGGATTTTATTTTTTCTTCAAGTCCCGACGCGTCGATTACCGTGTCGATTCCCGAACGCAGAGTGGCTCCAAGATAGGATATAAGCGCAAAGCCCATACCTCCCGCGGCTCCCGCACCCTCGGAATTTGAAAGGTCTTTTCCGAGAAGCTCTGCGGTGAGCCTTGCATAACCCGAAAGCCAAGCGTCCATAAGCTTGATGCTCTCGGGTGTCGCTCCCTTTTGAGGTCCGTAGACCGCACTGCACCCGTTATCTCCGCAAAGAGGATTTTTAACGTCGCAGGCGACCGTAAAGCTACATTCCTTAAGTTCCCTCGCCGCTTTATCCGTCCTTATTTCGTACAGGTCTGAAAGACCCTCCGCTCCCATAGCAATAGGATTTCCGTCCTTATCAAGGAATTCAAAGCCCAACGAGGTAAGCATTCCGACACCGCCGTCGTTAGTGGCGCTTCCGCCAATGCCGATTATAAAATTCCTGCAGCCCTTTTCCCTTATGGCGTGGAGCAAAAGCTCGCCCACACCGTAGGTGGTAGTCCTCAAGGGGTCTCTCTTATCCTCGGGGACTAAGGTGATTCCCGCCGCCGCTGACATCTCGATTACGGCAGTGCGGCTCCTCGGAATTATGCCGTAAACGGCTCTTGTAGATTCGCCGAGAGGTCCCGTTACCACCGCTTCGCAAAGCTCTCCGCCCATAGCCGAGGTTACAGCCTCCACCGTTCCTTCACCGCCGTCCGCAAGAGGGCATATTTCCACATGGGCATCGGTATACACTCTTTTTATCGCTTCCTTAACGGCATTTCCCGCGGAAATACTCGAAAGACTTCCCTTAAAGGAATCTATGGCAATTACTGCGTTCATAATTTATTTTCCTATATGAAATTTGTCGTCCTCGGTAAGTCCGAGAAGGTCTATGGCTCTGTTAAACGCGCCTATCGTAGGCTCTGTGAATATTTTAGGACTGTGTGCATCGCTTCCCAAATAAAATTTGCAGCCCATTCGCTTCGCTACACGGAAGGGTCGGAGAATCGAATCGGTTTCGTCATCGGTAAAATGCTTCATGTCGTCTCGGTTAAGCTCGATTCCGCAGCCCACCTTTGCCGCCTTCGCGAATACTCTCTCCATTTCCTCGGTGGGAATAAGATCAAGTGTCTTTGTAAGATCGGCTCTTGAGCGTCTGTCAAAAAGTCCGCACACAAGATGAGCTATTCCTATCTTGTGAAAGGGAAGGTCCTTTGATAGAACTACGTCAAGTCTTTCTATCCAAAGCTCTGCTCTGCGCCTGTGGCTGTCCAAATCGGATACGTCTATCGTAAAGCCCTCCATATGTAAATGGGTCGTGGGGATTATTATAAAGGAAAAATCGTCAAATCTGCTTTCGGGAATACCGAGAGTCAGGTTCTTATCAAGCTCTGTCTCGCAGCCGAAAAGAAATTCTACCCCCTCACACTGAGGCAGTGGCAACGACCTTGTAATATGCTCATAATTCTGAGGCTTGTACCAACCTGAAGCTCCCTCAACGGCGCTGTCCCAATAGTGATCGGTTATACATATTTTTTTAAGTCCGTATTCCCTTGCGTACTGCAAAATCCTTTCGGGAGTCTGCTCGGGGTGATTTGAACAGCTTGAAAGCTGTGAATGAATGTGGTAGTCGTGATCAATTACGTATCTCATTTTTTCCCTTTCCGTTTTCAACCTTCAATTTTCCATTTCCATCTTCACGTGGGGTATTCCGTCCTCAATATACTCATCGGATACGGTAGAAAACCCCGCTTTTTTGTAAAATCCTTCCGCTTGGGTCTGGGCGCTTACAATGAGCTTTTTACATCTGAAGCGCTCTACGATTTTCGGAATACTCTCTTTCATGAGAAGCCCTCCGTGTCCCTTTCCGTGCGTGAGAGTAACCACTCTGCCTATTTTCACCGTATCCTTATCTACCGCAAACGCCCGCAGACAGGCGATGACCCTTTCACCGTCCATTATAAAGCAATGGTACGCGCCGTAATCTATTCCGTCGGGATCGGGGCAGGTTATCTTCTGCTCCGAAACGAAAATTTCAGCTCTTGCCCGAAGTATTTCGTATATTTCATAAGCGTTCAGCTCGGAAAAATCCTTAAAAAACAGTTTCATCTTCTTCCCTCGGTATATTCCTTAAGAGATAACAGCCAGTCGGTCTGTATAAAATCTATATTCTTATCTATGAGCCATCCCCAGCCAAGGTCGGGATCCTTTGTCAGAGAAATATCGTCGGTATGTCCCGCGGAAAGTATTGCCTTCTCGTTGTAAACTATGGAGTTCACCCATACAAGCAGACCTCGGTCGTGCATTTTCTTTATATATTCGTCGGATATTACGGGGGCGTCCTCGGTTTCGAAAATAGCCTCTATGCCGATCACGTTTACCCCCTTTGAAATAAGCTCCGCGGTTACTCTATCCTCGGTCTTGACGATAGGCATAAACATAAAGTCGGGCGCATATTTTGCTACTGCCTCAAGGCTTTTTTCGTCGGTGCCCGTCTTTACGATGACCTGATCCTCAACACCCGCCCGTCGGATCTCATCGGATATGCCCTTAACGTCGGTCCAGAATTTATCAACGTTGATATACGTCTTTCCCTTAAGAAAGGTAAGTACCTCAAAAAGCGTAGGTACCCTATAGCCCGTTCTCGTGGAATCCTGATTTACAAGGTAAAGCTCCGATGCTTCCGCCGTGGTCATGTCGGATATAGGTCGGTCGCTTCGCAAAAATATCTTTTCCATTCCCGGGTGGAATACGAAAAGTCCGCCGTCCTTGGCTCTCGTAACGTCTATTTCGACAACGTCCGCGCCTTGGCGAAGCGCAATCTCGTAGGATGCAAGGGTGTTACAGGGAATATTTCCGCCGCAGATTCCTCTGTGAGCGGCAAGGAAGGGCAATTTTCTCTGCTGTCTGTTTTCAAAAATGTTTTTTGTAAAGTCCATAATTTTTCTCCTGACTGATTTATCGTTATTATTCTTCAAATACCAGCTTTATGCCTATTTCGGTTATTTTTTTGCAATAATTTGCCACGCGGTCGGGCAGATAATCCTCTATTCTGTGTCCGTCAAAGCCCACCGAAAGCCGCGCTCCCGACTCTCTGATTATCGCCTGTTGCTCTTTGTCCTCAAAAAAGCGCAGCACGTAGGG
Organism: Oscillospiraceae bacterium; assembly: GCA_015064735.1. Taxonomy (GTDB): domain Bacteria; phylum Bacillota; class Clostridia; order Oscillospirales; family CAG-272; genus HGM12713. The sequence goes on from SVRP01000008.1 coordinate 20,932, forward strand.
ATGCTCGCGGTATTTGTGTATGCTGTCGTAGCTTACGTTCATCTCCCAGAAGATGTTCTGCTCTGCCATACGCTTAAAATAGAGGTATGGGTCCTCGCCGATAGACCCGATAAACTTAAACATATCGGTGTGAGCGACCCCCGTATAAGGGCAGCCGCAGCGCTCGGCGAAGGAAAATAAATCCTTTTTAACAAGGGAATTTTCATAATCGGGGTTTTCGATAAGGCAATAATCGAAAAAGCTCACGTCCGCTCCCTCGGGAAGCGCCACCTTGGGTTTATCAAGCATTGCGGTTATCTCAATACCGCGAAGAATTTTTATTTTATCCGCGTACTTTTCTTTAACGAGATTTATATGGTCGTAATATCTTTTAAGAGCGCGATCGTCGTAGCTGCACGGAATTACATCCTCGGGAGCTTTATACGCATCCTTACGCAAAAAGCCTATTCCGTGGTTGTGGTCGGTAAATCCGAAAAGCTCTATGCCCCCCGCGATAGCCGCCTCAACTACCGTTTCCGGGCTGTCCTTACCGCAAAAGGAATAATAAGTATGCGAATGAAGATCCTGTATCATCATAACTCCTTTCAGATAAGCTCGCCGAACTTAAACAGATATTTATCCGACGCCGCCCTCATTTCCTCAACAAGCTCCGCGGAGCTTTCGTCGTATACGCCGTAAACGGTCATTCCCGCCCTTTTGGCGGTTCTTACGGCGTTTATATTATCGTCGACGAAAATTACTTTATCAACCGACGTACCGAGCCTTTCCGCCGCCATGCGGTATATTTCGGGATTTGCCTTCGTTGTGGCAAAGTCGTCGCAGGACCAGACGTTGTCAAAAAGCTCAAATACCTCAAGTCTCTTAAGACAGGGGTCAAGAGCAAGATGAGGGCTTGCCGTCAGCACGTTAAGAGACGCGCCTCTTGCCTTCAATTTACGAAGCGTATGGCAAACTCCCTCTTTTTCCCCTATATCGTAGGCATATGCGTGTTCTGCCTTTGAATACATTATCTCAAGAAGATCCTTTACGCTTTTGTCAAGCCCGAGGCTCCGATAATATTTCGCCGTTCCCTCATAGCCAAGAGGAGTTATTATCTTTATTACGTCGTTTCCGTAAGGTATACCGAAATCGTCAAGTATGCTTAACATCACTGACGCGAAAACGTTCATTGAATCTACAAGTGTTCCGTCAAAATCAAATAGGTATATTTCTTTTTTCATTTTTTCTCCGATTTTTTGGAAATTACCGTGTTTTAGTATATCACAGAAGATTGATGTTTTCAATATATTTGAAAATTTTAGAAAAAATTTTTAAAAAGTTTACATTATTATTGACAACCTTTTTTTTGTATGTTATAATGAGTCGATAATAAAATTCATATTTTATTAAAAAATACATTTTTTTAGGAGGAAACATGAAAAAAATCATTGCGCTGGTCATCAGCATTGCCATCCTTGTGGCGGCATTTGTGCTCCTGCCCCAGCAAAAGCATGAGGACGTAATTGCAGGTCCCGCTGACGGAACAAACCTTAAGATAGGCACCTTGCTCGACCTCAAGACCGCGCTTTTGTCTTTAAACCCCTATGAGGAGGGAATGATCACAAGCGGTACAATAACCTTTAAGTATTCCAACAACGTGGCAACCACCGAATCTTCCTTCCAGGGCAGCAACTACGTTCCCGATATAGACGAGGGAGATCTCGAGCTCTATCAGGCAGACGGCAACCTTTCCGACGGCTTCAACGGCGGCACTCTCGTCGGTCCCGGCGGTGTTGACGTCGGCGACGGTCCTATCGCCATAGGCCCCGGCGGTATTGAAGGAGTTGACGGTCCTATCGTCATAGGTCCCGGCGGTATTGAAGGAGTTGACGGTCCCGCATATGAGATCGATCCCGATATGCAGGAACAGATCAAGGACGAATACCAGCAGGAGATCGAAAACGAGATCAATAACAGTATCGGTAACGTTATCGATACCCTCTCCATTGGTCTTACTACCAACAAAGTAGATCTCACCCTCTACTTTAACGAAAACGTTATGTATTATCAGCTCAAGGGAACATTTGCTACCCGTACAGGCGACGGTGATGCAAAGAAGGTTATTACATACGTTTATGACATTGAAATATATGCGGATATGAACGATATCGCGATCCCCAACGACGATCAGATGCTCGTAAGATTCAATTTCTTTGACGGCTACTCCAACAAGGCTGAGATCTCTACCATGATTTCTCCCGATAAGCTTGATACGTGGTACGAAATGGACGACACAGCATTTGAGTATGTTTCTTGCCTCTTCGATACCTTCGGCGCTATCATCCCCAAGGTTGCGATGGCTGAGGCATCGAGCTTTGACAGCTACGATCCCTATGATTTGAATCCCAAGTATTTCAGAGACGCTGAGTCCTCCAATAACAGCAGCTACGAGTTCGAAATCGATCTCCGCAACGAGGAGGCACCTTCCTTCTTTTACAATACTCATTCGGAAAGCAACGATTATCTCAACGGACGCACCATAACCATTGATACTAAATCCAACTACACTCTCTCGAATCTTGAAAACACAAAGATCGAGTTTGATTTTTCCGACGTTGAAATAAAGAAGGTAACCGATTTCCATTGGAACTTCTTTGCCGTTCTCTTTGGGCACAACACCGAAGAAGGAGGTGCTAACTGATGAAAAAATTCCTTGCATTGAAAATTCAGAACGCTTTAGCAAGAAAGATCATGCTCATCGTTGCTAAGCTCGGTCTTCTCGCAACTCACGTTCTTCTTTTCTTCCAGCTCTTCACCGGAAAGTTCCTTGTAATTAACGGTCAGCAGGTCGGAGCTATAAACGCAGTTAAAATGCTCCCCGATCTTTTCAAGAACTTTAACTTTGCGGATATTTTCTCTATTATCGTTTTCGTCGTTCTGTTTATATTCTTTGCAGTGGCGTTTTTGGTTACTTCCATAAGACTTATCATAAGCTTTATAACGTTCATTATATCGCTCTTCAAGCTTAAGGATGATGAAAATAACGTTGAGTCCTTCAAGTCTGTAACCAACCATTTTCAGGCAAGCTTCTTCCGTGTAGTTTCCCTGATCATCGTAGCGCTTCTTGTAAACAACTCCACTCTTGAGTCTATTATCGGATACATAATCCTCTACTTTGCAGTATGCTTCGTAGCAAGAATAATCACTCTCCTTTGCAGCGAAACAAGAGTTGTTACCACTATCGCGGATACCGTAGTAAAGGCTTTGCAGTTCCTTTCTGTCGGAACTCTCGTGCTTCTCTTTACCCGTATTGAGTTCAGCACCATGGCTAACGGCTTCAAGGTTCTCATTACCTCTGTATTTGACTTTGACGGTCTCTCCTTCGGCAGTGTCGTAGGATACATTCTCCAGTACCTTGTAGCTCCTATTATATTCCTTTCTGTTCTTCCCATTGCAAAGTCGGCTCTTTCCGCTATGTTCAACGCAAAGAGAGACACCGCAAGAGCATCAAAGCGCTCTGCTTACTCGGTTTCCCTCTTGGTCATGGTATGTGTTTACGTAGCATTCATGTTCGTATCGGCTACCATCGCAAAGAGAATCGACACTATGTTTATGCCCGAGCTTAAGTACTACCTTTCTATGGTACTCTTTGCTGTTGCATATCTTGTTCTTATCAGAATCAGAAATCTTGATGATATGTTCCCCACTCCCGAAGTAGCTACCGCTAACGAAGCTCCCGTGGATGAGGAAGAAGCTCCCGTTGAGGAAGCTGTTGAGGCTGCTGAAGGTGCTGCTGAGGTTGCCGAAGGTGCTGTTGAAGCTGCTGAAGGTGCTCTTGAAGGCGCTGTTGAAGCTGCTGCCGGTGCTGCCGAGGGTGCTGCTGAGGCAGCCGAGGGTGCTGCTGAGGCTGCCGAGAGTGCTGCTGAGGAAGTTCCTGTTGAGGAAGCTCCTGTTGAGGATGCTCCTGTTGAGGAAGCTCCTGCCGAGGAAGCTCCTGTTGAGGATGCTCCCGCCGAGGAAGCTCCCGCCGAGGAAGCTCCTGTTGAAGAAGCTCCCGCCGAGGAAGCTCCCGCTGAGGAAGCTCCTGTTGAAGAAGCTCCCGCCGAGGAAGCTCCCGCTGAGGAAGCAAAAATTAGCGAATAATATTACATTCATAAGAAAAAAGAGAGAACGAATCGGTTTCATAGAAGCCGAATATTCTCTCTTTTTTGTATTTGCCGAAAGCAACGTTATATTCTTTCTTTTACGAATACACCGTCAAAAAGGACGTAGCAATATCTAAAGCCGATCTCAAGAAGGCGTTGCCTTGTATCGTCAAAGGCAAAATCCAAGGTTTCGATGCTGTGGCTATCGGAGGAAAGCGTAATTTTCGCATCGAGCTTTTTGAGAACGTACAGCAGGTCTTCGCTTGGATAGGGGGAGGTTCTGATCCCCTTTGCGACAGCGCCTGTGTTTACCTCGAAAATACAATCTGCAGCAGCCGCCTCGGTAATGAATTTTTCGGCGAGCCTATTGTATTCCGCATTGTTCAAAAACAGCTGGGCTTCCGATTCGTCAAATTTCGTTATCAGATCAAAATGACCTATAATATCGGGCTTCCTTGCCTTTATATAGCCGCAAAAATTCGTGTAATAACGGTCTGCAAGCTCAAGCGCGTTATGGTCGAACAGCTCGAGGCATTTTTTGAAATAGCCGTAGTTGGAATCTATGGGAAAGTATTCTCCGCCGATGCGGAAATAATGAGATGAACCTATGATATAATCAAAAGCCTTTCTGTCAACGGGGGCGAAAAGATCCTCCTCTATTCCCAGGTATATCTGTATATCCTTGCCGTATTTTTCCTTAAGCCGCCCGATCTCCCGAATATATCCTTCCGTGTTTTTCATACAGTATCTTAAATCGAAAGGAGTATACGCGTGTCCCGAAAAACCGATAGACGAAAAGCCTTTTTCAAGGGCGGCAAGAACGATCTCCTCGGGAGTGTTACGTCCGTCGCAAAAGGTTGTATGCGTGTGAAGATTTGAAAGCATTTTATTTCACCTCGGAGTCTTTTTTCTTGAAACCTTTGGAGATAATAGAAATAACGAGGTCTATTCCAAGCGTTTTTATCAGCAATCCCAAAAAAGAGCTGAGAAAAACGGTCAAGCCGGATAAAATGCCACCAACCAGAACGATCAGAACATCAGTGATCAACAGAGCTTTTCCAATCTTAATGTTAGAAAACTTTTTCACGATCAGCGCGATGATATCCGTTCCGCCCGAGCTTGAATCAACGTAAAACATTATGCCGCTTGCGACTGCAATAACAGCCGCTCCGACGACGGTAGAAAGATAAATATTGGAGATCAAGGGAGCTCCAAAGTAAAGGGGCTTTTCAAGCGCGCCTATAAATACCGTCGTTAAAACCGATCCGACCAAGGTTTTGACAGCCATATCCTTTCCGAGTATCAAAAAGGCAAGAATGACCAGCGCAAGATTGATTACAGTCAGAATTATTCCCGGAGAAAAAGGGAGAAAGCGGGTAAGAATGACCGATATTCCGCTTGTACCTCCAAGCAAAAGCGAGTGCGGAAAAATGAATAATACCGTACTAAGCGCATATAAAACGCTGCCGACGAATATCAATAGATAGTCTTTCAATAAATGCTTCGATTTTACCATGTTGCACCGCCTTTCTGCGTTTAGTATATCATAAAATCGTAGAGATTTCAAGACCGTCGTGCCAAATCACGCCAAAGGCGTGTAAAAAATGCGTTTTGCCAAAGCAAAACGCTACCTTACTTCTTCACTATTCACTATTACTTATTACTTGCCAAAAAACGACAGGAGGTTTTAGTGAAAAGTGAAGAGTGAAAAGTGAAAAAGTAAAAACGACAACCTTCTGTCGAAGATTGCCGTTTTTTGTGTTTGGTGACCGTTTTAGATGACGTAGTTAATTTTTGTCAAAATCATACGGTCTGCCGCATATATCGCGTTTTCCGCAATTTGGACATTTCAAGAGTGCTTTGTTTTCACCAAGTGGGTGTATTATTTTCTGCTTCGTATAAAAACGGTGTCCGCAGTTAGGGCAAACAAAAGGCTTGGAAACAAAATCCTTGATGGATTCTGAATATCTATACCTTTGATATAGACGCCAAGCAATACCGGGAGCAAAGATTATAAGCGCAACAATTGCCAAAAAAATATATTTTTCCATATCTCCACCGCCTTTCTGGAATTAGTATAGCATAAAATCGTGAAGATTGCAAGGCGTTTGCGGGGAATTGCGACGGAGATTTGCACACTCGATTGTAGGGACAGGCGTCCTCGACTGTCCGCTTGCGGGCGATTCGTGAATCGCCCCTACAAGAGCTTCGGGCGCGGAATGTCAACTACTTCTGCGTCGCTTCGCTCGCAGAGCGAGCTTCGAAGCGGCGAGTGCCCCAGCCAAGACAACAAAAAAGCCACCCAATCGGGTGGCTTGTTGTTTGTCAAGAGGCTACGAAAAAGATATTTTTCGGGGGTTATAATAAGGATTCGAACTCCAACGGGGGCGGAAAACGAAATAAGTGGCATGCATCTTAAAATGCGTACTTAATCATATAGTACCAGAAAAATTTTCCCATTATTTTATTATAGTCGTCCATACCCAAAATCTCGGTGTGCTCGCCTATTTTTTCAAGAAGCAACTTAGCGGCGGGAGATTTCCAACTCTTTCTGGGCATCGGGGTGCAGAAAATAAAGTCTTTACCATCAACGACACATTGAAGCCAAAGCTGTCCACTTCCGATGCCGAATTCTGCGCGTTGGAAAGCGGAAAAGGGGATTTCTCTATTGAAAACCTTAAGCTTATCATTCGTACAAACAATACAATCATCTTTAATCTCTGTAATGTATCCTGTAAAGGCAGTAACCGTAGGAAGAATATCGGCTCCTCTTGCAAGCGCCATGTTAAAAACTTTGTTTTGATCCAAGTTATTTTCTTCGCAATATTTTTTCATAGTCATCATAGTATTCAATCTCCTTTTTAATGTAATTTATCAGCCGCGCTTCCATATGTAGTCAGTGAATCTGAAAGTAAGATATTGAACCGCGGTAGACGATCCGTTTCCAAAATCAACAACATCGATCATATTTCCATAATCGTCATACAGCTTCCAACCGGCGTATATTTCAAATAATACATTCCCATCGCAGCCTGAAAAATTCCTGAAGGCAAATTTTCCTATTTTCGTAACGCTTGCGGGAATAACTATACTCTCAATCGAAACGCAATCAGCAAAGGCTTTCTCACCTATGTGGTATACACCCGCAGGTATTGCCATCTCCTTCAATTTTTTACATCCATTAAACGCAAAAGGCTCTATCGTTTTTATTTTGCCCGGCAGGTTAACGCTTTCAAGCTCAACGCAATTCTCAAACGCCCCTTGTCCAATAGCGGTTACCGTTTCGGGAATAAGAATACTTTTCACCGTTGTGTTTCCTGCAAATGCGAATGCTTTAATTTGAACGACCTTTTCTCCACTCGGAGAATTCTCGGGAATAACGATATTTTCGTCCGTGCAGTCCCCCTGAGCAACAATGCACGTACCGTCACCATTGGACATATACATCAAGCCCTCGCTGGGCTGAGGCTGCTCACACAATATACATTGTCGGTCGATATATTTATGCTCCAGTTTTTCCGTCTCTCTGCGAGTCCGTACAAGCGCATTGTTGCAATCCGCGCAATAAATGACCTCGTCATAGGAGCCGCCCGACTTGCAGGTAGGCGCGATCTCATTCTCTTTCACACTGCTTAGCAAGGTATGCGCTATCTTTGCAACACTTCGAGGAGTACGTATGAGCTCCTCGTTGCAATCCGCGCAATAAACGACCTCGTCATAGGAGCCGTCTGATGCGCAGGTGGGCGCGATCTCATTCTCTTTCACACTGCTTGTTGCGGTATGATGATGCTCTTCATTTGTGGGTTTGATTATTTTTATGATCACACACGCCGCCGCTACAACAAAACAAATCGCAAGTATCAGATACCAATACGGATATTTCTTTTTCCGAGATACAGGTGCCGTTTTCTCAATTTTGGCTTCTGCCGTTTGAACTGCGGGAGTATCCGCCCTGTCCTCATTATCCTCATTCAGCAAATAGTCCGTTGTCACGTTAAAAAGCTTACTGATACGCAATATATTTTGAGCGTCGGGCAACGCCGTTTCGTTCTCCCATCTGCTGATCGCCTGTCGCGATACGTCCAACTTCTCAGCGAATTCCTCTTGCGACCAACCCTTTTCTTTTCTGAGTTCAATTAGTTTATCTGCCAATTTCATAATGACACCCCCTGTTTATACATAATTGTACCAAAATTGATTTCAAAAAGCCACCGCATCAACCTTACAATTATGCAACAAGACTTTACACAAGGCAAAATTCTTAGTTTCGTTCCGATAGAAGTACGCAAAAGACTACTGTTGAAATGATAATTTGCGCCGCTATTACGATGAAGTACGGATAGAGGTCAAACAAAACAACGTAGCAAACGGAAACGGCAATCGAAACAAATATGCCGAAGATCATAGCCCACAAAGCCCATTGATCTTTTCGCTTATCAAACAGTTGGAGAAAAGTATACGCAAGAAAACAGAAAGCAATACCAAGTGTCCAAAGCCGTATATCGGGTAACAAAATTTCAAATACAATTAGATTGATAACAAGGCAGGTGCTTGAAAGAATATGTAAAATCCGCTTTAATTTGAATTGCGGTGTATTATGAGGTGTAAACCAATAATTGTGATTCTTTTTCAAATCCCTACCGCCTTTCTGCGATTAGTATATCATAAAATCGTGAAGATTGCAAGGCGTTTGTGGGGAATTGGGGCGACACTCGCTCCAAATCACGCCGAAGGCGTGTATATCATCCGCAACTTGTTGCGGTATATCATCAGACCGAAGGTCTGGATATCATCAAGCCGCAGGTAAGATGCACGCTAAAGCGTGATGATATACAGCCCCATAGGGGCTGATGATATGCACCGCACTTCGCGCGGCGATGATATACCAAGCCTGCGGCTTGGATAAACAAAAAAGATATTTTTGCGGTTTGCAATAAGGATTTGAACCCGAGTAAATTATAATGCTTTTCGACCATCGGGAGAAAAGCTACATTAGTACTTCTTCACTATTCACTATTACTTATTACTTGCCAAAAAACGACAAGAGGTTTTAGTGAAAAGTGAAGAGTGAAAAGTGAAAAAGTAAAAACGACAACCTTCTGTCGAAGATTGCCGTTTTTTGTGTTTGGTGACCGTTTCAGATGACTTATTTTTTATCGATTTCTATTGTCTTTCCTGATTCTATTTTATAAATAATCCCATCTACATCTATCCAAACATCCAGCAACGTGGGGTTGTATATCATATAACCGTTCGCACTGTATATCAAATTTTTGTAAGCTTGAACGTAATCGTATATCTCTATATTCGTTGCATACCATATCTCAGGATTATTAGCAAGCTTTTGACAAATTTCTTCCATGTGATTCCAATTATCCTTCGTATCAAATTCATAGCTGTGTCCCCAGATATAGAGCAGACGAGGAACTCGTTTTGCATGATATGCCTTTGTAGAAATGTCAATATTCAAAAATTTTTCAATATATTCCATAATTTTAGGATTGTTATGATGGGCGCTTGGCATCCATGCGTGAAAATCCTGCGGAAGCATAAATGAATCGTTGTCTCCGCCTAAGGTTCGGGAATACACGATATCCAAATCGGTCAAATATTGCTTGATCTGCTCATAGCTTCCGAAATTACCCATCTGAGTAATCCCCGTGTCAGGATATGCCATTCCACGAATAATGCGACTGCATTTCTCCTCCAATTCCAAGCGGCAATCCAACACGTCGCGTATACCCTCGATCACACGCATATTTCCGTTAGCTCTGTGATTGGCGCCGTGAACTGCGATTTCATGCCCTTTTGAGAGAAAATATTCGTTGATCTCCTCCTTTGTGAAGTTGGTTTTTCGCATATATTCACAGTTAAAATTAAAGGTAGCCTTCATTCCATATCGATCAAACAGCTCTGCGAGGCGCTTATCCTGCTGCACTCCGTCATCATAGCTAAACGTTACCGCCTTTGCCTTTCCATTGGGATATCTCATAAAAACAGATCTCATAAACAACCTCCGAAAATTTATTGGATTAATTTACGTGTATTTTCTTAATTCGATGATAGTACGGCTTTTTCGCTCTCCTTTCGGGTGGTAAACACATTATACCGAAAGGGAGCGAAAATGCAAGAAAAGTTTTTGAAAATTATTTGTTGAGAGTATTATAACATAAATTCAGAAAAATGTAAAGAAAAATATGTTTGGCACTAGGGTAACTCCGCTTCGCTCCGTGATTCGCACGCTCTACGCCTGACAAGAGAGCTTGTCGATCTCCGAGCGGCGAATGCGAACCTAATTCTGCGTCGCTTCGCTCGCAGAGCGAGCTTGGAAGCGACGAGTGCCCCAGCCAACGCAAAAAGGACGCCGATTGGCGTCCTTTGCGTTGTGTGTTCTGACCTTAATAGATGCCACCTTGAAAACATAGTGTTTTCAAGGGTTTTAGGTGCATTTTTCTCTTTTAATCTCTATTTTCTCACCGGTATTCTGAATTTTGGCATTTTAGGATCTGACCTTAATAGATGACACTTATACAGTTGCACATACCGCTAACAAGCGACTCGGCGAAAAATTCTAGCGTAGGAGAGTACCCCTCTCTGTTTTGTTCTAAAAAAGGATTGCGATTTTCAATATTTTGTGATATAATTTATGTATAATACACTAATAACTCTAATAGCGATTCAAATCGTAATACTTTCCTTTTGGGTTTATTTATGGGGGAAATATGGCTATTATATACATAAGATCATCATCGAGTGCATGCAGTTTAATTAAACAAAAGGAAGAAATTAATAATTTACTAAAAGCAAATAAAATTCTTTTAGAAAATGTTATTTACATTGAAGAAATATCCCATATTTTTTATGAAAGCAAATTTAAAACTGAAATACTCGACAGCGATATATGTAATGACACAATTTATACTTTGTCAATAGATAGAATAAGCCGAGAAGTCGAAATAATCCAAGAAGTATTTTACAATCTTTTGAAAAGAAATGTAAAAATTTTTTGCTTATCAAGCAATAGCTTTTTCGAAGAATATCACTTGATCTGTGCCAAAGTATTTCAAAGTTGTTCATTAATGGAAAGGGAGTATTTGTCTGGGGTAACTAAATCAGCCTTAAATAAACTTAAAGATCAAGGAATCAAATTAGGAAGAGCACCGAAATACGACCGTAATGAATTGTTTAAAAAAATAGTGGAAGCTAAAAACACAAGGAATTTAACATATGCGCAGATTGCGGAGATTTACAATGTAGATGCTTCTACCATATGCAGAATTTATAATCAAGGACTCAAAAATCATGGCTTTTCAGAAGGCAGAAAACAAGAGCTAAAAGAACTCATTAAAAATGATTTAGAAAACAATTTAACCCACCAGCAAATTATTGAAAAACATAATATTCCTAAAACTTTTCTAATTACACTTTCAAAAGAGATAAAACTTGACGAAGAAGTAAATAGTATTCCACTCGATACAAAACAAAAAATCGCCTCAGAGGCAAATGCTGGAATATCTATTGAAACCTTGGCAAAAAAATATAGTTCCAATCAAGCAGTTGTTAAGAAAGTAATAAAATTAATGAAAGGGGGAGCTAACTGGTAATGGCATATCATGAAAAAATGCAAACGAAAGTAAAGGATATTGTTGCTTATCGTTCTGCTCATTTTGACGAGACAAAAATGAACATTGATATTTCCGACTTGTCAACTCATTGTTGGCGTTGCGGAGAAATACGCAGATTACAGCGATGTCACATAGTTCCCTCAAGTGCTGAAGGACATGATTCTCCTGATAATTATTTTTTGTTGTGTAACTCTTGCCATGAGGAAGCACCTAACACAACAAATCCTAATAGAATGTATGAATGGTTACTTTCTTCAAGGTCAGATATTTACAATACCTTTTGGGGTGAAAAAGTAAGTGATGTTTATCAAAAGCTCTATCAAAAAAACTTAAAAGATGAAATAGTTAGTAGATATATAAAAAGCCAAAATTCTTTTGAAGAATTACTTGCTCAAAAAATCAAAGAATGTAAAGCACATATTGGTCAAGGGAGGTTAAATGTATCTGCATGGGTTGCCTTTTGGGAAAATCTATTTGAAGAATTCGATTATAATATTTGAACAAATACATGAGAAATGAAATGATAGAAAACAAAAAGTACGACATATCAGAAGAATTAATTAAAAATATATTAAATGATTATTCCAAAACTTGTGGGGTTTCTACTTTTAAAGGAGACATCATCATTACCAACGAAATGTCAAGGATATATTTTGAAACAAGAAAAGATCTAACCGATCAAAGCAACACAAAATATAATGAACTCGAACAATTACACGGATTTATCATACCTCCTAAAGAAATCTCTGGAACATTTACTATAGTTTTAAACGAAGATTTTGTCTACGAGTCTGAAGAAAGCTTTTGGATAGGAACCCTTGTACACGAGGCTGTACATACGAATGATTACATAGATTATTTAATCAAACTCAAATCAAACTCGTATGACGAATTATTTGATAAAGATTCACATGATTGTTTTAAATTTTGGACGGAATTTCATGCCCGAGCGATAGGTTTGTATTTCCAACGTAAATATTTAAGTGATAACATAAATAGCAAAGAATACCTAGAATATATTATTCAAACAGAGTTTGTGTTTCGTATGAACTATATGATAAATAATATTCGTGCTACTAATGATTCTGCCCAAAAAAATTATGAACTTGCAACTTTTCTAGGACGGTTAGCGACATGGCAGTACTTGTATCCACACGAGTTTTCTGGTGATTTTATTAGACGAACAACTAGCATGGTTCCATGGTTCGAAGAATTATTCTCTCTTTTAACTAAATATGATTCCTTAGAAAAGATTTTTCCTCACTTTGAAAAAATACAAACTATTCTCAATACTTGTTTTTGATGCTCGTTATTTTCACGAAGAAGTTTGCAGTTTGGTAGACCATATCCGTTTCTATTAACTCCAGCAGTTCTCCTATCGCTGTGTCCTTTTTACTTGTACCATCGACATATATATAAGTATTTTACGAGGTGTTAAATTCCACAAAAAATAAGACTTAAATATTAAGTTCAAGTCAGACATATAAAATTAACAATTGTTTTTTTTGAAAAAAGCAAAAAAGGGCAGATTTTGAGATGAAAAACTCTCAAAATCTGCCCTAATTTTTGTTGTGCAGGGGTTCGAATCCCTGACAACCCTCGAAAACACCCATTGGCATCTATTTGTTTTCAACCTGATTTTTGGGATAAAAACCCAGAATCTTTATGAGGGCTACTAGGGTACTCGCCTTTGGCGAGAATTCTTCGCCGAGCCTCCCGTGAGCGAGCTCCCGTCGGCTTTCGGCTCGAATGCGAACCTAATTCCGCTACACCTTCGGTGTGCGGAGCTACGCTCGGCACACCAGTACCCCAGCCAACGCAAAAAGGACGCCGATTGGCGTCCTTTGCGTTGGCTGGGGCACTAGGATTCGAACCTAGGTAATGACGGAGTCAGAGTCCGTTGCCTTACCGCTTGGCGATGCCCCATTGACAAACGCTATTATAACAGAATAGTCGAGCTTTGTCAATAGCTTTTTTAAGAATTTTTCCTTATTTTTGAAAATTTTTTATCTTCTTATTGAATTACTATTCTTCATGTGTTATAATATTATGTGCGCGACATTTGCGCTCTATACAAAAATCTACCCGTGGCACAGCTGGATAGCGCGTCAGACTCCGACTCTGAAGGTCAACGGTTCAAATCCGTTCGGGTAGGCCAAAAATCGACAAGTTTCGACAGAAGCTTGTCGATTTTTACTTCTTCACTCTTATCTCTTCACTTTTCACTCTTCTCTCGCGAAACTTGTCGATTAGGTAATAGGTAAAAGTGAAGAGTGAAAAGGTGTTAGAGAAGTTTTTCTCCCAATGGTCGAAAAGCACTTAATTATATGTGGGTTCAAATCCTTCGGTTAAAAAGGTAAAATATCTTTTTTATCTCCCATAGACAAAAATCGACAAGTCTCTGTTTAAACTTGTCGATTTTTTCTTTTTTACTATTACCTCTTCGCCTTTCTCTTACTAGCCTCAAAGCTTGCGTTTACAAGAAATTCTACAACATCGTCGGTAGCATCGGGTAAAATAACCGATATCCAATGCAATTTATTCATATGATAGGCAGGATAAACCCCCTCCCCCTTGCCAAATGATCCGAACATCTCCACAGGGAGCTTGAGATTTACGACATCGATCACCTCATCGCTCTCAAAGCCGAACTTACGTCGGGAAACAGACATAACTATGGCATACCACTTACGATTTTCGCTATGTCTGAACACCGCCGTCTTAAAATCCTCATCAAAGGGATAGTCGGGCATCGTGCCGTAGTTGTTTAAACAGATTTCAAAAAATGATTGTTTTGTCATAATCCTATTCCCGTTAACTAAAACTATTCATGCGTATTATAGCACAATATTACTTAAAAATCAAGGCGTAAGCCTTGTATATCACCCGCAACTTGTTGCGGAATATCACCGTGCTTCAGGTAGATACCCGACGGCGCGCGATGATTTCCGAAACTATTAAAATCTGCACTAAAACAAACAAAACGCCCACCCGAGACTCCTTATTTTCTCCCTTGTCGCCCTCCCTCCCCCTCGCACCGCGAGCGGTCGGGCTCCAATCCATCGCCGTTTTGCGAAGCAAAACGGCGCTTCTGAGGGCAAAGCCCTCTTCCGCCAAAACAAAAAGGACACCCTTGGTGTCCTTTTTGTTTTGGCTTAAACGGGTAAAAAGGTGTCTAAACAGGGGTAAAAACGAACAAAAGGTGCGTGATTTTCGTTTGTGTATTCATTAGGCGAATTGGGGATTTTCTCATTCTATGTCATAGTCTTCATAGCAATTAAGTAATACTTCACAATCGCAATAGCCGCCCATATCATTGATTTCCTCAATAACGTTTTCAAACAACTCTGCTGAAATATTTTTCCGGAGCCATTGTTCTGTATGACGCAGAGTGTGGTCACAACCACAAGCCTCCAAATGATCTTCCAAATATGCAAATAATTTTTGCACACTCTCTTCAGACAGAATATAGTTAGCCATATTAGTATCCTCCGTAATATTCTGATTTATCAGTTAGATTATACCACACTTTTGTAAATAAATCAAGGCGTAAGCCTTGTATATCACCCGCAACTTGTTGCGGTATATCATCAACGGCTTGCCGTTGTATATCATCAAGCCGCAGGAGAATCCAGCCCCAAAGGGGCTGATGAGATGCAAGGGCGCAAGGCGCCCTTGATGATATACGCCGCACTTCGTGCGGCGATGATATGCCAAGCCTGCGGCTTGGATAAAAAAATCCTCGTTCTTTGGAACGAGGATTTTTTGGCAAATGACTGTAATTTTGATACAAATATCAATGAAAAAAGGTTTCCAGATAAACAGATTTTCTTATCATTTCTTTTGCAAAATTCGATGCAGGATTGTGCATCAGTTCTAAAACCATTTTTGTCTCGTTCTCTGCCGTTTCTTCACAAAAAAACTTTATGGGAACATTTTCTTCGTTTAGGAGATCACGCACTTTGTGTTCCGGGAAATCAAGGAGAACTCTGCGGTGACATTCATCGAGATTGAAAGAAAAATTGATTCCAAAAGAGATCGGTTTGCACAGAAAAACACCCGCTCTGCCATTGTAATTTCCTTTAATCTCAACAGTCCCCACATCGTGATTTCCTTTTGGAACATTTCTCAAAAACAACCATATTACAGTAAGAACAGGCGAGTTCAAAACTTCTTCGTTGCTTTTAGGGGGAGAAGACAGCTTTTCTGTCACGGCAAGAAGCCGTCCCTCGTACACAGCGTCAAGAACCACGAAGCCATAATACGCTTCCTCTGCTTCATACCAAGACACAGTACCTTTAGATAGTCGTTTTATCTTATTGTGAGCTGAAACCTTACGCTTTCTTAATGTTTTTCTTTTTGTTTTAAGGGCTTTTTGAAATTGCAAAAGCTTATCTTTCCGTTCGGCAAGTTCTGCCTTTGAAAATCCGAGAGAACGATAATACATTATATTTTCGTCACGATCAATGATTTCATTTACCCTCAAAAGAATAGCCTCCGACTGCGTCCCCAAAGTCCATTCTGCTTTTGCAAGAGCAAAATAAACATTATGCGGGAGGTTCTGTTCTCCGTTGAATCGACTGCAGTATTTTTCAAGTAAAAATGGGGTTATGACAGAAGGGTCACTACCGGCATCGTACAGATCAATATATTCATCATACACCTCGCAAAATTCATCTGATTGCGTTAGATCTATTCCCCAAAATGCCATAGCTACTCCTCCGTAAAAACTTACACGATAATTATATCACAAAACAACAAAAACCGCAATCCCTTTGTATCAGAATTGCGGTTTATGTTTGGCGGAGAAGGAGCAAATTGTGTTATGTACACAACTGAATAATTGCCTAAATATCAACTTACAGTTTTTAACCACTCTGAAAATTCAGCAACAGTTAAAACTCGTATTTCATCATATAAATAGTCATTTCTATTAGCATCTTTTCGTTTTGTTAGTCTTTTAAAAGATTTTCTGATATCAGAAATACGATTATTAGTAACTTCACAACCAGCGACATCAGCCATGGCGTCTTCTAGTCCCTCTGCACCGTCTTCATCTATAACAGCAGTAAATGTTACTTTAGCCTGCTTGCCCGATGTATAATTGTCACAAATGGGAAGAATTTGTTTTTCTAAGGTAATGTAACTTTCAATAGCTTTCATGCGTATAGACATTATCAACTCTTGAATTTTTCTATCTTGATTTTCCCAAAAAAGATTCCAATAATCTTCACACACTGTTTTACTATGTTTACACGTTCCTATTTCGGGGTTGAATTTATCCTTGGTAATTTTCTGCTTAAAACCAGATTTAAATTCAACTAATTGAGTATTATTTCCTTCCAAAAATATACCGTCGGCTGATGTGGATGTACTATACAATTTTGATATTTCATCAAAATTGTATATTTCAATTGGACTTTCAACTAAAATTACTCCTGCATCGCTTTTAGATGCATTTGAAATTGTTGTTTTATAATGATCCCAATTGTCTTGTGCAAATTTGGTCAAATTTTTTGAAATCATAATTATTCTCCAGAATCCTTCAAATACTGATTACGCAAAACTTTCACCTCGGAAAAATACTGGAGAAAATCTTGATAAATCGAACCAATATCATCATTTATGCAAGAATAATCAACATGACCATCCTCTGTTGCTTCTGTACGATAGAAATTTGTTTTATCTTCTATGCTATATTTTCTCATATATGCATCTAGAGCTAAAACAAAATTTGAACTATGTGTTGTTAAAACAATATTGACATCTAATTCCTTAACCAGTAATACTATCATTTCGGCAAAACGATTTTGCCAAGAAGGATGCAGATGAGCTTCCGGTTCATCAAGAATGAGAATTGTTTCTTTTCCTAAATACCCTTTTTCAAGCAATATTTTTATAATAGAAAACATTTTTGAACCAGTTGCCAAATTAGATACTTTTAATTTTTTTCCATTTCGAACATAAAAATCTCCACTTGAAGAAAACTCGAATGTTCCCGGAATAATGGAATCTATATCTTGCTTGATTTTTTTGAAATTATCATCAATTAATGTTTGTTCAAATATCGATGGTTGATTTGAATCACGTAAAACATACCGCAATTTTTGATTGTGCGTAATAATGTTATTTGGGTTCAAAATGCTTTCCGTATCAATCAGCATCGAACTACGTACAAATCTGCGTATAGGGGTTGTTTCATCAAAAATAAAGGGATTATCAATAAACAATGCTTTTTTATAAGGAGAAGTGTAGAAAACAGGCTCTCCATTATTTTCGATGGAATTATTGACGATCTTCATGCTGAAACAACATTTGGAATCATCTGTGATTTCTATTTCAGAGTTTTCAACATCAAAACTTGCAGGCTGAATCTGTCCGGAAAATTCAAGCTTTAGAGTTTGATTAATACTTTCACGTGCATAATCAATTAATTGAGAATCTTTATTAATTGCCGAAAACATATCAAATAAAATTGACTTCGCTTTAACAATTTGCTCGTCAATAATTTGACCGATGTTAGTTGTGGTTTCGGTTTCTCTTTTTCTTTCAATTATTCTGCGCACATAAAAACGAATATCTTTTACATTAATCAAATCTAAAGGAGAGATCTCTTCCAGTTCTTGCTGCAATTTGAACGCAAATTTTTCACATTCTGTCAGAGGAAGTTCATGTCTAAAGTCTCTTGAAAAAAGCGAAATCAATGCAGGGTATTTTCTCATAAAGACGGTATTCTCACTATTTTCGTCAAAATCATTTGAACGAACAAAATACCTCATAAACTCCATTGTTTCAGCAACAGAATCTAACTGATTAACGATATATTGGTTTCTGTCATAATTCGCTTTAGATGACAAATTGGAAACAGCATCTATCAGTGAATAAAGAGCTTTTCCTACGGTTGTTTTTCCAGAATTGTTTTTACCCGTAATAATAGTTAGACCATCTAGACACAAAGTTGAGTTATTAATCAAACCAATATTGTTTAATCTAATTTTCATTATATACACCTACTTTCTGTATATAGCTACTATGTATAAATAGTTAATCATAGATATTGTACCACAATTTCTTCTAAAAATCAATACAATTAAATCAATAAGTTATTTTCTCAAGATATCGAATTTAGGTTCTGTTAAATGAATTTATATGTTTTTGATGTGATAAAAAGTGAAAGCCCTTGCGAGCATAGTCGTCTCTCTCCCTCTCGGTCGAGATACTCCTTTTCTCCTCCCATTCCGCCCTCGCTTCTTCACTCGCCGGGTGCGCTTCGGGCGGAATGCCCTTGCCGGTCCCCGGCGCTTCGAGTTCAAATCCCTTCGACAACAAAAAAATATGACCACCCTTTTGGGTGGTCATATTTTTTGGCGGAGAAGGAGAGATTTGAACTCTCGCGCCGGTTATATCCGACCTACACCCTTAGCAGGGGCGCCTCTTCGGCCAACTTGAGTACTTCTCCATATGGCAAGCCGCCGTTTTTCAAGCTTGCCAAATTATTATACCCCATTTCTTCTCGTTTGTCAATATCTTTTTTTGCTTTTTAGGGGCTTTTTTACTTTATTTTTCGTCTTTTTCTTTCCTTTTTCTGAATACCAGCAATTTGCTGAACACGTAATTGCCCGCAATCACTATCACTGCCGCTATGATTTTGGCTGTGATCTCGTTGAAATTCAGATTTTTGCCGAATATCGCCACTCCATTCAATTTTGGAACAATTGCGGAAAGAGCCATTCCTCCAAACAGTGTTACAGCATAATCAAGTCCCAGCGTTACAAGTCGTCCCGCCGCAAACAGTCCCAGCTGCGGCAGCATCGGTGCGCTCTTATCCGCATCTGTAAACACCCACCGTCTGTTGGTAAAGTACGCAAAGAGCACTGCGGCTATCCACTGCACTATCTGAGCAACTGTATATACGAGAAGATATTTTCCTCCCTCGGTCTGCTCAGCGGGAATTCCCGCCACAGCCTTTCCTCCGAGCAGTACGGCGAAATACACCGCCCATCCCACGAAGGTCGTCAGCAATCCAAAAAAGAGGTAGTTTACAATTTCCCTATGCTTTACATAGGAGTCCTTAATTTTCCCCATGGGTTCTCCTTCAACTCTTTTCGCCCTTTATTTTCTCCCAATAAATTCTTGCGGCATCCTCGTTTTTATTCTGACCGAAGCTATAATATTTTCTGTCCTTTAGGTCATCGGGCAGATACTGCTGCTCCACGTAGTGGTTCTTATAGTCATGGGGATATTTATACCCTTTAAACAAGGGACTTTGCAAATGCGGGGGCACTATTCTGCCCCTTCCCGCCTCAATATCTGCAAGGGCTGCGTCGATTGCCGCTTCGGCTGAGTTGGACTTGGGAGCTGTCGCCAGCATTATTGCGGCATTTGCCAATGGTATTCTGGCTTCGGGCATTCCCATCTCCTTTGCCGATTCGCAGCATGCTCTCGTAACCGCAGCCGCCAAGGGATAAGCCTGTCCTATATCCTCGCTGGCGATGACCTGAAGCCGTCTGCATACCGAAATAAGCTCACCGAGTGAGAGTAGCTTTGCAACGTAAAATATCGCCGCATCGGGGTCGGAGCCTCGTATAGACTTTTGCAAGCAGGAAAGGAGATCAAAATGAGTATCGTCGTCAAAGTTTCCGACTCTTACGTTAAAGCCGTCCACCACTTCCCGACTTATCTCTTTTTCCGCGGCAAAATATGAATTTTCCAAAAGAACTATTGCGTGTCTTACGTCCCCCGACGTTGCTCTCGCGATATACTCAAGCGTATCGGCAGACGCCGTTTTCTCAAGCTTTTCCCTTTCATTCAAATGAGCCACGGCGCGCTCAAGGGCTTTTATGCACTCCGCGGGGGGCACGGGTTTAAATTCAAAGAGGGAAGATCGGGAAATGATAGCGTTATAGATGTAAAAATGAGGATTTTCGGTAGTTGACGCAATAAGTGTAACTCTGCCGTCCTCGATATATTCCAGCAGTGCCTGCTGCTGTTTCCTGTTGAAATACTGGATCTCATCGATATAAAGGAGTATTCCACCCGTACAGAAAACGCTGTTTGCGCTTGTAAGCACGTCCTTTACGTCCGAAATACTTGCGGTTGTCGCGTTCAATCTGTGAAAGACCATACCCGATTCTCTTGCGATTATTTCAGCCGCGGTAGTCTTTCCCGTTCCGGGAGGACCGTAGAATATCATATTTGTAACTCTGCCCGATTCTATCATTTTTCGAACCACACCCTTTTCTCCGAAAAGGTGGGTCTGACCTACGATATCGTCAAAGCAGCGAGGGCGAAGCTCCTCGGTAATTCTATTACTTGGCATTTTTCCTCCGTGGAATTTTTGATGTAAGGATTGGGTACAGCGTGCCCTACAAACGGGATGTCGAGGGCGCCATCCCCTACGTGGTTATGTGTACGCCCAGCATCCTGATTCAGCATTTTACTTCTTTCCGAACAGACTGCCTAAAAGGGAAATAATCGACGGCAGGAGCATAAAAACAATCAAGAATGCCGCAACAAGGGCAACTACCGATATAACGGTTCTGCCCACAGATATTCCCTTAATATCGAATTTCGTTTCCGCAGTCCCCTTAAGCTCCTCGGGAATATAGAAATGATGCTCGTCCGGATTCATTTTGAATTTGGGTATTTTGAGCTTTTTCGGAAGCTTCTTATCGGTTTTGCGATTTTCCTCGTAGCCTTCCATTTTTTCGGCGCATTCTCTATCGTATTCTTCTTCTTCTCTGCATCGCACAACGCGGCGCAAGGATACTCCTTTCCTTACCGCATAGCGAATAAATAGCTTGTCCGCAAAATCAAGCTCGGGAAGGGTCTTGCTCGTCTCAGCGGACAGGGCTCCCTCTCCGATAAGCTTGTGAACGAAAACTCCGTTCATTCTCTTGGATATAACAGAGAAAATAGCCGCGAGAATAAGTCCCAGAAACAGACCGAGTATTATGATGGGCACGGAAAGCCCCGACGAATTGCTGCTGAACACTCCGCCGTCCTCTATATAGGTTCTGTAAAGAGACGTCCACAGGCTCTCCTTGCCTTCAGCGGCAAGACACACGCCCGAATATCCGTTTATCATGTATTTTTCTCTCTTAATTTTAAATTATTTCTTGATTATTTCAACGCCAACGTACTTACGAAGAACCTCGGGAACTACTACCGAGCCGTCTGCAAGCTGATTCTGCTCAACGAGAGCGGGAAGGATTCGGCTGGTTGCAAGTCCGGAGCCGTTAAGGGTATGAACGAACTCTGTCTTACCCGTTGCCTCTCTCTTAACTCTTATCATACCGCGTCTTGCCTGGTAATCACGGGCATTGGATACAGAGGAAACCTCCTTATATCCGTTCATAGAGGGAATATTTATTTCGATATCGTAGGTTCTTGCCATAGACGCAGAGCAGTCCTCTGCCGCAAGCTTAACGGTACGGAAGTGGAATCCGAGACCCTTAACAAGATTTTCAGCCTTCATAACGAGCTCGTCGAATGCCTCGTCGCTCTTTTCGGGGAGAGTGTACTGGAACATTTCGACCTTATTGAACTGATGGCCTCTTACCATTCCTCTTTCGTCGGAGCGATAGGAGCCTGCCTCGCGGCGGAAGCAAGGAGTATAGCTTACGAGCTTCTTGGGAAGATCTGCCTCGGTGAGTATCTCGTTTCTGTAAAGAGAAGCAAGAGCAGCCTCGGCGGTGGGAAGCATGTAGCGGCTTCTGTTGTCGGTGTTGTTCTCAATCCTGAATACCTCATCGGCAAACTTGGGGAACTGACCGGCGGTTACACCGCACTCATACTCAAGCATGTGAGGAGGAAGGATAAGCTCATATCCGTCGCCGAGGTGGGTATCGATAAAGTAGTTAAGGAGCGCCCATTCAAGGCGTGCGCCCATGCCTCTGTATATCCAGAAGCCCGAGCCCGAGAGCTTGGTTCCTCTGTCGTAGTCAACGAGTCCGAGATCGGTACAAAGGTCAACGTGGTTCTTAGGCTCAAAATCAAAGGTCTTGGGCTCGCCGAAATAACGGAGAGGCTCATTGTTCTCCTTACCGCCGGGGAGAAGGTCCTCGTCGGGAAGGTTGGGAAGACCGAGCATTACAGACGTGAGCTGGCAATCAACCTCCTTGAGTCTGTCGTCGATAGCCTTGGTCTTTGCGGAAAGCTCCTTCATCTGCGCGAAGATAGGAGCTACGTCCTTGCCCTCCTTCTTATATACGGGAATGAGCTTGTTGGTCTTATTCTGCTCCGCCTTTATTGCCTCTGTATCTGCAATAAGCGCTCTTCTCTCTGCGTCAAGAGCAAGAATCTGCTCGATTTCTTCCTTTGCATCCTTACCCTTCTTTGCAAGTCTCGCTATGACCTCCTCGGGCTTTTCCTTTATATACTTGATGTCTAACATTTTTATTTCCTCTTTTCTTTATTTATTATTTTTCCATTATTTTGAAATTAAACGGTCTCGTTAAATATATCGTTGCCGCAGAGCGAGAGCAAAAGCGCTTCGAGATCTGCGTCGTCGTCGTAGCTGAGCTCAACGACCTTCTTTCTTGTGGAGCGTGAAATTCTTACCTTTCTTCCGAGAGTAGACATGGCACGTCTTTCAAGCTCCTTCATCTGTACTCTTACCTGGGGATTTACCTTTTCTTCTTCCTCAACCTCCTCGGGTACGGTATTCATGCGCTTAACAGCCGCCTCAACCTCTCTTACGGAGAGCTGACGCTCCACAGCCTTAGCAGCCAGGTCTATCATTGCCTCCTCGCTTCCAAGGGCGAGAAGGGCTCTTGCGTGTCCCGTCGTAAGGTCGCCTGCGCGGAGCATTTCAAGAACCTCCTTGGGAAGATCGAGAAGGCGGAGCATATTCGCAACAGTCGAGCGGTTTTTACCGACCTGCTTTGCTACCTGATCCTGCGTAAGACCGAATCTTTCGATAAGAGCTCCGTAACCCATAGCCTCTTCCACGGGGTTAAGATCCTCTCTTTGGATGTTTTCAATCATGGCAACCTGTGCCGCCTTAAGCTCATCGCCGTCAAATACTATTGCGGGAATCTCCGAAAGTCCCGCCATTTTTGCCGCTCTCCAACGGCGCTCTCCTGCGATTATCTCGTAGGTTCCCGCAAATGCGTCGTTCTCTCTTACTATTATGGGCTGGAGAACACCGTAGTTTGCAATTGAATCAGCAAGAACCTCAAGAGCCTCGCGCTCAAAGGTCTTTCTCGGCTGATCACCTCTGGGCTCTATATCGGCTATGCGCAGATTCTGTCCCGCGCCGCCCTTGCTGTCAAGGACGTTATCGCCCATTATTTCGTAGAAGGACCTTCCAAGCCCTCTGCCTTCGTTTTTCTTTGCCATTTTTTATACCAACCTTTTCTTATAATATCGGATTTTGTATAATTCTGTTAGTTTTGTATAATTATTTTCCGTATTCTCTGAATAAAGCCTTAAGACTTTTTCTCGGAGCTTCGGTTACGGTTTCTTCTTTGCGTGAACCGTTGGCAATTATAACCACGGGTTCTGTGGGTATATTCTCATTTTCAGTAGCTGTTTTTTTCGCAATTACCGAAGCCGAGTCGCTTTTTTCCTCTTTTTCGGTCTCACCGTAAATATCCTCAAGGCTCAAAGGCGCGGAATATGACGAGCGACCTGCCGTGATCGGAGTTATCTCGGTGTGAACCTGTGGCTCTCTGTAATCGGTAGAAAGGGTGTGCAGGATTTCTCTGCTTTCCACAGCCTCGGGAGATACGGTTACATCTCCCGTGGAATCATGCCGCACAACTGTACCGCTTACTCTGACCGAGGGAGAATTATCCTCAAGAAGATCCCCAAGTCCGCGTCCGAGACCGGATGTGTTTTTTGACATTTTACGCTCCCCTTTATTAAATTCTGGTTACAAGCTCTTTCGCAACCTCAAGATACTCTTTGGCGCCCTTGGAGTTCTTATCATGGTAATACGCCGGGCGTCCAAATCCGGGAGCCTCGGTAAGCTTTACGTTCCTTGATATTTTTGTTTCAAATATCTTGTCCTCATAGTGCTTTTTAAGCTCCGAGATGACCTGCATGGACAAAAGAAGTCTGTTGTTATACATTGTGATAAGTATTCCACTGACGCTAAGCTCGGGGTTGTAAAGTCTCTTTATACGGTTTATGGTTATCATAAGCTGAGAAAGTCCCTCAAGCGCGTAGAATTCACACTGCATGGGAACTATTACACCGTCGCTCGCTGCAAAAGAGTTTACGGTAAGCATTCCCAAGGAAGGAGGACAGTCAACAAGTATGTAGTCATAGTTATCCTTTATTTCCGCAAGAGCATTCTTCATGCAGAATTCGCTTTCATCAAAGTCAAAAAGGTCAAATTCCGCGCCGGCAAGAGCTGTATTGGTAGGTATTACCGAGAGATTCTGATATGCAGTCTCTATGACAATCTCACTTGCCTTCTTTTCTCCGGTCAAAAGCTCTTTTGTGGAGCCCTTAAGAGCCTTTTTTGCTATTCCCACACCACTGGTGGTGTTTCCCTGAGGGTCAAGGTCAATTATAAGCACCTTGTATCCCAAAAGGCCGAGAGAGGCGGCTATGTTCACACAAGAGGTTGTCTTTCCGACTCCGCCTTTTTGGTTCGCAAAAGAAATTATTTTTCCCATTTATCATTTCCTTTCTGTGTTTTCAACTTAATGTACAGAGCATAGGCTCGGTAAAATTTCACATCCTAAATTATAGCATATTTTCTTAGTAATTTCAATAGGATTCGAATATTTTTTTGTTAAATTATCATATTTTCTATAAAAAGCATAAAATAACCGCCGATTTCGTTTTACGGCGGTTATTGTGCGTTTCACGTGAAACACTTAATGTGATTCATCATGCTTTTAAATCAAATTTGCAGACGATTTGTTTCACGTGAAACATTTCGGGCGGGCAGATGTATGTTTCACGTGAAACAAATCAAAGACTCAATTATATACGTTTCACGTGAAACATTCAGTTAAATAGCTTTATATGTATTTCGGTGTTATCGTTTTTATTCATTACGTTTATCTCCGCATTTTTACCGTGCTTTACCCAAGTATCAACGTAACGTCGAATAGAGCTGACCGTTTCTGCCATTTCTCGGTGAGAATTTGCGTTATCCTTTTTGTTCGACGCGCTTTGATTAGAGGAATTTGAGTGAAAATTAAGCGTTTTTTCTACATATTCCTCGGTTTGGGACACATTCAGCTTATTTTCAACAATAAATTTAAGTGTATCAAAGCGTTCGGTGGGGTCAATTAACCGTAGACAAGCTCTTGCATGTCTCTCGGTAAGCTGATTTTCAAGTATGAATTTTTGTTCTTCAAGACCAAATTTAAGCAGTCTCATTTTATTCGCAACCGCGGATTGGCTTACCGACATTCGTCTTGCAACCTCCTCCTGTGTCATCTTATGCATTTCTATAAGCTTTTTATAACCGTATGCTTCCTCAAACATGTTTAAATCCTCTCTCAGAAGATTTTCTATTATTGCAAGCTCGGCAGAGGTTTTTTCGTCGGCTTCCTTAATTATACACGGAACGGTCAGATATCCCAGCAGCTTTGCGGCGCGCAGCCGTCTTTCTCCGGCTATAAGCTCGTATCTGCATCTATCATCGGGGTCGGAGGGTCTGACAGTAAGAGGTTGAAGTATCCCGTATCTTCTTATGGAATCAGCAAGTCTTATTATAGAATTTTGATTAAAATCCGACCTGGGTTGAGCTCGATTAGGTCGAATATCGTCAATTTTAAGCTGCACAACTGTTTCAAACAGCTCATCCTCGCTTTGTCTGCTTCTTTTGAAGTATTTTAGTTCGTTCATTTTAAATCTCCTTTGTTTTTTATTAAATTATACCACTTGGGAAATAAAAAAATTATCGAACGACGCTTGTCAAATCATAACGAAGAAAGCACGGAAAAGAAAGAAAAGCCCCTTACTTGTTGTCGTAAGAGGCTTTTCACTTTAAAATATGACGTTTTATAGAGGTTTTTTTGATATTTTAGAGTAATGTCGGGGATAATTTTTTGGTGTTTCACTTATTTTTTTTATAATTATAAGACTTCTTTCTTCATTTTCCCCATTATCCGACGTTAAATTCAAGGTAATCTTACGTGCTTCGCCTCCACCGCATATTTCTATACATTTTCTTGATGCCAAAAGCTCGTCGTCGGCCTGCTTGGATTTCATTGCGATAAAGCTACCGTTTTGTCTTACATAAGGCAGACAAAGCTCGCACAGGATAGGCAAAGCTGCAACGGCTCTTGCGGTAACAGCATCAAATTGTTCTCTGTATTCCTTAGTTAAGGCGAGCTCCTCGGCACGGGCTGAAATTGCATTCAAGTTTGTGAGTCCGAGGTGTTTTGCCGTCTCATTAACGTAGGCTATTCTTTTTGCCGTTCCGTCCAGTGAGGTTATCTGCAGATCAGAACGGAATATAGCAAGAGGGAAAGACGGGAATCCCGCGCCGCAGCCAATGTCAATAATCTTGGAATTTTGCGGAATATGCGGTGAAACGGTAACAGAATCGACGTAATGCTTCAATATAACCGCTTTTTCGTCCTTAATAGCCGTCAAGTTCATTGTTTTATTAACCTCAAGCATACGAACGGTGAGCGCGTAAAGCTTACGTGCCTGATCCTCGGCGCACTCAATATTATTAAGCTCAAAAATCCGAATACATTCGGATATAATTTCTTTTTCTTCCATAAAAACCTCAATATATACGTTTCACGTGAAACATAAAAAATGCCAAGTGTTAAATACTAAATCAGGCCGCAAATAAGCCGCATAGAGCGTATTTTTATCTTTACCTACCGGCGGACCGTCTGTATGGCTAAAGTCAGCAAGCTCGCTGTGCGAACATCGCACGTCGATCCCTACAAGATTGGTAGGGATGTGTATAAATATCGTTATTACATTAATTGAAAATTTATCTCATGCCGAGATAAATCAGCAGAACCGATACGTCTGCGGGATTTACGCCGCTGATTCTGGATGCCTGACCTATGGTAAGTGGGCGCACCTTCGCAAGCTTTTGCGCCGCCTCTATGCGTAATCCCTTAATTGTTGAGTAGTCAACATCTTCGGGGATCCTTCTTTCCTCAAGCTTTTCTCTGCGGGCGACCTCGCTTATCTGCCTTTTTATATACCCCTCATACTTTATTGTAACCTCAACGGTGGTTATGACGCGTAACGGCAGGGGCTTTCTTTCCGTATCGATCGACGCAAGAAGCTCGTAGGTCATTCCCGGGCGGCGAAGAAGATCAGCAAGGGAAACTCCGCTCTGAACGGGTGTCATTCCAAGCTCAGAAAGAAATCCGTTACAGTGCTCGGGGGAGTAGTGGGTAGAGTTCAGACGGTCAATCTCAATTCTTACCTGCTCCTGCTTTGCAAGAAACGCATCATATCTTTCCTTAGAAACAAGTCCCGCGCGGTAGCCCTTTTCGCAAAGGCGCGCGTCAGCATTGTCCTGGCGGAGCAGAAGTCTGTATTCCGAGCGAGAGGTCATCATTCTGTACGGCTCGTTGGTGCCCTTTGTAACAAGATCGTCTATAAGTGTTCCGATATAGCTTTCATCTCTGCGCAAAATAAGTGGCTCCTTGCCGTGGAGCTTTAAGGACGCGTTAAGTCCCGCCACAAGCCCCTGCGCCGCCGCCTCCTCATAGCCCGACGTTCCGTTGAACTGACCCGCGCCGTAAAGTCCCGAGATCGCCTTACATTCAAGGGTCGCGTAGAGCTGCGTGGGGTCTATGCAATCGTACTCGATAGCATACGCGTAGCGCATAATCTCAGCATTTTCAAAGCCCTCAAGAGAAGCAAGCATCTTATGCTGGACGTCAACGGGCAGGGAAGTAGAGAAGCCCTGAATATACATCTCCTCGGTGCTTGCTCCCACAGGCTCAACAAAAAGCTGGTGTCTTTCCTTATCGGCAAACCGTACGAGCTTGTCCTCGATCGACGGGCAGTATCTGGGTCCCGTTCCGTGTATCTGACCCGAATAAAGAGCCGAACGCTTAATATTATCCAAAATTATCTTATGAGTATTGGCATTGGTATAAACTATGTGGCAGGGAAGCTGTTCTCTGCCCTCAAAAAAGCTCTCGTCCGTAAGAGAAGAGTATGGGGTTATGGGGGTCTCACCGTCCTGTCTCTCAAGCCTTGAGAAATCAATAGAACGGCGGTTAACCCTGGCGGGAGTTCCCGTCTTGAATCTCATAAGAGTAAGTCCGAGATCGGAAAGACAGGAAGAAAGCCCCTTTGCGGCAAGAAATCCGTCGGGGCCGCTCTCGTAATTGACGTCGCCGACAAATATTCTCGAATCAAGATAGGTTCCCGTACAGATTATCGCCGCAGAGCAGTTAAAAATTTCTCCGAGCTTTGTGGTAACAGAGCAAACTCTGCCGTCCTCAACTCCGATAGAAACTATTTCCGCCTGAATCACACGAAGATTTGGAGTCCTTTCAAGGACCTCCTTCATAAGACGGGTGTATTCCTTTCTGTCAGCTTGTATTCTTTTCGAATGTACAGCCGCGCCTTTACCGAGATTAAGCGTTCTCGACTGAAGCGTAACAAGATCGGCAACTCTGCCCATCTCTCCGCCGAGAGCGTCTATTTCATAAACAAGATGCCCCTTGCCCGTGCCTCCGATAGATGGGTTACAGGGCATATTGGCAATAGATTCGAGGGACATGGTAAAGAGAACCGTATCCGAGCCCGTCCGCGCTGCCGCAAGGGCTGCCTCAACTCCCGCATGCCCCGCGCCGATAACGGCAATATCAGTAAATTCCGACATTTCGTCCTTTGTTTCCTTTCAAGAAAAGTCCTACATGAGCGCTTAACAGAGAGCTTATGCAGAATTGTAATTATCGTCAGTGTTTTATTTTTATATATTTGCTTGGTATATAGTTATTACCGTGCGATTTTGTATTTTTCGCCTCGTGTTTTTTATTGATTTTAAGAAACAAAAGTAAAAAAGTACACCAAAAGAGTAAAAAAATCTCTTGACATCGACGGTGCGATATTATATCATTATATTGACCGTTTATAATTATATCAAATTTTCGGAGATTTTTCAATACTATTTTTTAAAAAGGAGAACCATATGGAAAACATAAAAATGCGGGTAGTTTCCTCTCTTGAAAAATGCTTTCACGACGAGAGGATCGAAACGAGAGAGCCCCTTCGCGAAATAACCGTTCTGAAGAACGAGCGAATCACGTTCCAGATACTTTACTGCTGCGACACTCAGGAAAAAAGGATACGTCAGGGAAAGGTAACCCTTCTTGGCGACCTTGCAAAATACGCGACTGTAAGAAACGTAGTACATATTCCTTCCATGCAGCCTATGAATCAGAATATGCAGGAGGGCGCTTATCTGCGCCGTGAGCCCGGAATGTACCCCGATCTTCTCCGTCCTCTCCATTACAGGGGAGAAACGATGATGCCGAGGGGCAGAGCAAGAGCGCTTTGGGTGGAGATTGAGCTTCCCGAGGATATTGCGGCAGGCGAATACACGGTGGGCGCGTCTATCTATTCGGATTTTGAGCCCGAGCATTACGGTGAGACCTTTGTGAAAATAAGGGTTCTTGACGCGTATCTTCCCAAGCAGACCCTCATTCATACCGAGTGGTTCTATACCGACTGCATTGCCCAATACTATCACACGAGAGTTTTTTCCGAAAGACACTGGCGACTCATTGAGAGCTTCGTAAAAACAGCTACGAAAAACGGCATAAATATGATCCTCACTCCTGTCTTTACCCCCGAGCTTGACACCTACATCGGCGGCGAAAGACTTACAACACAGCTTGTGGACATTGAGCTTGATGAAAAGGGAGATTTCAGATTCGGCTTTGATAAGCTCGACCGCTGGATAGAAATGTGCCAACGTTGCGGCGTCGAATATTACGAGATCCCACATTTCTTTACTCAGTGGGGGGCAAAGAACGCGCCGAAAATAATAGTAAAGGTCAAGGGAAAAAACAAGAAATATTTCGGTTGGCACACCGACGCTATGGGCGAGGAATACGAAAAGTTCCTGTCTCAGTTCATTCCCGCGCTTCTTGCGGAATTCAAGAAGTACGGACTTGATAAGAAGTGCTTCTTCCACGTATCCGACGAGCCCAGCCTCTCGGTTCTCGAGCACTACAAGCGTTGCAAGGAGCTTATAGGCAGGTATCTTGAGGGATACCCGATTATCGATGCCCTTTCGGATTATGCATTTTACGAAAGCGGCGCCCTTGAAAAGCCGGTTCCCGCGACCAAGTCAATTCAGCCCTTTATCGACAACAAGGTCCCGGGGCTCTGGGCGTATTACTGCCAGTCGGGATTCTCGGTATCCGACAGATTCTTCTCTATGCCCCTTTGGAGAACGAGAATGCTCGGTGTTCAGCTTTACCTCTACAACATCGAAGGATTTTTGCACTGGGGATATAATTTCTATAATAACAGAAAGTCCTATGACGTAATAAATCCGTTCCTCGATTCTACGGGCGAGTATTTCGTAGCATCCGGAGACACGTACCTCGTTTATCCCGGAGACGACGAGTCGGCTTGGGAATCCTTGAGACTCAACGCGCTGCGCGAGGCAATGGACGACATCCGCGCCCTTAGGCTTTACGAGGAAAAATTCGGCAGGGAAGCGGCTGAGAAGCTTATTTTTGAGGACACAGACGGAAGGATGACCTTCCTTGAATACCCCCAGAATCCCGACTATCTCCCCAATCTCCGAAAAAAGATTTACGCTGCAATTGAAAAGTAAGAAATACAAAATTTGATTTTTTTCCATTTGTGAAATTTTTTTCAAAAAATATCTGTACAAATAAAAAAAATAGTGATATAATAATACCGTTAAACAGATTCTTTATTTGTGAAGGAGTAATCAATATGAAAAAAATTTACGCAGGAAAAACCAAAGACGTATACGCTCTTGAAAACGGCAACGTTCTCCTTAAGTTCAAGGATGACTGCACCGGCAAGGACGGTGTTTTCGATCCCGGCGAGAACTCTGTAGGTCTCACTATCGACGGTATCGGCAAGGCAAATCTCGAAACCTCGGTTTACTACTTTGAAAAGCTTAAGGCTGCAGGTATTAAGACCCACTACGTAAGCGCTGACATCGACAACGCTACTATGGAGGTTCTTCCCGCAGAGTGCTTCGGCAAGGAGCTCGGCGGCGGCGGTCTTGAGGTTATCTGCCGTCTCGTTGCTACGGGCAGCTTCATACGCAGATACGGCGAATACATCAAGGACGGCACTCCTCTTGAGGGCGGCTACGTTGAGTGTACCTTCAAGAACGACGAAAAGGGCGACCCCCTCGTTACAGGCGAAGGACTCGTTGCTCTTAAGGTTATGACCGCCGAGATGTTCGAAAGCCTCAAGGCTCAGACCCTTAAGATCACTAAGATCGTTGCTGACGACCTTAAGACCCTCGGTCTCGACCTTTGGGATATAAAGTTCGAGTTCGGCTACAACAACGGCGAGGTTATCCTTATTGACGAGATCGCTTCGGGTAACATGAGAGTATACAAGGACGGCGTAATCGTTCCCCCCGTTGAGCTTACAAAGATCATCAACAACAGATAATTTAAAACCAATTGAAATAATATTGAAATAAAATTGAAATAAAAGGAATCTTCCGTTTGGGAGATTCCTTTTTGTTTTTCAGCGAAAGCCTTCGGTCAAAAACGCAAGCGTCCGGCAGCGTGTCATAACGCAATCAAAGGAACAGCGCATTTTATTTAAAATCCCCGCAAACCCGTAGGGACAGACGTCCTCGGCTGTCCGTTCGATGTTCAACTAACAAAAAGCCTTCCCCAGCGGGGAAGGTGGCGCGAGCGATGTCGCGGGGACCGCGTGGCAATGTTTGCGAAGCAAACTTGCAGTTGAGCGAAGCGAAACATACGGATTGAGGAGAGCCCTGCGAGAAATTATGTTCGCATTCACTTAGTTCGGGAAGTTAGCTATGCCACCATCGACATCGGTACATACTGCGCCCACAACTCTCCTCATCCCCCACTTCGTGGTCCCCCTTCCCCGCTGGGGAAGGCTAAGGTTAGAGTTGCGTAATAAGGCGGCGCGTCGAGGACGCCGCGCCCTACAACAGAGAATGTACGAAATTCATTATACGGTGCGTTGGGGGAGCGGACAGACAAAGGAACAACGCTTTTTCTTTGTTTTCCAACCCAAAACCTGTAGGGGAGGCGCTTCTGCCTCCCGCCCGATGTGTAACTAACAAAAAGCCCCTCTCGGAGGGAGCCTTTGTTTTCGACGTCCCCGATACACCGCCTTATTACGTAAACGGTTCCTTTTATTTACCTTATCATTTTTATAACCACACGTAATTAAACCGAATATTACAAATAACTTGCGCCGTTTTTTCTTTTGACAAATTGATGTGCGTTATTTTTTTACCTCCTATTACACTATTTATCGTCATTTTTGTGCGTTTTTTACTCTTTCACGATAAAACAAATTACCCTTTTCTTTGATTTTTTTCTCCCTTTTTCAAAAAAATTTGGTTATTTTTTTAAAAAGTGATTTTATTTGAGTTTTCCATAGGCTATTATTTTATCAACCCCTTGCCTATGGAAAAGTATGTTGACAATGTGGAAAACACTGCTCTGTAAAGGTTTTTATTATAACAATTTTTTATCAACCTATGGAAAACTCGTAAAAATTATCTGTCAAGTGCTTTTTTGATTTTTTTTCATTTTCCACGTTTTGCACAATAAATTCTTTTTCTTCCTTTTTCTCTTTTTTTCGCGCTTTCCTTCTTTTTCGCCATATCATATTTGATATTATCACCGCATTTGTTGCTCGGTCAATTTGTGCTGATTTTTACAACGGTACCCTCCATACCGCATTTTCTGTTGAAAATAGTTGAGTGAAATTGCCAAAAATATTGCCAAATCTATTGACTTATATAGCTAAAAGTGGTAGAATATTAATAAATATATGTAGATATATTAGTTTATCTGTATTTCTGCGGATTTATATTTCAATTTGCGAAAAGGAGTTAACCCATGAAAAATTGCGTATTAAAGCGGATATTGCCGTTTGTGTTAACAGTAATCATGCTGTTCTCAGTGGCAGTTCCTGCGTTTGCGTCAACAACCGACAATACCGGCAGCGTCGGTGCATCCGCGCCCTTGACAGAGACCCAAAAGGGTCCCATCATAAGCGGAAAGCTTGAAGGCGGTATCTACAAGCTCAATATTGACGCCGAGGCTCTTTATGAGATGCTTAAGGACAAGAGAATATCCAAGGATGAGCTTTTGCAGTTCATTCCCGAGGAAGCTCTCGAGGCTCTTAAGGATAAGAATGCAAAGGACGCTATTGCAGAGCTCGCCGCAAACTTTATTTCAGCGGACGATCTTTCCGAGCTTATAGCATTACTTCCTACCGACGTTCTTCTCGACTACTTTGATATTTCGTTTATCGAGAAGTTTATTTCGGTAGAAGAAATTCTCTCTCTTATCGACATAGACAGCATACTTAAGGGAATTTCCGAGGATAAGATCGAGGCTCTCATTACATCCGAGGCTTTTGAGATTCTCCTTAACGAAAGTCTTAAGGAGAAGGTACTCACCAACCAGTTTATAAGCAATCTTCTTGAAAACAGCGGAATCGTAGACGATATCGTTTCGGATACCACAATTCGTGACAAGCTCGCAGGTCTTATAGACGGCAAAATCGTTGACAAAATTCTTGCTAACCCCACCGCCAAGAATAACCTTATAGCTCTTGCGGAAAGCCAGAGGGTTCTTGATGCCGTGCTCGGAAACCCTGACATTCTTCACAAGGTTCAGAATTATTTGTTCTCTCATACCGAGAAGATAAATAAATTCGTAAACGACCCCAACGTAATCGGACCCATGAAGGCGTCCGATAAGATCAAGGCGCACATCGCCGATATCGTTGATGCTCATTATCTCGTTGAGACACTTCACCTTGATTACGATAAGCTCGCAGTCGAGTTTGGCATTGACGAGCAGTATGTGATGGATCACAAAGATGATCTCGGTCTTACCTATGAAGACGCATTGAACTATACGACCCTCGAGGCGCTTATAAAAACCAGCAACATCGACCTTGAGTTCCTTTGCGACGACAAGGGGATAACCGTTGAATATCTCATTACAGAAGGATACGTAACCGAAACGGAGTTTGCTCACATCATATCCGACAACTGGGGTAACGTGGTAAACGACGAATCCTTTGCAAAGGATATTATTGAGGTGGTTGGTATCCATACCATCTTTGAGGACTTCGGCAGAGACAATATCATTCATGACGTTTTCGGCGGCTACTATGAAATGATCGATCTCGGTCTGTTCACCGAGGCTGAGCTTGTTACGGCTATCGGCGGATACAGCATTCTCGTTGATTATCTCCTCCCCGAAAAGCTCGAGGATATTATCAACGTCGTCGGAATGGATAGGTGGAAGGAATACGTAGACGTTAACGACATCGTAGATGCGGCAGGCGGATACAGCGCACTCCTCTCCATGTACTCCAACGATGAGCTTCAGGCAATTATCGACGCTATCGGCATAAGGAATATAAAGGATTTCGTTCTCGACAACGGAATCAAGGATATACTTGATATTAAAGGGCTTGCAAAGGATCTTATCTCGATCCTCAAGGACAAAAAATCCGAATACAAGACCTTCGCAAAAGAGATATTTAACCTCTTTACAAGAATTCTCTATAACGAATTCTCCACAATTTCAATAAACGATACCGTAATATACAAGAACGGTTCGTTCTTCATTCAGGAAATACTTACCGCTATTGTCAAGATAATGCCCGACGTTGAGGACGTTATCTCAATGAACAGCGGAGAAGCTCTTGCGGGCTTCGTTATCACCGCTCCCGTAAGAGGCGAGACGCTCTCCCTGGGTGTTGAGGTCAACCTCGTGGGAGATCTTACCGATCTTCAGAGCTTCCTTGAAGCCTACAAGGAAAACTTCAAGCTTGACGTTTCAGACGATCTTGACGTAAGCCTTACAGTTGGAATTCCCGCTGTGTTATCAACTCTCTACGAAAAGGTTCTCGAAACCGACAGAATTCCCGACTCTCTTAAGAAAAAGCTCCTTGAGCTTCCCACTATGACAGTTGCTGATGCAGCAGAGCTTATCAACAACATCACCGACGAGGAGCTTGAAAAGCTTGCTTCGGCATTTGCGGAAAAGGCAGATGCTATCAGAGATAAGGTATACGCGAAGATAGACGGCAAGGTAGGGGATATTGCGGCTGTTCAAAAGGCAAAGGACGCGGCTGATAAGATCATAGAAGCTGTAAGCGATCCCGAAAAGCTTTCCTCTCTCAAGGATAAGGTTTACGAAAAGGTAAAGAAGGTCGGCGAGATAGCAGGAGACAGAAGCTTCCTTGACAGCTACAACGGCAACGGAAGCATTCACGTCGCAAAGAGCTTCTCCGTAGACCTTTACGCAATAATAAGCAAAGCAATTACTCTCCCCGACGATATTCTCGTTCTCTTTAACAACGATATGACCATCTCGGGAAGCGTAGATATTACCGTAAATACCGAGGGAATTTACAAGGTAACGGTTATAGAGGCTGACGGCACGGTTAAGACCTTCCTTCTCCCCGAGGGAACAGATCTCGGAATACTTAACGAATACGGCTTGGTAGACACCGACCTCAGCGGAAAGACCGTAACCGGAGAGGATATGGTAATCACACACGAGGATATTTACACTCTCGTATTCTTCGATAAGGACGGCAATAAGGTAGGAGAGGTATTCTATACCCATTCCGAGCCTCCCGTAGCTTCTAAGATTCCCGCGGTTCCCACAATCGAGGGATATACGGGTGCATGGGGAGACTACACCCTCTATTCTGACAAGATAATCAACGTAAATCCCGTATACACCGAAATCGAATACGACTTCGGCTACAAGGTAAACGGAACATACACCTTCTCACAGAAGATAACCGTTACAACCACTGTTGTAGCTCTTCCCGACAGCGTAAGTGCCAATACGGGATATGAGTTCAAGGCATGGTTTATCGACCTTGACAGCAACGGAACCTTCGACGGAGACGACTTCTACCTTGTAAAGGTTGCTGACGGCTCTTACGCGGCTCCCGCAGGTAAGAAGCTTCCCTTGGGCGACGTTATTGCCGTTGCGGAATTTGATACTCTCGGATACAAGGCTAC
This sequence comes from Oscillospiraceae bacterium, assembly GCA_015064735.1. Classification (GTDB taxonomy): domain Bacteria; phylum Bacillota; class Clostridia; order Oscillospirales; family CAG-272; genus HGM12713. The sequence goes on from SVRP01000008.1 coordinate 57,861, forward strand.
CTTCTACTCCGAAGGCAATCTCTTCTACACACACGAATTTACAGTAACGGATACTACTCTGGTTCTTCCCTCAACCCTTCCCGCAAATCCCTACGGATATGCGTTTGCAGGTTGGTTTGCTGACCTTGACGGCGACGGAACCTACGAGACCGCTGTAAGCGCAGGCTACACTCTTCCCCTGAAGGATATAAGCATTACCGCAACCTTCAGCGAGAACTTCTACTGCGTATACACAAAGGCAGACGGTATAACGACCCTCATGCCCGACCATATTTCGGTAAACAGCACCTTCGTATACCTCAGTATTCCCGAAAAGCAGCACTACAGCTTCTCAAAGTTCTATCTTGAGGGCAATACGTCGGTAGAGCTTATAAAGACCGAGAATTTTAAGGAAATAGGCGGAGTTAAGTATTACAAGTTCGATCTCCCCGCAAGCTTCTCTTTCCCCGACAGCGAGGTTTACTTCGTTGCTGAGTTCACTCCCGTTGAATATACGGTAACCCTTGACAATCTCGATGGCACAACCACGAATATCAAGTATAACTGCGAAACCGCAACGGTAACTATTCCCGAATTTTCTCCTGTTCCCGCAGGTAAGATATTTACCGGCTGGTATGCAGACCTTGACGGCGACGGAACCTACGAAACCAAAATAGAGACCGGAACCGGTGCTTCATTTGCTTCGACGTACGGTAACGTAACGGCAATTGCTACATTTAAGGATATAACCTACACTGCAACCTTTGAGGCTATAGACAGCTTCACGGGAGCGACCGTAATCTTCACATACGGTGATACCTCCCTTAATTCGGCTCTTATTCCTGCGGTTCCCGCAAAAGACGGATATGACGGCGCGTGGTACGTAAGAATGGCTGACGGCAACGATATTCCTCTTGCAAGCTACACCCTTGAAAACAAGGATATTACCGTTTACGCTAAGTATGAGCGAAACAGATTTACCGTAACCTTTACGGCAAACGGTACGACCGTTGATACCGTTACCTTCAATAAGGGCGAAACCTCTATTCCCGCAAATAAGATCCCCGCTGTTCCCGCAAAAGACGGATATGCAGGTGCGTGGTACGTTCAGGGCGCAAACGGAGCTGAGATTTTGTTCAGCAGCTACACCCTTGAGGATAAGGATATTACCGTTTACGCTAAGTACGAGCGCAACAGATTTACCGTAACCTTTACGGCAAACGGTACGACCGTTGATACCGTTACCTTCAATAAGGGCGAGACCTCTATTCCCGCAAATAAGATCCCCGCTGTTCCCGCAAAGCTGGGATATACCGGTGATTGGTACGTTCAGAACGCAAGCGGAGCTGAGGTTTTGTTCAGCAGCTACACCCTTGAGGATAAGGATATTACCGTTTATGCTAAATACGAGGAAATTATCGTTCCTCCCGTACAGACGTTTACAGTAACCTTCGTTGCCGGCGGAGTTGTCGTTTCCTCCGTAACCTGCGACTTCGGCACAACCGCTCTTGATCCCTCAAAGATTCCTGCGGTTCCCGCAAAGACAGGTTATACGGGAGCATGGGAAAGCTTCGTTCTCAATGATACAAATATTACGGTAAACGCAGTTTATACTCCTATCGTTTACAAGGCAGTATTTAAGGCAGACGGAAAGGTAATCGACGAGGTTACGTTTACAGTTGAGGATACCGTTCTTTCGAGAATCCCCGAGGTTCCCGCAAAGACAGGTTATACCGGAAGCTGGTCAAAGTACACCCTCACCACCGGTGATATAGAGATAAACGCAGTATACGTTCTCAACGTTTACAAGGCAACCTTTATTGCAGACAATAAGGTAGTAGCTATTGTAGACTTTACCGTAGAGGATACATCCTTGACCGAGCCTGAGGTTCCTTACAAGGAAGGTTATACCGGTAAGTGGGAAGAATACACCCTTAAGGCATCCAATATCGTTATCGTTGCCGTATATACCGCAGACGATGACGTAACTCCTCCTGTGGTAGTGGATCCCGATGACACAACAAGCGATGATGATGAAAAGAAGGAAAGAAAGTGGATCGCTTGGTTGATCTTCCTTATTATAGGTCTTGCAATCCTCGCTGTATGGATCATCACTAAGCTTAAGGATAATGACGATGACAATAACGAGCCTCCCACAGAGCCCGAGGTAGTTCCTCCCGTAGTTCCTGTTGAACCCGTCGAGGAAGAGCCCGTGCATATAGACACCGTTGAGTCGGTAGACGTAGAAACGGCGGATATACTTATGACCGATGAAACCGCTATGGCAGTAGTTGAAACGGTTGGCGGAGCAGGAGTCGGAATGAAGTCTATCGTAAATCTCCGCGACATCAATGACGTATTCTCAAACGGAGACGTAATTGACCTTGACGAACTGAAGGCAAAGGGACTTGTTCCCGCAAAGACTCAGAGAGTAAAGATACTCGCTGACGGAACTCTTAATAAGCATATTACCGTATATGCAGAGCAGTTCTCTGTTCAGGCTATCAAGATGATAACCCTTACAGGCGGTAAGGCAATTCAGAAAAAGTAAAATCAAATAAACAAATGGCAGCTTCAAGCTAACGCAAGAAGCTGCCATTATTGTTGTATAACGAAAACCACGCCATAGTGGCGAGGATCAATAAAGGCTTTACCGATACGCAGAAAACAAATGAAAGGTATGCAAAGAATGTTTTTGCGACAGCTCCTCGATGTTCGCAACTCAAACTAATCTTAGCCTTCCCCAGCGGGGAAGGTGGATGCTACGTAGCGCAGCGGAGTAGGCAGACGGATGAGGAGGGTTGTGGGCGCAGTATGTATCTATGTCGATGGTGGCATAGATAACTTTCCGAACTAAGTAAATGCGAACATATTTTCTCGCAGGGCTCTCCTCATCCGTCGCTCGCAAGCTCGCGCCACCTTCCCCGCTGGGGAAGGCTTTTTGTTAGTTACACGTCGAAAATTTAAAATGTAAAATGTTAAATGATAAATTGCGGAACGCCACACAGGGCGTTCCCTACAACAGAATTTGTAAAAATTCGTGTTGCACCGTAAGTATTTCTGTCATGGCGCGATGTGTGATAAATAATCGAATAAATGCGAATAAACGAAGAATTTTATTTATTCTACCCGTCAACCTCGTAGGGAACGCCCTATGTGGCGTTCCGGAGTCGGTAAAAGCGCAAATAAAGATATTGCGCTGTTCCTTTGATTGCGTTACAACGCGCCGCGCGTCGGCTGATATTCCCGCCCTTACCGTCTTCGTGTCAAAATATTACTGTAATCTCACTTGATCATTTTTCAATTTCTCGCTTGCTTTTCCCGATTTTATATTATATATGAATATATAATATAATTTGAAAGAAATATTTCAAAAAGAGTTGCTTTTTTTGTGTCGTTGTGGTATAATATTAATTGGAATAGTATTTTGATTTTTTACAGTTTTTTATCATTTTTACCGAGTTTTTTTCGGTGGATCGGAGATGTTTATGTCCTATTTAGAGGATCTCTTTTCAATATGGGAATCGGTCAAGCTGTCTCTCAAGGAAAAGTACGCTCCTACCTTTGTTAATCTTTGGTTTGAGGAGCTTAAGCTTACTTCTTATGAGAATAACGTCATTACCTTTTCGACCGCTTCGGAATTTAAATATAAAATAATTACAGAAAAGCATATTCCTATTATTAAGGAAGGCTTTGTGGAAATACTCGGCTTTGAGCCTGAGATTGAGATAATATTTTCGGGTGTTCCTACCTCGCCTCAAAAAATTATTGAGCAAATGCAGCAGCAAGACAAAATCTACGAGAATTCCGAAAATCAAAAAAAGCCGATTTCTCTTCCTACGGGCGCAATCCCTCAAAATTACAAATTTGAATACACCTTTGATAACTTTATCGTAGGTAACTCAAATAAATTTGCTCACGCAGCATGTACAGCCGTTGCCGCTCATCCGGCAGAAAATTATAATCCTCTCTTTATTTACGGCTCAAGCGGTCTTGGTAAAACTCACCTGCTAAGCGCAGTTGTTAACGAGATAAAGCAGAAAAGACCCGACATCAGAGTTATTTACATCAAGGGAGACGAGTTCACCAATCAGATGATCGAGGCGCTGGCAAAGCAGGAAATGTACAAGTTCCATGATAAGTACCGCAACTGCGATATTCTTCTTATTGACGACATTCAGTTTATTGCCGGAAAGAACTCAACTCAGGAAGAATTCTTCCATACCTTCAATGCTCTTTATGAGGACGGAAAGCAGATAATTCTCACCTCTGACCGTCCTCCAAAGGATATTCCCACACTTGAGGAAAGACTTCGCACAAGATTCGAATGGGGCCTTCTTGCCGACATTCAGCCCCCGGACATCGAGCTTCGAATCGCTATTATAAGGAAGAAAGCCGAGCAGGTTTCTCTTAATCTTCCCGACGACGTTCTGAATTTCCTTGCAGATACACTTTGCTCTAATATAAGACAGATAGAGGGAGCAATCAAAAAGCTCAGCGCTATGAGCTTCCTCGGTCAGAGCATTACAATGGAAATAGCAAAGAGCTGCATTGCAGAGCTTCTCGGCGGAGCAGAGCCTGTTAACGTAACTATTGAAAAGGTATTTGCGGCAATACAGAACAGATACGGCGTATCAAAATCCGATCTTTTAGGTCCTGTAAGAACAAAGGAAATTGCCAACGCAAGACATATTTCAATTTACGTCATCCGAGAGATTACCGAAATGTCTTATCCGAGTATTGCAAAGATATTCGAAAGAGATTACGCTACAATTCATTCTTCCTTTGACAAGATAAGCAAAAAGTACGAAAACGACTCTATGTTCAGAATTGAGATAGACGAGCTTGTAAGAGATATTTCAGGCTGATTCTTACATTGTTTCAATATCTTTTCCATATATGAAAAGTCGGCAGAGTTTTCCATAATGTTATATGGATAAGCTTTTAAAGAATCCTTATGGGTATAGAAAAAAAACTGTTTATAAGTTTTTTACCATCTATGGAAAACAAAGTCATACTCTTTTCAATAGCTACGACTTTTCCATAAAATCCGCTCGGTTATTTTTTCCACAAAAAGACTATGGAAAATTAAAAATCTAAAAAAATGAAAAATCTTAATGAGAAATTTCAGCTTTAAACCGTTTTTCGGGTTTTCCATGATTTTGTCATCAGCTTTTGACGGTTGTTTTTTATGACATTTGATATGATAAATTTTTGTCATTGCCATACGGGGATTGAGTGAGCGGACTTTTCCACAGTTCCCATATCCCCTAATAATACTGATACTGAATATTTTATTTATTTAATTTATTTATTTTAATTTTTAAGGGTAAAAATTTTTTTACCTAAAAGGAGAGTCATTATGAAAGTAATTTTTAACCGTTCCTCAATAAGCGCAGCAGTAGCTCCCCTCATGTGTGCAGTTTCGGGCAAGTCAACCCTTTCTACTATTGAAGGTATTCTTATAGAAGCTAAATTTCCCGATACCTGTATTATGACAACCTTTGACCTTGAAAAAGGAGTCAGAATTTCGGTTGAGGCTAAGGTAATAGAGGAAGGTAAGTTTATTATCAATGCGCAGAAGTTTGCGCAGACTCTCAGAGTTATGGAGGGAGACGAGGTAACGCTTACCGTTGACGATAAGCTCGTTGCTTGTATATTCAGCGGCCGTTCCTCTCATAAAATGATAGCTCTTAAGGGAGAGGAATTCCCGGGAATTCCCGATCTTGAAAGTGATAGAAGCTTCATTGTAGGTCAGGCTGTAATCAAGAAGATGCTTTCCAAGGTTTCCTTTGCTATGGGAGTCAACGACCAGAGAGCCGTTCTTAACGGTACCTTCTTCAGCATTTCGGACGACAGCGTTATGATGGTTTCCTGCGACAGCTTCAAGCTTGCTAAGTGCAAGACAAATACCGAGCTTGTAAACAAGAATACCAACGGTAACGAGCATCTTGAATATAAGTTCATAGTTCCCGTAAAGACTGTCAACGAGCTTAATAAGCTTCTTGACGACGACGAGGAAGCCCTTGTACAGATATTCGTTACAAGAAAGCATATCGTATTTAATATAGGAGAGATAGTATTTTTCTCACGTCTTGTTGACGGCGATTACATTGACTTTAACAGAATTATAGTAACGTCTCACAGAATTAAGGTAGAGGTAGACAAGAGAGAGCTTATTTCCGCTCTTGAGCGCGCGTCTCTTATTACCGAAGAAAGAATTGCGGGAAGCGTTCGCTCTCACGTAAAGCTTGATATAGATGGAAATGATTTGAAGATATCGGCAGTTTCCAGCGCTGGAAGCACTTATGACGAGCTTGGAATTTCTCACGAGGGCGATAATATAATTATTGCTTTCAATAACAGATTCCTTATAGACAGCATAAGATCCTGCGGCGGTGAAAGGGTTATTCTCTCTATGTCTTCTCCTCTTACCAGCATGAATATTGAGCCTGCCGACGTTGATGGCGACTGTGAAGAAATATTTATGCTTCTTCCTGTAAGAATGAAGGATTGACCTTTAAATGTACTGTAAAGAAATTTCTGTAAAAAATTTTAGAAATATCAAGGAATGCCGTGTAGAGTTTTCCGATGGAGTTAATATACTCGTTGGAGCAAACGCGCAGGGCAAGACCAATCTTCTTGAAGCTATATTTTATCCGTCTGTGGGTAGGAGCTTCAGAGGAGCTCATACTCCCGAAATGATACTTTTCGGTGAAAAGGAAGCCGAAATAAAGGTAGATTTTCGGGACAGCAAAAGATACCAGAATATAAAGGTAACTCTTTACCGCGATAAGCAGAGAAAAATCGAAAAGAACGGCGTCAAAATGGACAGGCTTTCAGAGGTTGTGGGAGCTTTTCGCGCTGTGCTTTTCTGCCCGGAGCACCTTTCTATGATAAAGAACGGTCCCTCGGAGAGAAGAACGTATATGGATATGGCAATATCAAGGCTTTATCCCACATATATAAGCTCTTTGCAAAAATACGCTTATATTCTGAAGCAAAGAAATTCGCTTATAAAGACTGCTTATGCCGACAGACGTACATTTGATATGACAGTAGAGCTTTGGAGCAGTCAGCTTGCAGAGGAAGCTGCGAGAATTTCCGAAATGCGTCTTAAATATATAAGACGTGCGTCCTCTCACATTGCCGAATGCTTTAAGGAAATGACGGGAGAGAAGGAAAATCCCACGGTCATTTACGACGGCTCTTCCCGTCAGCCCGAGGAAGAATATCTTGACAGAAAAAAAACCGAAAAGAGATATTTTGAGCTTCTTATGTCCTCTCACGACCGAGAAATCTCCGCAGGAGCTACTTTATTCGGAATCCATAAGGATGACCTCGACATAGCGATAAACGGCAAGAGCGCGCGTATTTACGGCTCGCAGGGGCAACAGCGCTCTTTGGCGCTTGCTATGAAGCTTGCGGAGGGTGAGATCTGCCGCGAGGAATTCGGAGATTACCCGATATTTTTACTTGACGACGTATTTTCCGAGTTAGATGAGACAAGGCGGGACTACCTGATACACAAAATAATCGGCAAGCAGGTTATAATTACCTCATGCGAGCCGGAAGCACTTTCAAAAATAACCGATGTAAAGCGAATCAAGGTTGAAAACGGAAGGTATGAATAAGTGCTAAATGCAAAATGCTAAGTGCTAAATTAAGAAGCACAATGCTAGCACAAAAACTTTCACACGGTGTAGTTTTTAGGACAGTCGAGGACGCCTGTCCCTACAAGGTTACATTAAAGATTATCGTTTGCGCTTTTTCTAAACATAATTTAGCACTTTGCATTTAGCATTTATCATTTGCGAATGCATTTCATTCGCACCAGAGGTTATTATGTTTTTACACGTAGGCAACAACAAAAATATCAGAACAAAGGACGTTATCGGTATTTTCGATATGGACAACACCACGGTTTCCGCCGTTACAAGAAAATTTCTGAACGGAAAGCAGAAAGCTCATCTTGTGGAATCTGTATCCTTCGATATTCCAAAATCCTTTATACTGTATCTTGAAAAGGGAGAATACAAGATCTGCTTTTCTCCTCTTTCTCCTTCATCTCTCCGAGGCAGACTTCAAAACGAGGGTTATTCCTCACATAATTATTGATAATTATTTCCACATATATTTTGAAAGGCTGGTAATTTAACTGATGGACAACAACACAAACCAGGTTTACGACGAAAATCAAATACAGGTCCTTGAGGGTCTTGAGGCGGTAAGAAAGCGTCCGGGTATGTATATCGGTACTACCTCTATCCGCGGTCTTCACCACCTTGTTTACGAAATAGTTGACAACTCTATTGACGAGGCGCTTGCGGGATACTGTGATAAGATTACCGTTACTATAAATAAGGGAGATACCATTACCGTAGAGGACAACGGACGCGGTATTCCCTCTGCTATTCACCCCAAGCAGGGTATTCCTACTCCCGAGGTAGTTTATACCATCCTTCACGCGGGAGGAAAATTCGGCGGCGGAGGATACAAAATAGCCGGCGGTCTCCACGGAGTCGGAGCGTCTGTTGTTAACGCTCTTTCCGAGTGGGTAGAGCTTGACGACTGCTATGAGGGAAGAAGATTCACCGAAAGATTTGAAAAGGGTAAGGTTGCAAGACCCTTCCGCGATGAGGGAGAGTATCCCGAACGTCCTCACGGAGTTAAGGTTACCTTTAAGCCCGACCCCACCATATTCGAGGAAACCGTTTTCGATTACGAGATTCTTGCAAACCGTATGCGTGAGCAGGCATTCCTTAACGGCGGCATACGTATAGTTTTGCGTGATGACCGCGGTGATGAGCCTATTGAAAACGAGTATCACTTTGAGGGGGGTATCAAGACCTTTATCACCTATCTCAATGACCAAAGACACAACGACGCAATTCACCCCGAGGTAATTTACATGCGCGGTGAAAAGGACAGCAGTGTAGCAGAGATAGCTCTTCAGTACAACGATTCCTATAACGAAATTCTCATGACCTTCGCCAACAATATGAACACTATTGAGGGCGGTACACACGAGACAGGCTTTAAGTCGGGTCTTACAAAGGTTATCAACGATTACGCCCGTAAGGCGGGAATCCTTAAGGACAGCGATAAGAATCTTTCGGGTGAGGACGTTCGTGAGGGTCTTTGCGCTATCGTCAGTGTTAAGCTTGAGAATGCGCAGTTCGAAAGCCAGACAAAAGCAAAGCTCGGTAACTCCGATATAAGAACTCTCGTAGAAAACACACTTACCTCAAAGCTTGCGGAGTATTTTGAGGAAAATCCCGGCACCGCAAGGGCAATTATAGACAAGGCACTTGCTGCGTCCCGCGCGCGTGAAGCTGCAAGAAAGGCAAGAGAGCTTACGAGAAACAAGGGACTTCTCGGCGGTTCGTCTCTTCCCGGAAAGCTTGCCGACTGTCAGGAAAGACGCGCAGAGCTTACAGAGCTTTATCTTGTTGAGGGAGACTCCGCGGGAGGCTCCGCAAAGAGCGGACGTAACTCAAAGTTCCAGGCTATCCTTCCTCTTCGAGGAAAGGTTCTCAACGTGGAAAAGAGCCGTCTTGACAAGGTTTATTCCAATCAGTCCTTAATACCGATAATTCAGGCTCTCGGCTGCGGTATCGGAGACGATTTCGATATTGAAAAGCTTCGCTACGGTAAGATAATTATTATGGCGGATGCCGACGTTGACGGTTCTCATATCAGAATCCTGCTCCTTACCTTCTTCTTCAGACATATGCCCCAGCTTATTTCGGGCGGTCATATATATCTCGCTCAGCCCCCTCTCTACAAGGTCTACAAGCGTACGGGCAAGTCTCCCGAATACTACGCTTTCTCCGATGCGGAAAGAGATAAGTATATTGCCGAGCTTGGCGGTGTAAACGTTGAAGCCGACAGATACAAGGGTCTTGGTGAGATGGATGCGGAGCAGCTTTGGGAAACAACTATGGACCCCGAAAAGCGTACTCTCCTTAAGGTTACGGTTGAAGATGCTATGGCTTGCGACGAGACCTTCTCTCTCCTCATGGGCGACAAGGTTGAGCCTCGCCGCGTATTCATTGAAGAAAACGCAAAGTTTGCCGAGAACCTCGACATCTAACCTACCTACTTTCTTAAAAGAAAGTAGGCAAAGAACTTTTATCGTCTCTGGCGTTTTCAGGTTAGGGAGATTAAAATTTATAGTTTCTTCGCTTTTTTAAGTGATACGGCAGGCAGATTTAATTTAAAAAAAGTAAGTAGAGCCATATATTAAAAATCAGTATGGAGAAAATATGATTAAGGTATTATCTATTGGAAACAGCTTTTCCGAGGATGCTCAGAGGTATCTTTACGGAATTGCGAGAGCTGACGGTGTATCTATGAAAACTGTAAATCTGTATATCGGCGGATGCTCTCTTGCAAAGCATTACAGAAATATGCTGTCGGGCAACGCGGCTTACGATTTTCAGATAAACGGTATCAACTACACCGGAATAAAGATATCTATTGAAGATGCGCTTTTGCTTGACAGCTGGGATTATATAACCATACAGCAGCAGAGCTTGGCAAGCTGTGATGCGGAAACCTTTATTCCCTACATTGACGAGCTTTGCGCGAAAATCCGCAAGTACTGTCCCAAGGCAAAAATTCTTATGTTAGAGACGTGGGGCTACAAGGAAGGCTCCAAAATGCTTCTTGATGCGGGATACGCAAAGCACGAAGCTATGCTTTTCGATATAAGAAAGGCGTACAAAAAAATTGCCGAGAGAATCGGGGCAGACGGAACCGCCTATGCCGGAGAAGCAGTGCTTCTGGCAAACAAAGAGGGTTATGAAAGAATATACCGAGACGAATTTCATATGTCAAAAGGCTTTGGCAGATATATGATAGGTCTTGTAGTTTATGGAACGCTTACCGGAAATGAAATAAAAGAGAATTCATTCCGTGATTTTGACGAAGCCCTGACCGATGAGGATATTACGCTTGCAAAGCGCATCGCATCGGACGTTTTAAGCAGATAATATGCTATACTCGTACAATAAAAAACTTGTATATAATGCAAGGCAATTAAGAAAAAACATGACACCTGAAGAAAAGCATCTTTGGTATGATTTCTTGGTAAAGCTTCCGATGACGGTAAACAGACAAAAAAATATAGGAAATTATATTGTCGATTTTTATATCGCAGAAAAAAATGTGGTAATTGAAATAGACGGCTTGCAACACAATGCTCCGGAAAATGAAAAATCGGATAGGCAAAGGGATAAAGAGCTTAATGCGTTGGGAATAAGAGTATTAAGGTATACAAATATAAGTATAAACAAGAATTTTGCAATTGTTTGTAATGATATACTAAGACATCTTGATGTATCTGCAAAAGAAATGAAAAGCGATATATAAAAGAGAATTTTGGATTAATCGTTATTAATGTGAAAAATGATAAGAGCCTCTATTTATAATTTGCAAAAACCGGGCTCTCCTCATCCACCGCTCGCGGTCCCCCTTCCCCGCTGGGGAAGGCTTTAAAAGTAGTTATTGCGCAAAGGATAGAGCATAAGTATAAACCTTCAATTTATTTATGCAATTACAAAATTCGCTATATTATTTTCAATATCTACGGAATACCTTGTGATAAAATTATAATCATACGATCTTTCGTATCATATTGATTTTCTTTCGCTATTCGTAACATTAAAATCTATTTTGACTCCAGATATTATTTTAATATCGGTTGTTACTTTCAATATTAGTTATTGCTTGCAGTATTAGCTATTATTTACAATATTAGACAATTCACATAAACTAACCTTAAAGCCTTCCCCAGCGGGGAAGGGGGACCACGAAGTGGTGGATGAGGAGAGCCCTGCTTTTGCGGATAAAGAAGCGAGGCATTATATTGGTCATTACTTTCAATATTAGCTATTGCTTGCAGTATTAGCTATTATTTACAATATTAGACATTTCACATAAACTAACCTTAAAGCCTTCCCCAGCGGGGAAGGGGGACCGCGAAGCGGTGGATGAGGAGAGCCCTGCTTTTGATAATAAAGGAATGAGGCACTTAACAATTTAAATAAATATTATATGCAATTAATAAAACAGAATTCCAAATAAATTAACAGGTAGGTAAAGAAATTGGAAAACGAAAACATAGAATTCAGAGAACAAAGAATAGTTGACGTGGAAATGGACAAGGAGGTAAAGAAGTCCTTTATCGAATACTCCATGTCTGTTATTGCATCCCGCGCGCTTCCCGACGTGAGAGACGGTATGAAGCCCGGTCAAAGAAGAATAATGTACGCTATGTACGAGGATCACCTGACCTACGACAAGCCCTTCCGCAAGTCGGCTACTACCGTCGGTAACGTGCTTGGTCGCTACCATCCTCACGGAGACGCAGCCGTTTACGGCACCATGGTTCGTATGGCGCAGGACTTTTCATTGCGTTATCCTCTCGTAGAGGGACACGGAAACTTCGGTTCTATTGACGGAGACGGCGCAGCCGCTTACCGTTATACCGAGGCGAGAATGTCAAGAATCGCCGACGAGCTTATGAGCGACATTGAAAAGAACGTAGTTGACTTTATGCCCAACTTCGATAACCGCTTAAAGGAGCCCAAGGTTCTTCCCTCACGTTTTCCCAACCTCTTGGTTAACGGTTCCGTGGGAATTGCAGTCGGTATGGCTACTTATATTCCCCCTCACAATCTTGGAGAGGTTATTGACGCAACCGTTTTCCGTATGGACAATCCCGATTGCTCGGTGCTTGAGCTTATGGACTATATAAAGGGTCCCGATTTCCCCACGAGAGCTACCATTTACGGAATTAACGGCATAATTCAGGCCTATACCACCGGTAAGGGCAGAGTTATGGTAAGAGCTAAGGCAGAGATTGAGGAAGAAAATCACAGAATCATCTTTACCGAGATTCCTTATCAGGTAAATAAGAGTCTCCTTTGTGAGTCTATTGCGGGTCTTGTAAGAGACAAGCGTATCGAGGGTATTACCGACCTCAGAGACGAATCGGGCAGAGCGGGAATGAGAATAGTTGTTGAATGTCGCAGAGACGCCAATCTTCAGGTAATTCTCAATCAGCTTTACAAGTACTCTCAGCTTGAGGATACCTGCGCTATAAATATGCTTGCTCTTGTTAACAACGAGCCGAAGATCCTTTCCCTTCCACAGATACTTGATGTATATATCGAGCATCAGAAGTCGGTAATCTATCGCCGCGTTCAGTTTGATCTTGAAAAAGCAAAGGCAAGAGCGCACATCGTTGAGGGTTACCATATAGCAAACGATAACATTGACAGAATTATAGAGATAATGAAGACCTCAAAGTCTATTCCCGAGGCAAAGGAAAGACTCATGACCGAATTCTTTACCATATCCTACGAGGACGGCTACGAGGCTGAGCTTGGCAATATCCGTCAGCTCTCCGAGGTACAGGCTCAGGCTATCGTTGAGATGACTCTCGGTAAGCTTACGGGTATGGAGCGCGAGAAGATAGAGGACGAGCTTGCAAGGCTCCACGGAATTATTATCGAGCTTCAGGGAATCCTTGCGGACGAGGGCAAGATCATGCAGATAATCAAGGACGAAATGCTTGAGATAAAGCGCAAGTATTCCGACGAGCGCCGTACGGAGATAGTGGCGGCTACCGACGACATCGAGCTTGAGGATCTTATTGAAAAGCACAACTGTGTAATTACCATGACCAACGCAGGATACATCAAGCGTCTGCCTGCCGATACCTATTCTGCGCAGCGCAGAGGCGGTAAGGGTATTATCGGTATGGCTACCAAGGAAAATGACTTTATAGAAAAGGTTATTGCCGTACACAGCCATTCCTATCTTATGATGTTTACCAATTTCGGTAAGGTTCACGTAAAGAAGGCATACCAGATTCCCGAGGCATCAAGAACCGCAAAGGGAACGAATATCGTAAATATTATAGAGATGCTCCCCGACGAGAAGATCACGGCTCTTATTTCGGTTGAAGGCTTCTTCGAGGGCGAATACCTTACAATGGTAACGAAAAACGGAGTTATCAAGCGCACGTTGCTTTCCGAGTACGAGTATCAGCGTAAGGGCGGTAAGAAGGCGCTCAACCTTGATGAGGATGACGAGCTTGTATTCGTTATGCACACCAAGGGCGACGGTCAGGTCATTCTTGCTACCCACAACGGTCTTGCTGTCCGCTTTGACGAGCAGAACGTCCGTCCCATGGGCAGAACCGCGCGCGGTGTTCGCGGAATTTCTCTGCGCGACGGAGACTACGTTACGGGAGTTGCCGTTATTGAGGAGGGCAAGAGCCTTATTACCATTACCGAAAACGGATACGGTAAGAAGACAGAGTTTGATGACTTCAGACTTATGCTTCATCGCGGCGGATTTGGCGTTACGTGTCATAATCTTACCGATAAGACCGGTAAGCTTTGCGGAATCCGCGCCGTTGACGATAACGACGATATAATGATGATTACAGACAGCGGAACCATTATCCGTACTCCCGCTGTTGACATTCCCAGCTATTCAAGAACCGCAGGCGGTGTAATCCTTATGCGTCTTGGAGAGGGACAGACTCTCGTTAACTTTACGAGTGTTCCCCATGAGGAAGAAGAGGACGGGGAAACCGCTGAAGCTGTTGAGGCAACCGAGGCAGAAGCAGCAGCTGACGCTGCGGACGTTTCTGATGCTGCCGACATGTCTTCCGCAGAGTAATTCAAAAAGGGCTCACCGAAAATGAATCAGTGAGCCCTTTTCCCAGAAAGGATTTATATGAAAAAGATAATTTCGGTAATAATTTGTCTAATACTTTTGATACCGACATTTTCATCTTGCTCAAGGAGACCCGAGCTTTCGGAAATTTTGCCCCGTCTTGAGGAGCTTATCCGTGAAGCCGAGGAGGTAAACGAGATCTTTTACGGGGAGGGTCTGCCGGTTTACGAGCATATTGAGGACCCGCAGAGCAAGGAAAATCTCATTTATCACATAGAAAAAACCACCGACGAAAACGGCAAGGAAGTAGAGATAGGCTACTATTATTACATCGTTCCCGATTCAAGATATGACTATCAGCTTATAGCCTTCCGAAAGAGCGAGGATACTTCATCGCCCTACACCTACGTAAGAGTGGTAAAGGAGCCTGAGGATAAGAGTATCCTCGTATATAAGAACGAAAAAAGGTCTGTTTACGCATATCTTCTTGAGGGTTACGTTGAGCCGGAATACGAGTATTTTTACACCGACGAGGACCCAAAGGATTACGATTACGTAAGGGACGATTGCCCCTATCAGCTTATTTCTCATATAAAGGCGAAGGCTGAAAAGGTATATTCCGCGCGGTTTCTGAGCAGTGTGTATTCTACGATGTTTGTTTCGTCGTATATGCCTGCAAGATATAAGAATTATACCACCTCTGACGGTGAGATAAGGCTTTTGAAATCCAATGAATTCGAGCCCCTTATTTCCGAGACGAGAAAATACGATATGTCAACGGCAAAAATGGTAAGACCTTCAAACTCAAAATACGTAAATATTGAGATAGAGTCTTATCTGCCCAGTGCCCCCGAAAACAGAACGGTTGTAAGAATATCCCTTGTTTTGCAGGACGGTGTGTGGATGCTTGATTCACCTACCTGCTAATAGAATAATAATGCCGTAAAAAAGCTGTCTCAAATTTTTATTTGAGACAGCTTTTTTGTATCAAGGCGGCGCGTCGAGGACGCCGCGCCCTCGACATCCCGCTTGACGTGTAACTAACAAAAAGCCTTCCCCGCTGGGGAAGGCTAAAGTTAGATTTGCGTAATAAGGCGGCGCGTCGAGGACGTCGCGCCCTACAACAGAGAATGTACGAAATTCATTATACGGTGCGTTGGGGAGCGGACAGACAAAGTAACAACGCTTTTTCTTTGTTTTCCAACCCAAAACCCGTAGGGACAGACGTCCTCGGCTGTCCGTTCGATGTTCAACTAACAAAAAGCCTTCCCCAGCGGGGAAGGTGGCGCGAGCTTGCGAGAGACGGATGAGGAGAGCCCTGCGAGAAAATATGTTCGCAATTACTTGGTTCGGGAAGTTAGCTATGCCACCATCGACATAGATACATACTGCGCCCACAACTCTCCTCATCCCCCACTTCGTGGTCCCCCTTCCCCGCTGGGGAAGGCTAAGGTTAGAGCTGCGTAACGAGGCGGCGCGTCGAGGACGCCGCGCCCTACAACAGAGAATGTGCGAAATTCATTATACGGTGCGTTTGGGAGCGGACAGACAAAGGAAAAACGCTTTTTCTTTGTTTTCCAACCCAAAACCTGTAGGGACAGACGTCCTCGGCTGTCCGTTCGATGTTTAACTAACAAAAAGCCTTCCCCAGCGGGGAAGGTGGCGCGAGCTTGCGAGCGACGGATGAGGAGAGCCCTGCGAGAAAATATGTTCGCATTTATTTGGTTCGGGATGTTAGCTGTGCCACCATCGACATCGGTACATACTGCGCCCACAACCCTCCTCATCCACCACTCCGTGGTCCCCCTTCCCCGCTGGGGAAGGCTAAAGTTAGAGCTGCGTAATAAGGCGGCGCGTCGAGGACGTCGCGCCCTACAACAGAGAATGTGCGAAATTCATTATACGGTGCGTTGGGGAGCGGACAGACAAAGTAACAACGCTTTTTCTTTGTTTTCCAACCCAAAACCTGTAGGGGATGGCGCCCTCGACATCCCGTTCGATGAGTAACTAACCCAAAAGCCTTCCCCAGCGGGGAAGGTGGCGCGAGCTTACGAGCGACGGATGAGGAGAGCCCTGCGAGAAATTATGTTCGCATTTACTTGGTTCGGGATGTTAGCTGTGCCACCATCGACATCGGTACATACTGCGCCCACAACCCTCCTCATCCACCACTCCGTGGTCCCCCTTCCCCGCTGGGGAAGGCTAAGGTTAGATTTGCGTAACGAGGCGGCGCATCGAGGACGTCATCCCCTACGGGATAAGGGAACGCCCCGCGTCCTAATTTGGCATTTAGCACTTAGCATTTATCATTTATCATTTAGCATTTAGTTTTTTCCCATGTTTTTCCTTACCAATATTTGTGGGTTGCTCCAATCTTTATTTTATTGTATAATTATTATAGCCGACGGGCATGAACAGTGTCTGCGGAAAAAATAAAAACGGAGGTGAAAATTTGACTGTAAAAACAAAAATTTTCAAAAATCGACTTTTCAGATCATTGGCTTTCTTAATGTCAGCGCTGGCATTACTTGTGGCTCTGCCTATGTTTGCGAGCGCGGCTTCGGCAGAAAAGGCGTACGGATTTCCCGACGGTGCCGTTCCCGTAAAAGTTACACTTGATACAAAGGAGGTACTTAAGGGCGAATCGGTCATCATCAATTCCACTACATACGTTCCTCTGCGAAGCCTTTCCGAGCTCGTCCACGCTGATTCTATATCGTGGGATGCGAAAACGTCCACTGCAACGGTGAAGAAGGGAGAAACTACTCTTTACGTTCGCAACGGGGGATTTTATCTTGAGGCGCAGGGAAGATATTTTTATACTCCCGAGGGCATTCTCAATATAAACGACAGACTTTTCGTTCCCATAAGACCCTTTGCAAAGGTTTTCTGTCTTGACCTTAATTGGAATGCAGAGACCCGCACAGTTGAGCTTTTCAGCACAACGAAAACTCTTGCCAGGGGCTCGAGCTTCTACGATTCCACCGACCTTTATTGGCTCTCGCGCATAATTCACGCAGAGGCAAGCGGCGAATCCCTTGCGGGGAAAATTGCCGTTGGTAACGTGGTTCTCAACCGAGTAAGGAGCCGCTCTTACCCAAATACGGTAAAGGGAGTTATCTTTGACAAAAACGGCGGAACACAGTTCTCTCCCGTTTCCTTCGGAACGATTTATAATACCCCGTCCGAAGCGTCGGTAATTGCGGCGAAAATATGTCTTGAGGGATACAGCATCTCGGACAGAATTCTTTTCTTTATGAATCCGAGAATTGCCACAAATAGCTGGATATCCAGAAACCGTCCCTTTGCATTCAGAATAGGAAATCATAATTTCTATTACTAAAAATAGGGGTCTTCTCAAATCTGACCATCACCGAAAATGGGCTGTCCCGAATGAAAATTCGGGACAGCCCATTTTACTGTTATATAAGATTCGTCAGATTTATAAGCTTCACGCCCTGTTTTTCCGCATATCGCACCGTGTATGCCGTGCCTCCGCGACGGGCGTTTTTGTCCTTACAGAATGCGATGCATACGTCGGCGCCGTCTACCATGTATCGGTTTCGCTCAAGCATACAGCCGTCTGTATACTCGTCGTGAAGAACGATTACCTCGTCGGCTTCGTCCTTGATATATCTGTATATTTCTACACTGTCGCTGTCCCAACCCTTGGTCTGATTGCGGCAGGGCAGACATAGCGTAAGCCTTATGCTGTCGGGGTGCTCCTTCCTTTTGTCCAGAACGCAAAGCGCGGCAAGGGTATCAAATCCCATAGCGCCGCCCGCGCGGAACGTAATATTGTGATCGCGGGCAAGAATTTCAATTACTTCAAGAAGCTTGTCCTTCAACGCTTCGGCAAGCTCTGCCTCGATATTTCTATGCCCCGTAAGGCAGCATACAAGATCTATTTTGCCCATAATTGCCCTCCGTTCCTCAAATTTATTATATTATACATCTTTTTTGAAAAAAAGTCAATATTGCAGTCCATTACGATCTGAGGTCGCGTTTTTTTCATGACATTCCCTCTTTGAAACAAATATTTAGTATACTTAATATAAGTATACTAACAACATTATACCATAAAATAATCTTAAAATATACTTAAATTAAGATTTTTTAGGAGAACATTTATGAGAAATAAAAATAATAAGCATCTCGGAATAGAGATTGATCCTGAGCTTCATTACAAGCTGCACTATATATCTAAGTATTACGGCCGTTCCGCAAATGGAGAGATACTTTATCTTATAAGGCAGGAAATAAAGGCTTTTGAAGAAAAAGAGGGAAAGATCGAAATACCCTGTGAAACAAAATAAAATGTGAACGAAAAAACAGCTATCTCAAATTTTCATTTGAGATAGCTGTTTTTTGATTTAATTTAAGTCTTACGCGTTCTCAGACCAGTTGGTGTCATAACCGAGATCCTCGTTAGCATCGCCGGGAATCTTGTCATTCTGAGAGAGCTTACTTTCCTCTGAGCTTGAGCTGTCATCGCCGCCGGTGGAATCGGAAACAGAGTCGGAATCGGAAACAGAGTCGGAATCGGAAACAGATTCGGTGCTCTCGGTGGTATCTCCGCCTTCGGTTGCATCGTCCTTGCCGCATGCGAACATGAACGCAAGTACTGTCATTACAAGAATGAGAGCGAGTGTGATCTTAAACAGGTTTTTCATATCAATACCCTCCTATAGTGTAGTTGGTTGGGATATATTACTGCTGTCCGGTTGCCTCGTAGAACATGTCGAAGGATCTGATGGTATCAATAGTTTCCGTCTGGATCTTCGCCCAAGCTTCAGAAACGGTGGTAGTTCCGCAAGCGGGTCCACGCCATACGTTGTATGCAAAACGGTTAACCTCGAAGGAGAATATCCAACCGGTGTCAAACACGATACCGTCAAGTACGATATCTATCATCTTTACGGAGTCTGCGTCTGCGGTATACTCACCCTTAACCATCTTCTCAATGTAGAAGGGACGAACCTCGTCGTAGCTCTTGGAAGCCATTATCTCAAGCATTGCGGAAGCAGGCTCTATATTATCCTCGTGAGTCTTGAGGATAGCAAGAGTGTTGTATGCGTCCTGAGGAGAGGTGTGGTAATCCTTCTGGTCCTCATCATACTTAGGAAGAGGAAGAATACCGTATGCGAAGGTTGCGTTACGGAGCTCCTTGTTCTGGTTCTCGTTACGGTAGAGAATGTCGGTATGGAAGAATGACTTGCCCTCGATGAATGACTTGAACGCAGTCTCGGTGTTACCGTGGAAGATGCCGGCAAGGCTGTAAAGGCTTGCAATCTTTTCTGCGCCGGAAACGAGCTTTGTGTTACCGTCGATCTTTATAGTGTGGGTGTTATCATCCTTAGTGTCGATAACGTCCATATCGAATGCAAAGAAGTATCCGTCAGCTGCTTCACTCTGGAAGATTGTGCTTATGCGGATATCGTCAGCAATGTCAACCTCGAAGTTGTTGTTGGTGTCAATGTAGGTGTAGTCGTTTACGTAATTATAGAAGGTATCGAAGGTCCAGGTTCCGTTGTAAACGTGGTTGTAGAACTCGGAAGAATCAATGCCCTCTTCCTTAGCGGTGTCAAGGTTTACGAATTCAACGATAGCCTTGTCGTATATCGTAAGGGAAACGTCTCCAACTATGTAGTAGAGCTGATCGTAGCAGGTAGCCTGCTCAACGTAGCTCTGATTCCAGTAACCCTGGTAAGGCTCAAGGTAGGTAGCATCCATACCGTGAAGGTCTACGAGGTAGCCTCTCATACCGGAGTTAACAGCGTACGCTGCGTTTGCGGAGATAATGTCAACTTCGCTTTCCGCGCCTGCTTGGTATTCCTGAGTTACGTAGTTGGTGATCTTAGTAGAGGGCTCACCCCACAATTCGGGAGCCTCAATGAAGTTGAGCTTTACGTTAAGGTACTTCTCAACCTCCTGGTTTCTCAAGAAGATCTTCATGTCGAGGGGATCGGTAGGTGTCTCAACACAGATCTCACGGCGGTATCTGGTCTCGGAACGGCTTGCGAGACCGATCTTCAATCCCTGATAGTTAAGGTCTTCGGGAACGTTGTGCTTAAGGGCAGGCTGACCGTGCTTGTCGGTTTCAGACGTTGCATCGGTATCGCTGGTGTCGTCGCTTGCCGCAGGGGTATCACTGCCCGCGGGATCGCCTGCATCACCCTTGCCACATGCAACGAGAGCTGCGAAAAGCATGATTGCAACAAGTGTCAAAGCTAAAAACTTTTTCATTTTTCTTTCCTCCAATAAAAATTTTGTTTCAATAAATAATATTGAATAGTATTGATACACATTTATGATACCATAATCTTCAATTATTGTCAAGCGTTTTTTATAAAAATCATATGCCAAGTAGAGCAATTTGGTATAAGTTGACTAAAAATACATATATTTTTTTACAAAATGACGATTTTGAAAAGCTTTGAGTGCGAAAAATTAGCGCTTGAGTCCTTTTTTTATATTGTTTGTGGGTTTTTATTGAGAAAAATTATGGGAAACGGGATAAGCTGAGTAAATAAAATATTCGGTAAAAAGCCTCAGATCAGCGACTCAAGAAGGTCGCCGATGACCCTTGCCATTTTGGAAAAACCGAGATCGTTGGGATGACAGCCGTCAACCGTGCAGGAATCCATAAGCTCGCCCGCAAAAAATGACTCACCGTCTATGAAATATACGTTTTCATCTCCGTTTTCCTTGGCGCGGCGGTAGCTTTCCTCGATTACGGCGCGTCTGGCTTTTGATTCGGCAATTCCTGTTTCGTTTGGCTTATGGAAATCGGGTCTTGATATCATTACGTAGGGAACGGTGGGATTTTTTGCCCGGATTTTCTCGTACATCCTGTAGTGGGTCGCCGCAAGATATTCGGGATTCGGCGCATTGTGGTCGTAATCGGAAACGAATATCTTCATGTCAAGCCCCGACATATAATCCACAATAATATCCTCCGCCTTTCCGCTGCCCGAAAAGCCGAGATTTACGTAGTGCATATTCAGTCTGCGTGAAATCATATTCTGGTAGCAGTTTCCCGGACGGCTTGCGCACCCACCCTGGGTTATGGAGCTTCCGTAAAAGACTACGGGGAGCTCGTTTGCGTATTTGGCGCCGCAGCCTACGTATGCGTTTTCCTGCAAACCGATATGGAGGGCGGTTACATCGTTATAAAGTGGAAAATTAATCGTTACGTAACGCAATTCCTTGGTTTTGAATTTTATTATTTCCTCGTAGCCGTCGCCGTCCATTTGCTTTGGGGGCATAAATGCACCGTAGAATGAGGATTTTCCGCTTTCGGGGTCGTCAGTGTAAAGGTCAAATCCGCGAACGCCAAGACGTGTCATATGGGAAAATTCAGTGTGATTGGGCATGAATGCCCTTATGATGATGTAATCCGAGTCTGTTGAAAAGCGGACTCTGCCGCCTGCGGTATTTTTATAAAGATTTGCCACACCGGGGTTGGTACTCAGACCGATTTCGTCGGGCATACGCTTGAAAAAAGGCTCGCTTTTGGGATTGTACAGACCGTAAAGCTCAAAGGGCTCGTCGGTTACGTTGTAAAATTTTGCATCGTTGCAGGAAGCGTTGACCGACGAAAAATTAACGTCAATTTTGGAAATATCGATTTCTTTTGCCATAAAACCTCCGAAAAAAATGAAAATTGAAAATGGAAAGTTGAGAATTGAAAATTAAGGATTTGACGCACGAATACTGCATGCAATGCTGCGTTCCATTAAACGTGTCCGATCGAAAATGTCGTCGTCTACGGCTACGTGTCATCCTGAGCGTAGCCGAACTTTTGTTGAGGAGAGCCGTGTCGTGTGCGGCATGGCGAACCGATGCAAAAGCAAGCCACGTTAGTGGCGCAGGGATCTACAAAGACTTTTCCTTAGCTTTCCTACAGTAAGTTACTATAAATTTCGCAGACTTACGAAATGTAAATTTGTGCTACGAAAGATAACGAAACTCCATAGTAGATCCCATCGTTGCTAACGCACCTCGGTTTTTTTCGCTCCCTGCTTCGCAGATTCGCCTCCAAAAACTTCGACTCCGCATACGCTCCGCTCAGGATGACATGTTGAAGGGAACTCGGCGATACATATCAGAAACGGCTACATATTCGCGAAGTGATTTTATCGTTACACAGCATGGGTAATCAACCCAAAAAACAAAGGTCTGCCGCGCGCGGCAGACCTGAGAATTTTTATCCGAGAAGCGCCGCGCCTATAATGCCCGCGTCGTTACCGAGCTTTGCTATACGGAGCTCGGGAAGATCCTTAACAAATCCCACACCGTAGGACTGCGCTCTTACCAGGGGAAGAAGCGCGTCAATAAGAGACTGACCCTCGCCCGAAACACCGCCGCCAAGAGAAATTACCTCGGGCTGGAAGATGTTTACTATGGTTGCAAGACCCGATGCGAGGTACTTGATGTACTTGTCGTAGACCTCTTTTGCCGCCTCGTCGCCGGCTCTCATGCAGTCGCAAGCAAGCCTGCCCGAAACTCTCGGCGCGTCAAGCATCATGCTCTTTCTGCCCGTAGCGCGACACTCGTCGATCTTTTCCTTGGTCATACGGATAAGAGCGGTAGCCGAGGAATAGGACTCCCAACAGCCGTGTCTTCCGCATGAGCAGGGAACACCGTCAACCTCAATTACAATATGACCGAGCTCCGCGCCCGCGCAGTTAAAGCCCGTGTATATCTTGTTGTCAATAATGATGCCGCCTCCGACGCCTGTGCCAAGCGTTATCATTACACTGTTGGACGTGCCCTTTGCAGCACCCGCAACGGCTTCACCCCAAGCGGCGGCGTTTGCGTCGTTGGCGATCTTTATATTCTCAAAGCCGAGCTTTTCTCCGAGGAGAGAGGCAAGGGGGAAATTCTCAAAATGAAGATTGTTTGCGTATTCAACTATTCCCGTGTTTATATTCGCTACACCGGGAGACGCGATTCCGATAGCGGTAACGTCAGCCATGGTTATTCCGTGCTCCGCGCAGAGATTGCGGCAAAGCTCCGCCATGTCCGCAACTATCATTTCACCGGGGCGCTCTGCTCCCGTAGGTACGCTTTTTTTCCTTACGAGCTCGTAGCTTTCGTTTACAAGACCCGCTGCAATATTTGTTCCGCCAAGGTCGATTCCTATTCTGTACATACAAAATTCCTCCGTAAATTGTTTTAGTAAATTATAATCGTTAAGTTTCGTAAAGTCAATGTACTTTTTTATTATTGCCGTGTATTTTTTTCGCAGATATCCGCAAGTGGGCAATTTCCGCATTTTGGGCTCCTTGCCGAGCAGGTATCTCTTCCAAATTGCACGATTCGGTGGCAAAAATCCGACTGCTTTTCGGGAGCAACGATGTCAGAGAGAATAAGCTCCACCTTTTTGGGGTCTCGCAGACCCTCAGCATACATTCCGAGCCTGCCGCAAATGCGCATGCAGTGTGTGTCAGCCACTATGGCGGGCTTGTGATAAATGTCTCCCAGCAGAAGATTTGCGATCTTTCTGCCAACGCCGGGGAAGGTCAGGAGCGTATCCATATCATCGGGGATCACCGAGTCAAATTCGTCGCGAAGCTTTATGGCGGATGCTTTTATGCTTGCCGCCTTTGTTTTAAAAAGACCGCAGGGGCGGATAATATTTTCTATATCCTCAATAGGCGCGTCGGCAAGAGAGGAGTTGTCGGGGTATTTTTCGAAAAGCTCACGGCAGACGATATTCACCCGCGCGTCTGTGCATTGAGCCGAAAGACGTCCCATGACAAGAAGCCTCCAAGGCTCGCCTTGCCATTCAAGAGCGCACAGAGCCTCGGGATAGACTTCTTCAAGTCTTGCGACAGCCTCCGCCATTCTTTCCTTTTTCTGTTTTTTCGTCATTTTATTTTTTTGCGGAGAAGTATGTTCCCACGTGGCCGCCGTCAAGGAGAGTATAAAGAATTTCGGGGTCGTGTCCGTTAAGTATGAACATGGGGATTCCGTCCTCGGTAACTATCTTCGCCGCCTTGAGCTTTGCTACCATTCCACCTGTACCTCTGTCTGTGCCCGCGCCGCCTGCCGACGTGAATATATCGTCGATATTGTCAACACGGCTGATAAGATTTGCGTCGGGATTTGTTCTGGGGTCGGAGTCAAAGAGACCGTCAACGTCCGAGAGATTGAGAAGAAGATCCGCACGGCAAAGCTGCGCTACGTATGCGGAAAGAATGTCGTTACCGCCGAATTTGGTAAGCTCATCGGTGGAAACGCTGTCGTTTTCGTTAACGATGGGAATACAGCGCATTTCAAGAAGTCTGTTGAAGGTATTCTCCGCGGCGCAGCGGCGCTCGGGAGTGGTAAGAACCTCCTTTGTCATAAGTATCTGCGCAACCGTGTGTCCGTAATCAGAAAAAAATCTGTCGTAAATTTTCATAAGCTCGCTCTGACCGATAGCAGCCATAGCCTGCTTTTCCTCGGCTGTTTTGGGAATCTTCCCAAAGCCTATTTTGGCAACTCCCGCGCTGACTGCTCCCGAGGAAACGAGAACCACCTGCATTCCCGAATTCTGAAGATCCGAAAGAACCTTTACTATGCGCTCGATCCTACGGAGATTGAGATGTCCCGTAGCGTGGGTTAAAGTAGACGTGCCGAGCTTCACTACGATGCGGCGGCTGTCTCTGAAGTAATTCATGAGAATAAAATTCCTTTTCTTTGTAAAAATTTCAAAAACCCCTTTAAAAAAGTCGGTTTTTGTATTATAATACTATTATACATTATACACGCTTTCTTCTTGCATTTCAAGTGGATTTTGAAAAGTTGTGGAGAAAGAAAACAAAAGAAAAGCGAGGAACAGACAAATGAAGCAGAAATATACCATAACGATATCCGACGTACAGATGAACGTAATATCCGACGAATCTCCCGAGGCCGTAGAGGCGCTTGTTGGTCTTGTTGACAGAAAAATGCGTGAGATAATCGGCGGAAGCAGCATGGTTCCCAAGAGCGAGGCAGCTCTCCTTTGCGCGCTGGATTACTGCTCCGAGAGAATAAAATCCCAGAGAAAGGTAAAGGCTCTTGAGACCAAGCTCGCTTATACCGAAACCGCTCTAGAGGAGCTTGAGCTTGAAAATGAGCAGCTCAGAAAGGAACTTGATGAGCTTCGCATGATGACGGCGAAATAAAGCACCGACAGTCCGGCTACACAAAAAGAAGTTTTTTGCCGAGCTTTTTTGCACGAACTTGTTCGTGCCACGGAGCGTAGCGGAGTATAAAGGCAGAAGCGCATCCCCTAAAAACGCGTTTCTCTTTTGTTAACTTTTCTCTTTGCGCCTCTTGGACCAAAGAGAAAAGTGGCTAAGGAGATTGATGTTAGTAAGAATTAGTAAGAGAACGACAGGAAAAACCCCTCTTGTGGTTTTTCCTCTTCGTTTTGCGAGCAAAACGAATTCACCTTTTCGGGCGCCTTTTGACGATAGGGGAATTCCGCTCTCTGCGGAGAGCGGCAAGGGCTTCGCCCCTTGACCCCGTCGCTTTTTGAAAAAAGCTCCGCAAAAACTTTCCCCATGTGTTGACGGCTTGACTGCGGCTTAATTTATCATTTAGCATTTAAAACACTCAATTATAACACGATCCAAGGTGATTTTATGAACAAAAACCCAAAGCTTCCCGAGCTTTTGTGCCCCGCAGGCTCCTCCGAGGCATTCGCCGCTGCCATTGAAGGCGGAGCCGACGCTATATACGTTGGCGGAACGGCATTCAACGCGCGAATGAATGCCAAGAACTTCACAAAGGAACAGCTATCAGAAGCTATAAAGCTTGCCCACGCTTACGGTGTAAAGGTATACGTGGCGGCAAATACACTCATCTACGATAACGAAATGGACAGCATGCTCCGCTCCGCGGAGGATGCTTATTTGTGCGGAGCCGACGCACTTATCGTTGCGGATGTGGGAGCGGCATCGAGAATAAAAAGCCGAGTTCCCATAGACCTTCACGGAAGCACCCAGATGTCGGGACACAATCTTGCGGCGGCTGAATATATGGCAAAAATGGGACTGTCGCGTATGGTCTGCGCAAGAGAAATGAGCAGAGACGACCTGCGTGAGCTTTGCGCGAGATCGCCTATTGAGGCGGAGGTGTTCGTTCACGGAGCCCTTTGCGTTTGCCATTCGGGACAGTGCCTTTTCTCGTCCCTTGTGGGCGGAAGGAGCGGAAACCGAGGGGAGTGCGCTCAGCCCTGCCGCCTGCCTTTCAAAAATAAAGGCGGAAATCAGTACCCCCTTTCCTTGAAGGACCTTTCTCTTGCGGAGCATATTCCCGAGCTTATGGACATGGGAATTTCGTCGTTGAAGATAGAGGGAAGAATGAAATCCCCCGAATACGTCCGAGACGTGGCAAGAGTATGGAGAAGGCTGCTTGATGAGGGCAAGGGGGCTTCAAAATCCGACATGAAAGAGCTTGCCGAGATCTTTTCCCGCGGTGGATTTACTGACGGATATTACAAAAGACAGATTGACAGTAAAATGCTCGGAATCCGCTCCGAAAGCGACAAGCAAAGCTCAAGAGAGCTTGTTCCGTTTGAGGGAATATCGAAAAAAATAGAAATAGAAATGTCCCTCCGCGCGGAGGAGGGAAGGCCTATGGAGCTGACCGTTACTAAAAACGGTGAGAGCGTAACGGTATACGGGGCAGTGCCCGAAAAGGCAATAAACGCGCCGATATCTGCTGAAAATATGAGGAAAAATCTTTGCAAGTTGGGGAACACTCCTTACGTGGCTTCAAGGATTGACGTAGACATAATAGGCGAGATCATGATTCCCGTTTCGGCAATAAACGCCTTGCGCAGAGCGGGCATTGAAGCTCTTTCGGAACAGCCCAAAAGATGCGAAAACGATTTTAAAGACAGCGAAAATATTAGTGATGAAAAATACAATAAATCAGAGCGCGCAAAGGGACATACGGCATACTTCCATTTCCCCGATGAAATACCCGACGAGGCTTACGAATATTTTGAAATAATCTACGTGCCCGCGGAAAAATACGACGGAAGAACGAACGGTATCGCTCTGCCCCCTGTAATTTTTGACAGTGAAGCAGAGGCGGTGGAGGCACGTGTCAAACGCGCGAGCGAGCTTGGATGCCGGCATATTCTTGTTGAAAACGCGGGGCATCTGCGGATAGCCGAGAGAAGCGGCATGAAAATTCACGGCGGAATGAGGCTCAACGTAGCCAACGGAGACACGGCGGCAAAGCTTCTTGCGAGCGTCGGGGACGTGATCCTGTCCCCCGAGCTGACCCTGCCTAAGATAAGAGATATTATGGTCAAAATCCCCGCCGCGCGGGTGCAGATTTACGGCAGAACCCCCTTGATGATAACCGAAAAGTGCGTAGGACGCGAGCTTGGAGACTGCCGCGCGTGCGAGTCGGGCAGAGCAAGGCTTACCGACAGACGGGGCGTGGAATTTCCCGTTCTTCGGGAGTTCGGGCATAGGAGCGTTATAGTGAATTCGGTGCCTACGTATATGGCGGATAAGGCCGACGAATTGCGAAGGAACAATATTAATTCATGGCATTTTATATTTACAATAGAGCGAAAAGCCGATGTAAGACGTATAATTGATTGCTATAAAAACGGCACCCCGCCCACGGGAAGCGTGAGAAGGATAAAGAGATAGAGACACAAATGCGGTTTGTTCATGTGAACACCGCATTTTCTTTAAAATCCCCACAAACCCGTAGGGACAGACGTCCTCGGCTGTCCGTTCGATGTTCAACTAACAAAAAGCCTTCCCCAGCGGGGAAGGTGGCGCGAGCTTGCGAGCGACGGATGAGGAGAGCCCTGCGAGAAAATATGTTCGCATTTACTTGGTTCGGGAAGTTAGCTATGCCACCATCGACATAGATACATACTGCGCCCACAACTCTCCTCATCCCCCACTCCGTGGTCCCCCTTCCCCGCTGGGGAAGGCTAAAGTTAGAGTTGCGTAACGAGGCGGCGCGTCGAGGACGTCGTGCCCTACAACAGAGAATGTACGAAATTCATTATACGGTGCGTTGTGGAGCGGACTGATAAAGGAACAACGCTTTTTCTTTGTTTTCCAACCCAAAACCCGTAGGGACAGACGTCCTCGGCTGTCCGTTCGACGTGTAACTAACAAAAAAGCCTTCCCCAGCGGGGAAGGTGGCGCGAGCTTGCGAGCGACGGATGAGGAGAGCCCTGCGAGAAAATATGTTCGCATTTACTTGGTTCGGGAAGTTAGCTGTGCCACCATCGACATAGATACATTCTGCGCCCACAACCCTCCTCATCCGTCTGCCTACTCCGCTACGCTACGTGGCATCCACCTTCCCCGCTGGGGAAGGCTAAGATTAGTTTGCGTAACGTTACAAGTAAAGTGCGAAGGTCTTATTCGGTACTTAAATTTATTATTTGGCTTATTATTTGGCGGCTTACCTTCTGCTATAAACCGCCAAAAGCCGAAAAAATTGACCTAAATTGACATACCGTTTGACACATTTCACAATCCAAAGCGGAATTTTATGTAAAATTAGCCGAATTTTATTTTATTCATTATTTGTATACGAAAAAAACTTGACAAGCGATGACAGGTATGGTAAAATTGTACTGTATCAAAGGGTGTACTGTCCGAATTTTTAGGAAAACGGAGAAAGGCGTGGGAGGTTGCGTGCCTTTCTTTGCCTTGATTTGGTTTTCCGGAAATTCAGCGGTTCTCCACAAGTACATAAAAAAGAAATTTTTTAAAAAGGAGAAAATACCATGAAAAAACTCTTTTGCATTACCCTTGCGGTACTCATGGTGCTGACGGTAGTTCCTTTTGCGGCATTCGCGGCAAATGATAAGGCTCCCGGCGTACAGAGTACCGGTACAGCAGATGCACAGATAACTACGGCTGTCTGTTCCATCTGGTACACTGTTGACAGCGTTGAAGTTAAGTATCAAGACTATGATACTCTCGACGCGGCAACCGACGGCTTGAGAGATCTCTACGTAGAACCTCTTGCTGACACCACACTTACCGACACAGACGAAGACGGAAACCTCAACAACGAGCTTTACGTTGCTGCAGGAAGCCCCGTTATCAGACTTAACGGTAACTTCCAGGGCGACTACGTTCGTCCCAACTGGTGTACCGACAAAAACGTTGGTACTTGGGTTGGCTACGATAAGAACAAGGTAGTTACTATCGTAATCGACGGTGCGAAGAACGAGAACGAGAACTACACCGTTACTTACGGTACCTCTTCTGCCGGCTTCAACACCAACGCCTTCAACCACCTCGCTTACTACAACCTCACCATCAAGAACACCAACATGCTCATCAACATGGGCGCTAATACCTTTGACGGTGTATTCTGCTGGGCAGGTAACAGCGGTATGGCAGATCCCGGTGAATCCTCGCTGATTTTCGAGAACTGCTTCGTTCAGCAGACCGCTACCAACGAAAACGGAAGCGGAACTCTCTTCAAGATGAACGGTAAGGCTAAGAACCTTGACGCTAACAATGCTTACGCAGATGATAAGTACAACCTTATCCTCAAGGATACCACCATTGAGGTAGGAACCGGTCTCGGCCACCAGGCTCACTGGGGCGCAGACGCTAACATTGAGCTCTACAACTCCACCATGGCTCTTATAGGCAGCGCAGGCGACGGCTCTAACAACAACGACGCTCTTCTTAAGTTCTACGAAGCAGGCGAAGGTCGCGTATATCTTGACGCTACCTCCAAGCTCATATCCAGAAGAACCCGCGCAAGTGCTACCACCTGTCTTATCAGAACTCTTTCCAATCAATACTTCCCCGTAAGCATCGAGCTTGAAGCCGGCGCAGAGCTTGTAATGGCTAACACCGCTTCTCTTAAGAACAAGACCTACATAGCTGAAACCGCGATGACCACCCTTACCGACAAGGGCGCTTACTACACCGCTTCTAACATCGACGCGGCAGGCGGCGTAAACCTTCCTCTTTCTCTTAAGGACGCTACCTGGATCGGAGGCGACGGTGTTGTAGGTAAGGTTGGACACCCCAACAACGTAACCGTTGACCCCGATACCGGTGATGAGACAATAACCACCGATACATCCAGAATTGTATACAAGGATGCAAGCCACGGCGCAATTCTTACTACCTCGGATAAGGCTCCTTTTGTCCTTAAGAAGAACGGCGAGGCAATTGAGGCAAACGTTTACGACCTCAACCATGCATTTGACTACGTATATTCTTTGGCAGACTCCGAAGCATGGACAATTTACCTCAACACAAGCGTTTCTACCGGCGAATACTTCAACCCCGAGACCTACGATTCCACGGCAGTTAAGACTGTTGCTATTGACGGTCAGGGCAACACCCTTACCTCTTACAACGCAACCGCTACCTTCTACGGAATCGGTCTTTACAACCTCAAGCTTTCCAACATCAATCTTCTCTACGGCGCAAATCAGGGAGCTTCTCTTGACTGGTCGCCCAGAAAGACTCCTTCCGATAGCTACGCTAACTACATAGCAACCGGCTCTAACCCCGTAGTTGACACTCACTCCGAGTTCACCAACGTTGTAGGACGTCCTGTTTCTTACATAGTTAAGGCAGGTTCCTTCAAGCTCAAGGGCGGTAACTCCGGCGCGCAGAACCTCGGTACATACGGCATTACGCTCGTTAACTCCGAGTTCACATCCACACTTGTAGATACCATGTTCATGATGAACGACAAGGGTAACCTTGACCTCGACCTTATCGGTACCACCATTAACTATATCGGCGGTGCAGGTAACAACGACGGTAACAACCACATCTTCGCTCTCAACGGCGCGGCAGTAGATATCAACGTAGACGGTAACTCCGTACTTAAGTCCGCTTCTACAAGTACCAGAGTAACCTCGGGTATCTTCAACAACGGAACAAACTACGCAGTAAACGTAACCCTTGCTGAGGGCGCAGAGCTTTACCTTACCGGTAATGATTCCAAGACCAGCGCTAAGTTCTTCATGAATGAAAAGGCTACCACCAAGATAGTAGATAACGGCGCTAAGTGGATCGTTGGCAAGGATCTCCTTGACAACGGTGCTGTCATCAGCCTTCCTTCGACCATGTTCAAGGATGCTGTTAAGGATCACGTATGGTACGTTGGCGGCGATGCAGTAGCTAACCCCTACGGCAATGCAACGGCAACCGCTGACGTAACTCTTACTCACGCAATTCCCGTTGACCCCGCAGAGGGTAAGGTAGCTTAC
>SVRP01000009.1 GCA_015064735.1 Oscillospiraceae bacterium
TAAAGCCGTTACCGTTAATGGTAAGGTTCTTGGAATAATAACCCAACCGTGCTGTAGTGGGGTCATCGACGTTCTTAAGCATGTCGATGGTGTCGCCGTCCTTGGCATCGTCAAGGGCAGCCTTAAGTGTGGTGTAGTACTGATCGCCAATCTTAAAGTTAGCGTCAGCCGCACCTTCTGTGGTGTTTCCTGCCGCGAATGTTACGGGAATGGCAGTTACAACTATGCTCATTACCATGAATATCGCCAACAGGACTGAAATTAACCTTTTAGCTTTCATCTTTTTTCTCCTTATCATAAATTTTTTTAGCTAAATAGGGGATACACAATTATTATACAATGTATGCATATAAATGTCAAGTCATTAATCACATTTTTACCATATTTTTTTGGTAAATATTAAAAAAAGCAAAAAAACTCAGAAAAACACTTGCAGATTACTTTAGAAATTAACCTTAATGCTTTTCTACTTTAGACTGATATACGTAGTTTTTGAGTTAAATTAAAAATAGGACTTGACAAAGCGTCAAGACTATGATAGAATATTCGGCGGAAACGATTAAAAATTGAAAGTTGAAAATGAGGAGCTGCGACGTCATAAAATCAACAGGGTAAATTTCACTTTTCCACTTTCAATTTTAAATTTAATACGCGGATGTGGCGGAATTGGCAGACGCGCTAGATTCAGGTTCTAGTGGGGGCGACTTCGTGCAGGTTCAAGTCCTGTTATCCGCACCAAAAATTCGACAAGTTTCGACTTGTCGAATTTTTTATCCATTGCGATAGCAATGGCATATCATCGCGCGTTAGCGTGCATTTCATCACCGAAGGTGTATATCATCAACCATAGGTTGTATTACTTTCGCAATGATGATATACAAGACTGCGTCTTGATGATATGCAATGCTTTGCATTGATGATATACACGCCTTTTGGCGTGATTTGGGTTCAAATCCATACTGAAAAACGAAAAATATCTTTTTTATCTTCCCTTTACAAATAAATAAGGATATGCCTTGCGCATATCCTTATTTATTTTGTACAGAGCTTACGACGATGAAGCTCGCAAACCGCAGGTTTGCTAACCCTGCGCCTTTCTTTTCTTTAAAATTTAGCTTTTCTTTAGCGCAGGGATAGACCTTTAATGAAATTTCATTTCCGTTGGGTATCTTTCACTTGAAGGCCGATTATAGCCGATTTCCGTAACACCGAGATATCGTAATATCCGGTGCAAGGTATTTCCTACGTGCGCGAAGGCAACGGCGCCGTGATGAGGAAAATGATTTTCTATCAGCTCGTAGCGATAGAAGCGCGCCATCTCGCGGATCGCTAAAACACCAATGGAACCAAAGGAATGAGTAGGCACCGGCAACACCTCGCCCTCCGCTATATATGCTCTGAGCTGAGTGTCCGCCGTGCTTTGTAAACGGAAGAGCGTGATCTCGCCGGGGGCAATATCTCCTTCGAGCGTTCCTCGCGTGATGTCAGGCTCCCGATCCGGCTCAAGAGACCGATGCATAATAAGCTGATAGCGCATAGTACACGTACGGAGCTTGCATGAGGGTGTATTTCCACAATGAAATCCCATAAATACGTCGTCGGGTTGATACTCAAATCTTCCTTGAATATCAGCCTCATAAAGATCTCTCGGAACCGTGTTGTTTATATCCAGAAGGGTAACCGCATCTTCCGTCACGCAGGTCGCGATGTATTCGCTGAGCGCACCCCAAATATCCACCTCGCAAGCGATCGGGATTCCGCGGGATGCCATACGGGAGTTGACGTAGCACGGAACAAAACCAAACTGTGTCTGGAAGGCGGGCCAACACTTGTTTGCCATGGCGACGTATTCCCTGCCATCACGATGCTGCTCTATCCAATCGAGGAGAGTAAGCTCGTATTGTGCTATGCGTTCAAGAACACCCGGATGAAGATTTCCATCCCCCAGCTCCCTCTCCATATCCTCAGCAACCGCTTGGATACGCGGATCTCCCTTGTGAGCATGATATGCTTCAAACAAGTCAAGCTCGGAGTTTTCCTCTATCTCCACGCCAAGGTCATACAGCCTCTTGATGGGCGCGTTGCAGGCAAGGAAATTCTGCGGTCTTGGACCAAAGGAAATAATTTTCAGATTTCTCAATCCCAATATCGCTCGTGATATGGGTATAAACTCCTTGATACGTTCCGCTACCTCTTCTGCCGTTCCGATGGGCTTCTCGGGAATATAAGCTCTGACGTTGCGCAAGGCAAGATTGTAGCTTGCATTCAGCATTCCACAGTATGCGTCCCCTCTGCCGTCAACCAAGGTATCCACGCTCTCCTCCGCTGCCCCAACAAACATGACGGGGCCGTCAAAGCTGCTTGCCAAAAGCGTTTCCGAGGTTTCGGGTCCAAAGTTTCCCAAATATACTACGAGGGCATTACATCCCTGAGATTTCAATTTAGAGATCGCTTCCGCAGCCTGTCTTTCTGTTTCTACTATGGTCGGGCATTCGTATAAGGATATTCCCTTTCGCCGACAGGCGGCGACGACTTCGCCCCTTCTTCTCTCGGATAGCTCATCGGGAAAGCAATCGCGACTTACTGCAACGATTCCAAGATATACTTGGGGAATGTTTGTTGTTTTCATGATCTTCACCTCATTTTTATTTTATAGATAGCTACTTATTGCTCAAAGTATTCCGTGTGGGAGAGTCGGATCCATGGGCGCCTCACGTTGGAAATGGGTGGTCATTTCGTAGGGCATACCCGTTTCCGCGCTCTTCATAACTCCCGTCATGACCTCAAGCACGTGATACGTCTGAAGATAGGAGGTCCGAGGTGGGCGCCCCTGTTCTATTGCAGCGGCAAGATCCGCAAGTCCGAGACAACGGGAATTTTCACTGTAATCAAATTCAAGGGGAAGCTCTTCCTCCTCTTTCGTGGCACCGTTCAAGAAACGCATTCCCTTCTGACTGCCAAAGCAGTTTGGATCGGGAACGTAGAGATTTCCCTTCGTGCCGTAAAGCTGTATGTTTGCCTGTTTGGCATCGTACGTATCAAAGGTCGTCATAAACGAAACCGTTGCTCCCGAAGCAAAGGTCAGCAGACATTCGTAGTGTGTGGGAACGTTGACCTTGATCATTTCCCCCTCATGAGGCTTTGCTGTAATCAAACGTTCCTCAAAGGTAGTACGCGACGCACCGTATACTCTTTTGACTTCTCCCAACAAGTTGATCAGAGCCGTGATGTAATATGGACCCATATCAAGAAGCGGTCCACCGCCTCTTTGATAGTAAAAATCAGGATCGGGATGCCAGCTTTCCACTCCCCTGTGCGCCATAACACATCTTCCGCCTATCACCTCTCCAAGCCGTCCTTCGTCTATAAACTTACGGCAGCTCTGTATTCCCGCTCCCATAAAGGTATCGGGCGCGCCGCCTATCCATAAGCCGCGCTCCTTTGCAATTCTTACAAGCTCCGTTCCCTCTTCGAAATCAGCTCCCAATGGCTTTTCGGAGTACACGTGCTTTCCCGCAAGAAGTGCTCCCTTGGAGACCTCAAAGTGCTGGTAGGGACGTGTAAGGTTCAAAACGATATCGATATCCTTATCCGCAAACAGCTCCTCCATCGTGTCATATAGCTTGGGGATACCGTACTTTCTTTGAGCATTCTCTGCCCGCTCTCTTATCAGATCGCAAACGGCTATAAGCCTTACGTTTTTAAAGGTATTGGCAAAATTTTCAAGATAAATTCCGCTGATACATCCAACACCAACCATTCCAACATTTAACATAATTCTTTTCTCCTTCAGTCAATACATTTTTGCATTATTATCATATTTTTCAGCATCGAGAGAATGTTCTTCAACGTACGCTTTTCCTTCCGCCGCCCAAAGCATTCCTCTTTCCATCAGAATATTTGCCGTGGGAGAGTTGTCGAACACGTCATCGTGATGCCCGAGAGAGCAGTAGAAAACTCTGCCAAGTCCCCAGTACTTCGTCCAAGCGACGGGCATATCCACAGGCTTATTTGCGGCATGGTAAAAATTAACAAGGGGAAATCTTGTTGTAGCAAGAACCTCAATGGACGGGTCAATATGAAGATAGTAATGCTCCGAGGTAACCTCAAAATCTTCAAGTCCTTCCACAATCGGGCTAGATCCGCGACAAATGTTTACCGTATAGCGAATGCCGTCTCCGCCCGGATGACTGACCCACTGACCGCCTGTAATAAATTGCCACTCCGTTGACGCTCTGAACGCGTCGCACATTCCTCCGTGACAGCCCGCCAAGCCAACGCCTCGGCTGATGGCATACGATACGTTTTTCTCGTACTCACGAGGTATGGTGCTCATGGTAACGCAGGCAACTATCAGATCGTACGTCAGAAGTTGCTCCGCGCTTGCGAGACATTCCATACCTTCACAGCGCTCCACCGAAAAGCCGTTTCGTTCAAGTATTCTTTCAAATCTCAATGAAACCTTTTCGGGCTCGTGTCCATTCCATCCGCCCCAAAATATCAATGCTTTTTTCATTGCTTTTACTCTCCTTTACAAAAGATGTATCCACAACTCAATTTTAACATATTCCCTCTTGAAATAAAACACGGATAGTAGTATAATAATAGACAAATTTAGTCTTTTGGAGGCACGCTTTGTTTTTTGAATCCAAACATTCTCTGAATGAAAATGAATTTAACCTGTGGAAGAACAAGCACATAAACTTTCCCGTCCACATTCACCGCTCCTTTGAATATTTCAAGCAGATCCACGGCTCTACCGAAATATGGATAGAGGAGCGAAAATATATTCTATGTGGCGGAGAGGCGGTCCTTGTTTTCCCCTTTCAGCCCCACTCTTATACCTGCATAGAGGATGGAGAAATACAGATGTCTATTTTTTCACCCGAAATGGTTCCGTCGTTTTATAAGAAAAACAAAATCCCCACAAACAATCAATTCACCTGTGATTTATCCGAAGCCGTTACGGTAGACAATATTTATCATAAAAAATCGGTAGCTTATTTCATTTGCGGCGAATTTGAAAGAGAACGCGAATATATCGAAAGATCACACAATCTTGGAGACGAGCTATTCGTTTCTCTCCTCGTTTATGCTGACAATCATTTTCGAGATAAATGTCTTTTACTGGATGCCGCAAAAGCTGTAGGATATGATTACGCCTATATTTCAAAATTCTTCAAAAAAAAGGTCGGAATGTCTTTCAGACAATACGTAAATCGCATACGGATTCTTGAGAGTAAACAATTATTAAAGGGCACATCAAAAAGCATTTCCGAGATAGGCGAGATGTGTGGCTTCAGTTCAACGAGAGCATTTGACCGTGAATTTCTCTTTCAAACAGGATTAACTCCCTCGGATTACAGAAAAAACAGTAAATAATGTCAACTTGTAAACAAATTTCACCGATACAGCGTTACCGTCAGGTTCTGTTCGGTATTTCCCGACGCAGTATCCGCACCAAGGGGCTGATTCATTTAGATGCAAAAGCTTTGTCGCCGTAAAAGAGTACAGCAGAGACAGCAAACGAGGCTAAAACACACATGACCTTAGATTTTTCGAGCCGTTGCTCGAAAATTTATACAAAATAACCGCTTTCACTATCGTGTTTTGATAGCAAAAGCGGTTGTTTCTTTTGACTTTTTGCCGTGTGCTTTTGGTCTGCGCTTAATGACTCTGCCCCTTTATACAGAGCTTCTGACGATGAACCTCAAGCCGCAGATTTGCGGGGATAATGGATTAACTGTTTTTGAGAGTTTTTCTTGGAATTGGCGCAAATCCGAGGGAGAATGCGGGGGAGCTTTCCGAGAGGGTAAAATCAAATTCCGAAAGACCCGCAATCATGGGATCGGTAGCTATACTGCCGCAGTCCTGGTGGAAGTAGAAAACAAATTCATCAAGAGAAAAGCTTCTTCCAACGCGGTCGGTAAAGATTACAGGCTCGGATTTTGATATATCCCACAGAATATTTCGACTGAAGCCTTGTCTGTTAACGTTCGTCGAACGGTGGTATATTGGGGTGCCGTTTGTTATGAAGATATTCTGCTCGCATACGATTTCGCTGTGAAGCCCAGAAGTGGAGGTTCGTATACAAGGTGAATTTGTCGAATAGAAAATGTTGTTGCGTACGATGTTGTGGGAACCGTAATGAAGATGAAAGGTTTCATCCTGAGTATTATAAACCACGTTTTTCTCTACCGTGACGTATGACGAGCCCTCGTCAAGATAGATGCCCCAACCGCCGTATATCTTACTCTTTACGTCATGGATTCTGTTTTCAGAAACGTACGTTCCGTGTTGCTTTCCAAGCAGATAGATTGCGCCGAGGTCGGACAGATCACCTCTGCCGATGTTATAAAGGTGATTAGCTCGAATTATATTTCCGTAAGTCGAGCTTGGAGCATATCCCCATACCCAGCCTACAGAGATGCCCGTGTATCCCGTATCGTGTATCTCGTTGTCGGATATTTCATTGTCAGAAGCGTGAGCGACAAATATTCCGCATCCCGCATCGTATCTTATTCCGCAGTGGGAAATGTGGTTGCCGCTTATTCGGCAATTGCGCGTCATATCCTTTTCATCTGCTCCGTACGCGCCTCCGAATACCTTTACACCGCCCGCGCAAACGTCATTGATACTGTTGCTTTCGATACGTATATCGGAGCATCCCGTTCCTATTTCTATGGCATGTATACCGACCCCGTGTATGTGGCAGTCGGATATAGAGCAACGGGCAGAGTCCTTGATTCTTATGGCACCGTGCGCCCAGCAAACGGACTGGATATCTCCGCCATAAGAAACGGGAGGGTCGCTGATTTCATATGATCCTTTTGAATTGCGAGAATGGATACTGGCGTAGTCCCCCGAGGTGCAGGTGAGCTCAAGATTTCTCAGCCTTATATCCGTACCGGATATATCCACGAGATGATCAAGTGTGGGGACGTAAGCGGTAACGGTGCTTGGATCGGAGCTTATGTCCTCGGGAACGTAATAAACAATTCCCGAGGCTCTGTCAAGATACCACTCGTTTTTTTCTCCAAAGGTGTTCGGAACGTTTGTGAGATAATAGAATACCGAGCTTGGATGATTTTCCTCATACAATCCGCTTGCCGAGAAACGGGAGAGATATTTCATCTTAAGCGTTCCCCTTTGCCTGTCATAGCTTTCTATAGGGGAATGTTCGTCTATCCAATAATGATAATAATTTATTATGGCGTCCTCGATCTTTTCAACGGGTTCGAGATCCTCGGGAAAAACCTCAAAGCTGATTGCGGGAAATCCGAAATGATCAAGGTTGGGAAGATTATGCGTAACTGAGTCGGTAGACTTTATTTTAAGCGTTCCTTGCTTTGGAAAACGTGTGGTCTGAGCGCGTTTACCGTTTATAAACATATCGGTAAAATCCCATTTTTCTCCGTTTGGTTTATCGGGAAGCTTGGCGGAAAAGCATTCAACACCGTTGAAGCTGTCTCTTTTCCAGCCATCGATGGAGATACCGCCTATGATTTTTTTCATGGTACCGAAGGATTCTAAGGTTACGTCGCTTATAGGACTTGTCAGCTCAATTGGAATTTCGAGAAAATAATCGTCGGTAAAAGCGATACTCAATGGTCTTT
The DNA here is from genome assembly GCA_015064735.1 of Oscillospiraceae bacterium. GTDB lineage: Bacteria > Bacillota > Clostridia > Oscillospirales > CAG-272 > HGM12713. Next base: position 7,617 of record SVRP01000009.1, read on the forward strand.
TTCCATGGCTGGCCCGCAGATTTCGAATCATATTAAGCGCGCGCCTTAAGGTTTTGAACGGACCGTTTCCAAGTCCGTCGGGAGTGGGGGCAAGTCCGCTGAAGAGCTTGTCGTTGCCGTTTTTTTGGGATACGTATACCGTGGAAGAATTATTGATGCTGTACATGATAATCTCCTTTCATATAACACTGCTGCGCAGGCGATGATTGCCCGCGATAGCTTCTGCTTGTTTAAATTAACGCACCGATACTATCGCTCTACGCAATAGAGCTTGGGCGTACAATCCGTTACGGTATGATTTTCATCAAGAGACAGCTTAATCTTTAGCTGATATGACCAATCTATCAGTTTTTCAAAATCGAAAACGGTTTCGTTTGAGGTTCCCTCACACTCGCCGAAGAATTCATATGAGAAGCCGTTAAAGACAAAAACCTCAAAGCTCTTGATTCCCTCACCAACCATCTTTAGAACGTTAAAGGGACGTACTCCGCCAAGATTAATAACTATCTCCCCGCTTTCGACATTCTTCTCAACGGTAGTCCGTTTTTTTCTTACAAGATTATATCCGACAAATCCGTAAACGTGCTTTTCAGGTTCGGGCATTTCTGCGGAATACAGACTGAACGAGCGAATAAGCGGCGCGGCAACCGAAGACGTTATTTTCAGGTATACTCGGTCGGTTTTAACGCTGTCAAATAATACAGCATATTTGTTACCGATTGATTCCCCTTTAGCCAGCACCCGTCTTTCTCCGTTTACTAAGGCTGAAATTTCAAAGCCGCGTACTTTCTGACCAAGCTCTATCACCTCGGACAGAACCGCGCAGTTGACTTCTACTTCATGGTCAAAGGAAAGGACTATTTCAGGACACTTGTCGCTGTCATCGGGAGAATAAAAGCTTTCCTTATTGCCGTCCGTAACCGTGTTGGCAGAACATTGTATATCTCTTTCACTGCTTGCGGTTACCGTTGCGTCCTTAGCGAGGTCATATTCAAAGGCTTTGTCAAGCAGTTTTCTGAATTCCATGGCAGCCGCCACATCGTTTTCGTGTATCAAGCCACGTCTGTCAGGCGGAAAGTTGAGAAGAAAATGACAGTTTTTGCCCACAGAATTAAACCAAAGATTTACGATGTTTGCGGGAGAACGCACCTCATCGTCTTCTTCCGCATCGTATCCCCACGCGGGTCTTATGGAGACGTCAACCTCAGCGGGAATGAAGCACTCACCATTCGGGTCGCCGGAATTAAGCTCGGCGCATATCTCGTTTTCCAGAGAAGAACGATTGACCGTTGCAAAGCACGGATCGCCCGCAAAGCCCTTTTCGTTACCGACCCAGCGAACGTCAACGTAAGGCGCAGCTTCGCGAGCGCCGAAAATAACCGCATTGGGTTGATACTTGCGAACGATATTCGCCCATCGCTCCCAATCGCAGGACACGTCTTTCATGCCGTTTCCGTCCCACCAGCACTCGCATATTTCGCCATAATTGCTCATAAGCTCGGTAAGCTGTTCGGCAAAATAATCGTTGTAAGCCTCGCTTCCAAAGGACGGAGCGGTCAGGTCCAACGGAGACAGGTATATACCTGCCTTTATACCAAATTCACGGCAAGCATCGGTAAATTCGCGAACGACATCCCCGTTTCCGTTCTTGTAGGGGGAATTTTTAATAGAATTTTCGGTAGTTTTCGTCGGCCACAGACAAAAGCCTTCGTGGTGCTTAGCAGTAATTATTGCCGATTTGAAGCCCGCTTCTTTAAACATGCGCGCCCACTGACGGCAATCAAGCTCAGTCGGATTAAAGAAGCGATATGCCTCCTTGTCTCGGCCATGGTCCGACACAAACGTATAAACACCGAGGTGAACGAACGCCGACATCTCTCGTTCATACCAATCAAGCTGACGTGCCGTTGGTATCGCTTTCTCGGGGTAGAGTCCAAGAAGGCACGCTTTTTCCGTGATTGATTTCATACTTAAAATCCTCCATATTATTAAATTTATAAGATTATGGGAATTACCATATTCTTTTCATTCGAGCATTTGGCTACTTATATTATCAAGGCTACACAAGCAACCGCAACCGCGATATAGGCAAACACGCCTAACCGTTCCCTGAATATCAGAGATCCAACCAATCCTACGATTATTCCCAGAGCCGATGATATAGGTGAATAAATAGACACATCCATACGCGCGACGATCAATACGCTTACCAGCGACGATATGTTTGAGCATACGGTATTTCCGCCAATTGAGATAAGACGCTTTGGACGCAATAATTCAACGGATGCTCTGAATTCTCCTCTCTTACGCAAGCATACCGCCGCGAAAACTATCAAGGCGGCAATCAGTAAAATTACGTTGGTAAAAAAGAAAAAGGAATTTTCGTCAGTTACTTCTTTCGAGATTGAAAAAGCTTTAAGCACCACTGTATTCAGACATCCGCAGGCAGTAATAACGGCTATTATCACCGCCAATGAAAAAATATTTCCTTTTTTTCTTTCTGTGGGTGATGCAATGGCGGTCTCCTTATTTTTTTGGTCAAATAACACGCATACAATGGCAAAGACCATGATAACGAGTCGAATCACGTTTAATACTTCTACCTTCTCGGAGAAAAATATCCACCCCACGGCGGCAGTACAAACCATACTGCAAGAGCTCGATACTACGTTCACGTTTGAAATACTTGCATATCTGTAGACAACGAAGCCCGCTATGATGGATACCGCGACTATCGCCGCGTATGCAATCGAATATAAGAGCGTAACGGTATTTACGTCTATTTTGAATCCTCCGGATATTGCGAAAAATAAGCATGCAACAAGGCTGTTTACAATAAGAACAAGCGAATATTTTGCTACGGAGTTTTCGCTTAACATATTACTGCATAGCTTGGAAAAAACCTTTGATCCGATTCCGGTAGCCGCAATAATCAGAAACAATACGGGAATACTCATTTTCTAATTCTAATCCTTTTCTGTCTTTTAAAAAATTATATCAAACCCCCTTTACTATTACAAGTCATTTGTGATATAATTAATGGACATATTTTAGCGAGGTTTTAAAATTATGAAAAAAGAAGATATCATGAAGGACAAGGTTGATAAATTTTTATTTTCTTCAGTCAGGCACACAGACGTAGAATGTGTAACTCATATTCACGTAACCATGGAGATCGTTCTCGTTACGTCGGGAGAGCTTAACATGACAATAAACGGCAAAGAATATGTCATACCGGCGGGTTACGGCACATTTATACCACCGTTTGAACCTCATATGTTTCACTCAAAAAAGGTTAACGAATGCCACGTTCTGATGTTTGCGGGCGAGATAGCCGATTATTTTTCAAATTTTACCCAAACCCATTTATTTACCAGACATATTTTCCCTATCTCCCATGCATCCCTTGATCTCGTAAACAGGATTTTGCCTAACGAAACAAACACAGTTGACTGGATAAGCGCAATTGCGGTAATTGCTCCTCTTTCTTATGATATTATTTGCGGCTGTGATTTTGAAGAAAGAAAATACCCCTTTGATGAAAACGCATATAGAATATTGGAATACGTCAACGAGAATTTTCGTGAGAATCTGACATTGGATACCGTTGCTCATGCCGTGGGTGTTCATCCCGTAACGGTTAGCAAAATATTCACAAGACACACAGGATACGGATTCTCCTATTACCTGCAATATACCCGGTGCGCATATGCCGCAAAACTTATCAACGTAAAATCCATGACGCTTTCTGAGATCGTTTACGAATCGGGCTTTGGTTGTATTCGCAGCTTTAACCGAGCCTTCCTTAACGTGTACGGTATCACTCCTACTGAATATAAAAGGCAAATACTGCATATCCAAAATTGACTCCTTGCAAAATCGATCCTTATTTGCTGATTTTTCACTTTTTTGCTATTTATTTTTCTCTTTTTGCTATATAATCGCAAAGCTTAACTACGACACAAAAAGTTTATATAAACTTCACAAATTATTCACTAAGTTCTGCTATACTGACGCTTGTAGACATAGCCAAATATTTTAAAGGAGTTACATACTATGGCATTAACGTACATAATCAACGGTAAAATAGTACTTCCCGACTCTGTCGTGCGCGGAAAGTTTCTCGCGTTTGACGACGACAGCGGAAAGATATGCGGCATCGTGGACGAGCTTCCCGACGGTGCAAAAACCATTGATGCGGCAGGCAATTACGTTGCGCCCGGTCTCGTTGATATTCACATCCACGGATATCTCGGAGAGGACACCTGCGACGCAAAGCCCGAAGGAATCAAGAAAATGGCTTACGGTGTAGCGCAGAACGGTGTTACCTCTTTTCTTCCCACTACTATGACAGTCTCCAAGGACGAGATAGTAGCAGCTCTTGATGCTGTGCGCTCTCTCAAGGAAGAAAGCAAGAGCTGGGACGGCGCCGAGATAATCGGTGTTCACGCAGAGGGACCCTTTATCAATCCCTCAAAAAAGGGTGCTCAAGCTGAGGAAAACATCCTCGCTCCCGATGCGGATTTTATAATTGAAAATTCGGATATTATCACATCGGTTACGCTTGCTCCCGAAATGGACGAGGGTCATAAGTGCATAAAGAAGCTGGCGGCAGAGTCAAATATTCTCGTATCCATGGGACATACCGACGCAAAATTTGAGGAAGCCATGAGCGCGGCAAAGGACGGTGTAAATCACGCGACCCACCTCTTTAACGCAATGTCAGCATTGGCGCACAGAAATCCCGGCGTTGTCGGCGCGGCGCTTGCATCCGATAACGTATCCGTTGAGGTAATTGCCGACACCTTCCATATAAATCCCGGTCTTTACTCCATAATTGCCAAGGTCAAGGGAGATAAGATGGTACTTATAACCGACTGTACCCGCGCGGGAGGCATGCCCGACGGAGAATACGATCTTGGCGGACAGCCCATATTCCTTAAGGGAATCGAGTGCCGACTTGCCGACGGTACCATTGCGGGAAGCGTTCTTAAGCTCAACTCTGCCGTAAAGAACGTTCTCGATCACACAGATCTTCCCGTATACGAGGTATTCAAAATGGCATCTCTCAACCCCGCAACCGCTATTCATTGCGACGATCGCATCGGTTCTCTTGATGCGGGCAAGGATGCGGATATCATTATTACCGACGAAAACATAAATATTATGAGAACTATCAAGAAAGGAAGAACAATTTATGAAGCTTAAGGTTAATGCGCCTCTCGATCCCGGCTTTATGCCCATGGCGGTCGTATTCCGCGATTTTGAAGCAGCCGTTGCGGCTGAGGGCGGTGAGAAGCTCACTATCGGACTTGAGAGAAACGACGGTCTCGTTTCGGTATTCACCGTTGACGTATTTAAGGACGGCACGGGACACGATGAGGAGAACCACGAGTTCGTTGAAAGAATCGTTAAGACTCTCCTTTGGGTCCGCGGCGGTTACAAAATAATTATCGCCGGCTCCAAGTTAATTGCGGACAGAATAAAGGCCGATTACGCCAAGGACGGAATCCGCGCATTTGATAACGATTTTATGTCCGGTGTATACGAGGCTGATTTTGAGGTGGTTCACGTTCCCTTTGAGCAGGCTCCCGTTGCTAACGAGACCGCTGCTCCCGTTGGCCGTCATCTTGACGGATGCCGTATAGGCTTCGATGCAGGCGGAAGCGACCGAAAGGTAAGCGCGGTGGTAGAAGGTGAGGCTACGTATTCCGAGGAGGTAGTTTGGTTCCCCAAGCTTCAGAACGATCCCAAGTATCACTATGACGGAATCATGGAAGCAATGAAAACGGCTGCTTCCAAGATGCCCAGAGTTGACGCTATCGGTGTTTCCACCGCGGGTGTTGTTATCGGCAACCGCATTATGACCTCTTCCCTTTTCCTTAAGGTAAAGAACGAAAATCCCGAAGCCTTCGAAAAGGTCGTTAAGAATATCTACACCGATATTGCGAAGGAGCTTGGAAATATCCCGATAGAGGTCGCTAACGACGGAGACGTTACCGCTCTTGCGGGAGCTATGGATCTCGGCGACACCAACGTTCTCGGTGTTGCTATGGGAACAAGTGAAGCAGGTGGATACGTTGACGGAAACGGAAACATTACGGGCTGGCTCAACGAGCTTGCATTCGTTCCCGCTGACTACAACAAGAACGCAATGGTTGACGAGTGGTCGGGCGATTACGGCTGCGGAGTTAAGTATTTCTCCCAGGATTCTGTAATCAAGCTTGCTCCCGCCGCAGGCATTGAGCTTGACGAGAGCGCATCTCCCGCAGAAAAGCTCAAGGTAGTTCAAGGTCTTATGGCAGAGGGCGACGAGCGCGCCGCAAAGATATACGAAACAATCGGAGCGTACTTCGGCTACGCTGTTGCTTACTACGCTATATTCTATGATATAAAGCACGTTCTCCTTATGGGTCGCGTATCCTCGGGTGAGGGCGGAAGCATTCTTCACAGAAACTCTCAGAAGGTCCTTGCAGAGGAGTTTCCCGAGCTTGCTAAGAAGATCACTATCCATCTTCCCGATGAGAGCAGCCGCCGCGTAGGTCAGTCTATCGCCGCAGCAAGTCTCCCTAACATCAAGTAAATAAAAGGCTTAGATACAAACAGGCTGTCTCAAATCCACATTTGAGACAGCCCCTTTTTACATCTTTGTGAGTCCTGTTTTTTCGAAAATCTTAATAAGTATAATTCCGACTGCGATACCCGCCGCGCCCTGAATTGCGTTTGCGGGAATATTTACGAGTGACGGTACGAAGCCGTAGAGAAAGCCCTCGAACACAAAATAACCCATTACCATGGCGATTTCAGCCAACACCGCGCCTATCAGCTGCGACGGAAGTCTGCCTATCTTCTTATGCATAAGCTTGAAGCACACAAAGGCGATCAAAGCCATACAACCCTTTATAATAAAGGTTGCGGGAGCATATATAACGTATCCCGAGAACAGATCTGCAAGCGCAGAGCCAAGTCCTGCCGCAACGAAGCCGTATCCGGGAGCAAGTATCCAGCCCGCCAGAAGAACGATACAGTCGCCAAGGTTCAGATACCCCTTCATCGGGGACGGAATTTTAATAATCATGGTTGCAACACAAGCCAATGCCGCAATCAACGCTGTCATAACGATTTTTTTAGTTTTTGAATACATTTTTCAAATACCGCCTTTACTTTCTGTGTTATATAGTATATAATATATCTGACTATATAACAATTACCAATTAAGGAGTATTTTATATAACCAGATGAAATATATTATTGATACAAAAAAGCGTCCCGTTTATCTTCAGCTATACAGGCTTATAAGGGACGACATTATAAACGGACTCTATCCGCATAACACTAAGCTCCCCTCCAAACGAAATCTTGCCCAGGATTCGGGAGTAAGCACCGTAACGGTGGAGCATGCCTATGCACTGCTCTGCGATGAGGGTTATGCCGAAGCAAGAGAACGGAGCGGATATATTGTTACCTTTCGAAGAAATGACGGATTTGCGGTCTCGGCAAAACCGGCGCTCGCCTATCATGCGTCATATCAGTCTCGACACTCATATCCCGACTTTCCAATATCGGTTTTAAGCAAGACCATGAGGAAGGTATTAGCCGATCACGGCGATCTTCTTCTCGAAAAATCTCCGAATTCAGGGTGTACCGAGCTTCGGGAAGCCATTAAGCATTATCTTGCGCGAAACCGCGGAATCTCGGTTGATACCCAACAAATAATTATTGGAGCAGGGTCTGAATATCTTTACGGTCTTATTGTGGAGCTTCTTGGAAGAAACAGTATTTTTGCCATCGAGTCCCCTTCCTATAAAAAAATTGAGCAGGTATACATGGCTACCGAGATAAAATATGAAGCTCTCCCCTTGACGCAATCCGGTATTGACAGTGATGCCCTCTCAAAAACCTCAGCCCATATTCTTCACACGACTCCCTACCGAAGCTATCCAAGCGGTGTTACCGCAACAGCATCAAAGCGGCACGAGTACCTCCGCTGGGCAAGTGAAAATCAGCGTTATATTATTGAAGACGACTTTGAGTCCGAGTTTTCGGTATCAACAAAGCCTACGGAAACGCTCTTTGCCCTATCGGATAAGGACAACGTTATATATCTCAATACTTTTTCAAAGACGATCTCCCCGTCCTTGCGTATAGGCTATACTGTGCTGCCCAAGCATCTTGTTTCTGTTTATGAAAAAAAGCTTGGCTTCTATTCCTGCACCGTACCTACATTTATGCAATACGTTCTTACAGAGCTTATAGACAACGGAGATTTTGAGCGGCATATCAACCGTGTAAGAAGAAAAATAAGAAAAGAGCTGAATGATAAATAACAAAAAATGCTTGCACTGTGTGTTCTCCGTTAGGAGCATCACATCGTGCAAGCGCTTTTCGTTTTTATTCGGCTTTTATTGTAAAGGTTCCGTTTTTCAAGGATTCAAGCATGATAATTGCGCTGCTTGCGTTAGTTGCAAGAGGTATCTTCTGAACGTCGCAAAGTCGCAGAAGTGCCGAAACATCAGGCTCGTGGGGCTGTGCCGTCAGCGGATCGCGTAAGAAGATTATAAGTCCAAGCTCTCCGTTTGCGAGCATTGCTCCTATCTGCTGGTCTCCTCCGAGAGGACCGCTTTTCATTCTATGTATCGGTAATGCGGTCTCGCCCATAATAAGCGTTCCCGTGGTTCCCGTTGCGTAAAGCTCATAGTTTGCAAGCACGTCCTTATACTGCTTTGCAAGCTCGATTATTTCGTTTTTCTTCTTATCATGTGCAATCAAAGCTATTTTCATTATGTTTTTCTCCTCTCCAATAAAAGCTACCAATTATCCTACGTTAAACGTAAACTGACTCTTTTCACTTGCGTACTGATTGCGCGCCACCGAATAGTAGCGTACCGTTACGGTATTTCCGTCCTCGGAGAAATAAAGCATAGCTATAGTTGCGGTACTGCCGAGTTTCGAATCCATGTGCTGAGGATTTATAAGGAGCTGAGTAACTGTATTTCCGTTTATGCCCTCTGTTCTTGTACATACGACATTGTCAGTTGGATCGTGTCCTGACAAAACGAGAATAATATTTTTATGCTTGGATACAAGCTTATTCCACATATCGTCTCCGTCATTTTCTCCGCCCTGTGATTTGGATGCGGGATATGCATCGTTTCTGTCAAGAGTGGTTCCGTCGCGGAAGAGGTAACAATGGGTAATGATAATCACGCGGTGGTCGGAATATTTTCTTATAATTCCGTCCGCCCAATTCAAAACAGCATCGGATGCACCGTAATCGAGGTTAAGAAGCAAATACTTGGTATTTCCTACGGTAAAAGCGTTATACGTGTTTGACATATCTCCGCTCTCGTACGATCCGTCGATCTGGGCACGGTAAACACTGTCGTTAAAGGTTTTATTAAACAGAGAATTGAAACGAAGGTCGGGGTCGTAGTAATTTTTTCCGTTGACCTTCTTCCACAACTGAGGCTCTACCTTATCGTGGTTTCCTCTGACTACCGAAAAAGGAATAATCCCGTTAAGCTTATAAAGCTGCTCCTTGGCATAATCCCATTCTGCGGTATAGCTTTTCTGGGTCATGTCGCCAAGTCCCATTACGTATTTGATCTTGTGCTCATCCTTATTCACTATGAGCCAATTATAAAGCATTTCCAGATATTCGGTCTTGTTGTCATACGGATTTGTGTCCTCATCCGAATACTCGTTATCGTAAGGGTCTCCGTTCGTTTTATCCGACAGATAATGGTCGTTGAAATAGTCCTCGCTGAGCTCCTGAATATCTCCGAGCACCGCAAATGAATAAGCGAAGTTCTCTACGGGAGCTACGTCATTCACATTTTGCCAGAGAATCTCCTTGGCAAGATGACATCCGTTAGCCGAAAGATCATTGGTACGGATATCGGTCGGGAGAGTAAAATCGTATGCTGCAATGGTATTTTCGTCTGGAACGAAATCCTTTCGATGCGCATCTTTTCTTATTTCCGATGCCGTGCGTACATCGCTCCAGACAGCCACTTTACTTATCACACCCGTAAAGTAATCTCCGTTACTCCCCATCCAACTCCCGCCTACGACAAGATTATTTTTCATGCCGTAGCTCTGTATTGGATCATTTTTACTGATATCCGACTGTTTTACCGTTTGCTTAAGCTCACCGTTCACATAGCAAAGCATCTGCGCCTTTTCTCTGTCGTGAACTATTGCAAGATGGGTCTGCTTATGGGCTCTTACATCGACCTTATCAAAGGTAAAAACGTTTTTTTTTACCGTTGCGTCAGCCAATCGTTCCCACATGGTTACCTTGGGATGTCCGTCCTCCGCTATCTCATAGGACACCTCTGAATGCCAATAGTCCTTATTGCTGAGAAGCATTCCGTAAGAATTATTAACCGAAGGGGTAGCGGGATCGAGCTTCAAGGTCGCCTCAAAGGTCTGAGGCAACTCGGACATTTCCTTTGTCATGGAATAACGCTCGTTTTCCGAAAAGGTCATTCCCTCATCAACTATACATCCTGCCGTTGAAGCCTTACCGAAGTTCATGAAGAAAACGTTTCCTGTTTCCTCGGTCTCGGTTATTGTGAGAATAGAGTTTGTCTGATAATAGAGAGCTCCGGAGTGGAAATTACAGGACGACAGCAATGAAACGTACTGTCTCTTGTAATCCTTTACATAAGAGAACATAAGGTCCTTTGCGTGGATTCCGTGGCTCTTGGTATTGAAATACTTGAACGCAAGGTCCTTTCCTACCTCAAGATTCGCAAGAGAATCCCATTCGTAGTTACCAGCCTGAATACAAAGGCGGTTCTCGGGGTGCTTATGCTCATTGAAGGTCTTGGTAATAAGAACCTCCATGGTTTCGGCTATATTAAAGCCGTTTGAATAGTTTGCGCAGTTGAAATTAAAGATAATAGGCTCATCGGGATGATTCAACGTAGAGTTATACATATTCTGTACGTGCTCAACGTAAGGATTGTAATCGGGATTCCATGCGCTCATATCTCCGGGAAGCGGAGTAAACATAACCTTAAATATCTTATCGGTATCGCTTCCGAGCCAAATAAGCTGTTCTTCTTGTGGAATCTCTGCTTCTCTGCCTTCGAATATGAGCTGTGCCTGAGCCGTATTTCTTTCGTTTATGAGATTTCTCATCTCATAAATTGCCTCTTGCTTATAGTATTTCGCCATAAGCTTGATATAGTTTACTGTTGCGTTGTAAATCTCGTCGTGCCCCGTAAGGATAACTCCCGACTGAGAGCCATTGTTTCCGTTACGGCCAAGATAGTCGATGGCGTCAAGATTGGAGCTTGAAAGGAAAATAGCCTTTTCGTATTCGGTTCCGTCGGTGGCAAGGTAGTGAGATACCGTAAGCGACTTAACGTGCATCATGTCGGTTCCGCCCTTGTCCTCAAGAGACCATTCAACGGGACGGAATGTCATAAAATCGGATACCTTTTTGCCGTCCGCATACTTTGAATAGCAATCCTGCTCAAGACCTGCCTTAAAGTACTCGATATAGGAGGGCTCCTGGAAATTTATAAGAGTGCCCTCTGCGTTATACTGCTTTACCTTATAGGAATTGAGCTGACCTACGATGGTTACGTCAATTCCGAGCTTTGCCGCTTCTACGAGCATAAAGGATATTCTTACAAATCCGTTATTGTCGTAATCGTTGCCTTCACCGTAAAGGGAGCGCATATATCCGTAATAGCGGCTCTGCGGAAGAACGCATACGGCTATTGTAGGAGAGGTTCTGTAGGATGAGAAGCATACTTCAACGTCAGCATCGGGATTCTTTATCTTATACTGTATGCACTGATAAAGGAGCAGACCGAGTCCTGCGTTGGGGTCGTTGAGAGCTTCGGATTTCTGTCTGTAAAAGGCATCTGCCATTACGGTCTTTCCGTTAATATTCGCATATGTAGCGGTTCCCAAGCTCTGAAGATTGGTTTTGTTATTTGCCGCAGGGAATTTTTCGTAATCCTGATTGATATATTCACCGACCTCGGGATTTACCTTAAGGAATTCATCCTCAAAGAAGGACTTATCCGTATCGTAAACAGACGGCGCGATCGGACTGCCGTCCGATGCAAACGCACTTGCGGGAGGATTCTTCGCAAGCTTCATATCTCTATCAAGAACGTTTATCGGAAGCTCTCCCCCGTTTTCGGGGGAAAGCTTATCTACGTTATATGTAATAGCCGCCACGCTCATGGCGAGGGCGCCGACAACCATGCTTATTGCCAGCAAAACGCATATGATTTTTTTTGTATTTCTCATAGGTATCTCCTTTTGCATCAGGCAAGCTCATTTACGGTTGCTTTGTTGGAATTAAGTATAAGCTTATCCCAATTGTTATTAACATCGCTTCCCGTTACCTTGGATTTATTGATGTTCAATACGTTTTTCGCATTGCTTATGAAGATAAATCCGATAACCTTATTTGCTGTATTATTGGAAAGTGTTGCGCTGTTAACAGTCAGTGTCGTAGCTGAGCCGGAAGTCATATAGAATACTGCTCCCTTTGATTTGGTTGCATTGTCGTGTGCATTAAGGTCGGTAACAGTTACGGATGCCGCAGAGCCTATGTATATAGCACCGTTATTTCCAACGTTATTCTTAAGCTCCACCTGATTGAGTGTTACCGACGTACCGGTTGCATAGGAGGATATTGCTCCACCTGAGTACGCCACGTTTCCGTCAAATACAGTTCCCGTTATTGTAGCCTGTGTTTTAGCTCTTGCATCAAGAGCGCCGCCGTAATAAGAGCTTGTCGCGCCACCGGTTACCTTGTTTTCCTTCATAGTACCACCGTTTACCGTGAGAACTACGTTTTCAGCTGTTATTGCTCCGCCTCTCGTTCCCGCTTCGTTTTCGGTAAAGTCAGTATCGGTAACCGTTACAGTAGCATCTATAACGTAGACAGCTCCGCCGTTTTCGTCTGCAGTGTTGCCTGTAAAGCTACTATTTGAAACGTCTATTGATTTTTTCGCAACATAAATTGCTCCGCCGTTGGTTGCAGTATTATTCGCAAAGGTACAGCCGTTAATATCAGCATCTCCACTGACAAGGTAAACTGCTCCACCGTTAGTTGCACCGTTTGCGGTGAACGTGGAATCGGTAATATTCAACGTCGTGTAGGCATATACCGCTCCGCCGTTGGTGCCTGTGGTATTTTCGCTGAATTCGCTCTTCTCTATGTTCAATACCGCATCAGTATAGCCCCAGAACACTCCGCCGTTTGTACCTGAGGTATTCTTTGTAAACTTCGAGTCGGATACATTGAGTGTAGATTCTCTTGCAACGCTTATTGCTCCGCCATACTGCTTCGCGCTGTTTTCCTCAAATGCGGCTCCGGTTATCTCTACGGTAACGTACTCTGCTACGTAGATAGCTCCGCCTCTTGCCGTTGTTGCGGATTCCGTTGCATTTGCTGCGTTCTTTCTGAATGTTGAGCCGTCAACAGTAACTACTACCGTATCCTTTTTCGCCTTTTCGAGCACAGATACGTAAATCGCTCCGCCTCTGTACGCGGTATTTTCCTCGTACAGCGAGTCGGTATCGTTAAGGGTCGCTGCTTTATCCAAGAAGATAGCTCCGCCATTAGTTGCCGCGATATTCTTCTTAAAGGTAGCGCCTTCAATTACAGCCTTACCCGCTACGTTATCGGGAGTCTCTTCGGGGTCTGCAACCTCAGCAACGTAAATTGCTCCGCCGTTGGTCGCCGTATTGCCGATGAATTCAGAACCGCTGTTCTGTACAGGTGTGCTTACACCCTCAATCTCAACGGTGGTATCTATACCGTCCTTATAGGTTGCGTTCTCGGCAACGTATACGGCTCCGCCGCTTGTCGCGGTGTTACCCGTAAACGTACAGCCAACGGTAGAGGTTGTTCCACTGTTAACACAGATAGCTCCGCCAATTTCCGAGGTGTTCTCGGTAAAGGTGCAGTTGCTTACGTTAACAGTCGAGCTTGCGTAAATTGCTCCGCCCTTCTTGTCTGCCTCATTCTTTGTGAAGGCGGTGTTCCTTATGTCGATTGCCGTAGATACGCTGAATGCTCCTCCGGCATTACCTGTTGTATTTTCTTCAAATACAGAATCTTCTACGGTTATTCCGTTACATCCGGACGCGTAGATTGCGCCGCCGCCCGTGCTGTTTGCTCTGTTCTTATTTGCGACAACATTCTTTAATTCTGCCGCAGCTGCGTTGAGGTATATTGCTCCGCCGCAGTTGGTTGCGTTATTTTCCGTGAATGTTGCCGTATCTATAGCTATCTTTGCCTTGCTGTTGGTTGCCGCTGCAAATGCACCGCCGTACATTGCGCTGTTACCCGAGAAGGTTGAGCCACCGGTTACAGATACCGTTGCTCCCTGTGTAACTCCGATTGCGCCGCCGTAAGTCTTTGCCGTGTATCCAAGCTTTTCCGCAGGCTTTACAAAGCCGTTATTCTTGAACTCGGAGCCCGAAAGAGTCATTGCGGCATCCGCTCCGTAAACACATACGGCACCGCCGTATATTCTCGTATCGCTCGACGAGCTTGTTTCGGGAACATATGCGGCATTAGACTCAAACTTACATCCGGACACCGTGGAGTTTGATCCCTTGGCTGCGTATATTGCGCTTCCTGCCGCAAGATAAACTGCCTTTGTGGATGTTACGTTGTTAAGATGAACCGTGTTATTATTAAATTCGGAATCAGCTACGTTCATTCCTGCCACGGTATAAAGCGCACCGCCGTTTACCGCATCGTTTCCTATGAATTTAGAATTCTTTACATTGAGAGTCGAATAAGCATATACCGCTCCGCCGTATCCATTGGTCGTATTTCCGTTGAACTCGGTTGCTTCGATTTCAAATACCGAATCGGTGTAACCCCAGAGCGCTCCACCGTTGCTTCTTGAGATATTATTCTTAAAGGTAGCCCCGCTCACCTTAAGAGTTGCCTCTCTTGCAAGGTCTAACGCTCCTCCGTACTGTGCGGAGAAGTTTTCCTCGAATATTGCGTCGGTTACTTCAACGGTAACGTACTCAGCAACGTGAATTGCTCCACCTCTGGATTTTCCATCGGATTCCTCCGTTGTGTTATCCGCTTTATTATTCGTGAAAATCGAATCCGTAAAGGTTGCCAATACGGTATCTTTCTTTTCCTTTTCATACACGCCTATGCAGACTGCTCCACCTCTGTATGCGGTATTTCCGCTATAAAGAGATCCTCTATCCTTAAGGACAGAGGCCTCGGTTACGTTTATAGCTCCGCCGACTCCGCTCTTGGATACTGCCGCATTGTTCGTAAAGATACAACTTTCAAGCTCTGCGTATGTGCCTTTTCCGCTATCGTCCTTAGCCGATGCAAGCATTATTGCTCCACCGCTGCTTGCTTGGTTTTCGTGAAAGGTACAGCCGTTAAGAATAAGCTGACGGATAGCATCCGAGCCTGCGTATGCGTGATATATCGAACCGCCGTAGCTCTTTGCCGTATTGCCTATAAACTTCGTATTATACGCGGTTACGGGTCCCGATGTGGAAATAGCTCCTCCGCTTCCCTTCTCAGCTTTATTATTCTCAAAGAGAACTCCGTCGTAAATAACTACGGGAGAGTCATAGTAGGAAAGGATCGCTCCTCCCTGCGTACCTGCGTAGTTGCCTCTGAATACAACGGTATTTTCAGCAGCTCCCTCAGAGCTTATAAAGGTATCTGCGCTGAGGCTTCCCGACGTACATATAGCGCCGCCCTTATTACCTGCGTAGTTATTTTCAAAGACGCCGGCATAGATCTTTACAACACCGTTGGAGTAAACAACTCCGCCTCGGTTGGCTTGATTGTTGGAAACAGTTCCTTTATGTATGCGAACCGTTCCGTTATTATATATAACTCCACCGTATCCGGAAAGATTTACTGCCTCTCCGTTTTCGTCGGTAGTTGACGTGGTATTTACGCTGTTGTTTTCAATAACACCGCCGTACATATGGAATGCCGATCCGTCTCCGACGATTGCAACGGCACCGCCTATTGTCTTACCGGTTCCTATGTACTCCTTGGGAGCATTGTAGGATCTTTCGTTTCCGACCTTCTTATGGTTGACTATAGATACTCCATCATACATATTGAAGTTTCCGCCGTATATAAGGAAGAATGCGCTTCCCACTACGTCAACCTCGGTATTGTCGCTGTTACCGTCTACAGTGAGCATGATACTGTCGGAGGTCCATTCGTCCTTTCCGAGAGTAAGCTCTGCCGCCTTTCCAAACTTAACGATAGACGATTCTCCGTCCTCGGTCTGACCTACTACAAAGAGGTCTCCGTTATAGTTCTTGGCTCTTGTGAGCTTTATAGGCTTTTCGGAGAAAATACGGGTCTTTCCCGTTACGTAAACAGGGCTGTCTATAACGATATCGCTTGTAAGACGTATCAGATCAGCTCCTCCCTCTGCGCGCTCACGAAGCTCCGCAAGGGTATTGGTATCCAGGAGCTCCCACCTTGCATAGATATTTACATGCTCGGTAACGGTTCCCTTAGATGGGAAGGGCTTGCCTTCTTCATCAAACCAACCAATGAATTTATAACCCGCTCTTACGGGATCCTCAATAGAATAAATGCCGTCTTCGGATACGCCCCAATAAAGAACACCGCCAAGACCCTTGTCTATGGTTATGTAGTATTTTGCGGGGATCTTGCTTAACGTGCGCTCCTCGTAGAAGCCGCAAACGCTACAGTCTCTGCGCTCAAGACCTTCTGCGTTTGGCGTATGCTCAACAAGAGTCCTCCATTCGCTGAAGCTGTGTCCCTTTGCGGGTATCTCCTCGGTCTTAACCTCTCCGCAGGAGGAGCAGGTGTAGGACATACTGCCGCTCTCGGTACAGGTAGGCTCTTTATCAACCGTACCCTCTCCAAAGCGGTGCTTATGTGGGATAAGCGCAATAATAACGCCTACAGCCACTCCCACCGCCAAAACAGCAGCAACGATAATTATCCATGCTTTTTTGGTCATGTTAACTTTCATAGCTTGAACCTTTCTTTTAGATTATTCTGCTAAATTTGTCTTATCATATCGCATTCTATACAATAGATAACATATTATACACCTAAACGGGGATTTTGTCAATATATATTTTATTTTGTAGCGTTCAGGCGAAAATTCCTCCCGCTACGGTAGCTCTTTAAAAAATATTTTTGAATAAAATTTTGGTTTTCTCTTTATTTTCCCTCCGAATCATGCTATAATTGTGTTACAATATGTTGACAACAGGCTTCAACTCAAAGGAGAAACGCTATGACTTATTACCTTGGAATAGAATTTGGATCTACGAGAATTAAAGCAGTAAAAATAGACGAGAGAGCGTCGGTTATTGCTTCGGGAGATTTTACCTGGGCTTCGAGCAAAAAAGACGGAATATGGACCTATGACCTTGCGGATGCCAAAGAAGGTCTGAAGGTTGCGCTTAAAGGCGTTGGAGACCTTAGCGGAATAGCCGCCATGGGTATTTCGGGCATGATGCACGGCCATCTTGCATTTGATGAAAATTGGAATTTGCTTGTTCCTTTCCGCACTTGGCAAAATACTGTTACAGCCGAGGCGGCAGGTATTCTCACAAAGGAATTCAATTTCAATATTCCTCAGAGGTGGAGCATCTCACATCTATACCAAGCAATACTCAATGATGAGCCTCATGTAAAAAACATCGCTCATATCACCACTCTCGCAGGATATATTCACTACCTTCTGACAGGCGTAAACGCCGTAGGAGCAGGAGAAGCGTCAGGAATATTTCCTATTGACGAAAATTGCAATTATGACAAGAAAATGCTCGAGAAATTTAACGTTCTTGCAAAAAAATCCGGCTTTAACAAGAACGTAGAAGATTTGCTTCCCGAGGTACTGCCGGCAGGCAAATGGGCAGGCAAGCTTACAGAGGAAGGCTCACGTCTTACAGGCGGACTCCTCCCCACAGGAATCCCCTTTGCTCCCCCCGAGGGAGACATGGGCACGGGAATGGTTGCCACCAACTCGGTTACTCCGAGAACCGGAAACGTTTCGGCAGGAACATCTATAAATGCCATGGTAGTTCTTGAGCGCCCATTGAAAAAGGTGTACGAGGAGGTTGACGTAGTAACTACACCCTCGGGCAGATTCGTAGCCATGGTTCACTGCAATAACTGTACCACCGACAGCAACGCGTGGATCTCGGTATTGGGCGAAGCCGCAGCTCTGTTCGGCGCAGACACCGACGGAGAGCTATATACGAAGCTTTACAGAAAATCACTTGAGGGTGCTCCCGACTGCGGCGGTGTTATTGTATGTAACTATATCTCGGGTGAGAGCATGACAGGCTTTACCTCGGGCAGACCGATGGTCATACGAACCGAGGGCGCGGAGCTCACTCTTGCCAATCTTATGCGCTCGACTCTCTATTCGACTATGGCTACCTTAAAAATCGGTATGGACATACTTTACGGTGAGGGCGTTGCTATTGACTCCTTTATGGGACACGGCGGACTTTTCAAGACCGAGGGTGTATGTCAGAAATATCTTGCGGCGGCATTTGATGCTCCCGTCAGCTGTATGACTACCGCAGGCGAGGGCGGTCCTTACGGAATGGCTGTTCTCGCGGCATTCTGCCATCAGTGTCAGGACGGTACCGCGCTTGAGGATTTCCTTGCGAACAAAATCTTCAAGGATACCCCATACACCACGGTTTGTCCGGATCGGGCGGACGTAGAGGGCTTTGCCAAATATATGAAGCTCTACACGGAGATGCTCCGTGTAGAAAAAACCGCGACCGAGGTTTTATAATAGATATAATAGATAAATCAGGAGAAATCTTATGACCCTTGTACTTCTTACGGCACTTGGAGTAGGTGGCGCTACGGTTATCGGAGCGATTATCGGTTTTGTTTTCAAAAATATAACCCACAAGTTTTCGGACGTGGTTCTTTCCTTTGCGGCGGGAATCATGCTTTCGGCAGCTGTTTTCGGGCTTATTGAGCCTTCCTTCGCTCACGGAGAGAATAAATTCGGGCTTGGCATAGGTCTACTCGTAACTGTTGCGGGAATTTTTGTCGGTGCGCTCTGTCTCAATCTTACCGACAAGCTGGTTCCCCACCTGCACCGACTTGCCGGAGCGGATATAGAAGCACACGACAACAGGGATTTAAGCAAAATTTTGCTTTTCGTTCTCGCTATAGCAATACATAATCTCCCCGAAGGTATAGCTGCGGGTGTGGGATTCGGCTCGGACAACACGGGCGAAGCTCTCGTTATCGCGGGAGGAATCGCCTTGCAGAATATTCCCGAGGGAATGATAATAATCGGCCCCATGCTTGCTGCCGGTATATCAAAAAAGCGCACGCTGATCTGCGCTATCGGTACGGGACTTGTTGAGGTAATCGGAACGCTTATAGGATATTTTGCCGTCAGTGTTGCCGAAATCATTTTACCATTCGCTCTTGCCTTTGCGGGCGGCACTATGCTTTACATCATAAGCGACGAAATGATTCCCGAGACTCACCACGACGGCGGTCGGGCTACAACGTATTCCCTGCTTATCGGTTTTGTATTTATGCTGGCTATGGATATCCTGCTTGGATAACCAAAATAAAATATCCCCTGTATTTTGACTCGTTTTGCATATAAAATGGCAGAAAACGCATAGACATAGTGCGTTGTTACTGCTATAATGTATGAAAGCATCATTCAGATTCAGGGGATTTTTTATGTTAAAAGACACTTATAGGTTCAGCCGATTTATGTACATACTAGAAGCGGCATTCGAATATTTTATCTCAATACTTGTTGCGGGAGCATATCTTGCGAAGCTGACCTCGGAGCTTGGCGTTTCAGACAGTGTTACGGGAATTCTCAGCTCTGTCGTTTCTCTTGCCTGCGGAGCTCAGGTTTTCGCTATTTTTCTTTTTAAGAACGGCTCGTCAAAGAAAGGCGTTACGATTCTGCACAGTATAAATCAGCTCTGCTTTGCCTTCATGTATCTCGTTCCGTTTATTGACATACCAAGAGATACGAAAATCGTTGTGTTCATACTGCTCCTCCTTTCGGGACATTTCATCAATAACGTAGTTCAGCCCTCAAAAATAAACTGGTTCATGGCTCTTGTGGATGACAGCAAGAGAGGTCGCTTTACCGCCAACAAGGAGATCGTTTCTCTGCTCGGCGGAATGATATTCTCCTTTGCAATGGGTTCGCTCATTGACCGTTACGAGGCGATGGGCCGCATAAAGGAATCCTTTATAATCTGCGGCATTACCATTCTCGGTCTCACAGTCCTGCACACCGCAACCCTTATTATGTCAAGGGAAAAGCCCGCAACAGAAAAAGAAAAGGCTCCCATGCGAGAAATTCTTACCGGACTTCTTAGGGACAGAAGCTATTTCAAGGTCATATTCGTATCAGTTCTCTGGAACGTCTCCCATTACGTTTCAACTCCGTTTTACGGTACGTATACCGTAAAAGAGCTCGGATTTTCCATGACGTTTATCTCGATAATTTCAATGGTTTACGCTCTGGTACGTTCGGCTTTTTCCCGTCCTCTCGGGCGATATGCTGACAAGCGTTCGTTTGATAAAATGCTGACCGTCTGCTTTTTGGTAGCCATGGTTGGCTTTGCTGTAAATATATTCACCGTTCCTTCCAACGGAAAGGTATTTTACATGATTTACTACGTTTTGTACGCAGTGGGAATGGCTGGTATCAACAGCGGCGGAATAAATCTTATATACGAGCATGTCAGCCCCGAAAAGAGAGTTTGCGCTCTCGCTCTTAAAAACACGCTTGCGGGCATCGCGGGATTTCTTACGACCATTGTTGCAAGCCGTCTGGTAGCCCATATTCAAGCCAACGGAAACACATTCTTCGGTATGCACGTATACGCGCAGCAGGTTACCTCAGCCTTGAGTGTAATTCTGGTTGCCGTAACTATAATATATCTCAATACAGTCGTCATTAAAAGACACTCCCCGAGGTGATTATGAGTAACGAATATAATTTTAAAATTCCAACCATTACGAATTACGAGGTAAACTACTATTTCAGCGATACCGAAACACTTTGTCCCGCAAGGATTTACCCTTTTCATATGCATGATTCTATAGAAATATATATCCTTCTTGAGGGAGACGTTTCCTTTGCCGTTGAATCATCTCTTTATAAGCTGTCAGCAGGAGATGCCATTATAACAAAGCCCAATGAAATGCACAACTGTATCCTCAATTCGGATTCTCTTCACAAGCATCTGTGCTTTTGGTTTGACTGCGGCTCAGGATTCCTTTTCGGGGATTTCCTTTCCCATGATTTCGGAAAAAACAACCTTGTATCCCCCGATGCGGAGTCCAAGAAAACACTTTCAAATCTTTACGAGGAGCTTAAGGGCGCATCCGATGCAGGCGACACTCACAGACAGTTTTATATTACGCTCCAAATCCTTTACATTCTGAGAAAATTCGTTTCCGGCGAATCCTCTCCGCAGATTCTTCCCGATTCTCTTACTGCAATTCTTCGGGATATAGACGAAAACTTTTCTGAAATAAAAAGGATCGAGGATATTGTCTCTAAGCACTTTATTTCACGAAGCACGTTAAACAGACTTTTCAGAGAATATCTGCATACCACTCCGAAAAAATATCTTGAATCCAAACGCCTTGCTTATTCCCGTATGTTACTCCGTGAAGGGAAAAGCGTATTGGACGCTTGTATGGAGGCGGGCTTTTCCGATTGCTCTAACTATATCCGTCTCTTCAGGAAGCACTTTGACATTACTCCAAAGCAATATAAAGACAGCAAAAAATTTTAATTGCAAAAACGGTCTCGTTCGCTGATTTGAGACCGTTTTTTGGTTATTTTATTGACTTTTATTAGCTTTGGTAGTATAATTTCATTGTAATACAGCGCAAAGACCGACTTGTTTGCCGCTTACTTATAATTTTTTAAAAAACACGTGAAAGGAAACTGATTATGGACACAAAAGTAACTCTTGCCGCCCACAGAGGCTGGCGCGGAAAGTATCCCGAAAACACAATGCTCGGCTTCCGTAAGGCGCTTGAGCTTGACATTGATGCAATTGAGATGGATGCTCACATGACAAAGGATTATCAAATAGTAGTTTGCCACGACGCAACTCTCGACCGCACCACCGACACCTGCGGCGAAATTTGCCGCATGACTCTTGAGGAAGTACGCAAGGCTGATGCGGGAATCAAGTTTGGAGAAGAATTCAAGGGCGAAAAGGTTCCCACCTTTGAGGAATTTCTGGAGCTTATGGCAAGCCGCCCCGACATCAGACTCCTGCTTGAGCTTAAGGACTATCCCGAGGTTATTGGAGATTTCGCTTACGCCTCCGCCGAGCTTACCCTTTCTCTTTGCAGAAAGTACGGTATCTTCGGCAGCGACAGACTGACCGTTATCACGTTCTCTACGGGCATCTGCGCGTGGCTGAGAACACGCTATACCAAGGAAGATTTCCTCATCCACGGCTTCTATCCCAAGACTAAAATGAAGGGCTGGGAGAATGACGAGCCTTACAAATACTACGACGAGGTATGTCTTTTCAACAACGGTGAGCGGGACCCTCAGGGCTTCCCCATCGACCGCGGAACGGTAGTTGCCGACAAGGCAAGATTTACCGAGTTTGCCCTTATGGGAATAAAGCCCTGCGTATATTACAGGCTCAACACCGACGAGGACGTTCACCGCTTGGCTTACGAGTACGGCGCTATCGGATTCACCTCCGACCACCCCGACATCTGCGGACAGATACTCGATAAGATCGGCGCGAGAAAATTGAAGAAATAATAGGTATTAAACAATAATCCGACGAACGTAAAAATTCGTCGGATTATTGTTTATAAATTAACCCTTTCCGTCAGGTACAAACAAACATCTAAATGTATGTCCGCCTGCGTCGTAGGTAAGCAGTATACATCTTGCGGAATAGGACATGTTATCGAATCTGTTCATAACGCAAAGCTCTAAATACCCCTTCTCGTTTCCTTTCTTATCAAGAACGGTATACTTGTTTCCGTTTTTCTCACCTATAACGATCTCCTCGCGCTCATAAACCCCTTCTTTGTTTATACCTACCCACCCGACGGTTCCGCCTTTAGCTGCATAGAGCTCCATATTGTAATAAAATCCGCCGACGGTATACCAATACCCATTATAATCGTCTATACTGAAATCGGTATCCGCTGCTTTCGGTTCGCTGCTTTCGTAGTGGGTAAAATAATATACGCCTTTGGGAATATCATAAGCTCCCGAATCTATTCCCTTTGTGACTGTGATCAACATTCCGTCGCCATCGAAGGAAACGCTTCCCTTAAGCTGATACGGATTGTTTTCGAATTCTCGGAAGATCAAAACTCCGTCCTTTTCTTCCGCAAACACGTCGAAATACCCGGGAATTCTGTCTCTCTGGTTAAAGCCGAATCTCAGATAGCCCTCTCCGTATCCGCTGACGAAAATGCAGAAATCGACGTCGGTTAAACTGCCGCAGTACCAATCTCCGTAAAGCCCTGACAGAGGTACGTTCGTAGCTTTGGGGCTTTCGTCAAATACTATTTTCTTGTTTTCAAGCTCTTTATCGTATTCCCATTCTTCAAGGAAAAGAGTCAAATTTTCATTTTCGGTATCGATTTCAACCCTTCCGCTTACTTCGTCGTATTCGGAAAAGAAGGTTATTTTTCCTCCGTCAAGAGTGAGCACGATGTCGCTCGTGGTTTCACCCAAGGTCAGACTTGTATAAGCTTTTTTTCTGTCGGCAGATATTCTGTATATCTTTATCTCCCCAAATTCATCGCACTTCCACACCCCTGCTACGGTGTCGGGAATCGCTTTAAGGGACCCATTTTCGGGCAGCTCGACGTTACCGTTATTAACCACGCCGCCATGAGCCTCATTTTTTACTATGACCTCTCGGTAACCGCAGGATGACACCGACAAAACAGTCAAAAGCACAAGTAAAACAGATAAAAGCTTTTTCATTTTAAATCTCCTTTTTCATTCTTATGAGTCCATTTTATCACCGCAAAAAAGCGGCGTCAATAGGGTGGGGGAAATTTTTTTTACAGAGGCTATTTTTCGCCTGAAGTGGTGAAAAAAACCTATTTTCAAACGAAGGGGCTGTCTCAAATGAAAATTTGAGACAGCCTATTTTCTGTATTTGACCGGAATGGCAAAATGATTTTTGTCAAATCATTAAGCCGCAACGCTCAGCCCTTTGCGGTATCATCCGAATAGACAAAGTAAACACTTTTCTCACGGGTACCGTTTTTGTCCTCATAAAGAACCAACTGAATACAATCCTTTGTTTTACTGTAAGAAGCGGGATAATACATATGGTTACAGAGATACATCTCTCCTATTTCTTTACCGTCAGAAGCAACCAAAGGAATTCGGGTGCTTGTTCCGTTATCACCTATACTGAATTGGGTAGTCGTCCAAAGTGAGGTTGTTCTGTCGTATTGAGTTACGGTTCCGATACCCACCGATATGCGTCTGAGATCAAGATTGACATAAAGAGAGCTCCATTCGGTTGCCATTGACGACAACTGATCTCGATTAACGGTAGAAAACCGTGTTGCATAATCGTAATCGAAATAATATATTCCCTTTTCGAGGTTTAACCACTGGGCGCCCTCATTAACGAAAAGCAAAATACCGGTTCCTCTGTGCTCAAGGATTCCGTTAATTGTTCCCGTGCTGTCCAAAAATGCCCATTTTCCGTTATTGGGTATAGCGAAAAAGGTTGCAGATGCTCCTGTTTCAAGCTCAGTAAACTTGAATGTGATTTCTCTACTGTTATAGCTCAGGGTCCTTAAGCTATACTGTCCGCCGGACCGTTCACTAAGACTGCCTTGCTTTGATTCATCAAATACTTCTCCGTATATACCCTCAAGGGAGAAATCCACACTGTTGCCGGGTCTTGAGTCGAAAACAAGCTCCTCTCTTGCGAGCCACGCATCGCCTTCCCAGCTACTAAGCATAAGCGTCAAAACCCTTTCACCGACGGTGATCTTTCCGCTTCTCGTTCCGTTATTGGACGAAAAGCTTATAACTCCGTCTTTATATTCTCCGACAAAGCGGTCTTTAACTCTGCCAACCTCTACAAGAAATTCTACCCGTCTTCCGTCAGACGATATTCTGTATATTACAATGCGGTACGAATCATTTAAATTGCAATGCCAGGCTCCTGCATGCCTTGCGGAAAGTTTGTAAAATTCACCGTCCTTCAGGTCAGTATTTACGTCGAAGCTATCTTGAGTATAACTCTCCGAGCTGCCGTCATCCGAGACTATGCCATCACTTCCGCTGATGCTCGGTAGATCCGAGCTATCAAAAAACTGAACATCTACGTCCTCAATGGAAAGCTTGAACATTGCTATAATAAAAACTGTCAAAAACATAACGGCGAGTAATATCGATAAAAATATTTTCATTTTCAAGCCCTCCTTTTTCATTCTCACAGATTTATTTTAGCATATCGAAAAAAACATGTCAATACGGTGTGAAAAAAAACTTTTTTAACGCACCGTTTTTGCGAAAAGTGGTGAAAAAATCCTATTTTTGATCTACTGCCGGAATTTTTATTTTTTTTAATTATTGCTGTGGGACTGTTATGATCGCTATACAAAATTGTTATAAATATTATATAAATCCTATTTTTTTATTGACAAAGTATTTTGTCAGTGGTATAATTTAATTTGTATTATTTTTGTATATGCGATTTTGATCGCTAATACGAAGCCAAAAAAATATGCAAAAAAGGAAAAAGGAAAAATGATCTGGTCAAAAGAAGAGACTCTCCCAAGAGAGGAAATAGAAAAAATACAGTTAGAGCGATTGCAGGAAACTGTAAACCGAGTATACGAAAAGGTTGCTCCATATCGCAAAAAGATGGACGATGCGGGTGTTAAGCCGGAGGATATAAAAACTCTCGCCGACCTTTCAAAGCTCCCCTTTGTTACCAAGCAGGACATGAGAGACAACTATCCCTTCGGTCTTTTCGCAGTAGACAGAGACGAGCTTGTGCGAATTCACGCATCCAGCGGTACTACGGGTAAACCTACCGTCGTAGGATACACTCAGGGCGACCTCGAAACATGGACCGAATGCGTAACGCGTATTGCCTGCATGGGCGGAGCAAGCTCTCACGACGTAGCACAGATATGCTTCGGCTACGGAATGTTTACAGGCGCTCTCGGTCTCCACTACGGACTTGAGAATATGGGCGCAGCTATTGTTCCCTCATCCACCGGTAACTCTCAAAAGCAGATAATGTACATGCAGGACTTCGAGACATCTCTGCTCGTCGCGACTCCATCCTACGCGCTTCGCCTGGCTGAGGTGGCAAGAGAAATGGGGATTGATCCCGCAAAGGATCTCAAGGTCAAGATAGCCCTTGTGGGAAGCGAGCTCCTCACCGACGCTATGCGTGAGGAAATGCACAAATTCTGGGGAGACGATATTCTTATTACCTCCAACTACGGAATGAGCGAGCTTATGGGTCCCGGTGTCTCGGGTGAATGTACCGAGCTTTGCGGAATGCACATAAACGAGGACTTCTTTATACCCGAAATAATCAATCCCGAAACGGGAGAGGTACTCCCCGCGGGAGAAAAGGGTGAGCTTGTTATCACCTGCATCAAGAAAGAGGGTATCCCGCTTATCCGTTACAGAACCAAGGATATTACCCGTTTGTTCTACGAAAAGTGCAAGTGCGGAAGAACCTTCTGCAGAATGGAAAATCTTTCGGGAAGAAGCGACGACATGCTTAAAATACGCGGCGTAAACGTGTTCCCGAGCCAGATAGAGGAAGTAATCCTCAGTGTTGAGGAGCTCGGTCCTCACTACGAGATCATCCTCGAGCGTGAGGGATATCTCGACAAGATGACCGTTAAGGTAGAGCTTGCTCAGAGTACCGACTCCTTCTCGGAGCTTGAGCGCATCACAAGAGACGTAAGAAACAAACTGAAAATAATGCTGGGTCTGGACGCAAAGGTTATGCTTGAATCCCCCAACACTCTTCAGAGATTTGAAGGAAAGGCAAAAAGAGTTAAGGATTTAAGGAGTAAATAATCATGAGCAATAAAGTTATTATGCTCGGTAACGAGGCAATCGCAAGAGGCGCGTACGAGGCAGGAGTTAAGGTCTCCAGCGCATACCCCGGAACACCGAGTACCGAAATCAGCGAATATCTCGCTAAATATGACGAAGTATACACCGAATGGGCTCCCAACGAAAAGGTTGCCGCTGAGGTCGCTATAGGCGCATCCATTGCGGGCGTTCGCAGTCTCGCTTGTATGAAGCACGTCGGTCTCAACGTAGCAAGCGACCCCCTTTACACCTTTGCTTATACGGGTGTTACGGGCGGCTCCGTTCTCGTCGTTGCAGACGACCCCGGTCTTGCAAGCTCCCAGAACGAGCAGGACACAAGAATGATAGCAAGAGCGGCGCACGTTCCGGTTCTTGAGCCCTCCGACAGCGGAGAAGCTAAGGACTTCATGAAGTACGCGTATGAGCTCAGCGAAAAATACGATACGCCCGTTATTCTCCGCACCACCACAAAGCTTGCTCACTCACAGAGCACCGTTGAGCTTTGCGACAGAGTTGAGGTAGAGGACAAAGCTTATGAGAGAAACGTAGCAAAGTACGTCATGATGCCCGCGTCCGCCATCGGAAGACACCTCTACGTTGAGGACAGAGAAAGGAGAATGGCTGCCGACAGCGCATCCTTCCCCGTAAACAAGGTTGAAATAAACGATAAGAAGCTCGGCTTCATTACCTGCGGTATCGCTTACCAGTACGTTAAGGAAGCTTGCCCCGACGCAAGCGTTCTTAAGCTCGGTCTCGTTAACCCCATCTCCCGTGAGCTTATCGCAAGCTTTATTGAGCAGGTCGAAACAGTTTACGTATTTGAGGAGCTTGAGCCCGTTATCGAGGAGCAGGTCCGCGCTTGGGGCTTTGACGTTAAGGGTAAGGAATGCTTTACCCGTCAGGGCGAATACAGCGCAAATATGCTCAAGAAGGTAATCTACGGAGAAGGCGGAGCTGTTTTTGCAAAGCAGGAAACTCCCAACCGTCCTCCCATACTCTGCCCCGGCTGTCCCCACAGAAGTGTATTCTCTGTTCTTAACAAGCTGAAGATTCACGCATCGGGCGACATTGGCTGCTACACTCTCGGAGCGGTTGCTCCTCTGAGCGTTATTGATTCCACCATTTGTATGGGCGCAAGTATTTCGGCTCTCCACGGCATGGAAAAGGCAAGAGGCAAGGAATACGTTAAGAACTGGGTTGCCGTTATCGGAGACTCCACTTTCTTACATACAGGTATTAACTCTCTCGTTAACATGGTATACAATAAGGCTACCGGCACAGTTATGATTCTCGACAACCGTACCACGGGTATGACGGGACATCAGGACCATGCGGCTACGGGTAAGACCCTTAAGGGCGAGGAAACCAATGCCATAGACTTCCCCACCCTCTGCCGTGCTATCGGTGTTGAAAACGTAATCGAGGTAAACGCCTTCGACGTTAAGGAGCTTGAGCGCGTTATTACCGAAAGCGTAAACAGCGATACTCTCACTGTTATTATAACCAAGTCTCCCTGCGTTCTCCTCAAGGGTCAGAAGTTCCCGAACAAGTGCGCAGTAGACCCCGACAAGTGCAGAAAATGCGGAATGTGTATGAAAATAGGATGTCCCGCAATGACTAAGGGTGAGGACGGAAAGGTCAAGATAGACCCCACAATGTGCAACGGCTGCGGCCTTTGCAAGAATTATTGCAAATTCGGCGCAATAGAAACGGTGGTGAAGTAATATGACTAAAAATATAATGATAGTTGGTGTTGGCGGTCAGGGCACGCTTCTGACCAGCCGTATAATCGGAAAGACCGCTCTTTCTCAGGGGCTTGACGTAAAGATATCCGAGGTTCACGGAATGGCTCAGAGAGGCGGAAGCGTCGTTACCTTCGTTCGCTTTGGCGAGAAGGTTTGCGAGCCCGTCGTTGAAGAGGGGCAGGCAGACGTTATTATAGCTTTTGAGCGTCTTGAGGCTATGAGATACTCTCATTTCCTTAAGAAGGACGGAATTCTTATAGTTAACGATTGCAGAATTGATCCAATGACAGTCGTTATCGGTGCTAAGCAATACCCCGAAAACATACTTGAGGATCTCGGCAAAAAGCACACGGTATACTCCATTGACGGTCAGAAAATTGCTATTGAGCTTGGAAACAGCAAGGTACTCAACTCGGTTGTTCTCGGATATTCGGCAAAGCATATCGGATTTGACAAGGAAACCTGGCTTGACATTGTGTCTTCAACCGTTCCTCCAAAAACCGTTGAGCTCAACCAAAAAGCATTTATCACAGGGTATGATATGCAGAAATAAGGAGAACACTAAAAATGATCTGGAATGAAACAAAAGAATGTATGAGCCGCGATCAGATGACTAATCTTCAGAGCGCAAGACTTGTAAAGCTCGTTGATTACGTTTATCACAACGTTGAATTTTACCGCAAGAAAATGCAGGCGGTAGGTCTCATGCCGGGCGATATTAAGAGCATCGAGGATATAACCAAGCTCCCCTTCACCACAAAGGACGACCTCCGCGATACCTATCCCTTCGGTCTCTTTGCCGTACCCAATTCCGAAATCGTAAGAATCCACGCTTCCAGCGGTACTACGGGTAAGGCAACCGTTGTAGGATACACAAGATACGACCTGGAAATCTGGGCAGAGTGCGTTGCCCGTTGTATGACAATGGCGGGTATCGGAAAGGACGATATTATCCAGGTTGCTTACGGCTACGGTCTCTTTACCGGCGGACTTGGCGCGCACAGCGGCGCCGAGAAGATTGGTGCAACCGTTGTTCCCATGAGCACAGGTAACTCCAAAAAGCTCACGACTATGATGGTTGACTTCGGTGCAACCGCAATTGCTTGTACTCCCTCTTATCTGCTCCATATTTCAGAGGTTCTTGCCACTGAGGGCTTGCTTGACAAGATCAAGCTCAGAGCTGCCGTTTGCGGTGCTGAGCCCTGGACAGAAAAGATGCGTCAGGAAATCGAGAAGCGGCTTAACATAAAGGCATACGACATTTACGGCTTGAGTGAGGTAATGGGACCCGGCGTTGCTTGCGACTGCCAGTTCCACAAGGGTCTCCACGTTTGCGAGGATCACTTCTATCCCGAAATACTCAATTCCGCAACTCTTACTCCCGTTGCGGAGGGTGAGACCGGTGAGCTTGCCTTCACCACTCTCACAAAACAGGGTATTCCTCTTATCCGTTACAGAACCAAGGACCTTACGAGCATTGACCGTTCTCCCTGCGAATGCGGAAGAACCAGTGCGAGAATCTCCCGCTTCAAGGGCCGTGTTGACGACATGCTCATTATCCGCGGGGTAAACGTATTCCCAAGCCAGGTTGAGGCGGCTCTTGTTGACGTTGAGGAGGTTACACCTCACTACATGATGGTGGTTGACCGAATCAATAACCTTGACACACTTGAAATTCAGGTTGAGATAGACCAGAAGTATTATACCGACGAAATAAGAGCTATTGAGGCACTCAACAAGAAGATCTCTCACATTATTCAGCAGGCTCTCGGTATTAATGCAAAGATCAAGATAGTTGAGCCTCAGACCCTTGTAAGAAGCGAGGGCAAGGCTGTTCACGTAATAGACAACCGTAAATACGACTGATTTAAAGGAGGATTTTAAAATGTTTGCAAAGCAGCTTACAGTATTTATCGAAAACAGAACGGGCAGACTCAGCGAGGTTCTTAACGTTCTTAAGGAAAACGGCGTAAACATCATTTCCATGAGCCTTGCCGATACCACAGAGTTCGGTCTGCTCAGACTTATCGTAAACGATCCTGTACTCGGAAAGGAAAAGCTTACCGAGGGTGGCTTCTCTTCCCTTATTTCCGACGTTTCAATTATAAAGATTCCCCACAAGGCAGGCAGCCTTCAGGAGCTTCTTAAGGCGATCGACGACAACGGAGTCAACATAGAGTACATGTACGGTCTGTCGGTAGATACTGACAAGGCGTACGTTGTTCTCAAGGCATCAAACATAGCTCTCGCGGACGAGATACTCACCAAGAACAACATAGAGACCATTTCCTGCGAGCAGCTTATTAAAATGTAACAGAGGTTACTCAATGATAATTGATTTTCACACGCATCTTTTCCCCGAAAAAATTGCGGCAAGGACTATTGATTATCTTTCGAAAAAGGGCGGTATACCGCCCTTTTCCGACGGAACGGCTTCAGGGCTTATACACTCACTTGAGCGCGCGAAGGCAGATATTGCCGTAAATCTGCCCGTGCTTACCAACCCCTCGCAGTTTGAAAGCGTCAACCGCTTTGCCTGCGAAATAAATGAGCAATATAAAAACGCGGAGAGACGAATAATCTCTTTTGGCGGCATTCACCCTCTTTGCGAGGATATTGACGGCAAGATGAAGCAATTAAAGGGCATGGGCTTTCTTGGTGTAAAGGTACACCCGGACTATCAGGAGACCCCCTTTAACAGTGATGGATATATTCGAATACTGCAATGCGCAAAGGAATACGATCTCATCGTGGTTACACATGCGGGAATAGATGCAGGATACCGCGACCGCCCCGTAATGTGCACGCCGGCACTTGCTAAGGAAGTCATAGATAAGGTTGGACACGGCAAGCTCGTTCTTGCCCACCTTGGTGGATACGAGACCGTAGAGCAGGTATTCGAGCTGCTTTGCGGTAAGGACGTTTATTTTGACACAGCTTACGTTCTTCGCTTTATAGGCGAGGAAAACTTCAAAAAATTGCTCAAATTGCACGGTGAAGACAGGATACTCTTTGCCAGCGATTCGCCGTGGAGCGATATTGACGGCGACGTTAAAATCTTAAAATCTTTTGAACTTGGAAAAGAAACCGAGGACAAGCTATTCTGCCAAAATGCAAAAAGGCTTCTCGGTATATAGGTGATATTATGGGATACAATCAGAAAATGTACGGACTTGGCAGCAAGCGCTCCATAATCCGTGAAATCTTTGAATACAGCAAAACGAGAGCTGCGGAGATCGGAGCTGAAAACGTGTTTGATTTCAGTCTCGGAAACCCCAGTGTTCCCGCTCCAAAGGAGGTCAATGACACGGTTAAGGAGCTTCTCGAAACCGAAAGTCCCGTGCTTCTTCACGGATACACCTCTGCTCAGGGCGACGCAAAAGTAAGACAGACTATCGCTGACAGCATAAAGACGCGTTTTGGAGTTGACATGTCTCCAAACGGAATTTATATGACCTGCGGTGCGGCTGCTTCGCTTTCCATCTGCCTTAAGGCAATAATCGAAAAGGAGGGTGAGGAGGTAATCGCCTTTGCTCCTTTCTTTACAGAATACAGAGTATTTATCGAAAATGCGGGCGGCACTATCGTTGTAAGCAAGCCTGACCCGAATACTCTTTCCATAGATATTGCAGATTTTGAGGACAAAATAACTCCCAATACAAAGGCAATTATTATGAATTCCCCCAACAATCCCAGTGGCGTTGTATACACCGAGGAAACAGTAAAGGCTGTTTGCGATATTCTTCGCAAGAAGTCCGAGGAATACGGACACGTTATTTATCTCATCGCCGATGAGCCGTACCGTGAGCTCGTTTACTCGGGTGTTGACGTTCCTTATCTTATGAACTATTACGATAACACTCTCGTTTGTTACTCATATTCAAAATCCCTTTCTCTTCCCGGTGAGAGAATCGGATACATAGCTGTTTGTCCCAAGATGGAGGACGGTCAGAACGTATATCTCGCTATCTGCGGAGCGGGAAGATCCTTGGGTTACGTTTGCGCACCCAGCCTTTTCCAGCAGGTTATCGCCCGTTGCATCAACGCAAAGGTAGATATAAACGTATACCGTGAGAACAGAGACCTTCTTTACGATAATTTGACCGCTTACGGCTACGATTGTGTTAAGCCCGACGGCGCGTTCTATCTCTTTGTAAAGGCTCTTGAACCCGATGCTTACGCATTCTACGAAAAGGCAAAGAAACACGAAATTCTCGTGGTTCCCTGCGACGATTTCGGTGTTGAGGGCTACGTGAGAATAGCATACTGCGTGGACAAGTCAAGGGTTCTCGGCGCACTCCCCGCATTCAAGGCTCTTGCTGAGGAATACGGCAAATAAAGCGCTTGCGACAGTAAAAAAATACATATCGTCAGTAAAAAAGTACCTTGACAAATATTTAAAAATAGTTTACCATATAACCGTATGGTAAACTATTTTTTTGGAGGTAGCTATGCTTACGATTTTCCACGGATACGTTCCCGAGGTCTGGGACGCTTATTTTAAGGCAGGTCTTATAAGCGGAAACGACGGTATTCGCTTTTGTCAGACAACCCGCTTTGACGACACGAAGAAATTCAACAAAATGGCGGCAAAGGGGTCAACATTTTATAATATCGTCAACGACCTTAAGTTTCCCCTTTACGTAGATAGATTGCAGGGCGGTACCTATATTGATGCCTATCCCTACGACCAAGCTCTCGTCAACGAATACAAGGAGCTTCTCGGAGATAATTTCTGGGGATTCCAGATGCACGAGTGGCTCTCAAATTATATGTCCGACCTGAAAAAGCTCAACGGCTTGTATAAAAAGGATTGGACGGTCGAAAAGATCAAGGCTCATATAAAGAAGGATTATCCCTATCCTTTCCTTTTTCTTGAAAGCATGACCGCCGAGGAAATGGCGCGTTACGGAAAGCCCGAAAGCTATGAAGAATTCTATGGCAACATGACCGACGTATACAGAAAGCGCCAGAAGATCGGAGAGCTTATCCCCGTTGACAGCGCGTTACTCATGTACGCTTTTGAAATTTCGTCGGGTGCGAAGCGTCTTTTACCCGAGGTCGGCGCTCAGACCAGCGACGCAAGAGTGCAGATATGCTACGCAAGAGGAATGACACGTAAGGAGGGACTCCATTTCGGAGTCTACTACGAGCCTTGGGGCAGACCTCCACGCACTAAGGAGCACGATTATTCCACTGGACGTCCCGAATGCACCGCCTGCTGCTATCAC
Organism: Oscillospiraceae bacterium; assembly: GCA_015064735.1. GTDB lineage: Bacteria > Bacillota > Clostridia > Oscillospirales > CAG-272 > HGM12713. The sequence goes on from SVRP01000009.1 coordinate 41,691, forward strand.
AGAGAGCAAAAAAACGAATGGGGCATCGGCGGCTCGGCTGATTTTCCGTTTCACACCGAGGGTCCCAACGGCGGAAGCTCCCGCTCTCTCCAAAAGAGGATATTCCTTTACTCCTACCTCTCGGGGGCTGAATTTCTCAGCGAGGAATGGGGCGTTTGCAACGTATTCTACGATTGGAAGGATTTCGAGCTTTCTCCTTACGGTCTCGTGAAGAAATATCTCGTTGACTTTATGAATAAGTATCCCGACGTAGGCGCTCCCGTTACCCCTATCGGAGTTATTATGCCGGGGGACCTTCCCATGCTCGAAAACGTATTCAAGAAGCCGCTTTACAAGCCGGCATTCCCCTACAAGAGCGACGCGTATACCAAGGTTCTTGAGGGCGTAAACGAGCTTTTCGCGAAGACCGCGCCCATGCTCGGAAACGAAAACATCACCATGGTGAACTGCGTATATCCCGATGCACTTGATCTGCTTAACGACGGTTTCGGAGATATATCGAAATACGATTATCTCGTTGACCTTACGTCCGATCCCGAATTTGCGCGAAGGCATAGCAATATATGCGAAATATCCGACGTTAAAAATATTCTCAGAAGGACTCTGCCCTGCTACGTGGAAGGAGATATTCATTGGCTCGTCAACGAACGCGCAGGCGGCGGATATTATCTCACCGTATTCAACAACGGCGGTGTTATGAGAATTATCGAGGACGGAGAATACACTCTTCCCGAGGCTGATGCCACGGTAACCGTTACCTTCAAGAACGGTGCTTCCCCTGTGCTCTGCGAGGGTAAGGCAAATCTCGAAAAGGACGGAGACGTATACCGACTTAAGGTCAAAGCGGGAGATTTCGCGTTTATAAAATTCTAATCTTTTTCAAACCGAGGAATGCAAAAATGCTTTCCTCGGTTTTTTTGAGTAAAAAGGCGAATTTACTGTGAATATATTACACAATCTGTATGCTCAGAAGCACAAATTTGTTGATTGTGTTGAAAATAAATATTTTTTTAACAAACTATTGAAATAAAATCCTATATATGTTATAATAATATGGTTATATTTTTATATTTTTCTTTTTTAAGGAGGTATATTGTGAATAAAATCGCAATAATCGGAACAGGAAGCGTTGGTTCTACAATCGCTTACACACTTACAGTTATGGGTATCGCATCGGAGATCGTTGTGATTGACATTAACAAGGAAAAGGCTCTCGGAGAAGCTCTTGACATTCGTCAGGGTACTCCCTTCTGCACCCCCTGCTCTATCTATGCCGGAGACTACAGCGACGCCGCCGGTGCAAACATCGTGGTTCTTACCTGCGGTATTGCAAGAAGACCCGGTCAGACAAGACTTGAGCTTGCCCAGACCAACGTAGATATTACCAAGCAAATAATTCCCCAGGTAACAAAATACGCGCCCAATGCAAACTATATCATAGTAAGTAACCCCGTTGATATCCTCACGTACACCTTCCACAAGTATTCCGATCTTCCCGAAAACAGAATAATAGGTTCGGGTACTATCCTTGATACTGCACGTCTTCGCGCACGTCTTTCCGAGTACTACAAGATAAGCCAGAAGAACGTTCACGCTTACGTTTTCGGTGAGCACGGAGATTCCTCTTTCGTTCCGTGGTCTGTCGCAAACATTTCAAACATCCCGATTCACGAGTGTAAAAAGCTCGTTCCCGATATGGACCTTCCCGATCTCGATTATGCCGAGATTGAAGATTACGTTAAAAAGTCGGGCGGACGCGTTATCCAGAGAAAGGGAGCCACCTTCTACGCGGTTTCGATCTCTGTTTGCCACGTTATCCAGTGCTTGCTCAGCGGACTTGATTCTACTATGACCGTTTCCACCCTTATGCACGGTGAATACGGTATTGACGACGTATGTCTCAGCACCCTTTGTATAGTTGGTAACGACGGTATCCGTTGCAAGGTAAACGTTCCTTTGAACGACGAAGAAATCGCAAAGCTCCGCAAGAGCGCAGATACCCTCAAGGGTGTTATCAACAGCATCAACATATAAGTACATTTTTAAGAGGTGAAATTTATGGAATACCGTATTGAACACGATTCTATGGGCGATATGCAGGTTCCCGCTGACCGTCTTTGGGCGGCACAGACTCAGAGAAGCTGCGAAAACTTTAGAATTGGCGTGGACATCGAGACCATGCCCCGTGAGATAACCCACGCTTTTGGAATACTTAAAAAGGCTGCGGCTCTCGCCAACCACGAGCTTAAGAGTGAAAAGATGACCGCTGAAAAGCTTGAGGCTATTTCCAAGGCTTGCGACGAGGTGATTTCGGGAGAGCTTAATTCTCACTTTCCTCTCGTTGTATGGCAGACGGGCTCCGGTACGCAGTCAAATATGAACGCCAACGAGGTAATAGCTAACAGAGCTAACCAGATAGCAGGCAAGAAGCTTGCTCATCCCAATGATGATATAAACATGAGTCAGTCCTCCAACGACACCTTCCCCACCGCAATGCACATTTCCGCGGTTATCGCTATTGAGGATAAGCTCATTCCCGCAATAGAGCTTCTTATTGAGACCTTCAAAAGGCTCGAAGCCGAAAACGAGGGCATAGTAAAATCGGGACGTACCCATCTTCAGGATGCGACTCCCATTAAATTCAGTCAGGAAATAAGCGGCTGGAGATCTTCTCTTGAGCGCGACGTTGAGCTTCTCAAACTGGCTGTTGCTCCTCTTCGCGAGCTTGCTCTCGGTGGAACTGCCGTTGGTACGGGTCTTAACACCCCCAAGGGCTTTGACGTTCTCGTAGCAAAAAAGGTTGCGGAGCTTACCGGTAAGCCTTTTGTAACCGCATCCAACAAGTTCCATGCTCTTACCTCCAAGGATGAGCTGGTATTTGCTCACGGCGCTATCAAGGCAACCGCTTGCGATATGATGAAAATAGCTAACGACGTTCGTTGGTTGGCTTCGGGTCCCCGCGACGGTCTCGGTGAGATCTTCATTCCCGAAAATGAGCCCGGCTCCTCTATTATGCCCGGTAAGGTCAACCCCACCCAGTGTGAGGCTGTTACTATGGTAGCCGTTCAGGTGATGGGTAATGACGTTGCTGTTTCCATGGCAGCGTCTCAGGGTAACTTTGAGCTTAACGTATTTATGCCCGTTGCGGCTTACAATTTCCTTCAGTCTGCAAGACTTCTTGCAGAGTCTATCGTTTCCTTTAACAACAACTGCGCTGTTGGAATCAAGGCTAACAAGGAAAAAATGCACCACAATCTTCATAACTCCTTAATGCTTGTTACCGCGCTCAACCCCTACATCGGATACGAAAATGCGGCAAAGACCGCCAAGAAGGCTTATAAGGACAACATCTCCCTTAAGGAGGCTTGTGTTCAGCTTGGTTTCCTTACGGAGGAAAAGTTTGACGAGGTATTCCACCCCGAACAGATGGTATAATTCAAATTTTTTGGAGGTAATAATGAAAGTAAGTTATTTCCCCGGATGTACGCTCAGAACAAAGGCAAAGGAGCTTGACCTTTATGCTCGCAGAAGTGCTGAAGTCCTCGGCATCGAGCTTTGCGAGATAGAGGACTGGCAGTGCTGCGGCGGTGTTTTCGTATCTGCCAAGGACGAGATCGCTTCCAAGCTCTCCTCGGTACGCGCTCTTCGTGCCGCAAGAGACGAGAACATGCCTTTGGTAACCGTATGCTCGGCTTGTCATAATGTTATAAAGCAAACTAACCACGCAATGCAGACCGATGAGACCTTCGCAAACAGAGTAAACAACTACCTTGCGCAGGACAAAACTCCCACCGAATATCACGGTGAGACCGAGGTTCTTCATTATCTTGAAATGCTCCGCGACATGGTAGGATTTGACAAAATAAAAGCGGCTGTGAAGAATCCACTCACAGGAAAGAAGATCGCGGCTTACTATGGCTGTCTTCTTCTTCGTCCCGGCAACGTAATGGCTTTCGATGACGTAGAAAATCCCACGATTATTGAGGATTTCATTCGCGCTATCGGAGCGGAGCCGATTATATACGCCCAGAGAAACGAGTGCTGCGGCGGCTACATAGCTCTCGAGGACCCCGCTACCGCAAAAAAGAGAAGCAACGCGGTTTCCGAAAATGCCGCAAATTGCGGTGCTGAAATGATAGTTACCGCTTGTCCTCTTTGCAAATACAATCTCGTAAAAAACGGTTCTTCTATTCCCGTTATTTATTTTACCGAGCTCCTTGCTGAAGCGCTCGGAGTTAAGGAGGGCTGATCATGCACAATAATTCCGAAAAACAAAAGGAACAGCTTCTTCGCATGAGCGGTGTAAATCCCCTCAAATGTATGAAGTGCGGAAAATGCTCTGCAACCTGCCCCTCTTACGACGAAATGGAATATCACCCCCATCAGTTCGTTTACATGGTAGAATCGGGGGACATTGAGACTTTGAGAAAATCCGACTCTATCTACAAGTGTCTTACCTGCTTCGCTTGCGTTGACCGTTGTCCCAGAGGCGTTGAGCCCGCAAAGCTTATCGAAGCTCTCAGACTTTCTGTTATCCGCGAGAAGGGCGCAAATCACCTTAAGGCGGAGGACATTCCCGCTCTCATCGATGACGATACGCCTCAGCAGGCGGTCATGAGCGCATTCAGAAAATACTCTAAGTAGGAAAGGAGAAAACAACTATGCAAAGAATTGGCGTATTTGTCTGCCACTGCGGTACCAACATCGCAGGAACGGTAGACGTTAAAGCAGTTGCAGAAGCACTCAAGTCAGAGCCCGGTGTTGTTATCTCCACCGAGTATCAGTATATGTGCTCTCAGGCAGGACAGGATCTTATAAAGGCGGCTATTGCCGAACACAAACTGACGGGCATCGTTGTATGCTCCTGCTCGCCCCGTATGCACGAGGCAACCTTCAGAAAGACTGCCGCTGCGGCAGGACTCAACCCCTACATGGTCGAAATAGCAAATATCCGCGAGCAGTGCTCTTGGGTACATAAGGAAATGACAATCGGCACCGAAAAGGCTATAATCCTCGGAAAAGCAGCTATTGCTAAGGTAAACCTTAACGCTCCCCTTACCCCCGGAGAGAGCCCTGTAACAAAGCGCGCCCTCGTTATCGGAGGCGGTATTGCGGGCATTCAGACCGCTCTCGACATTGCAGACGCAGGCTTTCCCGTTGATATAGTTGAGACCAAGCCCACTATTGGCGGTAAGATGGCTCAGCTTGACAAAACCTTCCCCACCCTCGACTGCGCGGCTTGTATCCTTACACCTAAGATGGTTGACGTTGCGCAGAACGAGAATATCAGAATATTCTCTTACAGCGAAGTAACCGAGGTTGGCGGATTCGTAGGAAACTTCGAGGTTACAATTAAGAAAAAGGCTCGTTACGTAAAGGAAGACCTCTGTACCGGATGCGGTCTCTGCACCGAAAAGTGTCCTCAGAAGAAGGTTCCCAATGAGTTTAACCTCGGAATGGACAACAGACGCGCAATCTACATTCCCTTTGCTCAGGCAGTTCCGAAGGTTGCGACCATCGACCCCGACTACTGTACTATGCTCAAGACCGGCAAGTGCGGAGTCTGCTCCAAGGTTTGTACCGCAAAGGCTATAGACTATCAGGCAAAGGATGAATTTATTACCGAAAAATACGGCGCTATCGTTGTAGCTACCGGATTTAACCCCATTTCCATGGATAAATTCGATGAGTATGCCTACTCACAGTCTCCCGACGTTATCACATCTCTTGAGCTTGAGCGTCTTATGAATGCCGCAGGTCCTACGGGCGGTACACTTCTCCGTCCCTCCGACAGAGAGCATCCTCACACTATCGTTCTCGTTCAGTGTGTAGGCTCCCGTTGCGCAGCCTGCGCCGAAAAGGGCAAGGAGTATTGCTCTAAGATATGCTGTATGTATACTGCTAAGCATGCAATGCTTATCCGTGATAAATATCCCGACACCGAGGTTTACGTATTCTACATAGACGTTCGTACTCCCGGTAAGAACTTCGACGAGTTCTATCGCAGAGCCGTTGAGGAATACGGAGTTCACTACGTTAAGGGTATGGTCGGTAAGGTTACTCCCGAGGGCAAGAAGCTCAAGGTTCAGGCTTCCGATCTTATCGCTAACAAGCAGCTCCACATTGATGCCGATCTCGTAGTTCTCGCGGCAGCTATTGAGCCCGACAAGTCGGCTCGTCCTTTGGCTACTATGCTTACGGCAAGCATGGATACCAACGACTTCTTCACAGAGGCTCACCCCAAGCTCCGTCCCGTTGAGAGCCCCACGGCAGGTGTATTCCTTTCGGGCGCATGTCAGGGTCCCAAGGATATTCCCGAGACCGTTTCCCAGGCAGGAGCTGCGGCATCCAAGGTAATCGGACTTCTCTGCAAGGACAAGCTCACGGGTAACCCCTGCGTTGCTCATTCCGATGAGCTTATGTGTAACGGCTGTTCCACCTGCGCAAACGTATGTCCTTACGGAGCGATCTCCTATATCGACAAGGAATTCAGAATGCCCGACAGAACGACAAAGATTCGTCGCGTAGCATCTGTTAACGAGGCTGTGTGCCAGGGTTGCGGTGCTTGTACCGTTGCTTGTATGTCCGGTGCTATGGATCTTAAGGGCTTCCTTAACAAACAAATTATGGCGGAGGTAGATGCAATATGCAAGTAAAAGAATATAAGCCCCTTATCGTGGCGTTCTGTTGTAACTGGTGTTCCTACGCGGGCGCAGACCTTGCGGGAAACAACAGACTTAACTACCCTGCTGACGTAAAGATCATACGAGTTCCCTGCTCCTGCAGAGTTAACCCCATGTTCATTCTCCGCGCGTTCCAGAGAGGCGCGGACGGTGTTATAATCTGCGGTTGCCACCCCGGCGACTGCCACTACACCTCGGGTAACTACTACACCCGCCGCCGTATGGCTCTTCTCTTCTCTATGCTCGACTACCTCGGCATAGAAAGAGAACGTACCCGCGTTGAATGGGTATCCGCTGCTGAGGGCGCAAAGTTTGCGGCTACTATGAACGACTTCGCAGAGAAGGTTGCTTCTCTTGGCGAAAACAAGAGATTGGAGGATTTACGATGCAAGAAATAACCCGTGATATTCTCTTAGAACGCGCAGAGGCTCTTCTTGCTGACGGCACGGTTGACCGTGTTCTCGGTTGGAAAAAGGGTGAGTTTGCATACGACGTAACTCCCGCCGTATTCACTACGGCTGATGAGCTTCGCGCAGAGTTCGTATGGAACGATTTCTGCGGAGCTAACTTCTCCAAGTATCTCATAAAGGAGACCGCAAAGAAGGACACTAAGGTTCTCGTTTTCCTTAAGTCCTGCGATACATACAGCTTTAATCAGCTCCTTACCGAGCATCGCTTTGACAGAGAAAAGGTTTACGTAATCGGTGTTCCCTGCAACGGCATGCTCGATCCCAAGAAGGTAAAAGACAAAGCAGAGAGTGTTCTTTCTGTTACCGATAACGGAACAGAGGTCGCTATTGAGACTCTTTACGACGGTATCGTTACCGTAGCAAGAGATGAGCTTCTCCCCGACAGATGTCTTAATTGTAAGTCTAAAAAGCATGTAGCCTACGACGAGCTTCTCGGAACCGAGGGAGACGTTGTTGCAAACGCAAGATTTGACGAGGTTGCCCGCCTTGAGGCTATGACTCCCGACGAGCGCTTTGCATTCTGGCAGAACGAGCTTTCCCGTTGCATCCGTTGCAACGCTTGCCGCGACGTTTGTCCCGCTTGTACCTGCGAAAAGTGCGTATTTGACAACCCCAATTCGGGTGTTGACAACAAGGCTCCCGCAAATGAGTTCGAGGAAAAGATGTTCCACATCATCCGCGCATTCCACGTTGCGGGCAGATGCACCGACTGCGGCGAATGCTCCAGAGTTTGTCCTCAGAGCATTCCTCTCCACCTGCTCAACCGTAAGTTCATCAAGGACATTGACGAGTTCTACGGAGAGTATCAGGCAGGAGCAGAGGCAGGAAGCCGCGCTCCTATCGTAAACTACGACCTTAACGACCTGGAGGCATCCGAGGCAGTTGAAAGGGGGAACGAATAATGCGTAAAATAGCAGTAAACAATCTCGATTCCCTTTTTGCCGCAATCGCTGCGGAATACAAGCTTTATATTCCCGTTGATACCGATGCGGGGGCTAAGTTCTCCGAATGGAGCGAGGGCGCAAAGCTTTCCGACGCGCTCAATACTGTAAGAAGCGCAAAGGATTTCTTCTTCCCTCAGACCGAAAATCTTGTCGATTTCAAGATGGAGGGAAAAACCATTGAAATAATCGACAACAGAAGCGAGTGCGAGGATTTCGCGGTATTCGGAGTTCGCGCTTGCGACGTTAAGAGCTTTGAGATACTCGACAGAGTATTTCTTTCCGAGCCTGTCGATACGTACTACAAAAACCGCAGAGACCACGGTGTAATAATCTCCATGGCTTGTAACAAGCCTGCCGAGACCTGCTTCTGCGGAACCTTTGGCATTGACGCGTCCGCTCCCGAGGGAGATATAGTTTGCTACAAGACCGACGATATTCTCTATCTTGAGGCTAAGACCGAGAAGGGTGAGAAGCTTCTCGCTCTTGTAGCGGCCTTGACCGAGGATACCGATAATTCGGCTGTTGAAGCGCAGAAGAAGCTCATCAAGGAGCGTCTTGACAGACTTCCCTTGAAAAATCTCAAGGCTGACGCGTTTGGCGACGGCAAGACAAGCAAGTTCTTTGATGCTCCCGAATGGAGCGAGCTTTCCGAGACCTGTCTCGGTTGCGGAACCTGCACCTTTGTTTGCCCAACCTGTCAGTGCTACGACATCAAGGATTTCAACACCGGACACGGCGTTAAGCGTTTCCGTTGCTGGGATTCCTGCATGTATTCCGATTTCACAAGAATGGCGCACGGAAACTCCCGTAACAGCCAGCTTGAGCGTTTCCGTCAGAGATTTATGCACAAGCTTGTGTACTATCCCACCAACAACGACGGTCTCTTCTCCTGCGTAGGCTGCGGAAGATGTATTTCCAAGTGCCCCATCAATATGAACATTGTTAAAGTTATGAAAAAGCTGGGAGGAAAGGAAAATGACTGACATGAAAGAAGCTCTCATTCCCGTTTTGGGTGTCGTTACCGATATCCGTATCGATACCCCCGACGTAAAAACCTTCCGCGTTGTAACCCCCGACGGCAAAAAAGCATTTGACCACAAGCCCGGTCAGTGCGCTATGCTTTCGATCCCCGGCGTAGGCGAGGCAATGTTCTCTATTACCTCATCTCCTACAAATACCGAGTTCATGGAATTTTCCATAAAGAAATGCGGTTGTCTTACCGATTGGCTCCACTCTATGGAGGTAGGTCAGCAGGTAACGATCCGTGGTCCTTACGGAAATCCCTTCCCCGTTGATACTGCTTTCGTAGGTCAGGATATGCTCTTTATTGCGGGCGGTATCGGACTTGCTCCCCTGCGCTCTGTCATAAACTACTGCCGTCATTACCGCGACAGATACGGTAAGATAGACATAGTTTACGGTTCAAGAAGCATGCAGGATCTCGTTGACTACAAGGAGATAATCGACGAATGGGCAACCGACGCAGGTGTTAACGTACATCTCACCATAGACCGCGAGCAGCCCGAATGGACGGGACACGTCGGTTTCGTTCCCAACTACGTAAAGGAGCTTGGATTTGATACCAACAAAACAGCTATCCTCTGCGGTCCTCCCATTATGATCAAGTTCACTTTGGCAGGACTTCAGGAGCTTGGCTTCGACAAAACACAGATATACACCACACTGGAGCTTCGTATGAAATGCGGTTTCGGTAAGTGCGGACGTTGCAACGTAGGCGCAAAGTACGTTTGCAAGGACGGTCCCGTTTTCCGTTGCGACGAGCTTGACGAGCTTCCCGACGAATATTGATAAAGGAGAACATCTCATGGAAAATATGGTAAATATTTATCTTTACGGCAAAAAGTACGAAGTACCCGCAAGCCTTACTATAATGAATGCCATGGAGTACGCAGGCTATCAGCTCGTTCGCGGAGTCGGATGCCGTTGCGGATTCTGCGGGGCTTGTGCTACCATCTACCGTATAAAGGGACAGAACGAGCTTAAGACCTGTCTTGCTTGTCAGACTAAGGTCGAGGACAATATGTACATAGCTACTCTCCCCTTCTTCCCCCTCGTTAAGCAGCCCTACGATATTGAAAAGGTAAAGCCCACAGAGCAGATCATGATGCAGCTTTATCCCGAAATATACGCTTGCGTTGGCTGTAACGCCTGTACCAAGGCTTGTACTCAGGACCTTAACGTAATGCAGTATATCGCTTACGCTCAGAGAGGCGAATACGAAAAGTGCGCTGAGGAATCCTTTGACTGCGTAATGTGCGGTGTTTGCTCATCACGTTGCCCCGCAGGTATTACGCATCCCCAGGTTGGTCTCCTTGCCCGCCGTCTTACCGGTAAGTATCTCGCTCCCGAAACTCAGCACCTCCTCGAAAGGGTTGCCGAGATAGAATCGGGCAACTGCGAGGCTGCTCTTCAGGACATCATGCACAAGACCGCGGAAGAGCTCAAGGAAATGTACAACAACCGTGATTTTGAGAAATAAGGAGGAGCCGAGAAATGTATACACCCGAAATGTTAGAATCCATTAAAAAGGTTGAGGCTACACGTGAGGAGCGTTTAAAACAGGTTCTCGCCGGCAACCATCCCCGTCGTATGACCGCGGAGGAAAAGGATCAGGTTCTTCTTGAAAATCACCCCGACCATATTCAGTCTCAGTTCGCTGAGCTTGTTATCGGTCCTAATAAGGGCGAAAAGGTTCCGCTTGAGCTTGCCGAGATGCTTCAGGCTAACCCCAGAGTTAAGCCCTCTGATATTGACCTTTCCAAGATCGATTACGACGTTGACGTACTCATTATCGGCGGCGGCGGAGCAGGTTCCGCTGCGGCTATTATGGCTCACGAAAACGGCGCAAACGTAATGATCGTTACAAAGCTTCGCCACGGTGACGCAAACACCATGATGGCTGAAGGCGGTATTCAGGCAGCTGATAAGCCTAACGACAGTCCCGCACAGCACTACCTTGACGTTATGGGCGGCGGACACTTCAAGAACGTTCCCGAGCTGGTTTACAAGCTCGTTAACGACGCTCCCGTATGTATCAAGTGGCTCAACGACCTTGGCGTTATGTTCGACAAGGAAGCTGACGGAACCATGGTTACCACCCACGGCGGCGGAACCTCCCGCAAGCGTATGCACGCCGCAAAGGACTACTCGGGCGCTGAGATCATGAGAGTTCTCCGCGACGAGGTACAGAACAGGCAGATCCCCGTTGTTGATTTCACCTCGGCTATCGAGATAATCAAGGACGAAAACGGCAGAGCGGCAGGCGCGGTTCTTATGAACATGGAGACGCAGGAGCTCCTTATCGCGAGAGCCAAGACCGTTATCATCGCAACCGGTGGCGCAGGCCGTATGCACTATCAGGGCTTCCCCACCTCCAACCACTACGGAGCAACCGCTGACGGTCTCGTAATGGCTTACAGAGCAGGCGCTCCACTCCTTTATGCTTACACACTCCAGTATCACCCCACGGGTGCTGCTTACCCCTCACAGATATTCGGCGCGCTCGTAACCGAGAAGGTTCGTTCTATCGGCGCTCAGCTTATCAACGCTGACGGCGAAGCATTTATGTATCCCCTTGAGACCCGCGACGTTTGCGCATCAAGCGTTATCCGCGAGTGCAAGAGAGGCAAGGGTGTTGACACCTTTGACGGCGGTAAGGGTATCTGGCTCGACTCTCCTATGATCGACATGATCCACGGCGAGGGAACCATTGAAAAGCGTATTCCCGCTATGATGCGTATGTACCTCAAGTACGGTATTGATATGCGTAAGCAGCCTATACTTATCTACCCCACTCTCCACTACCAGAACGGCGGTATCAAGATTGCCGATAACGGTATGTCCGACGTTGAAAATCTCTTTGTTGCAGGTGAGGCAGTCGGCGGTATCCACGGTGAGAACAGACTTATGGGTAACTCCCTCCTTGACATTATCGTATTCGGTAGAAACGCGGGTGTTCATGCTGCTGAGGCCGCAAAGAATACTAAGGTTGGCGAGAAGCTCAGCCTTGACCACGTTGAAAGCTTTATGAAGGAAATGGCTGACGCAGGTATCGTAACCGACGCTGTATCCCCCAAGCTTCTTCCCAGATATACTCACGGAAATCCCGTATTCGACGAGCCTAACGCAAAGCTCATGAAATAATCGAATTTTCAGGCGAGCTCGCACATGCGAGCTCGCCCTGAAATGCGTAAAACTGAACGGATATATTGTAGACAGAAATCCGTTTCTGTTTGAAATATACCCGTTCAATCACAATTTAACTTTAATTTGTATTTTTAATTATTATTTGGAGGCATAAAATGCAAATCTTCAGTTTTTTTGACGGCAAATTCTCGTTATCCATCAACGGCGTAACATTCCTCATTTTTTCGGTTTTGCTTATAGCAGGTCTTGGATATCTCCTCGGCCGTATAACCATAAAGGGAGTTAACCTTGGAACCGCGGGAGTTTTTCTCGTAGCTCTTCTCTTCGGTTGCTTCTTCTTCAATCCCATTGACAAAATGTTCCCTTCCCTTGCAGGAACGGGAATAGCAGAATGGTGGCCCAATCTTTCAGAGCAGCTTAAGGGATACACGGGTAACGCATTAAAGGTCGTTGAAAACCTCGGTCTTATTCTCTTTGTAACCTCTGTTGGCTTTATTGCAGGTCCCAAATTCTTTGGCAATCTTAAGAAAAACTTCAAGACCTATATTCTTCTCGGTCTCGTTATCATAATTTCGGGAGCTCTCGTATGCGCGGGCTGTATCGCTCTTGCGCAGGCTACTATGAAGGACGTTCCCGGTCAGCAGCTCACAGCTATTATGACAGGTCTGTTCTCCGGCGCGCTTACTTCTACCCCCGCATTCTCAGCCTCTAAGGAAGCAATCGGACCCGAGCTTTCCGAGTATGTTGCGGTAGGTAACGGAATTGCTTACATATTCGGTGTTATCGGCGTTGTTCTCTTCGTTCAGCTCATTCCCAAATTCATGAAGGCAGATATGGCGGCTGAGCGCGCAAAGCTCTCCGGTGGCAGCGGAGACAACGGCGAAGATCCCGTTGAAGTTAAGAACGAAAGAAAGTTCATTGAAATAGATCCCTTTGGAATTGCGGCATTCGCTGTAGCAGCGATCCTCGGTGTTCTCGTTGGAACCGTAAAGATCGGTTCTTTCTCTCTGACTACCACCGGCGGATGCTTGCTCGTAGCTCTTATATTCGGACATTTCGGGCACTTCGGTCCCATAAAGGTTATGCCTCCCGCGGCAACCCTTAAGGTTTTCAGAGAGCTCGGTCTTATGCTCTTCCTTATCGGCGCGGGAATTGCAGGCGGCGCAAAGTTCGTAGAGTGCTTCCAGGCTATCTACTTCCTCTACGGCGCGCTTATGACCCTTGTACCCATGATCATTGGATTTATCTTCGCAAAGTACGTTTTGAAGCTTCATTTGCTCAATGCTCTCGGCTCAATTACGGGAGGTATGACATCTACCCCCGCACTCGGAACTCTAATTCAGGTTTCGGGTACTGAAGACGTTGGAGCTGCATACGCGGCTACCTATCCTATTGCGCTTATTTCCGTAGTTCTTTCGTCTCAGATACTCATTATGATATTCTAAAGAACGGGCTGTCTCACAGAGACAGCCCACTCTTTGAAGAATTATATTCAAATTGAAAAAGGATATAAAAATGTCAAAAAAGTATTCATCCCGCGTAAAAAATATACTTATTCCCTGTTGCTTCTTTTCAATATTGACGGGAATAATTACGGGCGCAATTATTTTCCTTTTCAGAATATCTGCAGAGCTTGTAATACATCAGTCGGACAATGTATTCGGATTTGTAAGGGAGCATCCCGTATTTTTACCTTTGCTTATCCTCGGAGCGGCAATCCTCGGTGCAATTGCATATTTTATAATAAAGCTTTTCCCCAACAGCCGAGGCGGAGATGCCCAGACTACTATCACCTCATTGCGTGGATTTATTCCGCTCAGGTGGATACAAAATACCGTCGTCCTGTTTTTCTCCTCGCTAATCACCTATTTTTCAGGTGTTACACTAGGAGAAGAAGGTACCAGCGTTCAGATGGGCGCGGCTGTCGGTAAAGGTACTGTAAACACCTTTGCAAAAAAGAGATACAGGCGCGCGTGGGAGCGTTACATCATGACGGGAGGCGCTTGCGGAGGCTTTGCGGCGGTAACCTGCGCTCCTCTTACGGCTATTCTTTTCGCCTTCGACGAGGCTCACAGAAAATTCTCGCCCATTCTGTTTATGTCAACCTCTACTGCGGTTCTCGCGTCTTGGTCGGTTATGCAGGGACTTTGTTCTGTTTTTTCGGTAGAGCCGAGACTTTTCGTGCTTAATACCCCCGACGTGCTTCCAATAGAACTTTTATGGGCTCCTATCATAGTTGGGGCATTGTGCGGCGGTCTCGCTATACTCTATGCTAAGGGTTATAAGAAAACCGAGGATTTTCTTAATAAAACGCTCAAAAAAGTTCCTCTTTTCGCAAAATTTATCGGCGTTTTTGTAATTACCGCTATTTTTGGATTTGCGACCTCGCACCTTATCGGATCGGGACACAATATAATCCACGACCTGTTTGAGGGACACGCGCCGGTATGGTATATGCTCCTGCTCTATCTCGTTATCCGTTCTGTAATGCTGCTTCTTTCGGCGGCTCTTGAAATAGCGGGAGGTCTTTCTGTTCCCGCCATGGCAGTAGGAGCAATGATAGGCTCACTTTGCGCCCAAGCCCTTACGGCTATGAACATATTTTCTGCGGAATACACTCCCATTCTCGTTATAGTAGGCGTGGCTTCGTTTATGGCGGCTACAAACCGAGCTCCCCTTAATGCAATTACCTTTGCATGCGAGGCGCTATTTGGATTTACCAACCTAATATCTATTGCTATAGGTGTTGCGGTATCCTTTATAGTTATAGAGCCTCTTGGTGTTACCGCATTCTCCGACGTCATTATTGAGGAGAAAATACACGATTATTATCACGGCAAGGAGGTTCACACGGTTGACGTACACATGACCGTCAGAACAAATTCCTTTATTATGGGCAAGGAAATACGGGATATTCTCTGGCCCGCCAACTGCGCTGTGGTATCGGTCAACAAGCTGCATGTAGGACACCTCGCTATAGAAACCGGCGATATTCTCCACATCAGATATAAAACCATTGATCCGGAGGAGACATACGCTATACTCGAATCTATTGTTGGACGGCAAAAGGGAGAAACCGACATGCACGACGTTCACCAAGGTGATGAAAATTATACTATTCCCGAACAGTAATTAAAAGAAAAGTGGCTGTCTCAAATTTTCATTTGAGACAGCCACTTTTTTGGGGATAGTCAGATGCCCCTTTTATTAACTTACATCATATATTCGGCTCTGCTGATTATATGGTCCTGGAATTCCTTATCAAGCTCGCAGAAGTATCCGCTCCATCCCCATACTCTTACTATAAGGTTGGGATACTGCTCGGGATGCGCCTTCGCCTCGAGAAGTCGCTCGCGGTTTATGGAGTTTATCTGAAGCTGATGTCCGCCAAGCTGAACGAATGCCTTAACGAACTGAGCTACCTTCTTTTCGCCATCCTCGTTACGGAATACCGTATCGTGAAGCTCTATGGTGAAGGGACCGCCGTTACACATCTGAGACAGGTCGTGCTTGGTAAAGGACTGAAGTACCGAAAGAGGTCCTTCGGTCTTTGTGGTAATTGCGGGAGAAAAGCTACAGCTAAAGGGAGTGAACGCGTTTCTTCCGTCTGCCGTAGCGGGAAGATCTCTCGATGCCCAGATATATGACTGCGCACTACCCGTTCCTACTCTCCATTTACCGCCGTAGTATCCGTTAGGCTTACCGTGGAGATATTTTACAGCCATATCCATTATAGCACCCGCAAGCTCGTCAACGTAGTCGTCGTTATTACCCATCTTAGGCGCGGAGAGAAGCTTATTCTGAATCTCCTCGTAGCCCTTGAAGTCGGCATCCATTGCCGCGATAAGCTCGTCAGCGGTTACAGATTTATCCTCAAATACACACTTTTTAACTGCTGCCAAGGAGTCCGCCGCATTGGAAATTCCTCCGCCGAGAACTCCGAAGTTAGTATACTTAGCTCCGCCCTCGGTCTCGTCAAGTCCCTGCTCAAGGCATCCGTCCACAAAGAGAGACAGATACATATGGCGAGATGAGCAACGGTTACTTTCGCGGTTATTATCACCGTTATAGTGCGCTCTGTGAGCTTCAGCAGCCTCGTACATCTTCTTATCGACGGCAACCATCAACTCGTCGAAGCTCTTTACATCCTTGATATTTTCTCTGATAGCATCGTTTACGTGCTTAATAAAGAGGAAAAATCCTCTGTTGGGAATATCGTAGCCGTTATTAGGCGAGAGAACCTCCCAACAAGCGGCAACGGTATAGTTCCACGCGTCGTCCTCGTCGTAACCGAGTCCTATCATGTAAGGCACGATAAGGTCGTCGTTGCAGTACTGCGGGAAGCCAAGCCCCTTCTTAGTAAGCTTGGTGCCGTAATCGTATACCCAATCGGGGGTATTCTTACCTACGCGGATATTTATCTTGGGGTCGATAAGATTAAGCTCCAAAGACGCCTGCATACAAAGGTCCGTAAGGTCGTTAAAGAGATAATTTCCGTTCTTATCAAAGCCCGCAAGGACCATACTCTGTCCGTTATCACCCTGCTGACAGCCGAAGTAAATGTCTGCGTCAATATTAAGGGATATGAAGAGCATTTCAAGTATCTCAAAAAGCTCGTCGCGGGATACGCCCTTCTTTATATCTGCCTCGTAGTAAGGAAGCATATACTGGTCAAAGCGTCCGATCGTCAGGTGGGTTGCATGAGAGCAACGGAGGGTAAATACTATGATCTTAAAGAACACACAAGCCTCATAGAAGCTACGCGCAGGCTTTCTCGGAACCTGCTTGAGCGCCTCGGCAAGACGTGTATTTCCTGCCTTTTCTGCTGCCTCACGGTATCTCTCTGCGATCTCAATAGATGCAACTACGCTACGGCGCATTGCCTCGTAGAACAAGGGAGAACACCCGTCAGTGTTAACCTTTTCATATTTTGCAATTTCTTCAAGAGTAGCATCAAAGCCCTGTCCTATGATTCTTGCGTAGTTAGGCGTGTTATTACCGGGACCGCTCTTTATCTTTCTTCCTTTGCGGTCAAGATAATAAGGAAGGTTTATGAGGCTTCTGTTAAATCCGAGAATATCATTCTCAAGAAAAACGGGAGTCTCCGCCTTAAGCATTTCCTCAAGGACTACGGTATCACGCATGGAATAATCTTCTGCGTTTATCTTTTCTGTTACGTCAAAATCCGCGTTGTCGATTCTGTTCTTTCGGTATTCCTTTGAAAGAAGAACGTTTAAAAAGCTTTGTACTCTTTCTGTCATAATACTCTTACCTCAATTCCGTATTCGTTAAATATTTCTATTCTTGGTTGCGGAGGTATATCTCCGTCAAAATCTGTTACGTATTTTCTGCCCATGAGCAAATATTTGCCTCCCGCCATCTTATTGTACGGCAGAAGCTCTATTTTTCCTACTCCGAGGCTACTCATAAATGCTGCGGTCTCTCTTATGTTTTTCTCCGTATCGTTTACCGTGGGTATCAGGGGAATTCGGGTTATGAAATCCTTACCGCTCCTTGCAAGCAGCTTGTAATTCTCAAGAATCTGACTATTGTCCACACCTGTATAATGCTTATGAATCTCGCTGTCCATATGTTTAAGGTCATACAGAACAAAATCACATTCTTCAAGAACCTTCAAAAACACGTCCCGCTCGGCAAATCCGCAGGTCTGGAGGGCTCTGTTGGTCTTTCCCCTCAAAAGCTTCATACATTCAAGAACAAACTGCCAATGAGACAGAGGCTCGCCACCCGAAAAGGTTACTCCCCCTCCGCTCATATTGAGTATGCTTATATTCTTTTTGATCCTTTCGACCATCTCCTCGGGGGTATAGTCTATACCGCTCTCGCGCACAAGCTTTCTTGGGCATACCCCCGCACTTTCGGGCACAAGACAAGGCTTTCCGGTAAGTTCCTCACCCTTTTTCATGCACGCTCCGCACCCCAAGCATCCGTTAGGACTTCTCGCCATTTCTTTTTCGAAGCGTTGCCCCTCGGGGTTATGACACCACATGCAACGAAGAGGACACCCCTTCATAAAGATAGTCATTCTTATACCCGGACCGTCGTAGGTAGAAAATTCCTCAATTGAGAAAACTCTTCCGACCATATATCAATCTCCTCGCAATTTATATGTCCTTCTGCGATCATTATAACACAGTATTATGTCAATTTCAAGCCATAAAACTATATTTTTTAGCCATTTTTTGACTTTTTATCTGCGTTTTTATTTTAAACAGAGTATATTCATAAGAGCATCTGAATGTTCTCTACTGTCAGAAACAGAGTCAATGACCTTAGAAAGGACCTCAATGTTTTGATTTCTCCCTGCACAGCAAGCACCTATGGGATAATTTTTCGCAAACGTCTTGAGAGGCTCGGCATCAAAATGCTCAAGTATCGGAGTTATCAAGATTTCGGGATATACTCTCTCCGTCAATGCGGACAGAGTATTAACGTCAAACTCCGGCAATATTTCAAGGGAGACCGCTCCGACAAAAAATCCGCGCCCGTGAATATATTCCAAAAGTGCGCTTGCGCATTCGGCATTGCCGTTTGCCCTAATGTAAACCTCATGGATTTTATGCTGTTTATCACCGAGCAAAAGCTCGATAAAAATCGATATGCATAATGTCTGAATACTTACATAATTATATTTTTCGCCACTCGCAAGATCATTAAAAGCAAGCTCTGCGGTGTGAGGATCAGGACGCATGTACGGTGCCTTATACGCATCGATTTCTATACATATCTCGCCATTTTTTTCCTCCGTTGCCTCCCGTATTATTTTATGGGTAAGCTCCGTGTAGTTTTTACATTCTGTTACATATTTCGACACATATTTATCTATATTAAACCGATCGTATTTCTCCGATTTAGGAGTTTTGCGTTCAAGCATGGGTTCTTCGAAAAAGCAGTCATTCTCTTTTTCTTCGTATGACTTAGCGTGTATTATTTTCCACCGCGCACATGATCCGCTTCTCGAATATTCTCCAAATTTTAAGCAAGGTATTCCCAAGGTTTCAAGCTCTTTTTTGTACTTCAGTACCTCTTTGTGCCCCGCCATTAAAGGTAAACATCTTTCCCACTCGTCAAAGAGTTCAAAATCAGACGCTTTCCCGTTTGTGTATTTTTCATCACTATGCAATTCGAGCAATATCTTGATTTTATTCTGATTTTCCCTATTTTTTGATATATTTTTCAGCACTTATATTCTCCTCAATTTTTTGAAGGACGTTTGAACGAAAATTTGTAAATAAGATTACGCTATCATTATAGCAGTTTTTTCTCTGTTTTACAAGCAATTAGCAAATAATAAAGATTTTTTTATAAATATTTAATATTATGTAGACATTTTATTTAAACTGTGATATAATAAAATGATGTATTAGGTCATGGAGGTGGAATCTTTGAAAATTGTTCCTATCTGCTCGGATTCTTACGGCGCGAATACCTATCTTTTGGTATCATTGGATGAGGCGTTTATAGTAGACCCTACGGTATCGGTAGGCGCTATGCTCAAGGCAGTGGAAAAGGAAGGCGCAAGCCTTAAGGGGATTCTTCTCACTCACGGACATTTCGATCATCTTTTTTCACTGGATCCCCTGCGCAAGGATACGGGAGTCGGCGCATACATTCACCAAAAAGATGCTATTATGCTGACCGACGGCAAAAAAAACGCTTTTTTTGATTTTTTCGGGAAGGAGCGCACTTATGCACCCGCAGAGCATCTTCTCTCAGGCGGTGAGCTTTTACCGCTTGGAAATGAAAAATTAGAGGTCATACATACACCCGGACACACTCAAGGCTCGGTATGCTACCGTTGCGGCGACATTCTCGTAACGGGAGACACTCTTTTTTCCAATACCTACGGCAGATGCGATCTGTACGGCGGTAACATGACCCAGATGCGAGAATCGCTCAAGCATCTGTCTTCCCTTGACGGTAATATCGTAATATATCCCGGACACGGAGAAGCCGAAATACTTTCAAACGCGCTTAGCTCCGTTGATTATCTTTTATAAACGAAAGGAATTTTAACATGGACTACAACAGACTTGCCCAATTGCTGTTTCCCAACATAGATAGGCTTCCGTCCGACATTGAAAACGAATTTCCCAAAAGAGAGCTTCCCGAGGGAGCGAAGGTAACAAGATTTGCCCCCAGTCCCACGGGATTCGTACACTTTGGCGGTCTCTTCCCCACTACAGTTGCGGAAAGACTCGCTCACCAAAGCGGAGGAGTTCTCTATCTCCGAATAGAGGACACCGATGCAAAGCGAGAGGTTCCCGGAGCCGCTGAGGCACTCATCAGAACTCTTTCGGTATACGGTGTTGACTTTGACGAGGGTGCCGTCATTGGAGAGGACGGAAAGATCTGCGACAAGGGCATTTACGGTCCCTACAAGCAAAGCATGAGAGGCTCTATCTATCAGACCTATGCTAAGCAGCTCGTACGCGAGGGAAAGGCTTACCCCTGCTTTACCACAGAGGAAGAGCTTGAGGAGCTTTCAAAGGTAAACAAGAAAGAGGAAATCAAAAACACCGACTGGCAGGCAGAGGCTGAGGCAAGACGCGCTCAGATGCTTGCACAGCGCAACTTCACCATTGAGGACGTTGAAAAGAATCTTGCAGAGGGTAACCCCTTTGTGCTTCGTATTCTTGCAGACGGAGACCCTGAGCGAAAGATAAAATTCACCGACCTCGTAAAAGGAAACATGGAAATTCCCGAAAACGACGAGGACTTCGTTCTTCTAAAGTCCGACGGAATTCCCACTTACCACTTTGCTCATGCAGTTGACGATCACCTTATGGGAACTACCCATGTCATTCGCGGTGAGGAATGGTTACCGAGCCTTGCAAAGCATCTTCAGCTTTTCAGATATCTCGGCTTCAGGGCTCCCAAATATATGCACATAGCGCAGATAATGCGTCTTGACGAGGCCGGAAACAAAAAGAAGCTTTCAAAACGCGATATGGGCGCAAACATGGACGACTACACCAGAATGGGATACTGTCCCGAGGCTGTGTGCGAGTACGTTATGACCCTGCTCAACTCCAACTACGAGGAGTGGAGAATGCAGAATCCCGATAAGAGCTACCGCGACTTCCCCTTCAACATAAAGAAAATGTCGGTATCGGGTTGTCTTTTCGATTTCAATAAGCTTGGCGACGTATCGAAGAACGTAATATCCAAAATGGACGCAAAGGCTGTAACCGAAAAGATCACCGCCTGGGCGCTTGAATTCGACAAGGAGCTTGGAGAGCTTCTTGCCCGCGATGTATCCTATGCGGAAAAGATATTCGCTATCGGCAGAGGCGGAAAGAAGCCCCGTAAAGATCTTGCAACCTGGGCTGATGCCAGAGGTTATATGGGATTCTTCTACGATGAGCTCTTTGCTCTTGAGGCTTCCTACGACGAAAAATACGACAAAAACGATATTCGGAAGGTACTTGAGGGATTCCTTGAGAGCTACGATGAGTTCGACGATATGAACACTTGGTTCGACAAGATTAAGGCTATCGGAGAAGGGCTTGGATACACCTCCGACATGAAGGCTTACAAGGCTGACCCCTCAGCCTTTAAGGGCAACGTAGCCGACGTCAGTATGTTTATAAGACTTGCGGTAATCGGCAAGCTCAATGCTCCCGATATGTACTCGGTCATGCAGATTCTCGGCAAGGAAAGAGTAGAAAACAGAATAAAGGATATGCTTAACACGCTTTAAAAGACAAGAGGTAAGAAAAATGGAAGAAATAGCAAGCAATTTTATACACGATATCATTGACGCAGACCTTACAGAAAATCCCAATCTCAAAATACACACGCGTTTTCCCCCCGAGCCTAACGGATATCTTCACATCGGCTCGGTAAAGGCAATTTGCGTAAACACCGACGTTGCCAACAAATATTCGGGACTTTTTAACCTCCGCTACGACGACACCAATCCCGCAAAGGAGTCAGACGAATTTGTACGCTCTATTCGCGAGGACCTTGAATGGCTTGGAGCTACACCTACGGGAGGAGTTTTCTACGGCTCCGACTATTTTGGAAAGTGCTATGAATTTGCCGTTCAGCTTATAAAACAGGGCGATGCTTACGTATGCGACCTTTCAAAGGATGACCTTGCGGATTATAAGGGTACCGACCGCTCCGTGGCATCCAAGGAGTCGCCCTACCGCAACAGAACGGTTGAGGAAAATCTCGAGCTCTTCGAAAGAATGAAGAACGGTGAATTTCCCGACGGAGCGCGTACTCTGCGCGCAAAGATCGATCCCTCAAGCGACAATCCTTATCTTCGCGACCCTGTTATTTACAGAATAAAGCACATTCACCATCACCGTCAGGGAGACGAATGGTGCGTATATCCTATGTATGACTTTGCGCACCCCATTCAGGATGCTCTTGAGGGCATCACTCACTCTCTCTGCTCCAGCGAATTCCGTAACCACCGTCCTCTTTACGATTGGGTAGTGGATAAGATAGGTTTTGAGCAGAAGCCCCATCAGTGGGAATTCGGAAGAATGAACATTACCTATACGGTTATGTCCAAGAGATATTTGCGCCAGCTCGTCGAGGAGGGTTACGTTGACGGTTGGGATGATCCCCGTTTGCCCACCCTTTGCGGCTTGCGCCGCCGCGGATATACTCCCACAGCGCTCTTCAATTTTGTGCGTGAGGCAGGCGTTACGAACACCGACCATACTGTAGACGTACGCCAGCTTGAGGCATGTGTCCGCGACGACCTCAATGAGAACGCACAAAGACGCATCGGTATCGGTAACCCCATAAAGGTCATTATCGACAACTATCCCGAGGATAAAGAGGAGACCTTTACCGTTTCCAATCACCCCCAGAAGCCTGAATTTGGCACAAGAGAGGTGCCCATGACCCGCGAGGTATATATTGACGCATCCGATTTTGCAGAGGTTCCACCTCCCAAGTTCTTCAGACTTAAGCCCGATGGCGAGGTTCGTCTTATGGGCGGATATATCATAAAATACGCGGGAATCGAAAAGGATGCCGAAGGCAATATCATCTGCATCCATGCCACCGCTGACCTTGAGTCGGGCAACGGTTCTCCCGTTGACGGCAGAAAGGTAAAGGGTACCATACATTGGCTTTCCGCTAAGCATGCGGTTCCCGCAACATTTATGCTTTACGACCGTCTTTTCAATATTGAGAATACTGCTGACGTTCCCGAAGGAAAAACCTACCTTGACTTCCTTAATGAAAATTCTCTTACCAAGCTTGAAGGTGCTATGGTTGAGCCCTCACTCTGCGACGCGGAGGCAGGAGAAAAGTTCCAATTTGTAAGAGACGGATACTACTGCAAGGATTCAAAGCATGAAAACACATTTAACAGAGTTGTCGGTCTTAAGGACAGCTTTCCCGCAAAGAAATAATTAAACGGAGAACAGATTATGAATTTTCTTTTTATTTATCTCGCTGCAATTTCTCTTATTTCGATAGTCGTATGTATTTACGATAAATTTGCAGCAAAGCACGCAACGCGCCACCGTACAAGAGAGGCGACTCTTCTTATACTTTCCGCTCTTGGCGGCTCTGTCGCAATGTTTTTGACAATGCTTTTGATAAGACATAAAACCAAGCACGTGAAGTTCATGCTCGGCATCCCCCTTATAATGATTCTTCAGGCGGCAGCAGTGTTTCTTCTCTTCCGTTTCGTTTTATAACCTACCAGAATTGAAAGGATATTAAAATGACAGCAGATCTTTCAAGATTCAGCCTCATATACCCCGATGAAGCATCGGGAACCGCAGCCCACGATAACGGCGACAAGAGCGCTGTTGATATGTTCGTCCTTGACGAGCTGGGACTTACAGAAATATTCAAGCTCAAAAACAGCGATCTCAACGAATATTTCACCACCGATCCCGCAGTTATCAGGCATAGAATGGAGGTTTTCGGGGATATGGTGGAAAACCCCGAAATATCCACTACTCTCAACAAACTTATTCCGATTCTTAACGATATTATGGAGCTCCGCCGTCTTGAGGCGGATACGGGAAACACCGAGAATTATCTCGAAAGTCTTACCGAGATAGAGCTTTATATTTCAAGTATTTCCACACTCTACGAAGGTCTTTGCCCTATAAAAGGCAGATTTAAGAGCCATGCCTTTATTACGCTTTCCGACCGCATAACAGAGCTTGTTGAAAGCGATTATTACAAGGAGCTTAACAAAAAGCTCCGCGAGCTTACCAACAGAGTTCGGGATATCAAGAGCGTAACTATCGGTGTAAATCTTGATGCCCAGCTCCGACCCACAAGTGCGGGAGTTCTTTCGGTAAATCCCGAAGCGTTCCGCTCGGGAGACGTAATAGACAAGATTCTCCGTCTTAACTTCAAGGAAGACGAATACACTTGCATTGCAAACCTCGTTCCCTTTAACAAAAAGCAGTCTGAAAATCAGAAAACAGCCCTTGCTCTCGCTTTCAACTCGGCAATCAACGACGTGTATAAGCAGTCCTTGCGGTCATGGAAAAAGATAGTTCAGTCTTACGTTCTTGAGAACACCGATTTTCTTTTGAATCTCGTCCCCGAAATAGAATTTCTAGTGAAGGGAACGCTCCTGCTCCGGTACCTCAAATCGAGAGGTCTTGCGCTTTGCATCCCCGAAATAAAGACCGACGAGATAATTTTCAAGGCAACGGGACTTTATAACCCCTGCGTAGCGGTCAAGGTTGACGACGATATCGTTACCAATGACCTTGATTTCTGCGAGGACGATGCCCTTATATTCGTACTCACAGGACCTAACCGAGGCGGTAAATCTGTTATCACCTGCGCTATGGGTCTTGCCCAAGCAATGATGCAGCTTGGAATGTTCGTTCCTGCGGACAGCGCAACTATCAGCATCGCAGACAGCATTTACACCCACTTCCCTACGGGAGCTGACGACACTATCGACAAGGGTAGGCTCGGTGAGGAATGTGCCCGTCTTAACGACATATTCCTGAAGGTTACAAGTAAGAGTCTCGTGCTTCTTGACGAATCTCTCTCCTCTACGGGCTCATTTGAGGCTTCATATATTGCCGCAGAGGTTCTTGCGGGTCTTAGCCGCGTTGGATGCCGTTGTCTATTTTCAACTCACCTTCACGAGCTTGCGTCCGAGATCGACGGAATAAACGCGCGGACCGCAAATGACGGCGGTGTGAAGATAGACTCGCTGGTTGCGGGAATTGAAGAGGGCAAGCGTTCCTTCAAGATTCACAGAATTAAGCCCGACGGAAAGAGCTATGCACGCGATATTGCCGCTAAATACGGAATCACCTACGAAAACATCGTAAAAAATATTGAAAGATAATAAGTTCCGAAAGGAGGATCTTATGAATACAGAAATTTTAACTCTTCTTGAAAACGATGCCCGTCTTACCCCCGAGCAGCTTTCGGTTATGCTTAACAAGAGCAAGGACGAGATCGAAAAAGAAATAAACAGAATGGAGCAAAACGGTACTATTCTCGGTTATAAGACAATTATTGACTGGGAAAAGACCGAAAAAGACCCCGTTATAGCAATGATCGACGTAAAGCTCACGCCTCAGAGAGACAAAGGCTTTGACAGAGTTGCGGAAAAGATATATAACTACCCCGAGGTCAAGTCTGTTTACCTTATGTCGGGTGCATACGATCTTTCGGTGGTTATTGAAGGAAAGACTATGAAGGAGGTCGCTTCATTCGTTTCCCAGAAGCTCTCCACCATAGATGCCGTTAACTCCACCGCTACCCATTTTGTTCTTCACAAGTACAAGGACAAGGGCGTTCTTTATGACGCTCCCGAAATCGATGAGAGAGGAAATTTCACCTGATGATAGATTACAGTAAAGTTCTTTCCCAAACGGTGGTCAATACACCTAAATCGGGAATACGTAAATTTTTTGATCTTATGAGCACTATGGACGACGTAGTCGGTCTTACCGTTGGCGAGCCCGACTTTCAGACGCCTTGGCACATAAGAGAGGCAGGTATTGAAAGCCTTGAGCGAGGTAAGACCTACTACACCGCAAATGCAGGTCTTATGCAACTCAGAAGCGAAATTTCAAGCTATATGAACCGCCGCTTCTCGGTCTCCTACAAGCCCGAAAGCGAGGTTATAGTTACCGTAGGCGGAAGCGAGGCAATCGATATTGCCTTCCGCTCAATGATAGAATCGGGAGACGAGGTTATCGTTCCCACACCTTCCTTCGTTTGCTACGCGCCTCTCGTAAAAATGGCGGGTGGAGTTCCCGTTATTCTCGAAACCAAGTTTGAGGACAAATTCAAAATAGATCCCGAAGCACTTAAGGCGGCTATTACTCCTAAGACCAAGCTTCTGGTTCTTGCATATCCCAACAACCCCACGGGCGCAATTATGACCCGTGAGGACCTTTTGGAAATTGCAGAGGTTATTCGCGACACGAATATTGTCGTTCTTTCTGACGAAATATATGCTGAGATGACATATTCGGGTAACCACTGCTCTATTGCTTCTATTGATGGCATGTGGGAGCGTACCGTTATTTCCAGCGGATTTTCAAAGGCTTTCGCGATGACGGGTTGGCGTCTCGGATACATCTGCGCACCTGCGCCCCTTTGCGAGCAGATGCTTAAGATCCACCAATACGGAATAATGTCATCTCCCACCACTGCTCAGTTTGCCGCTATTGAAGCGCTGAAAAACGGCGAGGACGATATAAAAATGATGGTTGACGAGTACAACCGTCGCCGCCGTTATATATTCAACGGTCTTAAGAGCATCGGAATTGAATCCTTCGAGCCCGAAGGCGCATTCTATATCTTCCCCAAGATCGGCGACTTCGGTCTTTCGGGCGAGGAATTCTGCAATAAGCTTCTTTACGAATATAAGTGCGCTATCGTTCCCGGTAACGCGTTCGGCAGCAGCGGCGAGGGATTTGCGAGAATTTCCTACGCTTACTCCATAAAGCACATAACTCAGGCACTTGAGAGAATTGAAGCCTTTGTTAAGACGCTTTAATAAAAAATGCTTAGAGATTATAGCTGTTCTCTAAAGGACAGTTATTCAAAAACACGGCATATCTCGAGAGAGGTATGCCGTGTTTTTGTATTTGCGGACACAAATGCAGCGCTTCTTATGCTTTAATTAAAGACTGCAAAACGAGTGACAAAAGTAACGCAAAGGCACTTATGGCAAGTAATTTCCATAAGTGCTTTTTGCTACCTTCCGAGCGGTGCGTCACCCCTCGTGTCATCCTGAGCGGAGGAAGGCGCGTGCGCCGCCCGCAGTCGAACCCGTAGGGCGATGCGTAGCATCGGGATCTACGAGGGAAAAGGATGATATTCGCGCCCGAGATCCTGCTCGGCTTTGCCTCGCACTGCTCCGCAGTTCGACTTCGCCAACCGCATTGCGGTTTTGCTACGCTCAGGATGACACGGGCGGATTTCGCTTCACAAGAAAATATGTCTTTATTTAAGGCAGCGCTTGTCAGGAAAAATGACAATATAATTCTTACTCTTCCGTAAGGTGCGTTTTACGTTTAAAAAATTCTTTCGAGTTGCTTGATTTTTCTAAAAGTATGTGATATAATAAGTATGCCAAACCAACTGAATATTTTAGCAAAGACTATTTTTATCTTTAGGGGATAGTTATACCCTTTTGTTGTTACGTCAATAATGAATTTGTTAAAAACGCAAATTCCTACTGACGTGGCATAATTAGGGATAGTTTTTGCTTCTCAGTTGGTTTGGCGACTATCGGAGTTTGCGTTTTTGGTGCGGTTTACTTCGGTAGCCGCACTTTTTTATATACTGATGGGAGGATATATGAGCAAAAATATTCCCAAAAATGTTATCGATATTACCGGCATAGAACTTATGCCCGGAGAACCTCTCGTTTGTCTTGGAAATGGGGAGCAAGGCTTTGAGTGTTGTTGCGACGAATGTGCCTACTATTTGCTTTGTTATCCTGAATTTGACGCAAAAAACAATCAAGGAAATATTGCCGAGAATAATGTTTATATTTCTCAATCGCATAAAAAGGACGAGGAATTATTATAATTCCTCGTCCTTTCCTGTCGGGATGTAACGTATTCAAAAACCGTTCTTAAGAGTACTTCGGATTGTCTCTGAGCTTTTTTATTAGTCCTCGTCGTCATCATCTTCTTCGGACAAATTCGCTTCTGCGGCTATTTCGTCAAGTAGTTCCTCTTCCTCGGATGCTCTGATTGCCTTTTCATTGGCAATTCTTTCGGCACGGGCCTGCTTCGCTTCCTCAATAGCGGATGCAACACTTTTAATCTTTTCACGGACTGTATCTATATTGTCAACCACAGGAGCTATTTTTTCAGCCTGAGAAATTCCCGTCTTCAGCTGTCTGTAAGTAAGCTTTCCAAGGGTCTCGTATTCCTTGTTTCTTTTGTTTTCAAGAGCTCTGAGTTTAATATGGAGCGAGGTAATATCAGCGACCTCTCCGGTTCCCTTTATAGCCGATTTTGCCATTCTCTTAGCAGAGGATTTTATTTTTTCCCAATTAGCCATAATCTTCTCCTTTAGCAATATTATCTCCTTTATTATACACTATTTATCCTCAATTGTAAATAGCAGAATAAAAAAAGTTTATACGGGAAAACTTTTATTAATATATCAGTTCAAATCTGCAAAGGAGAAAAAATGAATATAGATAAGGAACAGTACAAAAAATATGCCGCTGCTCACGCGCCAAAATCCCCTATCATAAAAGACTGCGCTCTCGCCTTTCTGTTCGGCGGAATAATATGCGTCATAGGAGAATTCCTGATAAATATATATTCTGTTTACGCAAATATGGCTTTTTCGGATGCTTCAAGTCTTTCATCCATTACCCTTATATTTATTGCGGTAGCCCTTACTGCCATAGGAGTTTTTGACAAAATCGCTAAGCTGGCGGGTGCCGGCACTCTTGTGCCCATTACGGGATTTGCGAACTCGGTCGCATCTCCCGCGATAGATAGCCATTCCGAGGGTCTTGTTCTTGGTGTAGGCGCAAAAATATTCACGGTTGCGGGTCCCGTTCTTCTTTACGGAACTCTTGCAGGTGCCGTTTACGGAGTAATTTATTATATTGCTACCGGATTTTTCACTTGACAGCCTTTTGAGGATTTCCGCAATACCCTTTTGCCATAACGAACACCACGTACCTTCCCTCTCTTATGACTCTTATTCCGTCGCAAAGCGATGAAAATCCCGTTCCGTTAAGGGCAACTCGCAAAAGCTGCAATCGGTTCATACACATGAATTCCACGCTTCTTGCGTCGGTTGCCGAATAACATTTAAACACCGCGATTTCGCACGGCTCTCCGGATGATACGAAAAGAGCGTATTCCTCCATAAGCGAGAAGTAGCGTTCCGAGTCCTCACCGTACATGGCTTTTCTCATGCTCTCGGTAAAGTACCCGTCTGTCCCCGCCTCGCTGTGCGAGCGGTATATTTTTCCGGCAGGTAAATTTTTTACGTCGTCGGTTATCCCGTTCAAGATTTTCTCGCAAGGCTTATTATTCGTTCCGCAGCAAACCAGACTCAAAGCAACCGCCAATATCAATATCAAAGAAAAAAATCTCATAAGATCCTCCGTAAATGCTTTTACAGAGTATTTTATGAGATTTTTTCTTTTTTCATAACCTGTCAACCTGAAAAGCCCTTTCCTCCAACAACTCCCGAAACCGTTTTGGCAATAATCTTTATATCCTCGGCGATGCTGATATTCCTCAAATACCTTACGTCAAGCCTTGCCTTTTCTATATCTTCAATCTCATCCCTGCCGTTCACCTGCGCAAGTCCCGTTATTCCCGGACGGATGCGATACACACCGCATCTTTGCCGAAGTCGGTGTATCTCGCCCTCTCCCGCAATAAGCGGTCTCGGACCTACGAGGCTCATGTCCCCTAAAAAAACATTTAAAAGCTGGGGAAGCTCATCCAAGCTGCATCTTCGCAACACTGCCCCCACGGGAGTTATATAATCCCTTGAATTTTCAAATCTCGCGGTAGGGAGACCGTCCGGTGCCCACCTGTACATGGTTCTGAATTTATAGCAAACGAAAATTCTTCCGTCCTTACCTACACGTTCCTGCTTGAATATTGCGCCTCCTCGAGACGTAAGCATAATTATAAACGATATAATAAGCATTGGAAGCGCGAGAAATATCAAAAGCAATCCCGACAGCAAAATATCAAGAATTCTTTTTACGGTTATATACACTCGACCTCACTTCCTCTCCCCGTAAAATTAGGATATGTATTTTCAGGGAAATAATTCAATTCGTTAAAATGTTGATTTTTTCTTGACTATATGCTATTATATTATTGAGATAAATTCGGGAGGTGTCTTGTATGATACTTAATATTGTTCTGATTACAGCAGCCGTTTTGGTGATATGGTTTTTTTCAAGTCTTCTTTTCTTTTATCTTGCCTGCTCACAGTACAGAGTTCCCGACAAAAGCACTGCATGCGGTGGGCACGACGTTCCGGAACGCGCAGTTAAGGCTCTGCGAGAAGCGCAGATATGGCTTGACCAACAAAATCCGGAGCAAATATATATCAAATCACACGACGGTCTTTCACTTTACGGGGAGCTTATAGAACAGCCATCCGCAAAAGGTAATGTTATTTTCTTTCACGGCTATCATTCCTCATGCCGCAGAGATATAGTAATACAGTGCAAGGAAGCCTTCGCCGCAGGCTACAACGTTTTGCTTGCGACCCACAGAGGACACGGAAAAAGCGAGGGAAGATATATTACCTTCGGCGCAAAGGAAAAGCTTGACGTACGCGCATGGAGTGAGTATATTACCAAAAGATTTGAGCATCTTTCCATTGCGCTTATGGGACTTTCCATGGGCGGCTCGTCGGTAATGTTTGCTTCAGCTCTTGACCTACCGCCGTCAGTAAAATGTATAGTTAATGACTGCGGATTTTCCAAGCCCTCGTCCATTTCAGCGCATACCCTGTTCTTCAAGCGGTTTATTCTCCCCTATCCGTCCGTATCATTCATGGACATATGGGCAAGACTTCTCGCAAAATTCAGCTTTTATTCCGATTCCTCTTACAGGTCGTTGAAAAAAAATACCCGCCCATTACTTATCATACACGGTGAGCGCGACAGGTTCGTTCCTACGAATATGTCAAGAAGAAATGCTCTCATAAAGCCTGAGCTCACAGAGCTTTTGACAGTTTCCAATGCGAGACACGCTCAGGCTGTGTATTTCAATACGGACGGATATATTAAGAATTTTATCGGTTTTCTGGACAAAAATATGTAATTATATTTCTATGTTAACGCCGTTTACCTCTACGTCTCTGTCAGCTCTGACGAGTATGTAGCGAACGCCGTCTATAATTCTTGTTTCCACAAGCTCACTGCATCCGGGGTTTACCTTTATGGTAACCTCGGGTGTTTTTACTTGCATACGGGGCTCGGAAAGATTTTTGGGATTTATTTCTGTATTCTCTCCGAATTCACTGTCGAATTTCGTCTCAAAGGCCTCGACACGCTCCTCGGGTACACCGCAATAGCGAAGCATTCCCGCGGCATCGTCCCTGCTCATTGTAAGAGGCTCCTCACATTTCTGCTCCTTATGCTCCTCTATCATTCTGTTGACCTGACTGTACACCGAACGGACTATCTTCATACTGCAATCCTCGTCCATGGTCTCACGCAGAACGGTACTAAAAGTAGACTTCTGCTCCTTGGCGGGCATTGGAAGCTCTGAACAGAAAAGCTTCTGTGCCACCTCATCATGGCTGTTGGCAAGATCCTTTGTATAGTAAAGAGCGCCGTACACGTTGGCTCCACCGTTTTCAAATGCCGGGAACATAAAGCCAAAGGCAGGCTGACTTATGACGGTATCTGCCGAAACAGTTCGGAAGCAGTTTCCGGGCACGTGGTAGCTTAGCGCCATTCTTCCCGATGCCACGGGACAAACACAGCAGATCATGTAAGAGAAGGTCTCTCCAGATTCGCCTTTTTCTCCGTCAGCCGAGTAGGAATACACATCGTACTTATCGTGAGCAAGGAGAATAAGATAGTTTCCGTCGTACTCATATGAAGATATAATACTCTCATAAAGCTTGTTTATTTCTTCCTTGTCCTTAAGCTCGGAATTTCTCAAGCTCGAAAGCAGTCTGTATTCCTCACTACTCGCCACCTGCTCCGTGGAAAAACCTATCTCGATAAGATTTCTGCCTATATTTCCCGAAAGGGTCTTGCGGAGTACCTTTAATATGTTATCGGCATCGTCCTCGGATAAAAGTCCGAGACTCTGGTCAAGCTCCGATATAATTTCCTTGTTTTCGTTTACGAAGCATCCGTATATACGGGTAATATTGCTTTTTTCTTTCGTATATCTTCTTCTTAATTCTGCAATTTCTTTTTCTATCATAATAATCCTCTTTATTTTTTGTTTTCAAAAGTCTATAACAGTTTATCACATTTTTACGAAAAATTCAAGTATAATCGTCTGCTCAAAAGCAAAAAATATATACAAATCTTTAATTCATGCGAGGAGTTATTATGAACGAAGAAAAAAGACAGGACCCAACCGTCGAATTCTTATCCGAATTGTATAAGAATATGAAAATGGGCTCTGATTCAATTATAAATGTAAGCTCCAAGGTAAAGGACGGACTTCTGCGAGACGAGCTTATGCGTGAGCTTGATACCTACGAAAAGTACGCAAAGCGAATAGGTAAGCTTATATATGAGTCCGGGAACACACCTAAGGAAGACAATATTATGGCAAAGCTTGGCGCAAAGATGGGCATGGCGATGAACACCTTGACCGACTCTACCGAAAGCCATATAGCGCAAATGATGATAGAGGGCGCGACCATGGGAATTACCGAAAACATGAAGCTCGTAAGTAAATATGAGGATAAGGGTATTTCCGAGGAAGCTCTTAAGCTTGGACGCGACACCGTCAAGTATATGGAAGAAACGGTCGAAAATCTCAAAAAATTCTTATAAAAATAAAGGCTCTTTCGAGCCTTTATTTTTTATATCTTTTTTACGGTTACTTTCTCGTAAACAGATTTAACGTCGTTGGGAAGTGGGGGTCTTGTACCCTCGGTCATGCACGCCGCAGTTCCGTAGGATACTGCAAGTCGGAGCATTCCGTCAGCACCTGCGCCGCTCTTTGCGGCGGCAAGGAAGCCGCCTATGGAGCTATCTCCCGCGCCTATGGTGGAAAGTGCCTCTATCTTGGGGGGCTGAGCTACAAAACAGCCTTCACCGCTGACGAGAAGCGCGCCCTTTGAGCCAAGGCTTATCATAACGTTTTCTATTCCCTTTTCGTGGAGAGCCTTTGCTCCGCCAAGCGCATCCTCAAATCCGTTTATCTCCTGTCCGAGATATACCGATATTTCCTCCTGATTGGGCTTTATAAGCCAAGGAGCAACATCTACTATATCGTCAAGGGTAAAGGAACGGGAGTCTATTACGATCTTCGCACCTTTCTTTTTAAGGGTGCCGAGAAAATCCTTGACAGCGCCCATTGATATTCCCGAAGGAACTCTGCCCGTAAAGGTTATAATAGAGCCGTCAAGCTCCTCGCCCTCAAGCTTCTTAAGCACGTCGCAGAGGATAGTCTCGTCGGTATCAAAGCCCTCAAAGCTTATTCTCGTTTCATCCGCGTCATTAGTGTGAAGAGTGATATTTTCACGTATTCTTCCCTTTACTGTCAAAGAAAGATAACTCATTCCGTCGTCGGTCAGACGCTTTGCAAAGCTATCTCCGTTTTCGTCTCCGAGAACCACGAGCGCAAGATTTTCAACGCCGTTTACGGTAAGCGCTCTTGAAATATTAACTCCCTTTCCGCCTGCTTCGTTTGCTTCTATTTTAGCAAGATTTTCATGGTAAGGCGCAAAATCCTTAACGAAACAGTGAATATCAAATGCGGGATTTAGGGTAAGGGTAATTATTTTCATACCGCCACCTTACGCCTTGGGTGCGTTTTCAAGAAGATACTTCTCTGCCTCAGCGCACCAGAGTCCGCCGTTTCTCTCAACGATCTGGGCAAGAGCCGCCCAAAGAGGATCGGTCTTTCCAAGCTCTGCAAGCTCGTCGATAGCAACAAGAGGAATATCAAGAGAAGGATAACATACCTTCTTTGCTCCGCTGGGTCTTTCCATTGCGTTTATGGTATCGATTACAGGCTCAAGTCCGAGAATGTGAGATACTATCGCTCCGGGATTGATTGCGTTCTGCTCAATAAGCTTGATGGTATCAACGGTATCCTCGGGAATACTGCCGGCAGTACCTACTACGTGAATTCCGTCGTAGTGAACGCGGTAAAGATTCAAGGAGCCCTGCATGTCGTGTATGGGAGGACCTGCGAAGAAGTTAACGCAACCGTCCTCACGGCAGATCTGCTCTGCCATTGTGAACAATGCGGGAACGGGTACCATTACGAATACGTCATCAAATCCGCCGTCGGATATTTCGAGGAGGGTCTTTACGGGATCCTCAAGTCCTGCGGTGTTGAGATATATAAGCTCGCAGCCCTTCTTTGCAGCCTCAGCGGGAGTACTCTTTGCTTCGGCATAGTCAAGTCTGTCCTGATTGAGGTCTGTAACTACTACCTGGCTTACTCCTGCATAGCCCGACGCAAGCTCAACAGCTCCGATACCCATAGGTCCTGCGCCGCCGAGAATCGCAAGGCGACCGCCCTTCTTTGCTCCGTCGGTACGGACGTAATTGCTGTAATCGGTATGATAAAAGCCCTTGTATCCTCGAAGAACGCAACCAACAGACTCAACGAGGGAGCCCTTAAAGAAGCTGTCGCCCTCGTAGGGGATCATGCATCCTCTTTCCATTACTATTTCGGGAACTACGCAATACTTGGAAGCTCCACCTATGTACTGGTAAGAATATCCGGGGTCGTATCCGCTTTCAAGCTTCAATGCGGGCTGAATAACTATCTTCTGTCCCTCTTTCCACTGGTCCTTGATAGCCTCTCCGACCTTAACTATCTCTCCGCACATTTCGTGTCCGATAATTATAGGCTTCTCTGCGATATCATTGGGAACTCTCTTATGAGCCGTACCCTGCTTTACAGCCTTATAGGTGGACGCGCAAAGAGAATCGGTTACGACCTTGAGAAGCACCTCTCTCTCCCCGATTTCGGGAAGCTCGAACTCCTCAAGACGCATATCGTTTGCGCCGTAAAGTCTTACTGCCTTAGTTTTCATATTACCCTCCAAAAAACAAAATTTTTCTTGACATTTAATATTTAATGTAATATAATTTAATCACAATATTATCAAAAAGTCAATACAATTCGGTAATATTTATAAATAATCATTTATTAACGCAAAATAATCACAAATAATCACAAATTGATTATAGGAGATTCAGTCTTATGATGATAAGCGACCGACACCAAAAAATTCTTGAAGCACTCAAAAACGACCCAAACGTAACAGTCAGAGAGCTTGCGAAAATGCTCTGTGTCAGCGAGCCTACCGTTCGCAGAGACTTTACCGAGCTTCACAGAAAAGGGATAATCACCAAAATATACGGCGGAGCCATTCTCAATTCGGGGAGCGCGGACATTGAGATCCCTTTCCTTTTGCGCGAGAACGAAAAAAGCAGTACGAAATCCATTATGGGAGCAAAGGCATCCGAGCTTATTTCCGACGGAATGGTCATAATGCTTGACGGCTCTACAAGCGCGTACCATATTGTTCCCTACCTTTCAAGGTTTAAGGATCTCATCGTTATCACAAGCGGAGCAAAGACCGCCGTTGCCCTCGCCGAAGCAAACATACGCACCTTTTGCACAGGCGGTCAGATGCTCATACACTCCTATTCCTACGTTGGCGAGCAAGCCGAGGATTTTGTTAAAAATATCAATGCCGATATACTTTTCTTTTCATGCCGCGGACTTTCCGATGACGGAAAAATGACCGATATAGCCATAGAGGAAGCAAATCTGCGCAAGGCTATGTTCAACTCCTGCAAGAAAAAGATACTGCTTTGCGACAGCAGTAAATTCGGTAAGACCTGCTTTTACAATATGGGCAGTATCAAAGATATTGACGGTATTATTACAGAGGGTGAGCTACCTCTGTACATAGCCCAAATGATTGAAAAGAAAAAATAAGCTATTGACTGTAAACAATATATATGATATAATGCGTACAGAGAAAATGCTTGAAAGGAGTATATCACATCGTGAAAAAAATACTTTCTCTTATTTTAGTAACCGTACTTTTATTAAGCTGTGTGTCTGTTTTATCCTCATGCGGCATGAAGGCTAAGATCGCGGGTACGTATGAAATGGTAAGCATTTCGGGTACGATTACACAGAATGGCAAAACCGTCAACCTCGACGAAGATCTTTACGAGTATTACCGCCTCACCCTCAACAAGGACGGATCAGCTCTCGTAGAATCTAAGGGTAAAAACAACACCTCCAAGGTTGAGCAGGAAGCCGAATGGGACTATAAAGACGGAGTTATTAAGCTCAAGAGTGTTCAAATGGGTATAACCGTAGTCGAGGAAATGGAATGGAATGACGGCGTTATCACCTACGAAGCTAAGGAATCCGGTCAGGGTATGACTGTAAATATGAAAGTTACTCTTGAAAAGAAATAATAAAAAATCGGTACTGAAATTCAGTACCGATTTTTCATTTAAGCCAATTCAATTTCTGCAAAAAACTCAGGGCGGTGGAAATCGGGGTGATCCCACTCAATCATATTGAAGCATCCGTAATGCTCGTGTCCCGTTTTGTCTCCGCACTTATAGAAGTTCGCCTTGATAACGGTGCCCTCTTTATGCTCATAGCCGGGAAGATACTTTGTAATAAACGCCGCGGGAATATGATATCTTATCTCCCAACGGTCTCCAAAGACCTCTGTCTTTATACCGAGGGTATCAATATCCTTTGGGTCTATCTTTACTCTGTTGTGTCTGCCCTCGCCTACCGCACAGTGCGCCGCGCCGTTGGGGTTTATCTCGAAATTGATATACCGAGCATCTTTAACGTCAAATGAAGCAAATAGCTCCATACAGCTATCCTCGTTAACCGGGGTATTGTGCTCGGTGTAAACCGCCCTTACAGGACTTTCGAATGATACGAAATGAACGTAATAACCGCCCTCGTCATAGGATAACGTCAAATATGTCGCAGGCTTTGCTCCGCCCTCATCCCAAGGAAAATTATCCACGTGGAAAAGCGAGCCGCCCTTTAATATCTTATTCATAGTCTGCAGATTACTTTGCCTGCCACTCAGCTGCTGCCTTTGCGGACATTCTCTTTATGTTCTCCTCGGGATACTGAGATTCAGCTCCTCCGTTTACATAAAGAAAATACTTTCCGTCTTCCTTCTGGTAGAGAGATTCCTCATATCCTGCGGGATCTCCGAACTCACCTACGGTCTTTTTCTCGATAAGGGTCGCGTTTTCGGTATCGTATTCTACCTTGCAGATTATTTTTTTCATGCTCTTGTTCTCCTTTGTTTTTATTTTTACAGTTTAATTATATCATATCCTACACTTAATTTCAAGAGGATATATATACATTTTTTGGATAATTTATAATATTTCCTGACGTTTTCTCATCTGTCTCCAATTGAGAAATCCGTATATATCGTTGGCAAGAAACATAACAAAGCAGAATATCATGGGAAGATAAGAAATATCTTCAATTGCAGCAAGAATCCAAAGCACTATAAGTACGATGTCGTTAGCACCGTATGCAAGCCCGTAATAAGGACTTCGAAGAAATGTAAGATATGCTGCAAGAAAGCTTGTAGCCACGGAAACTGTGCTGATTATAAGATTAGCCGTTCCGAGAGCTCGGAGAATAAAGTAAAAAGCAAGGGTTACAGCACAGGTCAGCACCAACGCAAAAGTCATTTGTTTTTTTGTTACTCTGCTTACCGTAACCTCGGGAGTATCCTTATACGGGTGTCTTATCCATGAAATTACTGCCGCTACGGCAATAGGGGTACTCATACAAAGATAGGTTATCATCTCTCCGTAATAACTGTATCTGAAAGAAATTATCCCATACAGGACAGAAAAGCCTATGCACATTGCCTGACCTATCACGTATCCCTTAGCAATAAATATAAGTGCCGTTACACCTATGAGCGACGCGCAAAGAGTCATTGGGTCCTTATCGGGAGAAAAAGCAAAGGAAAAGCATACAACGACCGCTGAGGTTATCCATAGCCAAAGCTCAAATTTTTTTAATTCTTTAAAAGGGTTTTTCATGTCGCATCAAGTCCAAGCACCGGCTTAGTTTTCTTCTTTGGCTTCGGCTACCGTAAAGCTGCCGTCAGGGCTTTCATCCTTTTGCGCCGAAATAAGCCTTTTAAACTTTTTCTTAAGCAGTATATAGTCCACGAGCACTGTAAGAAGTCCAAAGAGCCATGCGGTAGGATTGGCAAGACATATTATCACAAATCCACCTGCCTCGCTCACAAGCCCCTTTGACACGAACAGTATTACAAGCATTGCCATGCCCGCGCGTCCCACTATTTCGGTAAAGCCCGATATCATTGTCCACGTAGTCTTTCCCACTGCCTGAAGAACGTTTTTGTAGATTATCAGCGGTGAAAGTATAAAAGTAAGCGCAGTATTTATGAGAATATACATATATGCGTTATTTACCACCGTATCATCCACATCTCCGGCTATAAGGCGAATGATAAGCTTTCCTGCGGGTAAAAGTATCAGCGCGGCAATAATACTCCACGCATAGGACATGAGAATCGTTTTTCTGCTTCCGTCAAGCACTCTTGAATATTTCTTCGCACCGTAATTTTGCGCGGCAAAAACGGACACCGCAGAGCCAAAGGAAAGAAGAGGCTGAGTTACGAAGGTCTCTATCTTTGAGCCTGTGACCTGCGAGGAAACGTACACGTCTCCGAAGCCGTTGGTAACGAACTGAACGACGATAGCTCCCACAGAAAGCACCATATTCAAAAACGCCATGGGAATACCTATCTTTAAGAGGCTCTTTGCCATTTCAAAATCGTGCTTGAAGTGTTTTGCCTTTATATGAAGCATAGGGTGCTTTTTTACTATATAAACGATACAAAGAATTCCCGACACGAGCTGAGCTACAACGGTAGCAACCCCGGCTCCCGCAGTTCCCATATTACAGAATTTGATGAAAACTATATCGAGAATTATATTTATAACACAGGCGATTATAAGAAAATACAGAGGTGTTCGGGAGTCGCCCAAGGCTCTTATCATATTGGAAAGGAGATTGAACAGTGCCGTCGCAATAAGTCCCGCGAATATCCATACTATGTAATTGTACGCGTCGTCAACAAGATTGGCGGGGGTACGCAATATTTCCAGCATAGGTCTTGCCAAAAGCACGCAAACAACCGAGACCGCTATAGAAATTACCGCCGAAAGACCTATTGCCGAGGCAAAGGATTTCTTTATGTTCTCTTCGTTTTTCGCTCCGAAGTGATGAGCGGTAACTACCGAAAAACCAACCGTCAGCGCTTGTATAGCCCCGCTTGCAAACCAAACGAGACTGCTTGTAGAACCGACCGCCGCATATGCCAACGGATTCATGGTTCTTCCGACTATTACCATATCCGCAATATTATAAAACTGCTGAAAAAGGTTTCCGATAAGAAACGGTATCGCAAACAAAAATATCTGCCTTGCGGTAGACCCTACCGTCATATCCTTAGTTATCTTTTTTGCCATTTTTCTGCCTTCCTGAAAATATTCTCATACTATTATATCACGACTGTAAATTTTGTCAATGAAAAAAGAAAAAGTCTTTTAATTAAAAGACTTTTTCTTTTTAGTTATTTACCAAGACTCCACTTTGTATAAAGTATGGACGGCTTTTCGTTTTCCGAATATTTCTGGTAATATACCGTAATAAGGCTTCCGTCGTCAAGCTCTACGGTCGAAGGATAGCCAATGTCTCCGCCGCGGCTGCAGCCTGCGTCGGTTGCTGAGTCAAGGTCATAGAGCTCGCTGAAGGTCTTACCCATATCGTAGCTTACCATAGCCTGCTCACCCATAGGCTTCTCACGTCTGCCAAAGGTACAGATAAGCGCGCCTGAGGAATGTATCATAAGATGAGGAGGCGAGCCGCTTATTCTCGTATGAGTTATCTCTCCCCACGTTTTTCCGCCATCCTCGGAAAATACAGTTGCAATGCTGAAGGGTTCGACACCCTCAATTCTCAACGCGCCGAGAAGTCTGCCGTCGGGAAGCTCAATGATGTGAGGCTCACAGAAAAAGGCATTGCCAAGCCAAGAGGGATTTTCTATTTTTGACACATAGCTCCATGTATATCCGCCGTCGGCGCTACGATAAAGCTCTATATCTCTGGCGCCGGGATTCTTACCGTCCTTGTACATGGGACAGCCAAGATATATAAGGCTGCCATCACTGCACATTGTAGGTCCGTGGGGCGCGCTTACGGGAACCCTTATGGTTTCGCCCCACGTAACACCGTAATCCTCGGATATACGGATATAAGAGCCGCCCTCTCTTTCTTTTTCGGAAAGATAGCTATATCCCTCAAGCATACCCATGGTAGCAGGTCTTTCACCGTCAGAGGCTCTTTTTGATATACTTTCCCTGTAATGATTTTCGTAATAATCTGCCGAATGGGTAAACCACGTAACGAGCAGTTTTCCGTTACCCATATAGAGTATTCCCGCATCACGATCATCCATATAGGTGTCGTTTATTACTATGGGCGGTGTCCATGTCTTGCCCTCGTCTCGGCTTATATACATAGCCGTCTTACCAAAGGGGCAGATATGGCTTATTCTGAAGCTTGAGGAAACAGCGTAAAGAGTGCCGTTTTCATCTCTTGCCACAGATGGCCAGCCCTGATATGCAAAGCTTGAGCGTGTTACTCGGTTAACTATACCGTGTTCGGTTTCGGGATAAATTTCTTTCATAACCTTTCCGCCTTTCTTTTTTTATCCTACGACTATACATTACAACTTTTCGGGATAAAAAGCAATAAGTATCAGGACATCTTTTCGTTTTTATGTCCTGTTTCTAATATAGCCTATTTTCTTTTGGTTGTCAATACCTTAAATGCTTTAAAAATGAATATTTTTCGAGAAAATTGCCAAAATAACTTAAAGTATATCACAAGGAGAATCTCTATGAAAATAGCTTTTTTTGATGCGAAGCCTTACGACCTTCCCGCCTTTGAAAAATACGGTAAAAAAGCCGGGGTGGATTTTAAATATTTCGAAACTAAGCTTAATCGGGATACTGCGAAGCTTGCCAATAATTTTGACGGTGTCTGCGCTTTCGTTAATGACGAAATAGACAGTTACGTTATCGACAGCCTTTATGAAATGGACGTCCGCATCCTTGCTCTTAGATGTTCGGGCTTCAACAACGTTGACACAGAGCATGCCAAGGGGAAGCTTCGGATCCTTCGTGTTCCCGCCTATTCTCCGTATGCCGTAGCCGAACACGCGATGGCTCTGCTTCTTACCTCTGTACGGCGTATTCACAAAGCATACATTCGATCAAAGGATTTCAATTTCAGTCTTAACGGACTTACGGGATTTGATCTTTACGGCAAAACCGTAGGGGTTATCGGTACGGGGCGGATCGGACGGGTATTTATAGATATTTGCCTGGGCTTTGGAATGAGAGTGCTTGCCTACGACAAGTACCCGCAAAAGGATATTGATAACGGTGATACTGTTCGCAACGCAGAGCTTGTCGAGCTTCTTGAATGCAGTGATATCATTTCTCTGCACTGTCCTCTTACCGACGAGACCTATCATATCATGGACGAAGCAAATCTAAGCAAATGCAAGGACGGGGTAATTATCATAAACACCTCGCGTGGCGCGCTTGTAGATGCCGAGGCGCTTCTTCTTGCAATAAAATCCCGCAAGGTGGGAGCGGCTTGTCTTGACGTATACGAGGAAGAATCCGAGCTATTCTTCAAAGACAATTCGGGGCATATAATGGAGGACGATATTTTAGCAAGGCTCATTTCGATGCCCAACGTAATAGTTACCTCTCACCAAGCATTTCTTACCGAGGAGGCTCTGTCCAATATTGCCGAAGCTACGGTTAATAATATTATCGATATTCGAAACACCGGAATGTGTAAAAATGAAATATAACTGTAATTTTTTATTTTTCCTATTGATTATATCCGAAATTTTTGGTACAATAATATCAGCCGTATTATATATGGCTGATTACATACAAGAGAGGTACAAATATGAACGTAACCAATGATATAAAGTATATCGGCGTCAACGACCATAAGGTAGATCTTTTCGAAGGACAGTATATTGTTCCCAACGGAATGTCCTACAACTCTTACGCTATTATCGACGAGAAAATAGCAATTATGGACACCGTTGACATCAACTTTACCCACGAATGGCTCGACAATATCCAGAATGCTCTCGGTTCAAGAAAGCCCGATTATCTCATAGTTCAGCACATGGAGCCCGACCACTCCGCAAACATAGCTAATTTCGTAAAGGTATATCCCGACGCAAAGATAGTTTCCTCGGCAAAAGCCTTTACAATGATGAAAAACTTCTTCGGAAACGACTTTTCCGACAGGCGCATCGTGGTAGGCGAGGGGGATACCCTTTCTCTCGGAGCTCATACGCTTACCTTTGTAACCGCTCCCATGGTTCACTGGCCTGAGGTCATCGTTACCTACGACAGCACCGACAAGGTACTTTTCTCTGCCGACGGATTCGGTAAATTCGGCGCGCTCGACGCTGACGAGGACTGGGCTTGCGAGGCTCGCCGTTATTATATCGGTATAGTTGGAAAATATGGCGCGCAGGTACAGGCGCTCCTTAAAAAGGCGGCAGGACTTGACATTGAAATCATCTGCCCTCTCCACGGTCCTATCCTTACCGAAAATCTCGGATACTATATTAATCTTTACAACACCTGGTCAAGCTACACTCCCGAGGAGGAAGGCATAGTAATTGCCTACACCTCGGTTTACGGCAATACAAAGAAGGCGGTCATGGAGCTTGCTAACAAGCTCAAGGCAAAGGGCGCGCCCAAGGTAGTCGTAAACGACCTTGCAAGATGCGACATGGCTGAGGCTGTTGAGGACGCATTCAGATACAGTAAGATAGTTCTCGCAACCACCACCTACAACGCGGATATATTCCCCTTTATGAAGGAATTTATCCATCATCTCACCGAACGCAACTTCAGCAACCGCACGGTTGGTCTTATAGAAAACGGAAGCTGGGCTCCTCTTGCGGCAAAGACTATGAAGATAATGCTTGAGGGCTGCAGGAATCTTACCTTTACCGATACCACGGTCAAGATAATGTCTGCTCTCAACGACGAAAGCTCCGCGCAGCTTGATGCTCTTGCGGACGAGCTTTGCCGTGATTATAAGGCAATGCAGAGCGAAACCGCCAACAAGAACGATATGACAGCGCTCTTTAAGATCGGATACGGTCTTTACGTTGTTACCTCTAACGACGGCAAAAAAGACAACGGACTTATCGTTAACACCGTAACTCAGGTTACAAATACCCCCAACAGAATTGCCGTTACCATAAACAAGGACAACTACTCTCATCACGTTATCAAGCAGACGGGTGTTATGAACATTAACTGTCTGTCAGTCGAGGCTCCCTTCAAGGTGTTCGAAACATTCGGATTCCAGAGCGGACGTAACGTAGACAAGTTTGCCGACTGTCAGCCTTTGCGTTCGGACAACGGACTTGTTTTCCTTCCCAGATACATCAACGCGTTTATGTCT
The DNA here is from genome assembly GCA_015064735.1 of Oscillospiraceae bacterium. GTDB lineage: Bacteria > Bacillota > Clostridia > Oscillospirales > CAG-272 > HGM12713. The sequence continues at coordinate 85,700 of SVRP01000009.1, forward strand.
CTCAAGGTAGAAAATTACGTTGACCTTGACACTCACGGAATGTTCATCTGCTCGGTAACCGAGGCAAGAGTTATTTCCGACAAGGAAACCATGACCTATTCTTACTACCACGCAAACGTAAAGCCCAAGCCCCAGACCGAGGGCAAGAAGGGCTGGGTCTGCAAGATATGCGGATACGTTTACGAGGGCGACCCGCTTCCCGAGGATTTCATCTGCCCGCTCTGCAAGCACGGAGCCGCAGATTTTGAACCTATACAATAAAAAAAGAAAAGAGGATTTAATTATGAAAAAGTACGTATGCGACGTTTGCGGTTGGGAATACGATGAAGCTGAGGGTGCTCCCGAGTACGGTATCGCTCCCGGAACCAAGTTCGAGGATCTTCCCGATGATTTTGAATGCCCCCTTTGCGGTGTAAGCAAGGACAATTTCAGCGAAGCTGAATAAAAAAGTTAATAGACGAAATAACAAAAGGAGGACTTAGTCCTCCTTTTGTTATTTTCATTTAATCGTAATCCTTATATCTCCCGTAGTGGTATTTATCTCACACCTACCGCCATTTACAGTCTTAGGCACATCAACATCTCCGGTATTTGCGCTTGCTATAAAGACCTTTTCGGTCAAAAGGCTTCCCAACACGTCGCCGGTAGTGGTCTTTATATAAAGTTCGGACGCATCACAGCTATCAAGATTTACGTTTCCAGTGCTTCTGTGAACCGAAAGGCTTTCGTTTGCTATTACCCGATTAAGCGTAACGTCCCCTGTGCTTCCTCTTGATACGAAATTTTTACAGGTTACGTCGGTAAGATTGATATCTCCAGTGCTGACACCTATAATAACGTCTCCGTCAACCGCCAGATTGGAAGCCTTCACGTCTCCCGTGGTAACAAACAGTGAAGCAGATGCTGCCCTTGCTCCTCCTACGGTAATATCTCCCGTAGTTGTTTCTATTTTCATTTCTCCCGAAGCGGAAGCCATACATCTTACGTCTCCCGTGCTTACGGATACGTCAATACTTCCAAAGCTGAAATTATTCGGTATTTCCACGTCTCCCGTAGAGCTATTGATGTAAAGCGAATTATATTCATCGGCGGGCATATATACGGTTATTTTTGCAGAACCGAAATTTATACCAAGGAAATCGTACCATTTTCTCGTGTCCTCAACCTTTACGTTAAGAGCGCCGTCTTCTACAAATACCATATGCTTTGCTTTCTTCATTTCGCAGCACTCCACCCTGCGCTCTCCGTCAGTCGATGGAATAAACACTATATCCGCCGTGGTTGTATCTATTGATATTTTCTCAAATTCATCGCTTATTATGTGTGTATTAGTTTCATATTTAACGCTGTTCAGCTTTTTGAAATCCCATCCGAATATAGACATAACTACAACAACCGTCAGCAAACCGATAACCACAAGAGATGCCGCGACTATAAGCCATATCTTCTTTGCGTTATTCATTTTGCTGCCTCCTTCTTAACAAATATTCTTTTGATGCCCAAAGCGATCTTCTTTGCAAGAACTGCCGTTCCCTTTGTAGAATTCTTGCATCCGAAAAACAGGAATATTGAAGAGCCCGCCAAAATAAGACCTGCGCCCAATATTGCCACTCCCGCAAGAGCGTTTCCGTAAATTACCTGAACAACAAAAATTACAATGCTGCCGCCTGCCGTAGCAGTAAATGCCACAAAAACAGCCCACAGTGAAATAACCAATGCCCACAATACCGCATATAGTGAAAAGGTTACGGCAACGGCGGCTATCGCCAAAGGCACCCACACGGGTGAACCTGCCGCCAACAGCACGATCTCCCACGTTTTAAGCTTTCTTTTTGACTCCCGCTTTTGGTCTTTATTCCTTGCCTGTGATATTTCGGCAGTTATCCCCGCCGCTATCTCGTCGATCGAGCCTATCCCTCTTACGGCTTCTTCCTCGGAAATACCTTCTTCCATGCGGTCGTCGATTATTTCGCTATAAAATCCGAGTCGGTCCTCGGCATCCTTTTCGGGCACACCCGAAAGCTTTGACCGAAGCTCAGCCATAAATTCATTTTTAGTCATTATCCTCTTCCTCCTTACTCACGAACTGATAAATAAGCATTACCTCTCGCCACTCCGCTTTGAATTCCTCGATACGCCTAAGACCAAGCTCGGTAATGTGATAATATTTCCGAAGTCTGCCGTCATGCTCAGAGCTTCTCACCGTCAGCATTTTTGCCGTTTCAAGGCGCTTTAAAATGGTATAAAGCGTAGACTCCGACATTTCTACGTACGGCTTCATATCCTTGATTATCTTATATCCGTAAGAGTCGCCGTCCTTGATAGCCGCCAAAACGCATATATCAAGCAACCCTCGCTTTAACTGTATATCCATAGCATACTCCCCCTTACGTAATACATCATATCACGAAGTATATGCTTTGTCAATAGATTTTTAAAAAAATTAAAAAAGCAGTCTGTTTGGAAATAAAAAAATCCAGACAGACTGCTTGTTCATTATATTATTCAGGTATTATTTCTCCCATTTCATCTTGGGCGTTATTTGGAGCATAAGGCTTAACGATATACTCCTCAACGGCAGTGTCCCCCTTATCTTTCGTCGCAAAATAGCTCAGTTTTATTAATAATAAAGTTCTTGCCTTTTGGAACGACTGAGTGGGAATGATGTGTGTCAATGGAATAAAGAAAAGCCCTGTGAAAGTGGATTCACAAGGCTATTTTTTCTCTTGATGAGAATATTCGATTTTGGCTTTTTAAGCTGTTATCGATTGGGCTTGGACAGCGTTTATTATTCCCACTCGCTTAAATTAGCATTATATTGAGTGAATTTAGGTCTTTCGAGGGTGTTTTACAAGGAATTTGACCGCCTTTTTCCGCTTCGTCTATGGAGTCTGCGAAAAAACGGTATCAAAATGGTATCAGCGATACCACCCGGAATGCACGGCTTTTTTTCGTTATTCATTATACCATAAAATCAGAATAAATACAAGAGGTTTGCGGAGAATTTTCAAAAAAAGCGAAAAGAAGGATGCAGCCGAAGCAGCACCCTTCATTAAAACTAATATTATGGAATATACACATTATACTGTGTTTTGAAAAACTCATAATATTCTTTATTAGGTTCAAGTGTAGAGGAAATATCGACATCCATAAGCGGTATAACTTCATTATTGGGAGTAATAAAAGCTTCCACATCACCAATGTATATATATACCAATTCTACGCCTGAATTTTGTTGCATTAATTCATTATAATGAGAAAACCACTGCGCACCAAACAAAACAAAATGTTTTATTCCTGTTTCTTCTTTTGTAACTTGGATTATTGCAACGAGTTTATCTCCGTCGTATGCAAGATAGTCGCGCCAATTTACCGCT
>SVRP01000023.1 GCA_015064735.1 Oscillospiraceae bacterium
TATTACGGGAGATAAGATAGAAGGACTCCTTTCCGGAGTTACGTACAAAATAGTTACGGTATTCAATCACAGTAACCGTGAAAATAGTGTTGTAACCGAATTTACAACCCAGGCAAAAACCGCGCCTGAATATAAGGTGGAAATTCCCCAAGCTACCTTCGACTCAATATCCGTGGCTTTCGAAGAGACCGATACCGATAATATAGGAGAAATTGTAAAGGTAGAGCTTTTACACGGAGACGACACGCCTATTATGGCATCTCCCGTAAGCTCGGTATTCTTTGGAAATCTTCTTTCTGATAATGCCTACACCGTAAAGGTAACCTACGAATACGACCTCAACGACGGCAAGGGAATACAGACAAAGACTGTTACAAAAACGGTTAAGACCAAGGCAAAGACTGCTCCGACCTACAAAATAATAAATACCAACACAACTCAAACAGAGGTATCGTTTGGAATCAACGAGACCGACGTTGATAATATAGGCAGTATCACCGAAATTAAATTAAGCCACGCAAACGGAACGAGCTTTACAAAAACTCTTGCCGAAACGCTGGTATTCGACGGCTTGCTGTCAAATAACGACTATACGATAACCGTAACCTATGCCTATGACCTCAACGATGGCAAGGGTGTACATACAAAGACGGTTACAAAAACGGTCAAGACCAAGGCAAAGACTGCACCTGTTTATAACATTATTGACATAACAAGAGATCAGACTAGCATCGGATTTGGAATTTCAGAAACCGACATTGACAACATCGGTACCGTAACTGCCATTGAATTGCTTAAGGGCAACGATACTCCTATGAGCGCGGCTGTTGGAAACACCGCATCCTTTACAGCTCTTTCCTCAGCAACAGAATACACGGTTCGAATAACCTACTCCTATGACTTGAACGACGGCAACGGTGTTCATACAAAGACCGTGGAGCATACGGTATATACCTTGGCGCGTACGGTTTCCGTAACGGATATTGAGATAATGAGTAACAATGCGGTTCTCGCGGGAAAAGCCGTTACGCTTAAAATATTGGTAAACAATCCCGATAATGTACCGATCACCGATTTTGTCATAAACGGAGTTAACGTCAATGCTACCTTGTTTGGCCCAAACGTATATCTTGTAAATTATACGTCTAAGTCTACGGGAGGAAAGGAGTATCCTGCTTGCGATGGTATCATCTATACTCTTGGAAGTGAATCGGTAGACCAGGCTGATAGCTATAAGGATAGCGATGAGATGTTTGTAGTGGGCGAGGTAACTGTTACGGGAATACGCTTTGAAAACGAAAATACTACTGTTGTAAGGTCGGGCGAGGTTCACAAGGTCATCGTTACATTTAAGGGCTCTGAGCTTTATGATATGAAATCGGCAAACGGATACGCTCTTACCAAGATAGATGCTAATACATATTATTTTACCTTAAGCTATGAATGCGGCAATACCGATATGAGTGAGGAAAATCTTTCCATATCATCTTTGACATATGGGTATGATGGCAATACGATCAGCGTTAACAAGACAGGAGGACCCGCGCTGAGCTTTATGCGTATCATTTACAGCGAAAGAGTAATAGACGTAAGTACTCCGGAACAGCTTCAAAATATGACAGGTGGAATGTATGATGGTATTACATACCGCCTTGTGAACGATATCGACCTTGCGGGATTTAACTGGCAGCCATATAAATTTTTTTCGGACTTTGACGGAAATGGATATGCTATAAAGAATTTGACTATAAAACGCATTTATTCAAACGGAGAATTCGTAGAAAGTTTGGGCTTATTCAGCTCTGCCTCGTATGGATCAAGCATAATTAATCTGAAGCTTGAAAATGCATCTGTAGAGGTAATAGCAACGCTGGACGCCGATGTGAGAGTTACAATCGGTCTTGTAGCGGGAAGAAAGAGCTTCGGAAGCTTTAAATATTGCAACGTAGAAGGAAATGTATCCTGCTTCATTCAGGGCAACGGAAGCGCCACAATCGGCGGTGTATACGGATTCGCCGATGATAGGGGCGCATTTGAAAATTGCACGTTTATTGGAAATATTACTTATTCAAATACAAAACAAACGAGTGATTGCCATATAGACGTTTGGATGGGAGACCCCGATTGTGACACTCCTAAAAATTGTGTCGCTTATGCCGACGTTACCGTAAACGGAGTAACGCAAACTCCTACGGGTAAGGTGGACACGAATGCGTGGTATCCCTATTCGGAGAAACCTTAATCTTCAGGCATGCTCCGAGAAGTCATTTGGGCTTCTCGGAGCTTTCGTTATATAGAATAAGGAAAATAATTAAAATTTTTTCAAAAAACTCTTTACAATTAAAAAAAGTTGTGATATAATACCATATAAGTATGTTAACTCGGCTTTCGGGTACCGCTCATATTGAGCATTTCACCCTCCGATGGCTGGGTTTGCAGCTAATTTAATGCAATATGCAGAAAGGTGAAAAATCATGATGATGAAGGACGAAAAGCAGGCTATTATCGAACAGTTTGCTACTCACGAGGGCGACACAGGTTCTCCCGAGGTTCAGATTGCGCTTCTTACTTACAGAATCAACAACCTCACAGAGCACCTCAAGTCCAACCACAAGGACCATCACAGCCGCCGCGGTCTTCTTAAGATGGTTGGTCACAGAAGAAACCTTCTCGGTTATCTCCAGAAGACCGATATCGAGCGTTACCGCGCAATCATTGAGAAGTTGAATCTCAGAAAGTAATTTCAAAAGTGTCGGAGTGAAGAGTGGAGGAGTTTCTCGACTCCTCACTCCGTACTCTTATTTTCGGGGATCCTTCAAAAATCCCGAATAAAAGACAAATTTCGAAAAGATCTCACATAGTTTTAGCAGTTACCTTTGAGCCATTCTCCCCGAATGACCCGAAGGTAAGTGCTAAATCCTGTGAGATAATTTATAAAATTTTCAGGAGGAAAAAAATTATGGCACAGACCATCAGCACACCTATGGAATTCAAGAATTACAAGACCTTCCGTTACACCTTTGCGGGCAGACCTCTCGTTATCGAGTCGGGCAAGCTTGCAGGTCTTGCAAACGGCTCTGTTCTCGTTCGCTACGGCGACACCGCTATCCTTTGCTGCGCAACCGCATCCGCAAAGCCCAGAGACGGTATTGACTTCCTTCCCCTTTCGGTTGACTACGACGAGAGAATGTACGCTGCGGGCAAGATCCCCGGCGGTTACCTGAAGCGTGAGGGCAAGCCCTCCGAGAAGGCTATTCTCACCTCACGTGTTATCGACCGTCCCATCCGTCCCCTCTTCCCCAAGGATCTTCGCAACGACGTAGCTCTTACTCTCACCGTCATGTCGGTTGACCCCGACTGCTCTCCCGAGATCACCGCTATGATCGGCGCTTCCACCGCTCTCGCTATTTCCGATATTCCGTGGAACGGACCTATCGGCGGCGTATTCATGGGATTGGTTGACGGAAAGCTCATCGTTAACCCCACCGAGGAGGAGCAGAAGAAGAGCGACCTCCAGCTTACGGTTGCCGCTTCCATGAAGAAGGTCGTTATGATCGAGGCAGGTGCTAACGAGGTTGACGACGACACCATGTACGAGGCTATTATGAAGGCTCATGAGGAGATCAAGGACCTTCTCGGCTTTATCAACGCTATTATCGACGAGATAGGAAAGCCCAAGTTCGACTATCCCTCTTGCGAGCTTGATCACGATATGTTCGACAAGGTATTCGATTTCTGCGAAAAGGATATGATGTTCGCGCTTGACACCGACGACAAGAATGTAAGAGACGAAAGAGTTGAGCCCATTAAGGACGCTATCATTGAGAAGTTCTCCGAGGAATATCCCGAGATCGGCTCTATGATGGAGGAGCTTATCTACAAGATCCAGAAGAAGATCGTTCGCCGTTGGCTCCTTGTTGACAAGAAGCGTGTTGACGGAAGAAGAATGGATCAGATAAGACCTCTCGGAAGTGAGGTTGGTCTCCTTCCCAGAGCTCACGGTTCGGGTCTCTTTACAAGAGGACAGACTCAGGTCCTCACCGTTGCTACACTCGGTATGCTTTCCGAGGCTCAGATGCTTGACGGTATCGACAACGAGACCGAAAAGAGATATATGCACCACTACAACATGCCCGGCTTCTCTACCGGTGAGGCAAAATCCACCAGAAGCCCCGGACGCCGCGAGATCGGACACGGAGCTCTTGCTGAGCGTTCTCTCGTTCCCGTTCTTCCCTCTCCCGAGGAATTCCCCTATGCTATCCGTCTTGTTTCCGACGTAGTTTCCTCTAACGGTTCTACCTCTCAGGGATCTGTATGCGGATCCACCCTTGCTCTTATGGACGCGGGTGTTCCGATAAAGGCTCCCGTTGCGGGTATTTCCTGCGGACTTATTACCGCTGAGGACGGAAGCTGGGATATCATGCTTGATATTCAGGGTCTTGAGGACTTCTACGGAGATATGGACTTTAAGGTAGCGGGTACTCACAAGGGTATCACCTCTATCCAGATGGACCTTAAGGTAGACGGACTTACTCCCGAGATAATCAAGGCGGCACTTACCCAGACTCACGTAGGACGCGATTACATTATCGACGAGGTTCTCCTCAAGGCAATCGCAGAGCCCAGAGCTGAGGTTTCCAAGTACGCTCCCAAGATGACAAGCTTCAAGATCGACCCCGACAAGATACGCGAGGTTATCGGTAAGGGCGGCTCTGTAATTCAGAAGATCGTTGCCGAGTCCGGCGCGAAGGTTGATATTGACGACGAGGGTATCATCTGCATCGCGGCGGTAAACGGCGAGGCGGCAGTTAAGGCTAAGGCTATGATCGACGCTATCGTATTCGAGCCCGAGGTAGGAACCACCTACACCGGTACCGTTGTAAAGATTCTTGAGAATAAGAACAAGCCCACCGAGGACACCGGCTGCTTCATTGAATACGCTCCCGGCAAGGAGGGAATGGTTCACATTTCCAAGATCACCGACAGAAGAATCAACAGAGTAGTTGAGGCGGGAATCGATGTTGGCTCTACCGTTAAGGTTAAGTATATGGGTCTTGACAAGAAGGGCCGTATGGACTTCTCCATCAAGGACGCTGACTGATATAACGTCGTACGCTTAATAAGCAAAATTAAAGGAGGAACTAAAAATGACCTTAAAAAATACGTTGCAAAACTATTTTAATTCCGGATCCCCCGATAAAAGAGCAAAAAGAAGAATTGGCGGATTAATTATCGCCATTACAGCTGTGGCTTTGGTTGCGGCAATTATAGTGCTTACAGTCTCCTCCATTGCCTCTGCGGTCGGCAAGAAAAAGGCTGACAAGGGCGGTGAGGGCGAAGCTCCCGCAATCGCAATCGAGACCGTAAGCGGCTCCAAGGATGATATATTGGCTAACCTCAACGGCAAGATAACCCTTGTTGACGGTTCAGCACTTACAATAGCTCAGACCGACGTTACCACCTTGGTTCAGACCAACCGTACCAACTTAGGCGATGAGGAAAATCCCACTTACGCGTATGGATGCAACTATCCTTCATCCGATGCCCTTCTTGCGGAAGCATTTGTGGCATTTGACAGAATGGCTTGTGATTTCTACACCAATAACGGCAGCACTAAGATCTTCGTATATAAGGTATACAATACAACTAATTCGGTAGGTGCCACATACGCAAACGGTCTTACCGTAAAGCTTCACACCTTTGAGGAAGACGAAAACGGTACGTATCCCAATTCTATTTACGGAAACGACAGCTACACCTGGATATACGACAATGCCGCTAACTACGGATTTGTAAGAGTTTCCAACGAGGAGGGCTATGAGGACGTATTCCGTTACGTAGGTCTTGCGCACGCAAAGGCCATGGGTAAGAATACCGTTATAAGCGAGTATATTGAAGCCCTTAAGGCTACTTCGGCGGAGACTCCCAAAAAGGTAAAGGCAAAGACCTCCCTTGAGGAAGGCGCAAAGAGCGCCGAAGCGTTCATCTACTACGTACCCTACGGTGAAAGCTACAATCTTCCCAACCCCGACAAATACACATTCAGCGCAGGCGATATTGGCGGCGGATACGTTATCACCTGCTACGCAAAGTAATCCGAATTATTAATATCAGAAAACAGGCTGTCTCAAATGAAAATTTGAGACAGCCACTTTTGGGGATATTCAGATTTAGGCAAGAAGCCAAATATGACAGCCCCATATAATCGTGAGGATAAAAATGACTACAACAACTCCCGAAATCTACGAATCAAAGGATTATAAAAGATCGAGAAAAGCATACTGTATCGAATGCGCGTTTGAGTATTTCGTTTCATTGATGGTAACAGACTCATTTCTCGCCATGCTTCTCCGAAATATAGGTCTTTCGGAAAACATGATCGTTATCGTATCGTCGCTGATATCCCTTGCCTTTTTATTTCAGTTTTTTGCGATTTTCGTTGTTCAGAGAATTACAAATACTAAAAGATTTGCAATAATATTTCACTTTACAAGCCAGCTCGTCTTTATGTCCCTTTATCTTATTCCCTTTTTGGGATTTGCCAAGGAAGCAAAAGCTGTACTTGCGGTAGGCGGAATCCTTCTTGCCTACTTCGGTAACTATTTCGTGAACTCGGTTATTTACCGTTGGGGTAACTCCTACGTTCAGCACGACAGACGCGGAAGGTACTGCGCCACGAAAGAAATGATCTCCCTTATATCGGGAATGGTGGTTACTATCGGCATTGGCTATATTATGGGCATATTTACCGATAAAGACACCCAAACCCTGCGCGGCGGCGGACTGATATTTGCCGCAATCGCCATATTAGTTTTCGCAATAAGCGACCTTACCTGTCTGTTGCTTATAAAGAATCAGATAAAACCCAAGGAAGAAAAGAAAAAAGCCGTTCCCATGAGAGAGGTATGGAAAAACACCATGGGCAACAGGAATTTTTCCAACGTTGTGATTCTTTACATCATATATACCTTAGGCATATACTCAACCCTTGGAGCCATCGGTGCCTATAAGCTTGACCTGTTCAAGGGCATCGACCCGTTGAGGGCTTTGTTCTGGGTGCAGGTAATAAATAACGTAGGTGTTTTCTCAAGATTTGCGGCTTCCCGTCCCTTTGGAAAATATTCGGATAAAAATTCATACGCAAAGGGAATTTCTCTTGCAATGCTTCTTGCGGCAGTCGGATATGCGATCAACATATTCACCGCTCCGTCTACGTGGTATCTTATAATCATATTTACGGTGCTTTACTACATACACCACGCGGGAGCTTCGGCTAACTTCACAAATATTACCTTCAGCTACGTTGACGAAAAATATTTTGTTGAAGCATCGGCTATCAAGAACAGTATCGCGGGAATCTGCGGATTCGGCGTATCCTTACTTGCTTCCATGCTTGTTAAGGCAATGGAGGGCGGGAAAATGATCTTCGGTATGACCGTATACGCACCCCAGATCCTTTCGGCAATTTCCTGTATCCTGTTTATCGGCGGATTTGTATTCAACAAGCTCGTAATAGAAAAGCAGGCAAGAATAGAAGAATAATCATTTACATAAGTGGCTGTATCAAATGCGATTTGATACAGCCCATTTTTAGTTATATATTTCGAGATAGACCTCTCGACCTTTTTATCGTAAAATTGTTTAAAAATATTTTCCAGCTTGTTGACCTTTTTTAAATTATGATGTATAATATAAATTGAGTTGTTGTGTCCGCACAAAAAGGACACGAAATACTAAGCAACAGAAAGAGAGATACTTTTATGGCACGTATGTATCATGAAATGAATATTGCGGGACTTGACCGCCAGCTTCCTCTGTGTCCCATAAGCGACACGCTTATGATTGCGGGATTCGTAATTTTCGGTGATCCCGAGCTTACCACAGCCTGCGCAAGCTCCCTGCTTGCGAAGGCTCCCGAATACGACTATATTATTACCGCCGAAGCTAAGGGCATTCCCCTCGCTCACGAAATGGCACGTCTTGCGGGAAATCAAAAGTACTTTCTTGCCCGTAAAGCTCCAAAGCTCTATATGACAGGCGTTTTTGAGGCTTCCTTGCGCTCTATCACTACGGCAAAGGAGCAGAAGCTTTACCTCGATTCCGCAGATGCCGAGCTCATAAAGGGTAAGAAAATCCTTATCGTTGACGACGTGATCTCTACGGGAGAATCCCTTACGGCTGTGGAGAATCTCGTAATAAAGGCGGGGGGAACCGTTTGCGGTAAAATGGCAATACTTGCCGAGGGCGATGCTCAGAACAGAGACGATCTTATTTACCTTGAAAAGCTCCCTTTATTTGACAGTAACGGAAATATTTTATCATAATCATAAATAAGAAAAGGATACGAAAATGGCAGAATTTTTAACAGCTAACGACAAAAGAACAAGCTATTGCGCAGAGCTAAGCGCAAAAAATATCGGAGAAAGAGTATGTGTTATGGGTTGGGCGCAGAAGCAGCGCGACCTCGGCTCTCTTATCTTCATCGACCTTCGCGACAGAACGGGTATTGTTCAGCTCGCTTTTGACGAAAAGACCGAGCAGTCTATTTTTGACAAGGCTTTCACCGTCCGCGCCGAGTTCGTCCTCTGCGCAAAGGGAGTTGTCCGTCAGAGAGGCGAGGGCGCAATAAACAAGAATCTTCCCACGGGTGAGGTTGAGATCGCCGTTGACGAGTTCAAGATCCTCTCGGCTTCGCAGACGCCTCCCTTCGAGATAGTTGAGAACAGCAACGTTAACGCGGAGCTTCGTCTTAAGCACCGTTACCTTGATCTCCGCCGTCCCGATATGCAGAGAAATATTATCGCTCGTTCTAAGATCTCCAAAATCGCAAGAGACTACTATGCGGAGAACGGCTTTGTTGACATCGAGACCCCCAATCTCTGCAAGCCTACCCCCGAGGGCGCGCGCGACTATCTCGTTCCCTCCAGAGTTCACAAGGGCAAATTCTACGCCCTTCCCCAGTCTCCCCAGCTCTACAAGCAGCTTCTTATGGTATCGGGCTTTGACCGCTACTTCCAGATCGCGCGTTGCTTCAGAGACGAGGACCTGCGCGCTGACCGTCAGCCCGAATTTACTCAGATAGACACCGAAATGTCCTTCGTTACCGCAGATGACGTAATGAAAATCCACGAGGGATTCCTCAAGAGAGTAATGAAGGAATACATGAATATAGACCTTACCGAGGACTTTATCCGCATGCCCTACAGAGAGGCTATGGAGAGATTCGGCTCCGACAAGCCCGACATCCGTTTCGGCTACGAGCTTACCGACCTTTCCGACGTAGTTAAAAACTGCGGCTTCAAGGTGTTCTCAGGAGCAGTTGAGTGCGGCGGCTCTGTTCGCGCTATTAACGTAAAGGGCGGCGCGAAGTTCTCCCGTAAGGAGATCGACTCCCTCGTTGAGTTCGTTAAATCCTACCGCGCAAAGGGTCTTGCATGGCTCAAGTGGGCAGAGAGCGGAGATATTTCCTCCTCTTACGCAAAGTTCCTTACGGAGGAAGAAAACGAGGCTATCAAGTCGGCTATGTCTGCTGAAGCAGGCGACCTTATCCTTATCGTTGCCGACAAGAACAAGGTAGTGTTCGACTCCCTGGGCGCTCTCCGTTGCGAGTGCGCAAAGAGAATGAACATTCTTGATCCCTTTGACTTCAAGTTCCTTTGGGTTACCGAGTTCCCCTTGCTTGAGTACAGCGAGGAAGACGGCAGATTTTACGCTATGCACCATCCCTTTACCTCTCCTATGGATGAGGACCTTCAGTATATCGACAGCGACCCCGGCAGAGTACGCGCGAAAGCTTACGATATAGTTCTTAACGGAACCGAGCTTGGCGGCGGATCTGTAAGAATTCATGACGGCGCTATCCAGTCCAAGATGTTCGAGGTTCTCGGTCTTTCCGAAGCCGAGGCTCAGGAAAAGTTCGGATATCTCCTTGACGCATTCAAGTACGGTGTTCCCCCTCACGGCGGTCTGGCATTCGGATTTGACCGTCTCGTAACGCTCCTTCTCGGTCTTGAGGATATACGCGACGTTATCGCCTTCCCCAAGGTACAGAATGCATCCGAGCTTATGACCAAGTGTCCCTCCGAGCCCGATTCGGGTGCTCTTGCCGAGCTCGGCATTGCCGTAGTTGCGGGTGAGCAATAATGAAAAACAACTTCTTCGCCTACATGGCGAGAATGAAGCTTATCCGCCGTTGGAGCCTTATGAAATCGGTAAGCGAGGAAAACATTGCCGAGCACAGCGCACAGGTGGCGCAGATAGCTCATGCCCTTGCGCTTATAAAAAACAGAATGTTCGGCGGAGAGCTTAATGCCGACAGAATTGCCGTTATGGCTCTCTACCACGAGACCTCCGAGGTGCTCACCGGAGACCTTCCTACCCCTATAAAGTACTACAATCCGGAGATCCGCAAGGCTTACAAGGAGATAGAACAGGTTGCCAACGATAAGCTTATTTCCATGCTTCCGGATGAGCTTCGCGCGGATTACAGAGAGGTAATCAACGTGGACGCCGAAAGCTACGAGGGAATTCTCGTTAAGGCGGCAGACAAAATTTCCGCTTATATAAAGTGCATTGAGGAAATGCGGAGCGGAAACAAGGAATTCGCCAAGGCTGAAAAATCTCTGAAAAAGGCGGTTGAAGCTTATTTCTGCTACGACGAAGTTAAGTACTTTTGCGAAACCTTTATAGATTCATTCAAAAAAACTCTTGATGAGTTAGAGTAAAAGGAGAAAATCATGAAATACGGACTTCAGATGTACACCATGCGCGACATCACCAAAACAGACCTTGAGGGCGCTTTAAGAGCGGCTGCCGAAATGGGATACGCTATGATTGAAACCGCCGGTCTTTTCGGAAACGCTCCCGAAAGGGTCAAGGCAATCGCTGACGAGTGCGGACTTGAAATTTGCTCTACCCATACGGGACCCTACGACATATTCGCTCACTTTGAGGAAACGGTTGCTCTTCACAAGAAGCTTGGCTGTAAGAACATAGTTATTCCCGGCGCGGATTACTACAACCGAGAGGCTGTAACCTTTACTGTTGATTCCATCAACCGCTATCAGCCCATGCTCGAGGCTGAAGGCATGAAGCTCTTCTACCACAATCACCACAAGGAGCTTCTTCCCAACATGGACGGACAAATTGCCCTTGAGGAGTTTGCAACCAGAACCAACGTAGGCTTTGAAATCGACGTTTTCTGGGCGCTCAACGCAGGCTACGATCCTGTTGCGCTCCTTGAAAAGTACAAGGACAGAGTCGGTTTCGTTCATCTTAAGGACGGAATTCCCTCAACAAACAAGTCGTGGGATGTTACGGGCAAGAGCACCGGCTGCGGTCAGGTTCCCGTAGTTGACGTTCGCAAGTGGGCAATTGATGCGGGTGTACCTATGATAGTTGAGAGCGAAGGTCTTATTCCCTCCGGAACCGAGGAAGCGAGAAGCTGCATAAACTTCCTCAAGTCTCTTGACGCTAAAGACGAAAACTAAATTTTAAATAAAAAGGAGCAAGACATGAAATACGGAATTCAGATGTACAGTTTACGCGACGTAACCGTAAACGATTTTGAGGGTGCTCTTAAGGCAGCCGCCGAAATGGGCTACAAAATGGTGGAAACCGCAGGCTTTTTCAAGCATCCCGCTGAAGAAGTCAAGGCAATGCTTGAGCATTACGGTCTTGAGCTCTGCTCTACTCACACCGGCTACACCGATCTTTTCGATAAGTTTGACGATACCCTTGAATACCACAAGAAGGTTGGCTGTAAGAACATTATCCTTCCCAGCGCGCCCTTCAAGACGAGAGAAGCTATTACGTATACGGTAGATTCCATCAACCGTTTTCAGCCTATAATCGAAGCTGAGGGTATGAAGCTTCACTATCACAACCACTCCAAGGAATTCTGGCCCAACTACGACGGACAGATCGCCGAGGATGAATTTGCGAAGCGCACCAACGTCAATTTTGAGCTTGACACCTTCTGGGTATACAATGCGGGACTTGATCCACTTGCTGTCATGGAGCAGTACAAGGACAGACTTTACTTTATTCATCTGAAGGACGGTATTGCCGAGAGAGACAGCGAGACCGGCAAGGCGATCGGAAAGAGCGTAGGAAGCGGAAACGCTCCCGTAGTAGACGTTCGCAACAAAGCTATTGAAATGGGACTTAACATTGTTATCGAGAGTGAGGGACTTGACCCCACGGGTCCCGAAGAAGCAAAGCGTTGCATCGATTTCCTTATGGAGCTTGAAAAGTAACGCACAAACAAACCGTCAACACAAAAAAACGTCGGAACTTTTTGGGGCGTACCCGAAAGGACAGTTTATAATAACACGATAGAAAAAGTCGATATGGAATAAAAATCCGTATCGACTTTTCTGTTGCTTATTTGATTAAATCGAAAGACTCTTTTTTATAGCGGAAGGTTATTATAAACGATCTCAAAAGTTAATCAGAGATAGTCCGATAACACCGACTGCTAAACCAATTAGCTTCTTTATGGTGAGCTTTTCCTTGAAGGCAAAAATCGAACCGATACACACAAAAATAATTCCCAAACCATTGAATAACGGAAACATAAGAACTGACGGTACTTTGCCCGAAAGACCGGTCATAACAAAACTGATAACACATAGGGATACAGCACTTCCAAGTGCGCAGAAACAGGCAAGCTTCTTGTTCTTTTTTTCTCCGCCCTCAAGCTGCTTTGGCTTGACAAAACAACAAATAATTAGAAAAGGAACTATGAATGAATAAAAATTATATGCCGAGATACTCTGCTCCGCGAAGTAGATCCCCATCAGCTTTTGCGCTATCATAACTCCTGCACTGGTCAAAAAAACGCTAACTCCGAAGACGTACCCCTTAAGGTCAATTTTTTTGCTTTTTATATTTCCACCCTTCAATAAAACTATAGATAGAATAGCAAGAATCATTCCTAAAACTGAAACTGCGCTCAGCTTTTCAAACCAAAAGAAATGTCCTATGATACACGGCACTATCATTCCCGACGAATGACAAAGGGTCATAAATGCCACCGATGACCTCTCGTATCCCTTTAACATAACTGTTTTGCTGATTGCGTACATAATACCGCAGCATATACCGCAAAACAGACTTCCCGTTGCAAATATGGACTTTTTTTCCAAAAATAGCATTGGCAACATACATATGCTGCATATTAGAAATTTAACCGTGTTATAAAAATAATTGTATCTATTTTTCTCTTTTGAGGATATGATCTTATCGCAAAACGAGTTGATAACGTATAATGGTACGCAGGCAAGGATTATTAATATTTCTTCTGTCATAAAATTATGTCAAAACTGTTTTCTGAAGTCTTGGAAAGAGAAATCTTCGTACCGATTACTTCCTCGCTCGATGAAATGACTGCGCTATAATCACCGTAAAATCCTCTGAACTCGGCTCTTCCGTTTTTATCGGTCACAAGCTCAGCTTCGGTGTGCCACCTTTTCCGCAAAAGCTCTTTGATTTTGAAATACGCAGGCTTAGGAGAGAGATCAAAACGAAGAAGTCCACCGTAATAGTAGTTCTCGCCCAGTGTCATATCTCCCTGTGAGGCTTTGATTTTTTCGGGATCGGAATCCCAAAGATGTGCGTATCCGTCAACAAGATTCCAATATACGATCTGCTCAACGTTCGGATGCGAGAACCAGATAGAATAGAGGTTCTCAACGATCTCGGCTTGAATTTCCTCATCCTCTGCTTCCCACGAATACGCGGGGATCGTGACCTCGGTCACCTGCAACGGCTTGCCAAAGTTGGAATAAAGATCCATATGCTTATAAAGATTTTCGGGGTTAAGCGTTAATCTCGTTTTTTCATATTCAAGCTCTGCTTTGTTAAAGAGGTGATACTGCATACCGATCGCATCGATTCTTGCGCCCTTGAGCATGTTGGCTTCTATGTACGCATAATACTTGTCGGTCGCGCGACATTTATCTTTCCACGAGAGTCCCGTGTGCTCGTTGATGCAAAGCTGGTTCTGTGGGAAATATTTCTCAGCAAGCTTGAAGCACCATTCCACGTAATTTGATTCATCGTAAAAGGCTGTCTTTCCCATATCCCACTCCATTTCGTTGGTGACCTCGATCGTGCGGATTTTGTCGGCGTAGCGCTCGGAGATTTCAGCATATCGCCTTTCCAGTTCCCGCTTCACCTCGTCAACGTTTACGTCATATAACCATTTTGGAAAGAATGCGTCGTAAGCCAACGCATGCTCACGCGGCTCAATTCCATGCTTTTCGCAAAATTCGATACAAAGATCGGGGGCGGGACGGCGATATACCTTCGGACTATCCTTTGCATAACGAGGATTTCCACGCTCAGGCTCAAGAGCATCCCAATAAAACGGAAGCGTTGCCATATTGAATACATCAGAAAAATATTTTTTGTATTTTTCATTTTTTTCGTCAGTTTCAAGCTCGTCCAGCATAAACAGGTTCGCTCCAAAACGAAATTCGTGGGTCTTTTGTGTGAGCTTTATTTTCGCGTTCGAAACAGGATTGCCTGCCTCGTCAACAACGGTTACTACACCGTCACCTTTTCGGTAGCGTTCAATGCCCTCGGCTGCTCTTTTTCTCCAAGTATCGTTTTGTTCTTCAAACAGATCCAAAACCTTTCTTCTGTCACTCATTCGAGAATCCTCCTGATTTGTTTTTTTTATTATATCACATAAAAATTTCAACGTACACCTATAAATCAATACAATAGGTTGACTTTTCGAAACAAATTTGTTATAATTGAATCAAATATCGGAGGTTTTGTTATGTTTTTCGAAAAAGAACTGTTGTCATTTAATATATTAGACGTTCTTGAGTTAAAGCAACAGGATGTCAATATGTTTAATAGTGGGCGAAACTTTAGCGCCCTTTCATTTCGTTTTCGTTCCGATGCCGTTCTGATAAACAAAACAGAAAGGTATTCTATGAAAGACAACTATGTGTCCTACTTTCCCACAAGATTGGATTATACCAGAGTGGCAACGGTGGACGAGATGATCGTTGTTCATTTTGATACAATAAATTACAGTACAAAAAATATTGAATACTTTATTCCCAATAATCCAGCCGTGCTCTCCGAACTCTTCCGAGAGATATTTGATGTTTGGCACAAAAAAGAACTTGGTTATAAATATAAATGCTCCGCCATTTTGTGCGAGATATTTGCCGAATGTTACAAACAGAATTACGTACCGAAATCACAATATTCGAAAATTCATAACTCGGTAGAGTACCTTTTGAAAAACTATAAAAAAAGCGATCTCTCAATAAAAGAGATCGCAGACAAGTCATTTATGAGCGATGTGTATTTCAGAAAGCTTTTCAAAGAGGAATATGCTATTTCACCCCAAAAATATATAATCAATCTGCGCATACAAAATGCTATTGGACTTATCTCCACGGGATACTATTCCTTAAAAGAGGTTGCATATATGTCCGGATATAACGATTATAAATATTTTTCTGTTGAGTTCAAAAAAATTGTGGGGGT